>JBBSSR010000087.1:0-1548 GCA_038241955.1 Flavobacteriales bacterium | reverse complement strand
ATCGCCATAATCACGAACACCCTTAACAGTTATACCGCGCGAATTGGCATAATGAATATCCACGTTAGCGCTTTCCGGGGAGTACAGGCTACAGCACATTCCAATATATTTGATGTTGCGACATTGCTCTAAGATGTCGCGCCCCAAAGTACTTCGGTGACTTACTAATACACCGTCGGCGTCGCCAATTCGTTCCACAATTTCTGCAGCACCAGAGGGTTGGTCCTCATGTAAAATGAGCGTTTCTGCAAAAGATTCCAGTTTTTTATTTGCTGAAGGGATCAGTTCCAATGGCTCTATACCAACAAGTTTCTTAAACATAGTTTATATTATCTATTTTACAGTACTTTAAATCCGTATTTGATGCTTGATAAAAATCGGGATTATTTATGCAGTCGCCAAAATATGATTGTAAATAAAGATAGGGTAAGATTAATGAGGTTTAAAGAATTAATACGAATTATTGCTGACACTTTTAAATTGAATATATTTGAAACGGATTTAACGTATAACAAAAATTTACTTTTAAAAAAGGGTCGGGCAACCAAATCAAAATGGAATTTGAATACAATAAGCCTGGACCACTACTTGCAGGCAAATAAATTCTTAAAATCACATCTACACAAATCCGTAAACTATTGAACATTAAATAACAATCCTCACAAAACTATTGCCTACACAACAAAATTCCTGGGAAAAACTTGTGACTTGTTATCTAATTAGCTAACTTTACAGATGAACAGAAAGTAAAAATTAGCTAATGAATGAAAATTTTATTAGGGAAATATATTTTTACGAAAACCATTATTTGGACTTTTTCGAAAAATTAAGCCCGCAGGTTAAAAAGAAGTTTAACTGGACTTTACAACTGATAGCAACAATTGAAAAAGTTCCTAAAAAGTACTTTGACCATATGACCAACTCGACAGGAATTTTTGAAATACGGGTAGAGGTTGGTTCAGACATTTTCAGAGTTTTCAGCTTTTTTGACAAAGGAAATATGATTGTATTAGTTAATGGATTTCAGAAGAAAACACAAAAAACCCCAAAGAATGAATTAGAATTAGCAGAAAAACTAAAAAAACAATATTTCGATGAGCAACAAACCTATAAATAAAAAATTGACTTCTTTTTCTGCGCATTTAGATGAGCAATACGGTAAAAGAGGGACAGTAGACAGAGAGCAATATGAAGAAGAATTTGAAGCCTTTAAATTGGGGGTAATGATTCAAGAGCTACGGAAAGAACAAGGTCTGACTCAGGAACAACTTGCCGAAAAATGTGGGACAACGAAATCCTACATTTCAAGAATTGAAAATAATGCAAGCGATATCAGACTTTCGACTTTAATGAGAATTATCAGGCAAGGATTGGGAGGAAATTTAAAACTTAATGTGACACACTAAAAAGTACTTCAAAAAAGATGATGCTTTAAGCAAGTGCCGGCTACTTTCATATTCTGCTATTAAGCTTTCAATAAATATTATCCTTTATGAAAAAGAAAAATATTGAGTTAGATGTAGGTTTTATCGGAGGGCATGAACCACT
>JBBSSR010000086.1:0-1695 GCA_038241955.1 Flavobacteriales bacterium | reverse complement strand
CAAAAACCACTTAACTTCGAATCACATCATGCTCTTTTTTTATCGAAAACATTGTACATCCTTATTTACCGAAACTGTACATCGTTAATTGCCGAAACTATACATCGTTCGTTACTGGTTACATCATCCTTTTTACCAACCATTTATTTTGTGTTTTTTTGGAAATAAGAAAAAGTAACAGCAGTATTATGGAAGCATAAATTGTCGATAAAAAAATTATTTTTAGTATCAGAGCAAATAGGTCAAACCACTGCAAAATCATTATTAATATTTTCTATTTAAATTAGAGTAGGGTGTCAATTTTTGGTTGCATACAACGGTACGCATTGGCGATGGCAGGGGATTAGAAATTCGTCAGCCCGGAACCATAGATCAATAAAGAACTAAAAGTACAGAATATGTACAAAAGTTCATCAAAGAATTTTCAGCCGTAACTGCTGATGAATAGCGAACAGAAGTCGATGAAATGCACGTCAGCCCTGCTATTGCCAATGCGCTTGTTGTAGGCATTAGTCGCACATTTTCCTAATTGCATTTAGGTTTTGTTCATTTAACTTATTGTCACAATTTGCATTTAGCATTATTTTATAACCGTCAAATGGAACTTGCACAAAAATAGCACTTACATGTTTCCCGAAGGAAGGATTTCTATTAAAGTAACCATGTTTTCCATCAGCGATAAAAAAATCGTAAAAATCATTATAAAATGTGAAAAGCTCTATTTCGGAACTGTCAACACAAATAACGAACGAATAGTTTTTCTTTTGAAGAATTTCTCTATAAGCAATCTCTTTTTTACCGATTTTATCAATGTTGCCATAGAAATATTTACCATCCAAAACTCCCGAATTCTTTACGGTGGCAATAATATTCTCGTCTTGATTTTGGGGATTTTTAAATTCGTCTATCTTGGTTAAAAGCTCCTGTTCATGACGATTAATTCTAACTACTTCAAAAATTATATTTTGCCCGTTTGAGGTAACGAACCAATCAGGTGTCTGGTTGTTGATATTATGTTCGTACAAAAGAGTTTGAAATGTTCTGTCCAACCTCAAACCAAATTTCATTTCACTTAACCAGGACATGAAGTTCATCTCGTCCTTGTCAGTCAACAACCTGTCAAACAAATTAATTCTCCTTTTTTCGGAAAGTATTTTTATTTCATCATAAATGTCTTTCCGGGCTTCAAAATATTTGTCTGCAAAATCAAAATATGTCATTGGAAATGGGTTGTCATAAGATTATATAGAAAGTTTATGCATTTGGTATGGCTTAACTTTCTGTCTAATTAAAATGTCTGTTCATAAAAAAATCTTTTTCATTTATCATCTACGTCTTCTAATTCCTTAAGCGTTGATTCAATTGATAACTCAATTTGGGTTTCTATTATACCAAGTGAAGTAACAACCTCATAAAACTCGTCTTTAATCAAATTGTCTTTTATGGACTGCAAGTGCTGTTTTTGGAGATTAAAATAATCCAGTTTTATTAAATATATACCTTGGGCAACATTCCTGGTATTTTCTGAAACACCTTGTTCAGCAACTATTCCATTGAGTGCTTTATATGTCAATGTGATAGAATTGACGAACTCGTCAAAATTTTTTCTAAATGATTCTACCGCTAATATTGAATCTCTTCTTTTTTGTTTCACTTCTTTTGTTAATTGATGTGTTAAGCAGTTGCCTACAACGT
>JBBSSR010000085.1:0-1752 GCA_038241955.1 Flavobacteriales bacterium | reverse complement strand
TTACCTTCACCGGATATACTAGATGTAACCAGAATTTTTTTATGGTTGGCATCAATTCCCAGAAAAGATAAAGAAACACGTAATTTTCTAAATTCTTCTGCAATAAAACTTCTTCTACCTTTTTCTATTACAATGTTGTTTTTTGTTTTATCAAACGCTACCTCCCCTAATATTGGAATACTTGTAATTACTTCGACCTCATCACGATAAAGTAACTTTCCGGTAAAGGATTCTTTAAGAGTAATAATTGCAAAACTTAATCCAAGCAGCAAAAAAACTAAAATTGCTGTTATAAGCAATTTTTTTGGACTCACCGGATAGGGACTCGCATGTGCGAAATCAACTACTCTATTGTTTACGACAGTTGAAGCATAGGCAATTTCACTTTCCTCTTTCTTCTGCAGAAGGAAAGAATAAATATTACTTTTAATTTGTTCTTCTCTGGTAATGTCTAAAAGTTCACGTTCCTTTTGAGGAACAGCCTGGAGAATAGCATTGTATTGATTGTTTGTTGTCGCTATATTTTTCCTTACGGCTTGTAAGCTTTGTTGTTGACTTTGAATATTTTGTAAAATATTAGGCCTTATTTTTTCTATTTGATCACGTAAGGTTAAAAGTTGTGAATTATTTTCTCCAACAGTACTGTTCAATTTTGAATAATCTAATTCATATTGATAAAGCTTATCCATGAGTTGGGATAACATTGGGTCACTTACACCAAGAGTTGATGGAACTATTCCATCTTTGTGGGTCGGATTTTTAACAAAATCTTCAACTTGGTTTAAAACAGAAATTTGAGTGTTTACTTCACTTAGTTTTTGATCGTTTACACTTACATTTTGTAAATATTGTTGGCCTTGTACGCCTAAATTCACAGCACCACTTCCTGACCTAAACTGTTGTGCCTTTTTTTGAATTGAATCCAAATCATGCGCAATAAAATTTAATCTTTGTTGAACAAAGGTTAGTGTATTTTTTGCTAAGGCGTCTTTTTCGTTTATTTCAAATTGACGATAACTATCAATCAATTGGTCTAATATATCTTCAGCACGCTTAGGAACCTCATCTCTAAAAGATAGATTTATTATTGATGAGAGCTTGCTCGCCGGCTCAGCTTTTAATGCTCCAAGCATTCCATTTCCCAATGTAGCAGGACTTGCCAAAGTGAAATAAAATTGATTAGAGGACTTTGTAGGTTTTTGGTAATTTTTATTTAGTTGGAAAATTAATTTTCCATTTTTGGTCTTTACTACCTGATTTAACTTATGCCTTTCACTTCCATTTAATATAACTTCTTCTTTTATTGAATCATAAGATATTTCAATTTTTTCTTCCTTATCTGTTGATATTATGGAATCGGGATTGGGTGAGATGATTATCAATGGGAAAGAAACATAGGCAGATGTATTTACATAATCCCCTTTTTCTGAAATCGGAGCATATAAGCCCAGCTTTTCGGCCACATCCTTCATCAATCTTCTTGATTGAATGATTTCAACCTCATTTTCAACAATTTTTTTAGCAGAGATAGGATCCTGGAATTCCATCAATTTGGATTCTTCATTTCCTTTCTTCTCATCTTTTATAATAAGTGTAGCAGATGCTTCATATACGGGAATTTGAAATTTTAAGTATACGTAAGAAACCACAACTCCCAATATGATTGCTAAAATATACACAGGCCAATAAGGTATGTACTTTGATACAAACTTTTGCGCGACATTTTCTTCCGCCCCTTCTTCGATATATTTA
>JBBSSR010000084.1:0-1860 GCA_038241955.1 Flavobacteriales bacterium | reverse complement strand
AGTTGCATATTGCGGCTTAAAAAACAGCCTTCTTTAAAACCAGTTTATAGAAGGCTAGTACTACTTATTTATACTTGAAAAAGTAAAAAAAGGAGTTTTTTCACAGCCTGACGTCTTGGCGCTTGGCGAGGTTGGGGACTTTAAAGCAGAGTATTTTCTGCCGAAACGAAGATATGATAAAAAACTGTAATTCCACTAAAACCCCAATCTCGCCAAACGGCTGTTAGTGGTAGTTTTTAATTTTATCTTAATTTTTTGTTTTCAATTATTTTTTTCACTTACTTTACACCGTTAAAACAAAATTAATTATTATAGTTTCTCGCCATTGTCATTGTAGTTTGGTATTAATTTTGTAAATTGTATTATATAACAAATAGTTTTAGTTATGAAAAATGATTATATAGACAGATTCTTTGATAATATTTCAGAGCAAGTCTTAAAAGAAAAATGGAAAAAATATGAAAAGTATTCTGAAAAAGAAAATAGCGTTAAAGTTACAGAGCTATTGGAAAGTTGGAATCACTATTATGAGAATACATTCTCAATCGAAGAAATCGAATTAGATTTAAAACAAAATGTTAATATAGAGAAGTCCGAACAATGTTTCGGACTTCTTTTTTAGTAATAAATAATAATTGAACAATGGAACAAGCTACCTTTTCATTTAAAAAATACTCTGTAGATAATTTCACTTTTGACTCAAAAAGTATAGTAGATGAAAATATCTCAATTAAAATTGACCCAAGTGGTGTATTTAATACCAATGATAGAATTTTCTTTTTAAAATTTGAGTTTTATGCTTTTGGAAAAGAATTAGGAGTCGATAAAAGTTTTGTAACTTGTACAATGAATGCAGAGTTTGTTTTTTCAGAAAAGATAAAAGTAGTTGAAGATATACCGTCCTATTTTTTTGCTAATAGTATTGCAATTGTTTTTCCTTATTTAAGGTCTTTCATAAGTAGTCTTACAGTACAAGCTAATTTAAAACCTTTTATTTTACCAACAATGAATTTAACTTCATTAAGCGTTCCTTTAAAAGAAAATGTTGTTGTAGAATAAAACTTAAAGACTTGGAAATATCTGAATATATAGTATATCAAACATTAGTAGATAAGGGTAATTATCCAGAATGTGAGGATAATGGGCCATATCCTTGTAATTGGGAAAATTCTTGGATAGGAGAAGGCTATTATTTTTGGTATCATCATTTAGAATTAGCTATATGGTGGGGTAATGTTAAGCCTAATTTAAAAAAGTCTGGATTTGTAGTTTTTAAATCCGTGTGTACGGATATTTCAAATTGTTGGGATTTGCACGCAAACCCTTATCATCAAGAAGAGTTTATTAAATGGTTAAGAAAAATGAAACCTTCTGGAATTTTAGACGCAGATACAACAGTTTGTCAAGTTTTAGAGTTTATTAAAGGAGAAAGCAATGAATTTATAGAAAAATATACCGCTATAAAAATTTTGGGGGTAGATTCATTATCTCAAATAAGTGCTAAAAGATTTCAGATGCCACGTATTAAGTTTGAAACGCCAAAAGAGGATGAGAATTTAACAATTCAGAGGTTTTTAGCTTATTATGAAACAGTTCCTCCAGTACAAATATGTCTGTTTAATAAAAATTCTTTATCAAGAAAAGGTTTTGATGTAGTGTATCCCGAAAATTATAAAAAAGAAAATAGAGTTTTTACCGAAATCTTTATCTAAAATTACCACTAACGTCAGTCTGTGAAAAAACTTCCGTTTATTGTTTTCAAATATACTAAAAGAATTGTATCACAATAAGAAAAGTTGTATATTTAATAATGCAACATATCACAGGAATTCCCCGTAATCAAATGTTTTTTTCGAGTTT
>JBBSSR010000083.1:0-2045 GCA_038241955.1 Flavobacteriales bacterium | reverse complement strand
GTTGATCATCTTCATTATTTTATTTGTAATGTTTGGCAATATCAAAGATGCTTCCCTCGTATTAGTCAATGTTCCCTTCGCAATTATCGGGGGCATATTCGCGCTCCTGATTACCGGAACGAATTTCAGTATTTCCGCCGGAATTGGATTTATTGCTTTATTTGGAATCTGTATTCAAAACGGGGTCATTTTGATTTCCGTATTTAAGAAAAATATACAGGAAATAAAGCGAATTGACCGGAGCAGATCATCCCTCGAGAAAGCGATCAAAGACGGTTTGAGAACAAGGGTACGCCCGGTAATTATGACGGCGCTCATGGCAGCGATCGGATTGTTACCGGCAGCACTTAGTACAGATATTGGTTCGGAAACTGCTAAACCGTTGGCGATTGTCGTAATCGGTGGCTTGACCACAGCTACGGTGCTGACTTTATTAATTTTCCCGCTGTTCTTTTATATGGCCTACAGGAGGATTAGTGCAGGTGTGGAGTTGAAGTAAGTTCTTTAGAAGTTTTTTGTAAAAAACCCCGGTTTTCTTCAGAGCGAGTTTGTTTTGAGGAGGCCGGGGTTTTTTGTTTTTTTTAATTTTTCATTGATAGTTTTGTTTTATAAGTAAAGTGGATTTACAAAACTAATACTCAATGTCTATTAATTATTTTAGCTTGCGATATTTACTTTTCGGATTTTTTTTGTAATGGAATATAGCAGCTATATGTATGAGCTCTCTTCTTTTCAAAAAATTCATAGACAATCATGTAAGGGAAATTTTCAACTTTTACTTCTCTAAAATTATTATGCTGCTTTCTACTGTAAAATTGGGGATGTTGAGTTATTTGTGATAATTTTTCTTCAACTTTTATTGAAAAATTCTCTCCTATTCCAATCTGTTTTTGTTCATACCATTCATATGCCTGAATATATTCTTCATAAGCCTTTTCGTGTAATTTAAGCTGATAAGCCATTATTATTCTTTAGATTTCACTCTTTGAACAGCCGCCATTTTTGTTTCTTCCCATGAATACGTTTTTGCAGATCCGTTATTAAAAGATTTACTCCGATCGCTCAATTCCCTTTCAAAATCATCTTCCCAATCATTTTCAATTGTACTGATCTCGTCTTCCACCATAGTATAAATGGCTTTCAGTTTTTTTTCATCAGCCACCTCTAAATAGTTAACCAATTTTTCTCTGATTGATTCTATTGTCATAACTTAAATTATTTATACCAAAGTTACTTATTTTGAAGTAAAACTTCTATTACCTAAAAATCGTAAATTAGCTGTCCAAATGAAATATTTTTATTTGGACATTAAATGATAAACAATCCTCTTAGCAGAATTTAGATATTTCTTTGAAATTGAAACATTCCTATAAAAATGGATAATATTATTTTATATAAAAAGCTTGCTTCTCTTCTTGAAAACTTAAAAAAAGAAGTAGCAGATTTTATTGACTTTCTTAAAACCAAAAACATAAAAAGTTCTGAAAGAAACAAACCAATTTTTGGAAGTGGAAAAGGGATGTTCGTAATGAAGCCCGATTTTGACCAACCTCTTGAAGATTTCAAAGATTATATGTAGATGTTCCTTTATTTCTAATTTAAATCTCTTCCTTAAAACATTCCTATGCATAGAGAATACTCTACTCATAGAGGTTAAAAATGAAAAAGTCTTAAGACTGTTATATACGTTGGAAGAACTCGACCTCATAGAAGTGTTTAAGGAAAATCCTGATATTGTAAAGTTCAAATTATCCGAAAAATATAAAGGTGTCTTTTCTAAAGAAGATGCAAAGAGTTTTGAAAAATATACTCAAAAAATGCGGAACGAATGGGGAAATATTTAATCGTCTTTGTGGGTTGGTGGTTAAATACAGATTGTACAAATGTTTTACATAATACAAAACTACCATGCTTTTCCATCCGGGCCTTTGACGGGAGCAAAATTATTTAGAGTGTCAATTCGGAGGACAGAAGTCTTCATGATGCCCAAACACTCCAGGGTTTCCCCACGCACAAAACCAACCGCACAAACACTTGGAGGTTTT
>JBBSSR010000082.1:0-2111 GCA_038241955.1 Flavobacteriales bacterium | reverse complement strand
TTGAAAAACCATACAAAGAAAAAGCATTAAAAAATAAATTGTCTTGGCCTTTCTTTTAAATACTCGTAGGTATGTCAGAAATTGTGGTACCATAAATTGAGTTTTTTCGATTTGATATAAGGGAAAATTCAGGGTAAAAGTGTTAATTGATTTAACAAATGTACTCATATTTAAGTATGTAAGATGTATGTTTCTTTTTATCGTATTAGCTCTTTAAATCAGGTTAGAAATGTATTTCCTTATCTCATAAAAAGCGGCTTTGTTTATTACCAGTCCAATGTCATGAGAAAGGGTTACTGTTGATTTCGAGCAAGTATGTAGACCGCGATGATTCTTTCCAAATCCTCTGCACACCTAAATTTGCCTATATTTTAATTGTATTCATAAGTAGTTAATACCGATGATTATCGAAACTTCTTTTTATCGAAACAAAAAGGATCACAAAGCGACTGATACTATGGAAACCCTGGATCTGTTTAGAATGGCAAAAGTGATTAAAGGAAGAGGAGTCAAATAATTGAATATTATACTCAAATCGTTATTTCAGTGTGAGTCAAATTTCTGTTCGTTCGTTGAAATACGTGTGTATCCTATATTCATACTTGTGTTGAGTATTTTACAAAACTCATCGACACGAAGTTAAATAAAAATTGAATTCGTAAAAGGCATAATTAAAATTTGCTTCCGCTTGAAACTTGGACAGTAATAAAAAAAAAGGGGATTTTAATTATACCGCCGTTTGATTAAAATGGAAGTTTATTTCGCACTCATCTATTTTGGCGGCTTCATTCGCCAGGCGGTACCTAACATTCATGGCAGGATTAAAGAGCTTGTGATTTTTTCGATAACTGTTTTTTCAACCGGTTACATATCTGGCGAATTCTTTCGCTTGAAAGATTGTGCTCCCTTGCAAGTTCAGCTCTTGTAATTCCTTTTAGATACTTTTTATAGATCTGATTATTGCGTTTTATAATTTCCTTGGTTTGCATATTTCAAGTTGCGTCTTTTGTCGATGTTTTCAGCAATATTAAAAGTAGTTGTTGACTATAAAGTTAGGGGAGTCTTGGTGCTGTTTTTGCTCACTTACGAATTCACCTCATTTGACTATCAACTTTACTACAGATTGAACAATTCTCAACAGAAGAATCTATTCCGTCATTCTATTAATAAACGTCTCCACAAAAGCCTTAATCCGTTTCAAAATTCTGTCGCCCATTTTTTTACGTTAAAGTAATCCCGGCTTTTCGCCGTCACTAATTATAATATTCATCCCGGTGTGATTATCTTTCTAAATAAATAATTATAGTTTTCAATTATCATCCTATATTTTATTAAAAGTTAATTAGATTTGGCGAACTCTTTTTTTATTAGGAAACTGCTGCGTTTGATCAAAGAAAATTAAAATAATTAGTAAGGATTTTTCTAATGCTGTTAGCTTATAAAAGGTAATATGAATGTGTTTTGTATTTAATGACATCAAAATTTCAGAATGGATTTAAGCATAATTAATGAACTGTCTCAGACTTCTGAAAGGTTTAAATTATATGTTTTAAAATGTAACCAACAAAATCTTAATGATTATATTTCCAAAATACAAGACCACTCTATTCCTGTAATTAATGTAGGAAGAGAAATAGCTCAATATATTTATACATTAGAAAGTCTGCAGTATTTAAGCATAGATGTTTTTGATTTTACCATGAATTTATTGGAAAGCCAGAAATCGAAAATAAATAATAAGGGAAACGATATTTTAGCCATTTATAATTTAGGAATATTGTTAGAGCCAAAACTTGAAATAAATGCACAAAAGTTACTTAAGGAATTTTCTAAATCCACTTCATTAATAATTATTTGGGAGAACCCATTAGAAACATCGGACAAATTAATTTGGCCAACAAAAAGCATAAATTACTTTTACGATTTTTCAGATACCAAAATTAAAGAATTACAATATGCAATATAAAGAACTGATACAGTTTGAACCGATCACCACTGTCGTAAAATTGGTAAATGCCAGTGAACAATCGGTTGCAGAAAGTCTGGTGAAAACATTTGTTTTCTCTAAGAAAATGCAGGAGGACGTACGTGAGATAATTATAAAAAACCTG
>JBBSSR010000081.1:0-2186 GCA_038241955.1 Flavobacteriales bacterium | reverse complement strand
CAATTAATTAAATGGTTAAAACTTCTTTTCATTCACATTCTTGTGGAAAACCTTGTGGACTTCTTAAAAAAAATTAATAACCATTTATTTCAATAAAATTTTACTTATTGCACAATTATTTTTACATTTATTTCATTTTTATTTATAAACTTTTCAAAAAATTTTGATTATTGTTTACTAAATTCAAATTTCTTCTTTATATTTGACCTGTTCTTTACCCTAGGTATGGAACCTACAAAGGTCTTAAACGCTGAACCAGTTAATCAGCGTTTTTTTTATTTTGCCCAATCAGGACCACTCATAAAATCTTCTAAATTATTATCGTTGTCAATTTGAAAAGCTGTAATAAATCTTGCTTTGCCTAACGCATAAATGCTTATTACAACAACATAATTTCCTCTTACCATTGCCACTCTTCGCTGATTATCATACTTTTTATTTTTCTTATCCCAGCCCTGTTTCAAAATAGCCGTTGGATCTTGCAGAGTATCTTTTATCCAGTAAATTTTTTCCAATCTATTGTAGGACAGAATAGATTTGTCTTTTGCCTTTCTATTGGCACTCTCATAAAAACAATGCTCAAACATTTCAGAGTAAAATTTTACTTGAATAGAATCGAAAGTGAATATATCAACAATACAGTATTCTTCTATCCAAATTTGGCGCAATTGAATCTCTGTAAACAAATATGATTTAATTTTTTTGTACGCCATTACCAACCTCCTTTTAAATTGATACGAAATACATTGAATTTTTCTACCCATTTTCCAGTTGGTGCTATCGGCTTACTTAAATATTTCTCTTCAACGTATTGAATTAGGCCAAGCTTGGCAGAACTCTTAACACCTTCATTCATTTTTGATGCTACCAGACCTGTGAGTACATCAGCTAATTGGATTCCCAAAGACTCTTCGGATGGAAGCCCTTGAACCTGTTTTATTTCTGATGTAATATTTGCATTTCGCAAAACATTCTCTAAGATCTTTAAGCGACTCTTATCACGATTTATTTTTAAATCCAGGAAAATGTCATACCGGTTAAAATCATAAATCCAATGATGAAGCAGTTGAAAATAAAATTTATAAAAGCCTAGTTCTGCATCTTTCTTATTATACTCCATATTATTAACCTTCGATGCTTCTATCAAAATAACCCTAAACCGGATATAACCTGCTAAAAAGAAAAAATCAATAACTTCCTTGTATAAATCAAAATACGCAGGTGATAACTTCTTCCATTTCAGCTCTCCCCGGATTTTATATTTCTTCTTAATAGCTGAAATACCTTCTTTAAAATTTTTCCTATGTTCTGCAGGGAACCATATTCCACCAATAGCTACATAAGTATGTGCGTCTTTATCGATCAAGGCCTCAATACCACTTTCATCACAGTAAATTTCGAAATCCATAAGGTTTTAATTTATGCTATTATTGATTTTTATTTCTATCGCTATCAAAAATAAGTTTGGAGTATTTGGAATAATATATTACTTTTTTTAGATCATTCCCGTGACTGCCTTCTAATTGAAATTCCCTGTCCCTACTTCTTATCTTTATTATCTCCATATTCATAAACAACTTTACTTTCCGTCTTTCCGAAAAGTTCATCAATGTTTTCATCGTGAAGACTCAATCCCTTTTTCCGTGTTTTAAGTGCAAGCAAAACCTCTCTTTCCGGCCAGTATATTTGTTCCACATAATTATGAAAAACCCTACCACCTTCGAACGCTAATTCAATACGTTGCTGACATTTCTTCCTATATTCTTCTCCTTCGTACTTACGTGTTAATTTGAAAAAAACATCCAGATCGCCCAATAAGGTATTAGATGTTAAATAACTACCAAATGTGCTTAACCGCTCTACATAATGCGTAAAATCTTTATTTGCATTAATTGAAACAGCACGCTCTATTAATTCCTTCAATAATAGATCAGCTTTTTCACGGGTTATGGGCGGATTCGCCAGGGTTATACCAAACCGTCTTCCTTTAATTGTTTCTCTTAACTCATATTGAAATGAACTTCCGTATTTTACTTTACTCAATTCCAGGTATTCTTCTTTTATCAATTGTTCAACAATGTTCTTTGCTATAGCTGTTGATTGATCCAAAATCTTAGAAACCTCCTCAAAAAGTATCGTTTTTTGGGAACTGCGTAAACGCTCCTCCATGGCATACCTTACCACTT
>JBBSSR010000080.1:0-2464 GCA_038241955.1 Flavobacteriales bacterium | reverse complement strand
GCAGTTTTACCCGCAACAGGTATAGCCGCACCTTGTGCAAAAGTCATATTGTCTGGCAGCGGAATCAGTACTGCTTGTTTTGCCACGGCATATTTGGCCCAGCTACCACCCTGCGGTTGTAAAATGGTAGTAAAGATTACCCTATCGCCAACACTAAAGTCTGTGACTTGTTCTCCCTTTTCTGTAATGGTTCCTGCTCCCTCAGAGCCAATTACGTAAGGAAATTTAACGTCCATTGGGATAAAATACCTGTCGTGAATGCCCACACCAAAAGCTTCGACTTTTATTAATACTTCATCTGCCTGAATTTCGGGTATAGGAACTTCCATAAGCTGCACTTCCTGGCTCATAGCGTCTGTGCGTACAAATGCTTTCATATCGTTCATCAATTTATCGAGTGTTAAAAATAAACCGTATTTTGGCCTTACGCTTAACGGTTTGCAGGTTTAAGAATTTGCGGTTTTACTTGCAGAAGTTCTGTCAGCCAGCACCAAATTAATTAAAATCAAGCGCAGGAAGTGAAAGCACTTCGCCCGCAATTTTTTAAACCTGTTGTTACCTGTTGGCCTTTTAGCCACCATGATTTGCAATTGTTTTTTCTAGTATTTCTGCAAAATCGAAAATCTCATCAATTGTTTGAATTTCGCTCTTTGTTTCCTTTTTATTCTCGTCAAATGTGCAGATGTACTTTTTCCCACCGTTTAAATATAGTCTGCAAATAGGTTTTCTATTATTGTCGTCAAGTAAAATGGCAAAATAAGATTGAGCATCTCTGTAAACAATTAGGTCGGCTTTTGTTTTTTGCCTCAAAATTGATTTTACAATCATAAACCCTTCAATTTCTTCGTCTGTTGTTTCAATTTTAGAATCTTTGGAAATTGTGTCTTCTGTAGAGCTTTCAAGTTTGCACTGAGCCAAAACGTTGTATTTTGTTTTTGATTTATTCATTTTTAAAAGCCAAATCAACGATTTGGCGGTGTTTGTAAATAGCACTAAACTTTCGTAAACCACTGAACGCCCTATTTGCTATACACAGTGTTAGCGAGAGTTGCTATTCTATTTTTTTGGTTTCGTCCCTCTCTTTCCTAATTTTTTCCTTCATTGGAATTAATACCCTTTCGAGAAACATTTCATTGTAAATAGGTTCGTAGTCATAAATAATAATCCTACGATTGGTATCAATAATATTTGATAATAATTTTGTAGCTAAATCTGCAACAGCCCCTGGTATTTTACCAAATGTCACATCAACGAGTTTAGGAGTCACAGACAATGTTGTAAGAATGCTTTTTTTAATATTTATTAACCCACTGTGCTTTCGATACAGATTAATGCTGTTTTTCTGAATATTTGCTAGGGCAGTATTTTTGCTAATATCTTCACTGTCTAACGTTGAATGTGCCATTTTATAATCCAAAAATGTCTTTTCTTTAAATACATTTTCGAATCGCTTAAAATCTTCATTGTTCAAATAACGCTTAGTATTTGGTAAATCAACAGTATCCTGACAAATTGATTTTATCAAATGTTTTATTGGGTGGTAAAGTTCAAGAGGTAATAGTTCTTTTGATTTTTCTAAGTCTTGTGTGATTGTACTAACCTTTCGAAATAAAGATGTTCCAGTATTTGAAGCGATCATTATGTCTTGTAAAAGAGTTTTTATACTCCACAATGCTTGGTATTTCTCATCTTTAAAATAATTTTCTGGAAGGTAGTATTGAAAAATATCTTCTATTGATTTATATGCACTTTCTATTTTCTTTTCAGATAGATTAATCGCTTTCTCTTTTAAAAAATTATAGAGTTTTTTTTCATGATTATCAGAAACGAAACTCTCATAATCCTTTAATGAACCTGTTGCTAAAGTATCTACACCACATTGGATTAGATAATCAAATGTAATTGCATAAGTATTAATTCGAGGGATATCCAGGGAATTTATAAATAAATCTTCATTAGAAATTTCCTCAACCATAGACATTTGTACTATTAAGGATGGACTTATATATAATTTTCGCTGATTCATTTTTTTCTATTATCGCTAATTACCGGATATACGTCAACATACGCTTATCTGCATTATGTACGTAACTCCAAGCACCTGCTTTTGAGCTGGTCTTCCAGGTGGCTCTGTTACGTGATATTGCTTCCTGCATAAGTATATATGTTTTCACTAATGTAACAATTTGCTAGAGATTATCCAACGGGCTTACAATTCTATCCAAGGCATAACTGGTGATGTGGGTATAGCACTTGGTGGTCTTGCTGCTTCGATGCCCAAGTCAATACAGCGCTACGCAAAAACCGCAGCGTACGCAAACAAACTAAGCCCATAGAGGAAGACAATTGTGCCGCGGCAGCATTTGGAACTGGCCGGGTTTGACTTTCGCTACCTCACCCAGCTATACGCACTCAGAAAGGCAACACCTGTTACTGCTGCTATGACTACGGATACCTGCTGCTG
>JBBSSR010000079.1:0-2520 GCA_038241955.1 Flavobacteriales bacterium | reverse complement strand
TGCTATTACTGCCGGTGTTATTGTAATAGTTCTTCTTCTGCATTATTATACAAAAATCAACCGGATTCTTCTTTTCTGGATCGCTTTTATATTTACACGCCCCTTCGGCGCCACCTTTGGTGACCTTATGACAAAACCTGTATCGAAAGGAGGATTAGATTTCAGTAGAGCTATTGCGGCGCTCATTGCTGTTTTTCTGTTAGGAATTGTTTTATATTTTTCTGAAAGAAATAAAAAAGAAGGTGTCAACAAAAAAGATTGATTAACTTAAATTTATCCGGGTCTCATCTATTCATACTGTAGAATTTACCTGTAAACTTAAACTACTCCAGCTCAATTTAACACGTAAACCGGGACAGCATTGACACAGATGTTTCCCTCATCATGAATGCAAAAGATGGCCCGGAAAATTTAATAAATTTGGATCAATGGAACTGAAATCTTTCGAGAAGTTACCTTCAGTTTCTCTTCAGAATTGTCAGATAGATTTGTAAAACTTGGCTCCGGCAATAATTTGTTTGCGCGATAAACATGGTAGTTTTATCAAAGAAGCATAATCTATTAAATATTTGCGCTTATTATAATAATAAAAAGGTCTAAAAATTATATTATGAAAAAAGAATTAATAAATAGAGTTGCTCGTTTAGGTGTATTGTTTTGGGTTGTAAAAATACTATCAACAACAGTGGGTGAAACCGCTGCTGATTATTTTTCGGTAAATTTAAACCTGGGCTTAACATTAACTGCCATCATAATGGGTGTTATTACGATTGGAGTTACTTATTGGAATTTTAAGCAAAAAAAATATTTTCCACCTTCCTATTGGTTATTAATTGTGATGATGAGTATTGAAGGAACGCTAATAACTGATCTTTTAGTTGAAAAATTAAATATTTCTATACTTATATTAGACGTTGTTTTCACAATAGCAATGGGATTATTATTTTATTTTTGGTATAAAAAAGAGCATACACTTTCTATCCATTCTATAAATAACGATAAAAGAGAAAGGTTTTATTGGTGGATTGTTTTAACAACGTTTGCTTTAGGAACAGGCATCGGCGACACTGTATCAGAACATCTAAATTTTGGCTATTTACACTCCTTAATTCTTTTTGGTTCCATTTTTATTTTAGCTGGCGTTTTAACCTATTATAAAGTGATAGGTAGCGTATTGGCATTTTGGATCGCATTTATTGTAACACGGCCAATTGGTGCTTCTTTAGGAGATTTACTTATTCAACCACCAAAGAATGGTGGTTTGGGAATTTCACTTTTGACAATAAACATCATATTTTTTGTTATAATAATAGCTGCCGTAGTATATTTAACAATAAAGCAAGGGAATAGCAACAACAAAGCAGAATTAGATGAAACTTAATTCTGAACCTGGTTCTCTTTATAACTTGCCAATCAAAATAATCATCCCTACGCTCGTATCACCCACAATATTTTACAACCACTATATTTGGATGGAAACTTATATTAGATAAATACTTTATACAGAAGAAAAAACAAATAAAGTAAGTGCAGCAATAATTCCGTCAGCATTAAATTTGATGTTCCGGGATAGATTTTAGATTTCTTTTACAGTATTAATTTTAACGTAGAACATACAACTACAGAATTTGCTCAACTTCATACCATAGGTTTGGCATTTATTAAAATATTTCAACCATGAAAAAATTAAAATTTATCAGCATCACGGCAGTAACAAGTATGTTGATCTTAACAGCATGTAATAATGAAAGCAAAGAAAAGGTAGACGAAAAGAATGAAGACGCTATTACAGAAATGAAAAAGGATACAGGTTCATCAACTGTTTCATCAACTTCGTCTTCTACCAAGTATACTATTGACAATCTTCCTGGCGGTGTCAAAGAATTCGTTTCTAAAAATTATTTTGGTTATACAATTGTAAGCGCAGCTTCTGACCCCTTATGTGGTGGTGGCCCCGCTGTTGATGTCGCTATTAAAAAAACAGGCGCCCCTACTTTTTCACTAATTTTTAAACCTGATGGAACTTATGTGCAGCAGGAAGAAGATGTTGATTTATCCACTGCCCCGGATAAAATAAGAACTTCTTTGAAAACACAATTTGGGAAATATAGCGCTGGTGGTCAAATTGAAAAATTAATCCTGGCAGATAAAAGTATTCAATACATGGTAGACCTGACGAATGGCAAGAATACTAAAGAAGTGATTTTTACTGCTGAGGGAAATATTGTTTGTGAGAATTAAATAAATCATCTTTCGGAGTCAGGACTATTTAAGTCTTAAAAATTAAGTCTTAAAAATACATAACCATTATAGAATAAAACATGATTGAATTTTTAACCATCACTTTAAAAGATTTAATTAATCCCGTTTTTTATATAGATCATGGAGGAATATGGATTGTACTTTTCATCATTTTTGCTGAAACAGGATTAATGGTTGGATTCTTTTTACCGGGAGACAGCCTTTTATTTGTTTCCGGAATCTATAGTAAAATGCTTATCGGAAGTCTTATACCCGGCG
>JBBSSR010000078.1:0-2755 GCA_038241955.1 Flavobacteriales bacterium | reverse complement strand
CTTCCATCCAATTATAGATCATATAGTGAATCTCATCTATTGAGAATTCATCTATAAACAATTTTATTGCACCATGCGCGTGTTGAATGTCTTTGGTTAGGGGAGAATAGACTTCTTTATTATGGAGGGTTGAGTCTTGCATGTAAGTATTATTTTAGCGGGAGTAAATTTACTTTATTTATTAGAACCTTGAGGAGGCAAATGTTCGTTTGTGCTCTGTGTAAGATTATGCAATCCCGATAATCTTTCCGGAAAAGAATTAATAATTTGAAGCTTTGTTGATATTAATTAATAGTAGATGCTTGCAATTTTATGGCTCAAGCGAACGATCATATCATGCAGGGGAATTTATTAGATTATCTTATCCTTTTCTATTATATTTGATAAACGTTTACCAAAATTAAATTTAAATGCCATGGAATTTAAAGATCAGGTCAAATTACTTTCAGATAGAGTTAGCAAAATGAAAGACAATATACATACCGAAGAAGCCACAAAAAATGCGTTAATTATGCCATTTATTCAGACAATGGGTTATGATGTTTTTAATCCAATGGAGGTTGTTCCAGAATTTGTAGCAGACATTGGAATAAAAAAAGGAGAAAAAGTGGATTACGCAATTATGAAAGATGAATTGCCCATCATGCTTATTGAATGTAAACATTGGTCAGCAGATTTAGATCCACATGATAGCCAGTTATTCCGATATTTTCATACTACAACATCTAAATTCGGCATCCTTACAAATGGCATCATGTATAGATTTTACACTGATTTAGTTGAAAGTAATAAAATGGATGATAAGCCTTTTTTTGAGTTTCGCATAGATGATATGAAGGAAGCCCAAATAGACAAACTAAAAGAATTTACTAAAGCAAACTTCAATATTGAAAGTATTAATAATACTGCAAGCGAATTGAAATTTATGTCTGAATTACGGAACTTAATTGTAAAGGAAATCAGCGAACCTTCTGAAGACTTCACAAGATATTTTGCTAAATTGGTTTATCCGTCTATTGTTACCGCGAAAGTTTTGGATATGTTTAAAAACTTAGTAAAACGGACTTTTAATCAATACATTAATGACGCAATAAATGAAAGATTGAAGACTGCTTTAGCAACTGAACAGCAAAAAGCCGATCAATTAGCTAAGGAGGAATTAACTACAAACATCACGGAGGAAACAAAAATAATTACGACTCCGGAAGAAATGGAAGCATTTTATATAATCAGAGCAATATTATGTTCAAAAATTAATGTTTCAAGGATAATGATTAGAGACAATCAATCTTATTGTGGAATATTATTAGATGATAATAATCGAAAACCAATATGTAGATTGCACTTCAATTCCAAAAATAAACAGGTTTCTTTCTTTGATACTGGCAAAGAAGAAAGAGTAAATCTAAAAGAGAACAATCAACTTTATGAATTTGTTTCAAGATTCATAAGGACAATTGAACTTTATGATAATTCAGTTAAAAATGAAAAGTAATCTTAAAAAATTTATTTCCTATTTCCTTCCACAATCCCAATCTCCTCCACTTATACGTATCCTGTTTCAACGTTTTTGGATTCAATTTTTTAAAAATGAATTCTATTTTTTAACTATCAGCTTTTGGTTCGTAGAGACACGAACCAGGGAGGAGGATATTGAGGAAAATGATTTGTTTTATACTTTTTCCAAAATTGATTTTGAGCTTGAAAAAATACTTTTATTCGAAAGCCGTTTACTAAATTCATTTATTTGATCAACGGTTTGTGCGTCTACCAAAAATGAATAGACCGTTTTTTCAATTGTAGTGTGATTTTCCATATTTGAGGAGTCGATATATAGACAGCAAGTTGGTGATAAGGGGAAAAAGAATTGAAAGAGGCCACCAAATCCGCCAAATGGTATTGCTTCATCACCAATTATTGTAAAACCTGGATTATCTGAAGTTATAAATTGAGAATTTATTGGAGCAAATAATAATATCTGTTTAAGCCGATAAAGATCATGTGTTACTTTTGTAAGAATACTATCTTTAATATTTAAAAAACCAGATACATATAAATCGCTTAATTTTCCTGAATCCAAAACTTTATTTGTAGAATAGTTTTCTAAATAAGCGTCCACGTCAACATCATCACCAACTTCTTTTGACATTTTTTTCAGAAAATCTCGTAAATCAGTTTTTTTGAATTCTTGCTCTATTTTCCTAGGCAACGAAATTGTTAATTGATTTTTAAGATATGGATTTCTCCTTTTAAGAGTTACAAGGAATTCTAGAAATAAATGATAGTCCGTTTTATTAATTACACGGGGCAAAGTTGAAAACTTTACAATTTCAGCCAAAATTTTTCTATATCTATTTTCTTGCTTTTCAAAAGATTTTTTTTCTACAATATATTTGTCATCTATATTGTTTAATAATAAGGTTTCATTTTTTTGTATTTTATATAAATCTATTTCATAACAAATTTGGGATGGACTACAAGGGCTTGCTTTGGGTTTATCCTTTTTTCTTCTCCACATTTGATTCTGAAAGTTTGAGAAACTTTTCAAGTAACAAATTGGTACGTAATGATGATTTATTGGCTGTTTGGTCATTTAGAATTTTCGATTTAATTTAATTGTTTTGCAAAGTAAGCATGAAACTATTTCTATTAGGGTCCTTAAAAGCATCTCCACCTTTATAAAATTCCAGACTTGCATCAACTTTTGCTCCTTTAAAAAAGTAACTATAAAGTGGGTAAATAAATTTAGATAAGG
>JBBSSR010000077.1:0-2759 GCA_038241955.1 Flavobacteriales bacterium | reverse complement strand
TAGTGGTAACGATCAAAAAGTAATTCACACCCGCTCTGGTACCAAAATGATTTTTAATGATGCCGAAGGAAGTGTTTTTATTGAAGATCCTTCTGGCAATACTTGGATGATGGATGGGAAGGGGAATATTAATGTGAATGCGCCTAAGAACTTCACAATCAACGCGGGCGAAGATGTTAATATTACTGCTGGTAAAAATGTTTCTGTGAGTGCAGGAGAAAATATGGTTAACTCTGCAAGCAAAGATATTTCGCAAACGGCGGGAAATGATCTTACTCAAACGGCAGCTTGCGACTTTACTGAAAGTTCCAATAATAAAACGGAGATTGCAAGTGAAACAATATTGAGACAATCAAAAAAATCTGAAACTTTTTCTGAAGCTATAACTATAAATAGTTCAAAAGAGAATATGGTTATGCAAAGTAGTAAAACAATTGAATGGAACAGTGCAGAAAAATCTAAATTATTTTAATAATGGCTATAAATAAAACCGCAAAAAATATAATAATTTCTACTAAAAAAAAGGAGATTAGTTTCAGCAAAAAAATTTTAGAATCAACAGATGAAAAATTTCTAGAAGCAACCAAAGGTAATTTAGTTTTAAATTGTATGAATAAAATAATTTCAAATGGAAACGTCTAACAGCCTTGGAACATACGTCGCAGGTAAACCAACCATAAAGCCTCTACCAACATTATTTTTTGAATGCGAAAAAATAAAGTCTTTACCTGTGAATCAAAAAATTTTACTAAAACTAAAGGTCAGTGGAAAAAATGGTTGGTTCGCTGACACATATAAATTAGAACTAGTTCCTTCAAGCAGTAAAATTAAATTATCAAATACAAGCTTTGAAGTTGAAGAAGAATGGGTAATTAAAACTTATATTGAATGTTCAGAAATTTTAAATGGCTATTTACAAGTTAAAATTGATGGAAAAGAGAGTAATCGAATTAATATAAACTTTAATAGCAATTCAAAAGATGCTTTTTCAACAACAGAAATAAACAGATTAGTTGATGAAAATACATATTTAGCAAAAGAAGTTAATAAATCAAACCCATTTGCTGAATATCAAGGAAATTATTGCATGTCGGCAGCTGAAAGAGGAATTTCAGAATTATTAAAAGACTATAGTAATTTTTATAGTGTAGAAAGAACGACTCACATTAGAAGAAATAAGGTGTCATTTACTGGAAAAACAGCTATAGATAGAGGTGTTGCGTTCAAAGGTTTAGGTTTTGTAAAAAACAATTGGAAATTTGATAAATATAACATTAATCAATCAGATAGAGAAAGTATAAATAATTCGACTAGCGACATAGACGCAGAAGCTAACTTTCATAAAGTTGATTTAACTATTATAGCGCTTTCTAACGAGGGAAAAAGAAATATTTACGAGCTTTTTTTAAATGATATTACTTCAATTGGTTACCATGTTTATTATTTTACCGTTAGTGGCGGTTTTCATACGCTATTATTAGTTATAAACGCTACAAAAAGCCCCTGTGAATCAACTTATATAATGTATGATCAACATGGTGATAAAAAGAAAGGACAAGGAGATCTAAAAGATATTGGGGAGGGTTTTAGAGCACAAACGAGTCATAATTTTGCTAATTCATGTTTAAACAGGTATACTACAGGAAAAACAAAATATTGGGATAAAACATTTACAGAAGTATGGAAAGTTCAAAAAAAGTAGCATTTTTTATAGTATTCTTAGTAACGCTAATAAGTTGTAATTCACAAAACAGAAAAGGTTTAGATTTGCCTACTAATCTACATAAAGATTCTGTAGGTAATATTGTTTTTAGAGTAAAAGACTATGAAAAGAGATTGACAAAAGGTATGTATTTAAAAAACGATAGCATAAATTTCACTCATGTGTTTTGTGAAAAATCTAACAATTATATAAAAAATAACGGCACTATTGATTATTCAACATTTAGAAATATTTTTTCAATATCTAGTAATTTGAATAAAATAATTACACAAAATAATTTGGAGTATTTTAAAGATATATACAATTTAAATAATTACTACGAAGACAAAAATAATTTATACATCTATAATACTACAAAATCTATGTTCATAGTATTAAAAAATAAGAATTACGAGGTTCTTGGGGGAAATTATTTAAAACACGGTAATGATATTTATTCTAGTGGTGATAAGCTCGAAAATGTAGATATTAAAACTTTTATCTCAATACAAATTTTAGATCTTGATGATGGCTATAATAAGAATCTTGGTATGGATAAAGATCATATTTTTTTAGGGAGTAGTGTTATGGATTATAAATCATTTAAAAGATTTTTATGGACTAGTTTTGATAAGAAAGAATTAGAAAACAAATATTTTAAAATCAAAAAGCAATAGATGGAACGGACAATCCCAATCAGGAAATGGGAGAAGGTAAAAGCACCGAAACTTTCGTTGGTATGTTCCCAAAATCAAATGACACCATAACTATTTACAAAGTAAATGATACCAAAACTGATGTAGCTGAAGAATTTTGCTTTTGGTCCAAAAAGAAAATCAATTCGAATACAATAACATTTTACAATTTAGCTAGCGATACCGTAAGAGTCATTTTCAAAAAACAAAATGAAATAATTATGGATCAAGAACAAAACTTGGGGATTAAGCAAATAACTTAGTTAATCTAAATAGGAAGAAATCAACTTTTCTGACTCCTCTAAATTGATTTCTGAAGGCTTTTATTTTAGCATTAAAGGATTCCGCAGAAGCATTTGTAC
>JBBSSR010000076.1:0-2796 GCA_038241955.1 Flavobacteriales bacterium | reverse complement strand
TAATTGAGTAGGAATGTTGACAAGTTTGGAAAAAAATCCCCTTAAAGATTTTTTCTAAACTTATCAATATTCCGACTACAATCACCTATTTTTGAAATTATAAATTAACAAAAAAAGGTCAACCTATATCAGGACAAGACACTAAAAAAACCTAACCCAAAATTGGCAAGCCAATTTTATAGTTTTAATCCGAATTTTAAACAAAAAAAGGTCAACGTAGGATAGGACAAGACAGCAGAATCAAGAATCTAACGCAATTTTAAAACAATAACATTATGACAAAATTTTCATTCATATTTTTTATGTTTCTTTCTGTTCATTCTTTTGGACAAAAAAAATTAAACTCAATCAAAAATAATTTTGATAAATCTGTGTACCATTCAATGGATACAGTTGCAGACTCTTTTCTAAAAAAATCAGGAGCTAATTCTGTTTCAATAGCAATTGTTAAAAATAAAAAAACTTATATAAAACACTATGGAGAGTTGGATAAAGGAAAACGCAATAAAGCAACTAATCAAACACTTTTTGAAATAGGCTCTACAACTAAAGTATTTACAGGAACACTTATGGCTAATGCTGTAATAGAAAATAAAATTGGATCAGATGACGATATTAGAAAATATCTGAATGAAGATTTTTCTAATTTAGAATTTCAAGGCAAGCCAATAAAAATAAAGGATTTACTTGTCCATAGAAGTGGAATACAAACACCTTTTCCTGTTACTCAACAAATAAGAGATAAATACCCTGCCGAACTTTTCCTTTATTATAAAAACAGACTCGATAAAGCGTATACTAAAGAACTTTTCTTAGCTGATTTACGAAAAGTAAAAGTAGATTCACTTCCAGGAACTGGCTATAAATATGGTGCTTTAGCACCAGAATTGTGTGCTTATATTTTAGAAAATGTATATAAAAAAAGTTACGATGACCTATTAAATGACCAGATTTTTAAAAAAGAAGGAATGAAGTCTACAAAACTTAATTTAGGAAATAACGAGATTCTTGCAAATGGTTATAATGCAAAAGGCGATATTATGGAGCCTTTAACTATTAGTATTTGGGGAGCATCAAAATTTCTAAAATCAACAATGGATGATTTAAGCAGATATATCAAGTTTGAATTAAATACAAATAATAAGGTTGTTATTGAATCTCATAGAAAAGTTTATTCAAACATAGATATGGCATATTTCTGGGACACTGTAGCAGATGAAAATGGAAATACAAATTATATAAAAGACGGTGGTTCAAATGGAACTTCCAATATACTTAAAATTTTACCAAAATACAATCTAGGAATCTTAATTATTGCAAATCAAAATGATAGAAATACAGGCGCAAACATTGAAAATGCTTTAAATAAATTAGAAATAACTTTAAAAGAGAATTAAAAAAAAACCTACCGCTAACCGTCGTTTGGCAATATGGCGGGATTAGGCTTAATTTAAAGTTGGTTTTGTACTGGTCAAATTAGTCATTAATCGAAAGTTTAGGCTTCCTTAATCCGCCACATCGCCAAGCGACCAAACGTTACAGGATATCGCTTTGAAAATCAGAGCTTAAAATAAAATATTCAATTTGTAAAATATTACTTTTTAATTAAAAAACCTTAAGTACTGGTTTAAATATTTGTATTCATAATTGCAAACTGCTTGATTTGTACAAACGTCGTGTTCCTTAAATATAATTACAGTAATCTTTAAAACATATAATATGAAAAATATAATCTTAATATTTGCTTTTTTATTGGTATTTTCTAGTTGCGAGAAAGATCCTCTACCTGAAGGAGTAGAAAGTACCATTAAAGGAAATGTATCAGATAATTGGAATGAAATTCCATTTCAAAACTTAAAACTTAAAGTAGCTGAATACAAAACACATTTTAACAGTGTAAATGGTGCGTCTTATGAATTCATAAAGTGGATAGATTCTACACACACAGATTCAAATGGAGATTATATTCTAAAATTCAAAACTTCTGGAAGCGGAGATTATTATACCTTAAATGTTGAAGAAAAAGGAAATTTATGGACATATTACTATAATCCAATAGAAATTCAAAAAATTGGTGGTGATAATTTTCAAAATTTAGATTTTTTACATTTATATCCAACAAAATTAATAATTACTTTAAATGATTTAGAAACTTCATATATAATGGTCGATGTTTCACCATTTGAGGATCCACAAGATATAGAAATGCAAAGTGGACAAGTTGAGAGAATAATTTATAGAAATAAAAACACAGAAACTAAAATTAATTTTTACAAGAAAAACATAAACAATGTTTATGACAAGTCTTACACAATTATTGTTCCTGCTTCAAACACGGTCAATTTAAACGAATATAACTTAACTCTAAATAGTTCAGACTTTAAATGAAAATCGAACAATATCTACTACAACGGATTTGGTCAATTAGTTTAATATAATTGAAAATATGTAGTAGCTTTTTGAAATTTGAAATCTCAACTAATATTTGTATTAAAGAAAATGTAACGTTTAAAATAATTGAATCGAAAACTTTGCGCATATTGCGACATCCTGTAACAGCCGTTTGCCGAGATTGGGGTTTTAGTGGAATTAGCGTTTTTTTACTACATTTACGTTAAGCCGAAAATACTCGGTTTCAAAAGTCCCCAACCTCGGCAAGCGCCAAGACGTCAGGCTGTGAAAAAACTCCTTTTTTTACTTTTTCAAGTATAAATAAGTAGTACTAGCCTTCTATAAACTGGTTTTAAAGAAGGCTGTTTTTTAAGCCGCAATATGCAACTGATTTTCAAATCGACT
>JBBSSR010000075.1:0-2993 GCA_038241955.1 Flavobacteriales bacterium | reverse complement strand
TCTAAAGTTTTTAAACCAGATCCTGTAGAGGAGAATAATACTGTTTCGAAGATTTGGGATATGATTATAGGGAAACTACCTGATATGAGTTTCGAAAACAAAAATGAAAGTTGTGGCGAAAAGTATTGTATTAAAAATGGAGATCCTAAAAGTGAATTAATAAGAGAGATTAATATTCGATTAGCAGGTTTCGGAGGTAATGTTCCTACTGATGAGTTTACGGATAGAACCGAGAAGATGATAAAACAGTTTCAACGAGATTACATGAAAGTTCCTGAAACTGGAAAAATTTGTGGTAATGTATTAAGGGCTATTGATGCGTTTCAAAATAAATATGTAATAAATTTTCAAGAAATAAAGTGCAAATGCGGAAAATGTAGTGGTTTTGGTCAAGAAAGAAATATAGAAGAATATCAAAATACATCTATTCTAGAGAAATATCGAAAATATGAATATTCAGGAATTCATAGGAGTTTAGTATGTGCTTACCGAGCTTCAATCTTTTACATTGATAGAGATACTAATTTAAATTATAAAACTAAATGTATAGACTCTGGTTACAGATGTCATGATCATCCAATATATATTTCAACTGGAACAACTAATCATTGTGGTAAAGCTGTGGATATTCATTATAATTCCTTGAATACAGGTAGAAGAACCCGAGAAATATCAGATATGGAAAAAATCAGAAAAGATATATTTAACAAATATTTAGGTGCGAAATGGGATTGGAAAGTTGGACAAACAGATATTTTTAATCTAGAGTCAACAGCTAAAGGCGCTGTTACTTGGGTACACGTTGATGTAAGAAAATTTTCTCAAATATATTTAACTAAAGAATATTTCGTTAAAAACACAAGTGAGTTAAATGGAAAAAACATAGTTGATTTAGCAAATGAACTGGGTTTTAAAAATACTTGCTTATGTAACGCTATATCAGATAAATCAAAAGCTGGTGCAACTGATGATTCTTCTTTAATTAGGGTAGACCCCAAAACTCTTAAAGCAAGTGATAAAATTATTGAGTTTATAAAAGATTGGGAAAAGTTGGTTAAACAGCCTTACGACGATTCAAAAGATTATTGTACTATCGGTTATGGTCATTTAATCCAAAAGAAAAAATGTTCACAAATTACTATACCCGATGAATTCAAAAGCGGAATTGATGAAGCAACAGCAACAAAATTATTTAAAGAGGATATAGTCGATTTGAAAAAGCTATTCAAAGAGATATAACAGTTAAATTACACCAAAGGGAGTTTGATGCTATATTAGATTTGTTGTTTTGTACTGGTGCATATTTTTTAAGCACTGGTAAAGCTCCAAAACTATACAAGAATTTACTAGATGAAAAATATGAAGACGCAGCAAAAGAATTTTTAGATATTGAAAATCCCCTAAGAAGAAAACAAAATTATGAAATATTTACAAACGCAAATTATGACTCGACACATTAATACTTTAGTTTTATTGATAATATTAGGATTTTCTATTAGTTGCAAAAAGGAGAATAATTCTGATATTGAATACAAAGAAAAAAAAATACTTTCTAAAAAAACTGTCGTTGTAAATGACACTATATCTAACGGTTTCACAATTTGGTATCCTTCCGCAGAACTAACTGATGTACGATATAAAAATATAAAAATTTACATAAATGATGATTCGATAAAAATTATTAGAAAAAATCAACTACAGTGTATGGGTGCAATTGTAAAAGAAAAATTAACATATACAGACTATTTTAAAAGCGAAAAAACGGGAATAGAAATCAAACAAAAACTCGTAAAGGAATATGATTTGAATATTAACGACAATGTTTTAGCAATAATGAACTCTTATGGTGATATATCAAAAAAAGGTTGTCAATTCCCCTTTAATGAAGTATTCATAGTCGATAATCATTTATTTTTTTATGATCAAGGATATAAATGTTTTTTACTTCATAAAAATTCAAAATCCTTAATTACAGAAAAAAAAATAAATTCTTTACAAAATTCTGATATTATATTGCCTTATAGCAAAAAAATAAATTTAAATGATGTAAAATACAATACAATAAATATCAATACCATTGATGGCGCTAACAATTTTTCATGCGATGGAAATCAATTACGCTATATATCATTGCCTTCGAAAAATACAATAAATTTAATTTTAGTACCTCAAGATTGTGGTGATTTTCCATATAGATTTTATCTTTTAACTCTTATAAACAATAAAGTTATATCAAATCTATATGTAGAAGGTGAATGGTTCGAACCCGAAAATTATGAAGAAAAAGAAATTAAATCTTTTGAAATCTCTGTGGATTTCGTTATAAAAGTGTCTACAACAAATAATAAAAAGGATAAAAAAATTGAAAATTATATAATAACTGATCAGGGACTTTTCAAGAAAAAATTTTAATTATTGAAATAAGTTACAACAAAGATTTATAATACATCTTTAAATAATAATAATAATAAGAGGTAATACTATATACGATTCAAACTAAAAAAGTTCCTTGAAATATTGAAAGAAATAAAAAAAAATACAAAACAACAATTTTATAATGTAGCAAATTACAGAACGGCAATGGAAATTATTCTACAGATGTTCTATATTTTGTTTACATTTTTTCTAAAAATTTTGCGTTAATAGGAAAAAAATTCGTGTAAGACTGTATGATAAGGATTATGCTACTGATGATTTATTAGCAAATGCAAAAATCACAATTAAAAGCAATATATTTTCAGCAAGTATATTTCTTGATAGAATACCGCTTAGTTCAGGAGGTGATACTGGTGAAGGAGACCAACAAGAGCTTTTTGCTGATATTGAAGTATTACAATCTGGAAAACATTCAGTAAGTAAGGAGGTAAACGTTGATTCTAAAGTTTTTAAACCAGATCCTGTAGAGGAGAATAATACTGTTTCGAAGATTTGGGATATGATTATAGGGAAACTACCTGATATGAGTTTCGAAAATAAAAATGAAAGTTGTGGCG
>JBBSSR010000074.1:0-3202 GCA_038241955.1 Flavobacteriales bacterium | reverse complement strand
TTAGGTGAAGAAGGTGCCGATCATACAATCTCTATTTTAAAAATACAACTGAAACAAGTGATGGATCAGCTATGCTGTGAAAAAATAGAGGATCTTCAGAAATGTTTGATAAAAAAGGATACGCTGTAAAAAATAAGAAGGTGAATTGATGTAAAACCTTTTTAGATCTTTTTTGTCTTCTTCCTGATATTCGTCGCGTAGGGGAGTGGTTGCGTTTTTGGAATTGTGAAGATCTGTAAAATCAATAATATTTTTCAGGTTTACATTTATTGATTTCTCATTGAAATATTTTCGTGTACCCATTTTGCTTCTTCGTCTGGTGTTACTTTGTCTAACGTACTGCTAACTCTGCTAAATGTCGCTTGTGGAAAGTCGTAAGGTTTACTGTCGTTGAAATAGGGTATATCAATCCAAAAATTCCAGTTGGAACTTCTTCAGTAAAATCAACGTTCAGAAAATGCACAGAAAACACCTTAGAGAATAGCTACGTTCTAAACCGGTGTCGCTGAACACCGTATTGCAAAAAGCCCCGGTCTTAAACGGAGGGCACTGAAAAAGTAGCACTAGAATTAGGACTTGTACATTTTTACTTGTACAAGCCCTTTTCTTTTCAATATATGAGAGACAATATACTATTGAAAAAAATAAGCAATTCTCAGAAGCTTTAACTCATGTATTTTGATGTTTTATTTCGTCTTTTTTTTAAGAGGGACTTTTTCAGTGCCCTCTCTTAAACGATCAGGGATTTTTTATTATTTGCAACCAGCTTTAGGTTGAGGGGCTTTCCTCAATACGCTTAATGTTTAGCACCAGTTTTTATTCTTCGTGTGTGTCTAATTTCCAAGTTTTGTCGCCCCTGATTTTTTTCCAGTCCCAATATGTTTCATAGAACTTGTCGTGTAACCAATCGTCAACAGGTTCAGAATTTTCATTTGGTTCTTCGTCTATCACTTTTAATCCAGTCCAATCGTTGTTGTCGTTTTTAGGGAAACCTGTTCCATCAAATAAGTTGAGCATATTGAAAATAATACCTGCTGAATTGTCGGCAATTACTTTTCGTAAAGCATTTTTTAAGTGTTCGTTATTGTCAAGCTTTTTGAGTTCTGCAATCTCCAACTCTGTCAAACCACAATTTGGCGGATATGTCAAAAAATTAAACTCTTTCTTTTCAAGAATATTAGTGACTAATGTGTCTGCATATTCTTCTATGTCTTGATGTGTGTCAAGCAACAAAGTATTTATGTTAGTATTTGATAGCTCCATTATTTTACTATTTTTTCAATTGAAGGTTTGTCAACTCTCAAAAGTTCTAATATTTTCTTCGCTTTGGCTTTATCTTCAATTAGTGCTTTGTCAAATTCGTCCATCAGTCCGCAAACAAAAAGTCGTTCGTTAACGGTCATTCCGCCAAGTCCGTCAACTTTACTAATTGATTTTATTATTTCTTGTTCTGTCATTGTTGGTGGTTGTGCGAAAATTGGTGCGAACGTTTTACGGCTTTGTGCAGGCGGGGCCTTTAGAATTCCTTCGGCGGAAACCGTTGCCAAATTTATAATAAAAAGTTCATTGTTTATACAATCGCTCAACAAAGATTTTCCTGCCCGGACTATAGCTGAAACATGCACCACCGCTCATTGTTAACACTTCAGTCCCGCTTGCTACAAAACCGAATGTTGCCTGACGTCTATCAAGTTTAGTCGTTCGGATGGAAACTATCAACTCTCCCGCTGCTTTCGATTCGCATAGAATAGTAATTGCCATTAAAATAAAGAGCTTTTTCTCCATAAGTTCTAAAGTCAAGTGCTTGAGAAAGTCTTGCTTGGATTTTATCTTCTTGTTGCTCGACAGCTATTGTAAGAATTCGTTTGATATCCTTTCGGCTATAAGCAAATGGAGTTTTTGTATTAAAATGTCCTGCTGGTTGCAATTCATCGCAATGTCTTAGATAAATATGTAAATAGCTTTTGAAATCCCAATAAACAGGAATTGGCGATTTAGTGTAAGTCAATACTTCATCATCAAATGTAAGAGCTGCCATATAGACTTCCATGTATATTTCGGGATGATAAATTTTAAATTGCTCCACAGAAGTAATACCAGTTTTATTGAGTTCCATTTTCAGAATCTCAAATCTTTCAATTCTCCTTTTTTTTAAAAGGTCAGAAAACTCATTCCGTTCTTTACCTATTAAATCGGAATTTCTATGTTTTGCAATAAGCTCATAAAATCGAATTTCCTTTTTCTTTGTCCCATCTTTATTATAAATTTTTTCTTTGAGATTCGTATCTTTTTTAATTTCTGGTGAATAGTAAAGATTGTAGCCATAATATTCATCCCATTCGCTTTTAATTAAAATCCTACCGTCTTTAAGTCTCATATTGAGATTATACAAGGTTAATTTGAAAGGGTCGGTTTTTGTAAAATCAGCATTAACATTGATGGTATTTGGAATTTCCTTTTTTCCCTGCTGTGTAAAAGCATTAGCTAACGTGGTATTAGAATTTAATATCTCGTGAATATCTCCACTTTTAAAACCGACTTCTATAAGGTCTTTAATTTGATGTTCTGTCAAATTGTAATTAGATGAAACATCAATTTTCACCAACCCATTTGTTCTATGAATATTTTCGGAATTTATTTTAGATTCCAAATCTTTTCGTTCGTTTTTACCATAAATGAATATTCCACCTATGTGCCGCCCATATTTTTTTGCGGTGTCAGAAAATTTATGAAATTCAATACCCACAAATTTATCATATTGTCCATACATATAGTAGAGCTCTTCTACAGCAAACTGAAATGACTCCTTTAGTTGCTTTGTTATGTCAATTTCAAAAAGATCCAACTCTTGTTTATAGTAAGCAATGGTTAAAATGAGTTGTGCCATATCTTTTGTTTTCTCCTTTGGCGTATCTTTCAGGGAATGTTCACTATTTTGCAACATTCCTTCGACCATATCGTGCAGTAGGTAAAGTGACTTATCAGAAATTTGAGGAGTTAGTCCAAACATATTTAATTGTTGAAGAGGGTAAATCCAATGACAGGCAACGGTAGGGCTTGCTGCTGTACTGGAATTCATTGCTCATCCAGCCCAACCGGCAGCCCAGAGAAATTATTAAAAGTTCAAATTACGAACAAAAGTTGAAAAGAAATCCGTCACATGGAATCGGTGATGATAGTGAATCCCGCACGTGCGGGAAGA
>JBBSSR010000073.1:0-3220 GCA_038241955.1 Flavobacteriales bacterium | reverse complement strand
GTCGATTTGAAAATCAGTTGCATATTGCGGCTTAAAAAACAGCCTTCTTTAAAACCAGTTTATAGAAGGCTAGTACTACTTATTTATACTTGAAAAAGTAAAAAAAGGAGTTTTTTCACAGCCTGACGTCTTGGCGCTTGGCGTGGTTGGGGACTTTATAGCAGATTATTTTCTGCCGAAACGAAGATATGATAAAAAACGCTAATTCCACTAAAACCCCAATCTCGCCAAACGGCTGTTGTGCGTAGCTTTTATTTTAAGTTGTTTGATATAAATGAACTATTAAATTATGTTCGTGGCTATAAAATATATAGATTTTTTTGTCACAAGAATCTTTGCAAAATGGATAAGTTTCAATCTCAGTTACAAATACCATTGGATTTCCACTTGGGTCATTTGGTGTTGCATCTCCTTGCCACCAATCTGGTTCTCCACCAATTTGAATTTCAGATATATTAAATTCATTTCCATTGTTTAAAAATTCGTTTTTAGATTCTTCGAACTTTTCCTTTGTTTCAATTTGATATTCTTTCCAATCGTCAGTTACGTCAAAATATCCCAAACCTGTGTCAAAATCATATTTTCCATTATTAATAGTAAATGAAATCATAGTGTCGGTACAATATTCAGTAAAGTACTTTACGGTTTCTCTATTATAAGGGTCTTCATTAAATTGAATAATATGAAAAAAGCCCTCCCAATTTTTATCAATTAATGATTTTGGAATTGAAACTATTGCCATAAATATTTCAGAATGTCTTTCTGTTATATTGTTAAATACGTCTTCCAATTTTGGAAATAAAATTAATTGATTTGTCATAATGTCATTTTTTCGGTTTCTGTTTTTTTAAAGTTACGCACAACGTCTTGGCGCTTGGCGAGGTTGGGGACTTTAAAGCAGAGTATTTTCTGCCGAAACGAAGATATGATGAAAAAAGCTAATTCCACTAAAACCCCAATCTCGCCAAACGGTTGTTGGTGGCTGGGTTTATTCTACGTAATTACTTTCAAATTCTGTTTTAAATTTATTAATCATTTCTGTTTTATGATTCTTACTATTTATTTTAGTTAACCACATCCAACCATTTTTTACTTTATCTTTATTGAAAATATACGAACGCCCAAAGACTTCTGCCACAAGCACTACCACTAAAAAGAGCCATATGTATAGTTGATTATTTCCTAAAGACTCCATCCAAGTATTTAAATCTATATTCGCTTTTAGAATAAATCCAACTATTATTGGAAGAATGGTAGCAACAAATACAAACGATGTATAAAGTAAACTATGTTTTTTCTTTTTTATATATTCTTTCCATTTCACTGTTATATAATTTGTTTCTTCTATCTTTTTATGTTTTTCTTTTTCTACTAATTTTAATCTTTGTTCTTCGATGTCACGTCTTTGAAGTTCTTTTTCCAAATCTTCATTTTTCTTTAAAGTTTCTTGAAAGACTTGTTCTTTCTTCTCTTTTTCTCTAAATAAATCTTCAAAATATGAATCATTGTTTAAAAAATCTAAAGAATTATCAAGATTTTCAATTGAAATTTCCTCTGGTTTATTTGGTTTTTCTCGTAATTCGTAACTAATTTCAATTGCAGATTCTTTCGATAAAGTTCCATTTTTTACCTGTTTTTGAATTCTTTTGTATTCTTGATAAACAGATTGGTTTAACTGAGAAGATAAAATAATTTGTGCTTTTGTTACAACATCGAATGATTTAGGTAAACTTGATTTATCGCTAAATCCTTTTTTTAATTTAAACCAAAATTTGTTCGTGATGTAATCGATATCTTTTGCAAAAGGAATGTCATCTGCCTCAAATTTTACTTTTGATTGATGCGCAAGAAATAGAGCAAATCTGTTACCTGTTATGAAAATATGACCGATTTTTTCAAAATTTATTTTGCTTTCACCACCTCTAAAATAATTTACTTTTGTAAATATTTTAAAAAATTGTCTACAAAGGTGTTCATCAAAAAATTTTCCTTTTTTTTCTGATTCATTTTTTAACTCTGTCAAAATATTTTCATCTTCAACAACATAATCTGGATAATCATAAATAGAATTTTTAAACTCTTTTAAATAAATTCCCATTGATTTTAAATCTGTTTCAAATTTGATTCTTTTACCAACTATATCACTAGGATTAGAACATCCATCCAATATAGATTTCATAGCTGTTTTACTTGTATCTAAAGCTACCGAGCCTTTTAGAATACTTTCTGCTGTTTGAAAAAAATAATTTACTTCGTTTTTTGTTTCTTCAAGATAATAAAGATTTATTAATTTTTCTCCATTTTTGCTTTTGCTTGTAGAATTAATTTCTCTTACTAAGTTGTAAAAATCATCGAAAATTTGTTTATAAAGTAAACCATTAAAACCTAGTGCATTAAGTAAATGTTCAGTACTTAAAAAAATTGTTAATTCGCTATTCCATTTACCAAGTTCATTAATATCTGCAGTATATTTTATTCCTTGATACAAAATAATTCCTTCTCTAATCAAGTTTAAATTATTTGTAAACTCTAAATTTGATTGATTTTTAATTATAAATGCACTAATGAACTTTGAATACTTATCAGTTACTCCATTGTCTAATAAATATTTATTAAAATTTTCAATTACAAATTGCTTTTCGTCTTCGGAAATTTTATTTTTTTCTACTTCTTCTATATAACTTAATAATTGTTTAATTATAGCTTTTTGCTTGCCTTGAATTGCAATAAACTCTGTATTTAATTCTTCAAAATCACTTTTAATACTTGTATCAAAGACGTAATGACCATCTCTAGAAATTACGGTATCTTTAAGTCTGTTCCTAACTGTTGTTCTAACTACCGCTTCTGGAATTTTAAAATCATAGATTTTTTCTAATAAGTAAGTAAGTTCAGTTGACGTAATTGTCCATTTATTTTCTTGTACAACTACACCTTTAATAAATTCTGCTAAAATATCTGTAATATTTGTGAATTTTTCATTGTTATAAAGTTCGCTAAAAAGTGCTACTGATGCAATTAAATTATTTTCGTTCATCTTATGGGTTTAATTTTCTGCTGATTTTTTGGTAACCTTGCCACCAACGTCAGTCTGTGAAAAAACTTCCGTTTATTGTTTTCAAATATACTAAAAGAATTGTATCACAATAAGAAAAGTTGTATATTTAATAATGCAACATATCACAGGAATTCCCCGTAATCAAATGTTTTTTTCGAGTTT
>JBBSSR010000072.1:0-3858 GCA_038241955.1 Flavobacteriales bacterium | reverse complement strand
TAAACTCGAAAAAAACATTTGATTACGGGGAATTCCTGTGATATGTTGCATTATTAAATATACAACTTTTCTTATTGTGATACAATTCTTTTAGTATATTTGAAAACAATAAACGGAAGTTTTTTCACAGACTGACGTTGTGTGCTATTTTCGAACGACAGAAAACCGAGAAAAACTAAAATAGAAATTTATGAAACAAATTATTTTAATATTGACCATTATATCAATTGTTTCTTGTAAAAAAAATGTAGAAAAAGAAAATTCAGAGATTAATGTCTTAAATGACAAAATTATTAATCCGAAAACTGAAATTAATAGTCAACTTGAGGAAGAAAAAGAGAATGTAAAAGAAACTATAAAAGACAATTCTCCCGAAAATACTGCATTGACATTCATAAACTCATACATTGCCGATTCCAATAAAATGAAGAAATCAGTTGGTTATTTAAATTTTGTAAAATCAAGTGCGCTAACAACAAACAGCTTTAAAACAGAATTACAGAAAATGGTAGACGAAGCAGATAAAGAAAATCCTGAAATGGGACTTGATTTTGACCCAATAGTTGACGGACAAGATTATCCAGATGAAGGTTTTGAATTAAAAAATTTCAACTCTAAAACGAGTTTTATAATTGTGAAAGGTAAAAAATGGACTGATTTTGAAGTTACGATGAAACTAGTTTTAGATAATGAAAAATGGCTTGTCGATGGTTGCGGAGTAGTAAACATACCAAAAAATTATCAAAGTAAAAGATAAAAAAACAGGACACAACAGCCGTTGCCGTGATTGGGGATTTAGTGGCATTAGCGTTTTTTTTACTACATTTACGTTAAGCTGGAAATACTCGGTTTCTATAGTCCCCAAGCTCGGGAAGAGCCAAGACGTTGGTGGCAATATTAACGCAAAATGACGAAAATTGATATTCAACAATCCCATTTTATCTGATCAAACTTCATTAGATTTCTCTGAAGATTTTAGAAAATTAATGACTTTTCATGAATTACCTAATAAACATCTATTGCACTGCGAAGGAACAATTTGCGAGCACTTTTTTATTCTACATAAAGGATTAGCAAGAGCATATTATTATAAAGACGATAAAGATATCACCGCTCATTTTGCAATAGAAAACACAACCATAACAGCGATTGACAGTTTTATTCAAAGAAAAAAAAGTCGTTATAATATTGAGTTATTAGAAGATACTTCTTTGTCTTATATCAACTACCAAGATTGGAAGAAATTGTTAGAAGATAAGCCACATTACGAAAAATATGCCCGTATTTTTTTAGAAAATATTTATATCGATATTGCAGAGCGTATTGAAGATTTACTCTTTCATTCCGCAAAAGAGCGATATGAAAAATTACTTCATAAATTTCCTAGCCTTCAACAAAGAGTAAATCTTGGACATATTGCTTCATATATAGGAATTACACAAGAAACATTAAGTAGAATTAGAGCGGAAAAATAAAATATGATTTTGATATTTGTCAAAAAGAAAGCAGGTTACCAAACAGTAACTTTGTCAAAAAAAACTATGGAAAATATCGTATTCGAAAGTGCAACAGCACTCGTTAAGAAAATAAAAAATAAAGAAATAACAATAGTAGAAACTGTAACCACTTTTTTAAATCAAATTGAAAAATATAATCCTAAAATTAATGCCATATCAGATTTAAGGGAAAAAGAAGAAATTTTAAAAGAAGCAAGAGCAAAAGATTTAGCTATTGAACACAGCCAAGAACTGGGATTACTTCATGGATTACCATTAACCATAAAAGATAGTTTTCTAGTAAAAGGATTAAAAAACTCAAATGGAGATCCTTTTTTAAGAAATTATATTGCCACAGAAGATGCAGAATTGGTTAAAAGATTAAAAGATGCAGGTGCTATTATTATTGGCAAAACAAATACTGCGCTTTATTGTATTGATTGGCAAAGCACAAACTTTTGGAATGGACAAACCAACAATCCTTATGATATTTCGAGAGTAGCAGGTGGTAGTTCTGGCGGTTCTGCAGTTTCGGTCGCTTCTGGATTTAGGCCGTTAGAATTAGGAGCTGATGCGGGAGGATCTATAAGAGTTCCAGCTCATTTTAATGGTATTTGTGGTTTACGTCCAACAGAAAATTTTCTATCCAATAGAGGTCACCTCAAAGTTAAAAACAAACCACAAGGAAGACGGCACATTATTACACCTGGTCCATTGGCAAAAAATGTAACAGACCTCATTTTAATGATGGAAGTTTTAGGCAATAACACAAAATATGAACTTCCCGAATTGCCACCAACCAATTTACATAATAGTAAATGGAACAAACAATCATTAACTATTGCTTATTCTGAAACCATAAATGACACAGAAGTTGATGCAGAATATTTAGATTTGTTTAGGGTTTTTATAACCAAAATCAAAAATGAAGATCATGTTTTAATTGCTGACCACCCAAAATATGATGAACAAAAAGCCTATTTAGAATGTAGTAAGATCATTGGATTTGAAATAGGAATTAACAATCCCAAAGTACCATTATTAGCAAGTTTTATGTTTGCATTTATTGGTTTGAAATACAGAGACTATTTGTGGGCAAAAGGAATGGCTCTGGGACAACGTTTGACGAACATCAATTATGCAAAAGCAATAGATTATAAAGATCAATTTTCTGAAATTTATAATTCTTTTTTGACAACTTATGATATATGGATTACTCCTGTATGTTCCTTTGAAGCCTATAAACATCAATCTGCAGGAAAACCCTTTTCAGTTAATAATAAAAAAATAGGCTACACAAAAGCTATTGCTTCTTTTAACTTTACGACTGCATTTTCAGGACATCCAATTGTTGTTATTCCGATTGGAAAAAAGAAAAACGGAATGCCAGTTGGAATTCAGATACATTCCAAAAAATGGACAGATAAGAAATTATTAGAAATCTCGCAACATTTTGAAAAATTTACTAATGGATTTGAAAAACCAATATTGTAAAAAATACTGCCACCAACAGCCGTTTGGCGAGATTGGGGTTTTAGTGGAATTAACGTTTTTTTACTACATTTACGTTAAGCCGAGAATACTCGGTTTCAAAAGTCTCCAAGCTCGGGAAGAGCCAAGACGATAGCGGTCATTGTATAAAGAGACATTCAAAATTAAAAATCTGAACAAATGGACAACATAAGAAAAAAAATCATCCAAAATTACATAGACGGTTACAACGAATTTGACATTGAAAAAATGGTTCATGACTTAGATGATGAAATCGTTTTTCAAAATATTCAAAATAAAGAAGTGAATATGACACTAAAAGGAATAAAGGCTTTCAAAAAACAAGCCGAACAGGCAACATCTTATTTTGCAAAAAGACATCAAAAAATTACTTCTACCAAATACATTGATGACAAAATGGAAATTGAAATTGAGTACTCTGCTATTTTAGGAATGGACTTTCCGAATGGGCTGAAAAAAGGACAACAATTTGAATTAAAAGGGAAATCAATTTTTGGATTTAAGGACAACAAAATATGCGAACTTACAGATATATCCTAGTAAGAACTAACTTATGAACAATCGAAAATAAAAACAACGAACCGCTAACAAGGTATTGGCAAAAGCGTGGTTGAAGTGCTAAACTCAAGTTCAGTTTTTCAATTGAAATTTAGTGCTTCTAAAGCCGCCACTTCGCCAAGATGCAAAACGTTAGCAGTAACTATAAAAAATGTCGAGTCCTAAAATAGGTTGACTAAAATTTAAACACCTTTAGTAACCAATGGAAACACCCGAAAATCAGCCCGTCCGAAAAAGAAACGGCAAACAAGTAAGTTTTGAATACAAACTTTTTGTAATTCAACAAATCAAC
>JBBSSR010000071.1:0-4042 GCA_038241955.1 Flavobacteriales bacterium | reverse complement strand
TTAACTACAGATTAACGTAAAAAACAAGTAATTTATAGCCTTAGAAAACAATGAATAATAATTTTTTCTTTCAAATAACATCTTGCTGTTGCGATAAATCTTTCAATTTGGTAATTTTTTAGATAGAAATTGATAAAAAAATTCAAATGAATAAATTTACTATTTACGTACTTTTACGTAGGTTGACGCAAAGATAAGTTGTTTAATTTGTAAGAATAGATGATTGTCCGAAGGTCTACTTTATATCCTTAAATAATTTCAGGGAACAACTGATAAACATCATATTTTTTCGTACTATTCTGTTGTAGATTTACATATAATTTAAAAGAGAGCTATTATGAGAGAGCATGAACCCGTGTCAAGTATTATGACCAAGAACATAGTTAAACTGACGATTAAAGACGATCTGACGAAGGCAGAATCGCTGTTTAAGCATCACAAGATAAGACATATTCCGGTGGTTAATGGAGCGACTATAATTGGTATGCTGAGTTACACCGATTTGCTGCGAATTTCTTTTGCAGATGCAATTGATGATGACGAAGAGGTGATAGATACTACCATTTACAATATGTTTACAGTAGAGCAAGTAATGGCAAAAAAATTAATAACCATTACACCAGAAACTACGATTAAGGAAGCTGCACAGATATTAGCAAAAAAAGAATTTCATGCGCTGCCTGTTTGTGAAGGACATTTGCTAGTTGGAATATTAACCACCACCGATTTGATAAAGTATTTAATCGATCAGTATAAGTAGAGGAAGTGTTTTTATTAAAGAAAGTCCCAATATAGTTTTAAAGGTTACTTATTGGGACTTTTGTATTTCTTTAAATTGTAGTCAATTGTTTTAAATCGGCAACAGTTTTAATTGGATCTTCTGCTTTAAAAACAAAGCTTCCTGCAACAAGTACATCTGCACCTGCTTGTACTAATTGTAATGCGTTTTTATTAGTTACTCCTCCATCAATTTCAATGAGTGTTGAAGCTCCTTTTCTACTAATTAAATCTTTTAGTTTTTTTACTTTCACGTAAGTGTTTTCTATAAAAGATTGTCCACCAAAACCAGGGTTCACACTCATGATACAAACCATATCAATATCATTGATCACATCTTCTAATAAATCTACGTTCGTATGAGGATTAAGCGCAACACCTGCTTTCATTCCTTGGGCTTTTATTGCTTGAAGCGTGCGATGTAAATGAGGACAAGCTTCGTAATGTACCGTTAAAATATCGGCACCAAGTTCTTTAAAAGTTTGAATGTACTGATCAGGATTTACAATCATCATATGCACATCTACTGTTTTTTTTGTGTGTCTTGTAATCGCTTCCAAAACTGGCATTCCAAAAGAAATGTTTGGAACAAAAACGCCATCCATGATGTCAATATGAAACCAGTCTGCCTGACTGTTATTGATCATTTCGATATCACGTTGTAAATTTGCGAAATCTGCAGCTAAAACTGATGGTGCAATAATTGTGTTTTTACTCATTTTATATTTTTTTTGTATTGATGAATCTCAAAAGTAATTTCTTTGTTTTGTGTTTTTGTTGCCAAAAAAATTCAAAGATTATTTTTTGCAAAGATAGAAAAGATTTTTGGTTGCAGAGTGTTGCGTAAGGGATTGAAGTGGAAATCCTTTTTATTTCTTTTTTGAAATAAAAAGATTGCAACGGAAAGCCCGACCCGAAGTTTTTACGGAGGGTTACGCCCGAATAATTTTAATAGCAAAATACAATTTCAATAGCAATTTAAAAAATCAATTGCAATTTTAAAAAAGAATAGTAGTGCTTTGTAATTCCCCCTTTGGTTAGGGGGATAAAAAAATAAAACTCCGGTAATCAGCCGGAGTTTCAATCATCAATCAAAAAACGAACAGTTAATCAGACTGTTGTTTGCTGTAAAAAAGTTTAAAAGTTTAATGTTTAAAGTTGTTTGAACAGTATTAAACATTAAACTTTAAACTAAATTTTATTATCCAAGGTATGTTTTCAAGATTTTACTTCTAGAAGTATGTTTTAATCTGCGGATTGCTTTTTCTTTAATTTGACGAACACGCTCACGAGTTAGGTCAAAAGTTTCACCAATTTCTTCTAAAGTCATTGGGTGTTGGTCACCAAGACCAAAGTACAAACGAACAACATCTGCCTCTCTTGGAGTCAATGTTTCTAGTGAACGCTCAATTTCAGTACGCAATGATTCGTGGATTAATTCTCTATCTGGATTTGGAGATTCACCAGAACGCAATACGTCATATAGGTTAGAATCTTCTCCTTCTACAAGAGGCGCATCCATAGATAAGTGACGACCAGAGTTTTTCATAGACTCTTTTACATCATTTACAGTCATATCTAGTTCTTTTGCAATTTCCTCAGCAGATGGTGGACGCTCATTAGATTGCTCTAGTAAAGCATACATTTTGTTGATTTTATTGATAGAACCAATTTTATTTAAAGGCAAACGAACGATACGAGATTGTTCTGCCAAAGCTTGAAGAATCGATTGACGAATCCACCATACAGCGTAGGAGATGAATTTGAAACCACGAGTTTCATCAAAACGTTGTGCTGCTTTTATCAATCCAAGGTTTCCTTCGTTAATCAAATCGGGAAGGGTTAATCCTTGATTTTGATATTGTTTGGCTACCGAAACTACGAAACGTAAATTGGCTTTTGTTAATTTCTCCAGAGCTTTTTGATCTCCGGCTTTAATTTTTTGAGCTAATTCTACTTCCTCGTCAGCGGTAATAAGGTCAACTTTTCCAATTTCTTGTAAATATTTGTCTAATGAAGCGGTTTCACGATTGGTAACCTGCTTGGTGATTTTAAGTTGTCTCATGTTGTTGTCTCCTCAATTTTTAAGTGTACAAGTAGTTATACGTAAAGACATTCCTAAAAGTTACAAAAAAATTATTTTTTTTAATCAAATCGGTCTTTGTATTTTTTAAAGAGACTGTTCATCACTAATAATACAACTCCAACGCCCACTAATACCATAGCTCGAATTAAAAAATCGGAATTGGATAAATCAAAGAACATCAGTCGGACAAGGCAAAGACCGACTAATGACAACGAAACATATCTAAAATATTTCTCTTTTAATATAATTCCTAATATTAATAAACCAAGCGCTTCTAAAATCCAGAAAAAAGTTAGAATTCCTTTGTCAAACGATAAATATAAAAAGCACCCAATACTTAAAGTAGCTGGATAAATCAATAAACTATTTTTGAGTTTGAAGTTTTCCATCCATTTTGATGCTAAATAAATATAAACCCCTAAAAGTGCAAAGATCAAAAGATAAACAGCTAGGAATTTAGATTGATAAAAGTTAAAACTCAAAAAACCTAAATGTAAATTCGCTAACAAATAATAAACGATGCTGATCTTCTTTTCTTGACTTATTTTCTTGTGGTACAAATAAAGATTTAAAATTGCAACAATTGCCCAATATACAGGCAACCATTTGTGTTCTAATTGCGTGAACATGATAATAGAAAGCCAAACATTTAGTATAATGTGGTAATTGGTTTTCATTCCATTGACAGCTTCTTTTTTGTTTAAAAGGAGTACTACAAACAATCCTAACGCCACTGCAGAGAGTTGGAAGATCCAATCGATTAATTTGAAAGCATTCAATTTGTCAATACTATAAACAGATGATACTACAATTCCTAACATCGCAATACCTAAAACAGAATACAGATGAATTTGGATTTTCTTTCTTTCAGTTAAAAAGAAGTTTATCAAGGCTAAAGCCATTAATGCTATTGGTAAATAATTAGTTTCTATTTGGGTAAAAAGCAAAGTAATTAACCATGCATTTAAAACATGGGTTAAAATTGTATTTTTCATCGATTCAATAGCTTCTTTTTTGTTTAAAAGAAGGACTAAAACGAATCCTAACACAACACTAGATAGTTGCAAAGTCCAATCAAGTAATCCGAAATCATTCGATTTTTTAAAACTGTAGAAAGTGGAAGCCAAGATTGCCAACAAAGCAATTACTAAAACAGAATCCATCAAGATTTTAATTTTT
>JBBSSR010000070.1:0-4488 GCA_038241955.1 Flavobacteriales bacterium | reverse complement strand
GCTTGCCACTTTTAGCAATTCTTTTAAATGCTCTCTGTCTTTGGCCTGAACTGGTTCTTGTCTTAGTAATTGTTTGGAGTTTGCAAACGTATCAAACAACTGGTCGTCCAAATCATTTCGGTCGGTAATCACTAAAATGGTTGGGTTTTGCATTTCGGGTGCTGTAATCAGTTTGCCCGAATAAAAAACCATACTCAAACTTTTGCCTGAACCTTGTGTATGCCAAACTACACCGCCTTTTTTATCGCCATTAACGCCTGATGCAACAATGGAAGATTGCACAGCTTTGTTTACAGCATAATATTGATGATAAGCTGCTAATTTCTTAACCGTTTCAATTTGCGTAATGCCTGTTTTGGCATCTTCTTTTTTACTCTTTTCAAATACAATAAAGTTGCGAACCAAATCTAAAAGGGTGGCAGGGTTCAGCATTCCTTGGAGCAAAATTTCTAACTGCGGAATAAAACGTGATGCTTCTTTTTTGCCGTCGGCAGTTTTCCAAGTCATAAAACGGCTGAAACCTGCCGAAACACTTCCTGCTTTACATTCCATTCCGTCTGATATTACGCAAATGGCATTGTAAGTAAATAAACTGGGTATGGTGGCTTTGTAGGTTTGCAATTGGTCAAACGCTTTTCGCATTGTGGCGTTTTCGTCTGCGGCATTTTTTAGTTCGATGACTACCAACGGCAAACCGTTTACAAACAGCAACACATCGGGTCGTTTGTTTTGATTTTTTTCTACAATGATGTATTGATTAACAACTAAAAATGTATTGTTTAATGGATTTTCAAAATCCATCAAAGCCACTTCGTAACTGCGTTCAAAGCCATCTTGTTGGTAAAGAATTTTTACTTTTTCTACCAATAACTGATGAAAACTTTCGTTGTTGTGCAACAAGTCAGGCGAATAAATACGCAATACTTTTTGAATGGCTTGCTCTTGTGCATCGTGTGGAATGCCTGGATTGAGAACCGAAACAGCTTTGCGTAAACGGTCAACCAAAACTATTTGCTCAAAACTTTCTCTTTCTGCTTGCTCTGCACCCGGAGCAATAGCCAAGCCATTAACATACTCCCAACCCATAGATTGAAGCACTTCAATAGCAAAGGTTTCTATTTTATCTTCGGTGATGGGCTTCATAATATCAAATACTAATGATTGAATTAGCAACTCTTTGGTCGCCACCAATAGGTGTAGTGTAAAAACGTTGTTCTATCCCCCAAAGAACAAACTTTAAATCATCATCGGTTTCTATTTTAAATTTTCCATTTGCAAATGTGACTTTTTTATAATTGTTTGTATACTCATAAATATATAGTTTTTCTTCATCAGAAAATTTCTTCAATGTTTCATTTACTAATGCAATCCTTTTTCTATTAGGTATAGTAACTTTTTCGGCTATAAAGTTTTCGTTTACTTTAAGAAAATCATTATTCAAAAAAGCTGAGGTCTCAACATCGGTGGCAGTTCTATACAACTGATCCATTCCCTTAAATATCTTTTGTGCTGCTGACAGCTTTTTAAAATAAAGTGTATCATTTTGTTTGTCATAAATTGCATCAGCAAAAGGGTTTATAGTTATTATTGGTTTGTCGGTTTCTAAAGCTAACTCATCAATTGAGAACCACTTTTTACTTATGTAAAAACTTGAATTAATAATTTGAAAAAAATAAAGATTGCCTTGCACTGTGCAGATGAAAGACAATTTTTTTAAGTCATCTCTGGTTATTTGATCGTGATTAACAGAATCCAAATCATTTTGAAGAAAATCTAATATAAATCCTGAAGTTGAAAAATTTGTAAGTTGGTAAAGCTCTTCGTTTTCTATGAGTGTTGCGGGGTTGTATTCAATGCCATTCAAAACAAGATTTGCGGTATCATAAACCTCTGTTTCTGTCTCAATAACTCTGAATATTTTCTGCTTTCTTTTTACTTTTCCGTATATATAGTTTGCCATATCAATTTAATTATAGGTCAATAAATGTGTAATTGTTAATTCTTCTTAAGTTTTCAAAACCATCCTCCCCAGGTGTTTTCAATTGCTTTCGAGTGATTAAAAATACTTTTATATTCCCCGATGTTTTTAGAAAATAGAAATGATAACCAAAAAGTAAAAAAATAGGATTAAAATATAGAGTTTGTGACAAGAATGTAAAAATGTAAATAATCAAAAAAACCACTATTAATGTGGAAACATCATCTACTCCTAGGGATACAAAAAAATAACCTAGATAAGTGGGAAGGAAATTGTTATTTGCTAATTCAATTTCTTTAACTGAAGTACTTTGCAACCTATCTTTAGGCAATCTCATTGCAATCAGGAAGCTTAATGCCGTTAATATGATTGGTAATAATACAAAGAGAAGCCAAGAATAATAAGTGCTATAATTATCCAAAAAGTTGAATCTGTATTTCTCCTTTACTAGAAAAACTACAGCTATCAACCAAGTTGAATTAAAAGCTAAAAATAATTGGTACAGAAATTTCATCATTCAATTTTAGATTTTTACCCTTACTTCTCCACTCATTAACTTTGGCAACAAGGTATCTCTGGTTCGGGTTATAGTGCGGATTTGGATTTGGTTCGATTTTATTTTATAAAAAGTTGGTCTAATCATTTTTTTGAAATCTAATAAATTCTGTTTAGAAGGAATTACCATTTCAATTTCTTTAATCATTTGTGAATTTATAGATTCTACAATTGAAGAAGTGCTCCCTAATTCTACCCAACTATATGTTTTTAAGAATAGATAAAGGAATTCTGGGAATAGAGGTGAATTTTCTTTTAGTTTGAAATGAGCAATTGCCTCATTTGAAATCATTTTTTCAGTTGAAATTGCTAAACGTCCAATTGTCATTTTGAAACTTAACATTACTGTGTTTTCTGGTATAATAGGAACGCTAAATTTTTCAACCGCTTCTTGTGTTAAATATTCTGAAACAGTATCAATGTAAATTCCACTTGTTCCCATATCCTTAATAGAAACCCATTTTACATCTGATGGATTTAAGGTAAACCAATGTTGTTCTTTTCTTGGTGGTGTTCTACCAATTCCAATATCAAATACTTTCCCTAATGGTTCAACCTCCCAACTTTCCTCCGCTTCCTCCACAAACGACTGCCTAAACAACGTTTCCGCCAATTCCTCTAAGGTTTTGTTTTGGCGGTGCAGCAGGTCTATTTTATCATCTAAACTGTTTAGGATGTTGGCAATGGCGGTTTGCTCGGAAAGAGGCGGAAGCTTTATATCTATATCATAAACTTCATCTCTGCTAGTTGATGGAATAGCAGAACCGCTATCCATTTCATTTATGTTTATGTTCTTAAACCAATAGTAAAGAAATAGAGTATCTAAGCCACTCAACTTATTTTTAGTGTAGAAGGCTGTATCAATTACAAAAAAAGGTTTTTTTGATAGATGAGTTTCTCTATAAGCTCCCTTTCTTCCGATTACCACAGATGGTTTATCATACAGATACTTGTCAGAAGTTCCAATTTTTCCATTGGTTCCAAACACATCATATTTACCAGCTCCATTACGATAATTTAGTAGGCTTTTACCATATTCAAGACTGATAATATTAGCAATTTTATATTCCTTCCATCTACTATAAAACTCAGTGCCCACACGTTCAATATGGTCTTTTAAATCGGGTTCATTGATAGTGTCGTAGTTTATCAAATCAATTTTTTGGGTAATGCCTTTTTCTTCAAAGGCCACACTAATTGCAATAATATCATCGGTGTGCAGGTCTTGTCCTTTTATGGCAATATCAATATCGCTATCGGGGCGGTAATTGCCTTTGGCTCTGCTACCAAACACAAGGGCTTTGTCCACTTTTGGGTGTTGCTCAAAGACAGAAATAAGATTATCAATAATATGTTGCTCTAATCCAAATTTCATTCGGTATCGTCTTGGTTAAAAAGGTTCTTTTCTTCGTTTATTTTTTCTAACTGCAAACGAGTTTCTAACTGAATGAATAAACTATGGTAAGTATCTAAAATGTTTTCGGCAATATCATTTGCAATCACTTCATCATAGCTATGAGAAGTTTTGCATCTTGCTTGGTATAACTTACGCCAGTTCTTTTCATTAACTATGCCTTTTGCTGCGGCATCTACTATAATTTTTACAGGTTTTTCTCTTTCTCCTACATAACCATGATGAACCACAAAATCCTGCAATGTTTTACAGCCCATATCGCAGGTAAATTCAAAAGCTTGGATTAAACCTTGTTGTTCCAAGTCTGATAAGTCTCTTTCCCCTGCCAAAGCCACAGCATCGCCAAGCCTTGCTAATGCTTTACGATAACTATTAAACCGTTGTATCCAGCGTATATCTTCGTTAGCCATTTACAGGTAATTTTATTTTAGCCAAATTCTCAGCTATATTTTTATTCAGTTCTGCTTCTTCAGCAATTTGTTTTTCCAATTCTGCTTTCAAAAAAGTAAAACGTTCAACAAAATTAAAATCGTCTTCTTCG
>JBBSSR010000069.1:0-6664 GCA_038241955.1 Flavobacteriales bacterium | reverse complement strand
AGTACTAAAAAATGGACAATGCCAATTAGAAATTGGGGAGTTATACTCAATCAATTTTTAGCTATATTTGAAAACAGGATTAAACTATAAATAATTTAACCCTGAAATTTTAAACTTACACAGATTTTAGGATAGTGTCTATTTATTCAATCCCAGCTAACAAATTTTTAATAAATTAGCAAGAGATAAATATGGAATTCTAATTAAGAAAAAACAATAACTACGGTAGTAAAAGATAAAAGCCCATTCCTTTCGGTTTGGGCTTTTTAATGTAAATTATAATCTTACCACAACATTGTTTTTCCTACTTAATGCCAACTATTGATTTAAATTCCATATACTTTTCAAGAGTTTTAAAGGTATGTCCCTTCTCTTTCATCGTTTTAATAAAAGGAGGCGAAATACCCATTGATTTTGCACCAATAATGTCGTCAATGTTCAAATCAGTAAGTCCAAGGTTCGTATATTCGGTAATCAAATCGGGAGTGATGTTTTGAGATTTTAAAGCAATCAGATCATCTATATTTATTTTTTTGAAACCTGATTTTTCAAAGTCATTAATGTATTTTGGAGTAATATTCATAGATTTTAAAGCAATCAGATCATCAATAGAAAGAGTATTATACCCCAGCTCCTTATACGAGTCAATAAATTCCTTATCAATATTCATGGATTTAAATGCAATGATATTGTCTCCTGTTTCATCTGCATCATTTTCTATTGTTGACTTATTAAAATCGGCAATATATTTCCCATCAATACCCTGTGACTTAAATGCTATAATATTATCCACCGTAATGTTTTTATAGCCAGCTTGACGAACCTCATCTATAAAAATTCTATCTATTCCCATTGACTTAAAAGCAATCAAATCATCTAAATCAAAATTAGAAATACCTGACTTTTTAATATCATTAATATATTCAAGATTGGCATCTAATGCTGCTAAAGGAATAAGTTGATCTTTATTTAGATCTTTATAACCGTTTTTCTTTAACATTTTAACATACGAAGTTTTTACATTTACGATAAACAAAGCCATCAAATCACTTTCATTTGCAACGGTAATTCCTTCTTGTTGTAATGCTGCAGTGAAATTTTTATTAGACGTAAATTTATAAGTTCCCATACCGTTGTTTCCTTCAAACTTCCCTTCAAAATTAATTATTCCCGCTTCCCTAGTTAACGTAAACGATCCTTGATTGTTCTTTTGCAAATTATTAAATTCACTTAACTGAAAAGTAGCAGTAGAAGTATTGCTCTGCTCTTTATTTATAAATTGAATATTTACTACATTATCTTTAATAATCGCAGACCAATTCCCTTCTGTTTCCAAATCATTTTGGATGTTTGAGTTTACAGCAGATTCTTTAGACTCTTCCTCTTTATTTAGATTTTGACCTAGTGCGACCGGTTGATTAAAAAGGCAGACAAATAAAACTAATAAAGGCAATAAGAAAAAATATTTCCAGGTTGTGTGTACGTTTGATTTTTTTGAATTCATCATAATGATTCGTTTTTTGATTAATGATTGATTATAATTAGTGGTAAGACTCAATGGGAAATGTGGTGCCGCTACTTTGAGCAGACTAAACTGATAACTTTCTTTTTCAACAGTATCTTGTTGCAACATTTTATCATCTGTGAAAAATTCCAGGTTTCTCTCTAAAGCGATTCTCCATTGCCATGCAAAAGGATTAAACCACTGAAATATTAAAACCAGTTCTGCAAGTAAAAGATCGATAGTATGTTTTTGCTCAATATGAATTTTTTCATGCAATAAAATCTGATTGTAGGTTTCCCACTCATATTTTTCGGGATTAATAAAGATATTGTTACCAAATGAACATGGCGCTTTGTCTCCAGTTATTTCTACAATACGAAATTTCCCGTCTTGAATTGAAGCTGTAGAATATGCTTTAAATAGCAATACTGCAGCTTGCATCAAAAAATTAAGACCAAAGACCACTACTCCAAACCAATAGAAGTAAACCAACCATTGCATTAACAAGTCAACATTTATAGCATTTTTGGTCTTTTCGAAAAAAACTTCTTGAACTGCTGGTGTTTTTAAATGAGCATTTTTGTTAACTGCTATTTTTGTCTCAGTGCTATGTTGTACTCCTATTTCCTTCCTAAGAGATAATTCTTGAGGTACTGGAACCAACGGCAAAACAAAAGCCAAAACCATGCAGCTAAGCAGAACAAACCTATTAAGATGAAAAAAAGTTTCTCTTTGTAAAAGTAATTTGTAAAACAAAAGACAGGCAGAAAGAATGAGAGCTGTGTATAAAATATAAGGTATCATATTTTGTCTTTTTTAATGATGTTTACTATTTCATCTAATTCATTTTCAGTTAGTTTTTGCTCCTTTGCAAAAAAAGCAAGCATTCTAGGATAAGAGTTGTCAAAATACTGACTTACAATATCTTTCAAAGCAAATTGCTGGTATTCTTCTCTACTAATTATGGGATAAAAACAATGCATATTACCTGTGATTTCATGATTTAGAAAACCTTTTTCTTCAAGAATTCTCACAATTGTTGCTACACTATTGTAATGTGGTTTAGGATCTGGTAATAATGGAATTATATCTCTAATATAGGCCTTTTTTAAATCCCAATACACTTGCATAATCTGTTCTTCTCTTTTAGCTAATTTTATCATAGTGAACTATTTTTTGACAAATATAACTACTAATTAATTAGTAGCAAAACTAATTAGTTAATATTTAAACTAATATATTAGTGAAATTTTGTGAATTAATTTATCTTTCAAAAATGTAATGAACATTTAGCATACAAAACGTTAGTATCAAACCTTACAAGATTTTAGTACATTTGTAAGTAATATGTTGAATAAACATATAGACTAGTATTGCTAAGAATAACTTTCCCTAAGAGTTATTTTAAAATAATACTATTCAAACCTTTAAAAATTAACCTACATGAAGCAATTTATAATTAGAATTAGTATTCTAACAATCATACTTATACCCTACGTACTTACAGCTCAAATTAAGAAAATCGGCGTTCCGTTTATAACGAACTACAGTCCAAAAACATATAAAGCAGCTTCAGAAAATTGGGATGCTATACAAAATTCGCAAGGAATGATATTTTTCGCAAATCATTTTGGCTTACTGCAATTTGATGGAGTAAGATGGAGTATTGTCGTACAACCATCTAATAAAAGCATGGTTCGCTCCCTGGCAATAGATAAAAATGATAAAATCTATATAGGAGCTCAAGGTGATTTTGGTTATACGTCGCAACAACATAATGGACAATATAGCTATACTTCGCTAGTTAACTTGCTTCCAAAACCTTTGAGAAATTTTGGGGATGTTCTCCATACCATAATTAGAGGGAATGAAGTATTATTTTTTTCGGCAGAAGGGCTTTTTATCTACAAAGACAATAAAATAAAAGTACTGCAATCGCATTCAAATTTTGATGATTTATTTGAGGTAGACAATGATATTTATGTAATGGACAATGCAAAAGGATTATTAAAATTAAAAGATAATGTTTTGCTGCCTGTTACTGATGGAATGAGGTTTGCAGGGATGAATATTCGAAAAATATTTAAAACTAGTGATGGATTGACACTATTAACTCAAAAAAAAGGTCTTTTCAAATATAAAAATAATGAGCTACAACCTTTTGTAACAGAAGCCGATTATTTGCTCAAAAAAAATCAAATTTCAGCAGCAACGATGCTCTCTGATGGTTATCTCGGAATTGGAACCCGGGAATCTGGTCTTGTGATAATCGATAAAGCAGGCCATTTAATACAGCATATCAATAAGCAAATGGGCTTGCAAAACGAATACATTACAAATCTTAAAACGGACAAAGAAGGTAATTTATGGATTACACTAAAAGAAGGTATCTCCCTTATTCAAATCTCTTCTCCTTTGTCAAGAATACTAGATGCAACAAGTTCTGAAAGAAAAATATTCTGCAGTCAAATTTATCAGGACAAACTATACATAGCCACAGATAATGGTTTATTTTGGTTGGACTGGGCATCTTATAAAAGCGGTTTGCACGAAAACATACATTTTCAACACATAAGCGGAATGTCAGATAATGTTTGGAACATTGGTATTTATGACAATGTACTTTTGGTTTTTGAAAAAAACGGGATATTCGAAATAAAAAATAATTCCGCTCATTTAATTGCCAAGATCGATGGTGCATGGTTGGGAGTAATAATCCCCAATCATCCAGATCTACTGCTTGTGGGTGGTTATTCTGGACTACATTTACTAAAAAAGACAAAGCAGTCATGGCAATATCAGCATAAAATTAAAGGCTTTGAGGAAAGTAGCCGCGTAATTACAATTGATAAAGAGCAAAATATTTGGATCGCGCATGGATACAAAGGTATTTTCAAATTGACACTAAATAAAAAATTTGATACGGTTTCAAATATGGCGTTTTATAATCAGGAAAATGGTTTTCCATCGAGCCTATTCTTGAATACTTTCAAGATTAAGAATCAAATCCTTTTTGGTACTACGAAAGGTGTTTATAAACTAGATACTACTTTAAAAAAGATGATTCCTGAACCTGTTTTCAAAAAAATATTAGGAATTAATAATCACATTCGTTTACTGAAATCAGATGATAAGAATAATATTTGGTATGTTTCCGGAGATAATACGGGAAAAATTCAGGAGAAGTATACGGGTAACTTTTCTATCGATGAATTACCTTTTCGAAAATTAAGGTATTTGTATATTCCAGGTTTCGAAAACATACAAACTACACCAAATGGGGATGTATTTTTTGGAACCCAATATGGATTAATTCATTACAGTAACGCAACTAAAAAGAGATATCAATCAAAGTACACATCCGTAATTTCTGAAGTAAAATGTATTTTCCCTAAAGACAGTTTACTGTTTTCAAGCAGGTTTGATGTTCTGCCCTCAGATTTAGAAAGCGGTGTTAAGCCCTTCCACCCTATTTTATCTTATGCAAACAATGCTCTTCATTTTTCATTCTCATCCTTATGGTATGATGATGCAGATGCAACAAAATATGAATTTTGGTTGGAAGGATTTGAAGCCAAATGGTCTGATTGGAGTCCTCAAACCGAAAAAGAATACACCAACTTACCTGAAAATGAATATATTTTTCACATTAGAGCAAAAAATATATATGATGTAGTTAGTCAAGAAGCCACTTTTAGTTTCGAAATTTTACCTCCTTGGTACAGAACAAAATGGGCATTTTTAATGTACTTTATACTTTTTGGAGTTTTAATTTATGTTATAATTAAACACCAAAAAAACCTGGCTGAACAGGACCGTTTTCAGTTAATTCTAAAACAAGAAAAAGAACTCCTAAAAAATCAAGCAGAATTAAACGAACAAAAATTAGTTTTAGAACAACAGAACATGATGATTATACGTGAAAATCTGGAAGCGACAATTAATCTCAAAAATGCCAAGGTTGCATCTAATACTGTTAACTTGATTCATTTAAATGAAATTCTATTAGCTATAAAAGACCTGATTACTCAGATAAAAAAAGAAAATGACTCGACTATTAATTTCAGTTTATTAACTAAAATTAATAGAATAATAGACCATGAACTACAGGGAGACCAACATTGGAATGAGTTTGAGGAAATTTTTAATCAGCTTCATGATAATTTTATGCAACGTTTAAAAACAAGTTTCCCCGAATTGACTCCTCGCGATATGCGTTTGTGCGCTTACTTACGAATGAATTTCAATACTAAAGAAATAGCCCCACTTCTAGGTATTTCAATTAGAGGTGTTGAAGATACTCGATATAGAATTCGCAAAAAATTACAACTTTCTTCAGAAGCAAACATAACAGAATTTATTCTTAACTTTTAATTATGATTTGAGAGTAAAAACTTATACGTAGTTATACGTGTTTTGGTAAGAACCGTAGTCAAACCGTATTCATTATTTAAAGTTTTTATAGTTTCTTAGTTAATATTGCACATTATTATTAAAAGAAAGGAGTTTTTATTACAGATACTCCTTTCTTTTTTAATCTAGTGTATTAACTAACATATCTATAAAATGAACCAGAAAGACTTATTTTTCGGATTATCTTCGAAATTACCAAGAAAATTTTCGATTAAAAATGTGCTCTTTGCACTTCTATTATTAACCCCTTTACTACAAATTCATTCCCAATGCAATACACTTGTTTGGGCGGATGAATTTAACGGAACAACAGTCGATGGAAGCAAATGGAAAAGTATTTCCGGTAATGGCTGTGATGTTGGTCTCTGCGGTTTTGGAAACGGTGAAGCACAAAGGTATGATCCAAATCAAGCAACTATTGTTAAAGAAGGATCAAATAGCTATTTGAATATTCAAGCTAAATACGAGCCTAACGGTGCTTTTCCACAACAACCTTATTCCTCTGCAAAATTAACTACCGAAGGAAAATATTCTTTGAAATATGGAAGAGTAGAAGCCCGTATGAAATTATCATCAGGAATGGGTGCTTGGCCAGCCTTCTGGATGTTGCCAGCAGGTGTATCAAATTGGCCATACACTGGCGAAATTGACATCATGGAAGCCAAACATAAAAACCCAAAAACAGTAGATGGAACCATTCATTATGATGGAGGAGGTTACCATTATACAGGAAGAAGTTTTACTTCT
>JBBSSR010000068.1:0-6932 GCA_038241955.1 Flavobacteriales bacterium | reverse complement strand
TTCTAAAACTCTAAAATAATTTTTCACTATATTTGTCATGAATATTGGTTTGTTTTGCGACTTCAAGATACTGAATTTCAGTATCTTGGCCAATATTTATTCAATTTATTTTACTTCAAATAATTACACCCAACGGGTTAATACACAATGTATTTGAACAAAATATTATTTTGGTATAGTGTAAACACACCAGTTATTTTTGATGAAGAATTACAAAAATTTGCACAAATTATAGGGAATCAAAAAAAGTAATTCCACCAATTTTTTAAATGATTTGAAAATTCGTGTAATTTCACAACTTCCAAATTCATGTAATTTGTGTAATTTGTGGTTATTTTTATTTTTTAAACTCATGCGTATGCCCTGATATTATTTATAAGAAAGTGGTCCTACAAAAAAGTAACCTCTAAAGTCAAAAGGTCTGTTAGTACTTTTTACAGTAGCTTCGATTATGATGTCTACTCTTTTTTTGGCTCTGTTTACATCTTTAACCATGTATTTCGTTTCAGATAATTCTACTTTTATTTCACTAACTTTTATTCTTTCCTCATGCTGATGCAACGATTGTTTCATTGTTTTCGAAATGATTTCTTTTAAAGTGTTTTCGTTCATTAACAAATCAAAATCGATTTCCCATATTTTAGAACCATAGGTTTCGTCAAATTTGCATTCTCCAAAAGTAGTGGTCGCCAACAATATAATTTGTTGGGCAATAGAATGCTCTAATGATGTTTTTTCCAGTTCCTTTTTTTCGATGATTGTTCCAAAATCGATTGGTAATTTATAAAAAGCTCCTTTCATTTGTATGGCTATTATAGGTAAATAAGTTTGTCCGCTTTTCCTTTTGAGTCGGTTTGCATCGCTTTAGAAACTTTTTTTCGTTTAATAATATTCAGTTTTACCTTTGGCGTTAATTTTAGAAATTTCTCACGGTAGAGCAGGTCTCCAATAAGCCTTTTGCCATTGTTTTCGTCCACAATAATAAAATAACTGATTCCTTTTTGCATTTGTAGCGTGTTAATATCGCCAGCAAAAATTTGTATCGTTTGATTATCCTTTTCGAAAGTATAAGTTAGTTCATCTGCATTTAGTTTTCTAAATCTCGAAATGTCAAAACTTTCTATTTCTTCTTTTAAAGGTTCAAACGGTATGTTGTCAAATAAGAAATTTTTGGGTGCCAAAAATTTTAATCCAAGGAAGCTCCAAATGCTTTTCTTGCTAATCTGTTCTTTATAAAAAAAGGTATCTCTTGTTACTTTGTAAATTTCTTTTTCATTGGTTTTGTCATCAGTAAGAATCATTTGATAGGTCGGAATCTCAATTTCAGAAGGAATCTCCGAACTTGGTAAATTTGTTCTTAGAAAAATCGTTCCCACCTCTTGTTCCGATATCGTGATGTTTATAGTGTGTTTCACAAGAGCAGAATCGGTTCTTACAATCACTTTACCTTCACCAGATCCGGAATAAAATACCGATCCGTTATTTTCTGTAAGTCCAAGGGATAAGTTTAATTCAGGTATTGGCATCTTTTTATTTTTTTGGTATACTAGAACTTTAAAGTCTATTTTTTACTGAATCAAATTTTTCTTACTTGATTAATCATTTTTGACTTTGTAATATTTAAAACAGGTCAAATATTCTCTTAGTATTTTGTTGTCGGCATCTGTTGGACTAAATTCATAATCTTTGTTTAGCGTAAAAAGCTTAATCTTATTAATCATATGGCTTTTTATTTTAGTGATTTGACTAGCACTCAATTGCAACACCACGTTTCCGTCACAATTTACTTTAAGCTGATTCTTTAAACGTAACATTTCGCCATTTTCAAAATACAACTCTAATGGTTGTTCTTGTTTGACGCAGGTGTTGTCCGTGAATATTTTGAAATACAAAAAAACCTTTCTTTTTCTTTTTCCTAGCTGCAAGGTTGCATATTCGGCAGTCTCATTATAAACTCTTAAAAAAATTGGAGGCACACTCGCAAATTGTTTGCCGTCAAGCAGCAATTCATTTTGAGTAATAGGACAATCGATATTGTCTAGAGGATGGCTTTTTTTCTTTTTTTGCGCCTGTACAATTCCTGAAAAGGAAATCAGTAGTATTAGCAGCAAAGTTTTCTGAAATAGTTTCATGGAGGTGTAGCATTTAATTTTCTTTGAATGGATTTTTAAAAAAAAGGAAACACATTTCTGTGTTTCCTTTTTTAGTATTCAAAGGATTATTTTTGTTCGTAATCAGTATCCCATTCTGTTCCGTCATCTCCTTTGTGACCGTCCATTTTGATAAGGAAGTTCTTTGCAGGGAAATACGGTTTCATGTGAATGTCTACATAGATTCTGTCTTTCTGGATAGGATCTTGTTCAAAACGACGAATTTCAAAGTTTTCGATTAGCTTGTCTGGTCCTGTAATTCCATCTAAGAAACTAACGATTTGTCCCATGATTTCTTTACGCGTTTTGGCTGTGAAGTTTTCAAAAGCACGACGGTTAAGGAAATCCATTAATACTTTAGTTACGTAATCAAATACACGTACTACAGAATACGTTTGCAATCCTAAGTTGTCTCCGCTAAACAATGTTTTAGCCGAAAACGCCATTACTTTACCATATTCATTCACCATAGGAACCAATCCCATGTTTTCTAAATTAGCAATTTCACTTTTCTTAAGGTCAAATTTTACACCGTCTACTTCGTTGATTCCACCAAATTTCTTACCAGCAGTAACTTGAGACATTAATGTTTTGTAGATTTTACCCGCAAGAGCTGCAGATGGAGCGATGTATAAATCTTCTCCTTCACCTATTTGTTCAAAACGACCACGTCCTACTAACCAGTTACACGTCATAATAATATTCGAACGGTATACGTCGCCTCCAGTTAAGTTGGCAGCATCAAACATTTCCATAACATCATCCGGTTCGTCTAAATGTTCGAAATCAGTAACCAGCATTACTTTGTTTTCGTGCGCAATTTTAGCCCATTTTTCAACTACTTTATTAGACCCTAAATAACCTGGAATCACAACAATACCATAGTTGTTTTTTAAATCCAAACGGTCGTAGTTGTCTACCAATTCAGAGTGAATTGCATCAATAAAACGCGTGTTGTCAAGATCTTTTAATTGCTCAATATCAGCATTTACAAGAGTAACGTTTTTTACTTTGTCCGTTTCTGTGTTTTTATAAAATAAAGAAAGTGTACGGTAAGCTGCTTCAATTTCTCTTGTGTCTTCTACTGCTTGAATAAGATTCTTTTTTAACAACGCTTCCGATTCTTTGCTTTTATCTTCACATTGCGCAACCATGTCCGTCAATGCTTCGTTATTGCTCAAAACGGCTACCCATAATTGTAGGGTTTTCATCAAAGTTTCTCTTTCTTTGGCTTTGTTTACTTCCCCCAAGAAAATTTTTCTTCTTGCTTTTCTATCTGGATTTAAGTTTTGTGTTCCTTCAATAGACATTTCTAATAAATCGAAACCACCATATTTGGCTAATTTTTCTACATTTTTTTCTACTGTGCCTGAACCTTTGCGTTCTAGTACTGCAACATCTGCATCATTTTCCTTAAATGCTCCTTTTGTCGTATTATCTTTCATCTGTAGCTTTTTATTTGTTGTCTTTTAATTCATTAATTAATCCGCCTAAGCTTTCTAACAAAGCTTTTTTAGCCTCACCATCTTCTAGAGCTGCTTTCAAAATTTTATTCGTTTTCAACTGACGGATAATTTTTTGATACTGATCTTTTTCTGTCTCCAAATCGGATAAAAATGTGCTTTGCGAAGTAATCCCTTTTACACCAAAATCACCAAGATTTTTGAATTTTAAAGATTCATTTTTAGTAGCGCCTTCTGCATTTTCGAAGTTTACTTTAACTTCTGGTTTAAAGTGTTCGAAAGCTTTTTCGATACTAGTAATTCCTTCAACCAATTCTGGTTTTACAGGAGTATCAATAGTCAATTTTTGTGCAATAAGCGTTCTGTTTTGAGGAATCGCAATAATTGCTTCATCGGCGTCTAATTTTACCTCATTCCCTCCAATTCCATAATTTGTTAACATAATTTTGTTTTTTTAAATGATTGTTTGTTTTACTTTTTTACTGATTTATAAATTTATATTTTGTGCTGTAGTACAGCGATTTTCAATATGCTATGTTTTTGGATTCTTTCTTTTTGGGCATGAATATAGCATTCCAACTTTTGGCTGGACACTACTGTTTTGCAAAGTGTGGTATTTTTGCTTTGGTATTTTAAACGGTTATTTTGAATCTTTAGGAATTGCAATAGTTTCACAATCCAATCTTTTTTATTTTAGAATCTTAATAACAAAATTTAAATTCGATTGACTTACAAGAACCTTCTTTCCATTTTATCCACTTTGTTATGTCTTTATATTCCTCAATATAATCACAACTACTTTTTGGAGCGGATTTGATCAGTAGACAAATGCCTATTGGGTTATTTTTTTATCGTTTGAAATGTAATAATTTTCTATTTTCAATATTTTTCTTGATTTATAATCTTTACCTCTACTATACTCTAATTTTATTTTTAATTCTTCATCTATAAAAAAATCAAGATAATCATCTAGTTTCCCTCCTTCTTTCAATTCAATTGTTTCACTTTTACCAATTAATAATTTTTGATAAACTTTATCATTTATCAAAGTGACTATATACCATTTTTCTATATCTCCATCAAACCAAAGTAATAATATGTCTTTTTTTATTTGATATTCTCCAGATGCTATGGTACCATTAATATTTATTTCAGATTTTTTTGGTAAAATCAAATAATCTGAGTTTGAAATTTCTTTCTTAGAAATTGGTAATTTAACTAAATTTGTGTTTTTATTTATTTCTTTCTTTTTAAAGCAATATAAGCATCCGTCTTTTTCAAAAAACATATAATTATTAATAAAAAAAGCATCTTGAAAAAAAGCATCTAATTTCGATTCTTTTTGATATGCTCTTTTATTCCTAATGTTTTCTAGACTGTCAGGTAAATTTAAATTAAAGTGTTTTGGTAAAATATTTTTATATAAATTGTATAAATATCTTTGAGAAAAATATAGTTCAGATTTAATTAATCCATTATAAACATCATCAGTATAAATTCCATCAATAAATATTGAATCTCCTGATATAGAAAAATTAAAATTTTTGTAATTCTCTGAGAAGCATGTGTATGAATTACTTAAAGGAACAACCTTTTCAAAGGAATAGTTTAATCTATCAACATTCCCGCCTTCTTTTATTTTATTTTTATCAATGTTCTTTCGGATAACAGAAACCTCATTTACCTTTACTTTTTTTTCAGTTGGATTATAATTATTTGCATTTACATTTTTCTTACAGCTAAAAGTGGAAATTGTAATTAACAGTATTATTATACCTTTTATTCTAATGTGTGGAATCATATATGTTATTTTTAAACATGTTTATTTCTTCATTTCTACGTGTTACAAGACCTGGTATTCCTCCATTTGTTACGTCTGAAAATTCATCAGCCCCTTCAGAATATTTTTTGTTATTTATATTTTTCTTAATTTTAGTTTCTCCATTATTTACTCCACCAACATTCAGAAAATTAGAACCACTATTAAAAATTAAACTTACAAGCGCATCAAATTCATACTGATATAAAGGAACTTCTACGTCTCTTTGTACAGCTTTTTCGAATTCAGGAAGTCTCTGGTTAAATAATTCTATAGCTCTTTCTTTAGTAATACCTCTTTTAAATTCATCTGATTCTGATCCGTCGCAAGGGTTTCTATGTACTAAATGACCGTAGCCTATTGTACAATGATGCCCTTCAGAGTCATCATTATAAAGATTTGGTTCAAATGTTTCCCAATCTTTAATAAATTGTATTCCTTTAGCGGAAGTTTTCAATGTTTTTGGATCAACTCTATTATTATTTAAATCTTTTATATTACTTAATCCTCCGGCTAAACAAGTACAAGTATTTTCAAAGCCTAAATCTTTTGCAAGCTGTAATATAGATTTTCCTCTTACTTCAGTTTGATTTTTGACAAAAAACTTATTGTCCATATAATTTACTGTAAAATCTCTACAATCTACATGTACATATGTTACGGCTCCATCAGATTCCTTTTCTAAAGTAAAAAAATTTGGATTACCCCACCACTTAGCATTTAAATATTTATTAAATATATCTTTTCTGATTTTATTTGAATCGATGTTAGAGTATGATCTTACTCCATCCTTTGTAAATCGAATGTCAGCTGCTTTTCCCAAATGATTTGTTGATCTCCTATTATGTAAATTATTGTCATACCAGCAACGGTAGCCACGATTTATATCAAATTTTCTATAGTGAGATTTGGAAAATTCAAGATAAAATTTCATAGCACTTACGGCCCATAATACTGAACGATGCATTCCTGGATACTCATATTTTCTATACGGTTCATCAATAGTTGCTACTTTATATTGTTCCGCATACAATCCTTTTCCCCATCCATCAGGACATCTATTGTTTACACTAGCTTTCTCCCTTTCTGTTGAATTATTAGGATTTTTACATGGGCATTTATAATCTGTTATATTTTCTTTATACTTTTCACAAAACTCATCAATAGCTTTCAAAACATTTCCACACACTTTTCCTGTCTCTTGGGACTTCATGTAATCGCGTTGAAACTGTTTGATCATTTTTTCAGTATTATCCGTAAACTCATCAGTAGGAACATTACCTCCGAAACCTGCTAATCGAATATTAATCTCTCTTATTAATTCACTTTTAGGATCTCCATTTTTAATACAATACTTTTCGCCACAACTTTCATTTTTATTTTCGAAACTCATATCAGGTAGTTTCCCTATAATCATATCCCAAATCTTCGAAACAGTATTATTCTCCTCTACAGGATCTGGTTTAAAAACTTTAGAATCAACGTTTACCTCCTTACTTA
>JBBSSR010000067.1:0-7077 GCA_038241955.1 Flavobacteriales bacterium | reverse complement strand
AGATAGTTGCAAAGTCCAATCAAGTAATCCGAAATCATTCGATTTTTTAAAACTGTAGAAAGTGGAAGCCAAGATTGCCAACAAAGCAATTACTAAAACAGAATCCATCAAGATTTTAATTTTTTTAGTATAAATCAAATAGAAATTAATTAATGCTAGCCCCATTACTACTAATGGTAAATAGGCTACTTCTACCTGAATGAATAATAAAATAATAATTGATGCATTTTGAATATACGGTAAGATGGTTATATAACGTTTTTCGTCTTCGTTTTTACTTTTAAATTGTAAATAGGAGTAAACAAACGAGGCTACAATAGTTGCCGTTTGCATAGCGTACATGATTATCTTGTTCTTTTCGTCGAAATCTTCTACAGCAACAAAAAGGGTTAACAGTATACTTCCAATTAATAAAAGAAAGGAGTACTCATTAAAACGCTTGAACTCTTCGAACTTTTGAAATCCGACGTAAGAAAGAATGGCAAAACCTACAAAATAGAGGGACGTATATTCGATTTGAATGCAGGAAAAACCAAATAATCCAATTGTAAAAAGCAATAATTCGGAGTTTGATAAGTTGTAATTTGTCCACTCTTTTATGGTGTCTTCCGAATTGTTTCTGATTCTTTTTGCAAACAGCACATAAATTTCGATAAGAGCAATTGCAAGACAAGTTAAGCCAATTTCAGAATTGTTTAAATTTTTGGAGTGAATTACAAACAGAAAACTTCCAAGTAGGACAAAAAAGAAATAAGAGATGTACAATACGCGTTGATTGTCTGCAGTTACTATTTTTCTTTTAAAATTAATCCATAAAAATTCGTGGTTTAGCAGCGCAATTCCAAACAAACTTAAGATTTGAGCAACTGTATGGGTTTGTAAATATTTGTAACTCAAAAGCAATAAGAGTGCATTCGTACCTATAATTCCGATAAATCTGATAATAAACTCATTTTTATAAAAATAGTTTACAACCCAGTTGAATGTGATGATGGTTAGTAATCCTAAAGAAAAAGTCCAATCTAAATAAGTTTTTTCTTGACTTTGAATTACGAATAAACCAATGATAATTGCTAACACATAAAATACAAATCGCCCTATATCGAAGGTTTGATTTTTAAATTTATGCTGTAGGAATGTCCAAATCAACGCAAGTGCAATTACTATGTAGAAGAATGAATTGTTTGCTAAAACCGCATTGGCTTTCAAAATCACAAATACTGAAAATGCCATGGCAAGTAGACCATTCAAACTCAGTCTTTTTTCTCCAAATAATGAGTCAACTTCGGAGAATTCTTTCTTTATAGAAGATACTATTGGAACCGAAATTGCAATTGTAAATAAAATAATGGTTGTCACAAATGCATTTGTGATTTTCGCAATCTCTAATGTGTTGTTAACGAGTAAAATACAGAATACAATTAATCCTATTGCGAACAAATGATTGATGCCCAGAAAAATACGATGTAAGAGTGTTTCTTTTTCTTTGTATACTACAAATAAACAAACCAGTATTAATAAGTATAAAACACAAGCAATGAGGTCAATACCCACTTTCCAGTCGTTTAGCATAATTACGCTTAACGCCAAAAGAACAAAGGAAACCATTCCGTCTAAATGATACAACCAATACACTTTCTTTTTGCGAGCACGTAGCGCAATGACGAAACAGATTATTGCGCCAATAAATAAGACAATCGTTTTGAATTTACTTCCTGTAGCATGCAAAAGTAGTCCAGTTGCAAAAAGTATCCAATTGACTAAATGTGTGATAAAGGCAGGTTTGTCAAAATAAGTATTCTCATAAACGCTACGGTATTGCATGAACATACAACTTCCTGCAACGGTAATAATACCGAGGATTGCAAAAATATTTTCTGTCGCAGTTAATGTCGTTCCTTGGGCATTAAACCAAATGTCAAAAATGATAAAAGCAGTAATTACGATTAGCAAATGGTACTCCCATTTTTCTTTGTACGAAAGTATAATTCCGATAGTACACGTTATCGCCGCTAAGAGAAACGTGATTAATAATTTATCGGGGATAACACATAATATCAGCATACTCAAAATCACGTGTAGTGATAAGAAGGTTTGTTTTTTTATGATATAACCCACATATAAATTGAGCGCAATACCCAGGCCTATTAAGGAATAGCCAGCAAATGTGTTGTGTATAAAGGTGAGCGCCGGAATTTGTGAAGCACCAAAAGTTCCGAATAAAAATAAGCTAGCACCTGCGCTTCGTAGCCATAGTCCAGTTTTTGCCCATGTTTCGTTATTCTTTAAAAAGTAATACGAACCTACTAGTACCGAGGCGTACAACCAGATAATTAAAATACGGTATAGTGGATCAACTTTCAATGCGGTGTAAATGCTCAAATAACCAATTCCAAGAACCATAATTGCGGTACCTAAAATTCCTGTCCAATTGTCTGCAAATTGTTTTTCGGCTTTTTTTAAAAATTTAGAAAACGCACTTTCTACATATACTTTTTCTTCGACTTCTTCTTCTTCTTCTATCTCTTCCTCTTGTATTTGTTTTATAAAGTCCTCTTCTTGTAAATCAATTAAAGGAGTGGGGTTTTCAAATCTTGGGGCAGCTGTACTTTCAAAAGTAAAGACTTCTTTTTCGATTTCAATTGGTGAAATAGTTTCTGTGCTTTCGATACTCTCTTCTATCGGTAAATTAGCTTCAATAATAGGAGGGAAGTATTCAGGCGTTTCTTCAATAGCTTCTTTTATTGGCTCTTCAATGATTTTAATACTACTTATAATTTCTTGAGGCTGTATTTCTTCTAGAGTTGGTGAGTTAGTGTCAGCAATAATTGTTTTGCCTTGAATACTTTGTTGAATTTCTACTATTTCTTTTCGAAGTTTACTATTGTCTAGACGATAGTTTTCAAGCAAAGATTCAAGATAGCTTTGATTTTTTTTGACGTTCGAAAAGTTATTAAATAATACAACAATACAAATGAATAAAACAAAAGTAAAAAATGCCATAGGTTTGGTTTTGATTGGCGAAATGTAAGAATTTAATTGTGTTAAAACTAAAATACTTACTCTTTAAAGAGAATTAAGGTTTAATTTTTTTTAAAATAAAAGCATAAAAAAACCTGCTTCAAATCAATGAAGCAGGTAATTTTAACTAATTGAAAAGTTTTTCCGAACGATTAGTACATACAAGAAACAGCACCTAATGGCATGGCTGTTTTTTATTATTAGGAATTTAATCTATTTCTTCAGTTAGATTTATGATTCGGTCAAAAATTTCTTTTAAAAACAGAATCATAAAAAAGACACCAACGGCAAGGATTAAGTGTTTCTTTGTCAGTAAAAAAGGATCGTCAAGAATGTCATATAAACTTGGGATTATTACGAATAATGATCCAGCAAGTCCTATCCAAGGATTAAGTTTATTTAAAATTGTAGTGAGCTGCATTTTCTGAAAATAATTAAGTGTTAGTCTCATGGTTTTTTGGTTAAATTTTCTTTTGTAAAAATAGGTTTGATTTTATGTTTTAATAAAAGAATTGTCATGAGAGCGGTAATTAGTGTCACGAAACCATTTGTTGTAAAACGTACGCTAATTGCCTCATCTTAAATTATACACGTTGGGTGTAATTGGAGAATTTTACTTTTTTTTGTCATTTTGACGAAGGAGAAATCACCTTTGCAACTCACATGGTGTGATTTCTCCTTCGTCGAAATGACATAATCAGCTTTTAAAACTAATCACATCCAAAGTGATAACTATATACTTTAGTAAGGTTTAGTTTTGCTTGTACGTTTTTCTAGCTATTGAATTTTTTGGATTAAAAAGGATTTAAATTGTGAGAATTGATCGTACAAATTTTTTAAAGATCGGAAATACAACCAATTATGAATTTAGATTAGCCTTTGAAATTAAAGGAGAAAAAATTTAACCATTAAGAGGTTAAGTTTCATTAAGCCTTCATGAAAATTAAATTAATGGTTCAAAAAAAATAAAACTTTTTCATAACCATAATTGGTATAAGCTAAAAGTAGTATAGAATTACAGAGCAAAAAAAAACTCCTCTAGAAGGAGAATATGCATTCATTATAACGAAATGATTTTGTACTACGACAAAATATTCATTTTTTTGATGAAGTCTTTATACGTATCGCTTAAATTTATTTTGTGATTTCCTTTTAGGATAATAAGGTTGTCTGCAAGAATGATTTCTTCAATTTTATCGGTGTTTACAATATAGTTGCGGTGGGTTTTTACAAATTTCTCTGCATTTAGTAGCGCACTAATTTTTGTCAGTGAAATTAAAATCACAAATTTTTCTTTCTCGGTAATAATGTTGCAATACCGTTCTTCAACTTCAATGTAGAGGATGTCATTTAATGCTACTTTTTTTAGTGCATTTTTCTTTTTAATGAACATATAATCGTTGGTGATTACAGTGTCTTGGTCTTCGCTTAGAAAGACATTGGTTTGCTCGTAGAATTTTTCGACAGCCATTTCTAGGGCGTAGAGAATTTCTAATTCATTAAAAGGTTTCATCAAAAAGCTAAAAGGTTTGGTCAATTTGGCTCTTTCAAAAATCTGACGGTCTTGTGAGCTAGTTAAAAAAACGAAAGGTTTAATACTGTTTGGAACTATGCTGATTGTTTCGGCAAAGGTGATTCCGTCGGGGATTCCGTTTAGGAAAACATCAATAACAACAATGTCAATCGGGTTGTTATAAAACAGCGTAAGTGCGTCTTTATAATTGCGGGCAACACCTACAATATTGTAATTATTTGCCACTAATACTTTGATCAGTGCATCACTTTGCTCTGGGGTATCTTCTATAATAAGTACATTGATGCTATCCATTCTGTTCTGTTTTTGAAGCTTAATTCTACAAATAACGGTATTTTGTCGACAACTTTTTTTTAAACATATAAGTCATATAAGTTTTTCCCATGAAATTAAGCAAAGTTAAAAGTTCATTTAAGAAAAATCATCAAGTCTTTTAAAGCGAACCTTTAAGTTATAGCAACTTTGGATTAGTAATGTGAAAGACTAACTTTTGTTTAACTTATATGTTTAAAATTTAATGTGATTTATTCTTGAATGCAGCGGTTTTTGGGAATGTCAGTATCATTTTGGTTCCTTTGTTCAATTCGCTTTCTATGGCTAGTGTTCCTCCATTTTTCTTGATCATTTGTTTGCACAATTGCATCCCAAGTCCTGTTCCTATTATCTCGGAGTTACTTTTCTTGGCTAATAACTCGCTGTCTTGTAACAATTCATCAATAGTGTTTTGTGTCATGCCTAAACCGCTGTCTTGTATCACGAGTTGACAAAAATTAGTAGTTGTTTCTACTGTAGAAATGCTGATTTGTCCGTTTTCGGGAGTAAACTTGATTGCATTATCGAGCAAGTTACGAAGAATTATTTTTAGCGAATCGAGATCTACGAATATAAAACTATTTTTAGAAACCGCATTCTCAAAAGCAATTCTTTTATCAAGTAGTAATGGTTTGTAGTTGTATGCTGTTTGTTGCACGATAGAATGCAAATGCACCGAATCTTTATGAAAATACAATTGTTTGGTTTGCAACAATGCCCAATGGAGCAAGTTGTCTAGCAAACTGTAGGCACCGTTTGCAATGGCACTGTTTTGATGCAGAAGTTGGTCGAGCTCACTGTAGTTTTTGGTTTCTAGTGAAGTGGTTAATTTGGCATTGCTGGTTTTTAATGCATTGACAGAGGAACGCAAATCGTGACTAACGATGGAAAACAACTGGTCTTTGGTGGCATTGAGTTCGTCTAGTTTTTCTTTTTGAGTAAGGATAATTTTGGCATTTTTTACTTTTTGGGCATAAACATAAACGCCACCTATTAAAAGCAATAACAAACCAATTGCGGAATAAAACATAGTATTACGCTGAGTATCTTTTAGTTTTCCCTCTACCTTTAGTACTGAAATTTGTTTCTGTTTTTGGGCTACGGCATATTTTTTCTCATAATCTGCGATTGCCCAGACTTTGTTTTGGTCGTTTAATGAATCTTTCCATTGCTCAGATTTTTTTCTGTAAATAAGTGCTTGTTTGAAGTTACCTCTGTTTTCTTCTACAACTGCCATATTGAATGCGCCTCTGCTTTTTTCCCAAAATCTTTAATGTTCTTTGATAAGGTATATGCTTTTTCAAAATAAGCAATAGCTTCTTTGTCTTTATATTGTTCGTAATATAAGTTGGCAATATTGGTATAGGAATCATAAAGTGATGAATTATCTCTTTTCGAGAGTAATAATTTATTGTTTTTTGTGAAAAATTCTTCTGCCTTTTGATATTGTTTTAAATGAAGGTAACAAATTGCAATATTTGAATAAATATTTTTTAGTTGATATGGTTTGTTAACTAAGGCACTGTCTGCTTTTAGATAATAATCAATTGCCTTTGGTATTTTGTTTGTTGTTAATGCAGTAAAGCCTAATTGATAATTGACTAATGGGTAAAATTTAAATTTATTAGAAATTTGATTATACTCTTTTTCTGCCTCCTTATGTAATTCTATTTTTTGAAATGAATATCCTCTTAAAAAATGGCAGTAATCAGCAAGTTCTTTAGAGTTAGAAATCAATTGCTTCATTGAAAAAACTAATGTAGAATCCCAATTTCTATCATTATAGAAAGATTGTGCTTTATTAAAGTTTGTTTCAGTTTTATATTCAATCGCTTTTTTTTTAAGTATTAACTTAAATTGATCCTTATAATCTTTGATTTGACCTAAAACAACTGATGAAGAAGTTAAAATTAAAAATAAAAGTAGCTTTTTTAAATGGAACATAAATTTAAAATTTAATAGTTCTCTTAATTTGTATAATTAAGAGAACTAAAATATTAATTTTTAATAGTTTTCATCTTGATCAGTGATCAGGGTCTGTTGTAGTACCTCTCGACACAGGAGGATCTGTTGTTCCCCCTATAAGAGACTCTTGTTGTTTTGTTGTAATTTGTTTGTTTGCGAAAGTGATTTTCAGTTTAGCAATTTTTGGGTTTTGTTTTTTGGTGTTTTTCATTTTTATGTTTTTTAAATTAATAGTTACCCAATTT
>JBBSSR010000066.1:0-7311 GCA_038241955.1 Flavobacteriales bacterium | reverse complement strand
TTGAAATTTGGTCAATGATGGAAAGTTTTAGGTCAAAACCAATTTTTTTGTACTCAATTTTTGGACTGTGTCCGTTTTTTGTGGGTTCCATAGTTTACTAAAAGTGTTTAATTTTTAGTCAACCTATTTCAGGATTTGTCAGTCGCATTAATTGCTGCCAACGTTTGGCAGCTTGGCGATGTGGCGGATTAAGGAAGCCTAAACTTTCGGTTGATGACTAATTTTCCAAGTACAAAACCAACTTCAAATTAGGACTAAACCCGCCATATTGCCAAACTGCGGTTGTGTGCTGTTTTTTTATTTTACTTTAACTGGAACTGTACAATAAGTAAAAGCATAAGTATCTACTTCATCAACTTTAACATTTAGCTTGTCAGATGTACTAATTTCAGAAATTTCCACTTCCATCGGTGAACTTGTTGATTTAATATTTACATTGATTGAACCATCTGCATTTATAGGAATTAAACCATAACTTTTTGAAGATTCTAAATTTATACTTTTATTTGGTTCAGATGCATATGCTTTTGGAATAATATCAACATTCTGTAAAGTTAAAATCGATAAACATAATGCAATAATTGTTAATACTGTTTTTGTGTAAAAATCTGTTTTCATAATTTAAGTTGTTTTATTATTTAATTTTCTTTTCAAATCTTCTTTTTGAACGTTCAAAAGCTGTTTTTTCCCAAGTTGAATCAAAACCTTGCCAAAAAATTCTAATTGAATATGTACCTGCATTTGTCCATATCAAAACATCCATATCATCATATTTGAAAAAGATGTTATTATTGTCTCCATTGTTATTCAGAAATTTTTTATTTTCTTCGATTGAAGTAACAATTTTATTTAAAAATTCCATTGCTTTGTCTTTTTCGAGATTTTTAAAAGAATAACCTTGATACAAAACGCCTGCTTCATTCCAATAATCACCATAAAATCCCAAAATTAAACCTTCTTTTTGTTTGGCTTCACATTTATAAAGCAAAGTTGTTAATTCACCCGAACTTGAAGCCGCAAGCGGAATTACTTCAAATGGTGTTACTTTCTCTGTAGATTGTAAAACGTTTTTAAATAAAAATTCTTTAGACTTAAAAAGAGAAATTTCTTTACTAAATTCTTTTGCGGTCCAAATATTATTACTGTTTATTTTAACTTGTGAATAAACTAGATTACTTATTGTAAAAAAAATTAAAATTGATATTTTTGATTTCATTGTTATGTTATTTATTAAGTTTTTAACCATTGTTTAGTTCCAAAAAGTTTGATATCTCCTTGAATTCCTTTTCTTTTTTCTGTTAATTTAGTTATACCGACAAAAATTGCGTTTAGTTTCATTTCGTGAATATGTTTATTACAAATCAAACTTGAAACTTGCGAATCATCTTCATATGCGATTTTATTTAAACTGTCTAAAACGCATTTTGAAAGATTGTCAACGTCAACTTCTTTAAAACGTTTTTCAGTTACAGAAATTGAAATTATGACTTCAACCTCATTTGGCTTTCGAATAATATTTTCATTATTAAATATTTTATTAGCAAGCTCTTGAATGTTTTTATTGAATTCAATTACGCTGTCAATATCTGGTTTTTTTACATAGAAATTGTTAAGTTTTTCTTCTTCGCCATTTTCACTTATTTGTGTTACATCTGCAGGTGCAAATTTATCTTGTTTTGTTGGAATTGGTTTTCCACCATATAAGCCAAATAAAAAATCTATTTTAGGATTAGCATAATAAATTACGTTTTTTTCATTCATATTTCCAGGTTTTTTCAGGTAAAATAGCACACAACGTTTCGCGGCTTGCAGAAGTGGCGAACTTCGTAACCGAGATTTTTCGGCTAAGATAAAATTTCTTGCGGAAGATAAACGTGAATTTACCACATATTTCGCCATTTATGCAAACCGCTGTTAGTGGCTGGACTTATTTGAAAAACGCAATATCAATAATCATTTTTTTGTCTTTTTCTTTCAATTCCGGCGACAGTAGTTCAATACAATAATTTTCCTTTTCTAATACGATTTGAATTCCGTAAATGGTAAAATTGAAGTTTCCAACTGAAATGTTTTCTTCTTTTAATTTTAAAGGGCGAAGCATAATTTGATTCAAAATAATTGCAATGAATTTTAGCCAATAATATTCAAAATCCATTTTACTGACAATATCTTTACTGGGCATTTTTACCCAGAGAATTTCTTTTAACTCAACAACTAAATTTGTTAATGATATGGAATTATTGATTCTTTTAATTAAATCTTTTTTAGATGAAAAGTTTGTAAACGAATCAGCAATTTCTTTGATAATGATTGGAGATTTTGAACGATCCAATTCTTTGTGCAAAAGCCAATTACAATAATGAGAAACTGTTTTGTACTTCGATTGACATTGGTCAATCTCAATCAATAGACGAATTGATTGCATAAAAAAACACACATTTGCAATTGATAAATATTCTGTCGCTAAAAATTGTTCTATTTGACTTATAATATTTTGTCGTAATTGCATTATTTACCATTTATCTTCTTCATTTTTACCTTGTAAAAAATCTGATATTTTTAAAATTTGCGAATTGAAATAGTTCTCGATATCACTTTTTGTTTCTGGTCTTTTTAAATCTCCTTTTTTATTATAAATTGGATATCCGTCAAATAAACCGCCTGTAAAAAGCACTTTATATCCTCCATTTTTAGCCGACATAATTAGATTAATAATTTCAAATTTTACTTTACCATCTTTAAAACTTAATTCATAAGTATAATCTGCGTCTATTGATATTTTGGCTCCTGAATTATTTACAATTAAAAAATTTTCAACGTGAGTAATTATTTTTAAATATTCGTACTCTGTTTTACCTTTAATTACATCATCTGGACTTTTATAAGTTTTGTTGACATATTTCAACGCATTTTCATAAAGTTCTTTTGCAGTTTTTCCGTCGGCATTTATAACAACGTAAGTTTTTTCCGCATTATCTAAATCCTTTATGCCTGATGTAGTAACTATAATTTTTTGAGCGTAGCAAATAGTATTCATCACAATTAATAGAAACACAATAATTTTTTTCATTTCTTCATTTTTTAAATTAGTTTTACAAAAGTAATATTTTTAACGATAATTTCTGGTAGTCTTGCCACTAACTAGTATATACCCGCCATTCCATGGCGTGTATACACCCAAATCGGGGTGTATAGGCGCCATTCAATGGCGTAATATATTTTTTGTGAAAATAGTAAATAATGTGTTACAAATCATCAAATGGGCTTTTTATTTGCTGTATGCTCTTCGTACTTACATGTGTGTAAATTTCAGTGGTTTTGCTGCTATTGTGTCCAAGCAATTCCTGAATATAACGCAAATCGGTTCCAGATTCTAGTAGGTGTGTGGCGTAACTGTGTCGCAACCAGTGCAATGTTACAGGTTTCAATATTTTGGTTTTTTCGAGTGCCAGTTTTAATACGTTTTGTAAACTTCGGGCATCATACCGTTCGCCTTTGTATCGACCTTCGAACAGGAATACTGTTGGCTGATACACTTTAAAATACTCTCTTAGTAAACTTAATATTTTTGGACTCAACGGCACAATGCGATCTTTTTTGCCTTTGGCATTTTGTAATAATATAATATTCCTTTGGGAGTCTACATGATGCGGTTGCATTGCTAATAACTCGCCACAACGCAGTCCGCAACTGTAAATTAAACACAACATTGTTCTATGCTTAAGATTAGCATGGGCTTCTAGTATTTTTTTGACTTCTTGCTTGCTTAAAACATTGGGTAAGTTTTTTGTGCGTTTGGGTCTGTGGATGGATTCGAGTTCTATTTTCTTGTCCTGAATGGTGCTGAAAAATAGTTTGATAGCATTGACTGTTTGGTTCTGATAGGAAACTGAAAACTTATTCTTTAAAATATATTCGTTATTGAATATAATGATATCTTCATTTGTAATTTCTGATAATGGTTTTTGTGTATAAAAAAGCAGAAAGGTACGTAAGGCTTCGGTATACCTTTTTATGGTGTTTTCACTGTATCTTTTGGAAGATAACCAATAGATAAATTTCTGAATTTGCTCGATATTACTTAACGTTAGGACAGGAGGCGGTACAATTTTGAAACGCAATAAATTTTCCTCCGAAGCGGGAACGTGCCATATTTTTTTGCTATCACTCCACTTTGCATCATCTAGTTGTTGCATTCGAGCAATAGAATCGGGATTTTTATCGAAAAGTACGGTGATTCTTTTTTCATTTCGGTGAATGATTAATTCGGCTTTCCAGTTCATAATAAGAAGTTTATATCTTTTAAAGATAAGAAATTCTTTGTTATAGGTATGCTGGAGTAAATAATAATCAAAAATAAAACACGCTAATTTCATTAAAATGTTAGCCAAACCAAAGGCTCTTACCAAATTGAGTCTTTTTTTGTTTTTCGTGCTTAAATAAAAGCGGATATTTAGATTTACGTTTATCTAAATTCCGCTTTTGCTTTTAAATCGATGCTTAACTGTGTTTAATTACAGTTACCACCGCAGTCTGTTGCATTTTGATAATCCTCGGGGGTTATGGTGTAAAGTTCTGATTCTTCATCATTGTATTCTGGTCTAAATATATTCCTAGGTTCATCACAATTTTCTATGCCTGTAGCAGTAAATTTGCAATTAGAAAATATAGTTTTTTTAGAATTATTAAATATGATTTCGATTTTAGGATAAACAATTTTTTCATCTTTAGAAATAACTTCCGACATTGTTAAAAAATTTGGTGCGGGATAGTCAACTCTTTTTTTACTGTATATATTTTTTCCGTTTTCTATAGTTGTTTTATTAATTAAATCTTTAGCATCATCTTTATATCCAACTATAACAATTGTATAACCAGAATTATTGCTAATTTTATAGTTGTAAATTTTACTTTCTTCAGGCACACATCCGATAAAATTTAATGACAGAATAGCTATTGTTATAATTTTTTTCATAATCTAATTAATCTTGCCAGTTATTAAAGAGTTCATCTACGAATTGCTCTGTAGGATTATCTTATTTGTTCTTTAAACCAAAGGCTTTTACCAAATTGAGTCTTTTTTTTATTTTTCGTGCTTAAAAAAATCTGATACTTATAATTTTCTTTTTATTGGTTTTACTAAATCCTCATCTTACATTTTTGAAATATTCTTTTTAATTACAGTTACCACCGCAGTCTATTGCATTTTGATAATCCTCGGGAATTATAGTATAGACTTCATTTGTTTCATTACTAAACTCTGAATTGAAAGGATTACGAAGGTTTTCAGTGTATTTAATGCCAAAAGAATTATTTGATATAGTTGGACAGGTTGTACATTTGTCAGAATATATGCTGAAAATATTAATTTTCTCATTATTGTAAACAAATGCAACATAATCAGAATTAAGGAGATTGGCCATTGAATATCCTCCATCACTTGGGTCAATCTTTGTGTATTTTTTATTTATTTTATCACCTTGATTTAGTGTAATGGCATTTTGCAAATCCTTATTCCCATTTACATAAGGAATTATAGTCAATGTTGTACCTGAATTATTTATTATACTATAATCATAGTCAATATTAGGACGTGGGTCACAAGCATAAATAATAATAGAAGCAACAATTAATAAGATTAATTTTTTCATAATTTTTAATCTTGCCAGTTATTAAAGAGCTGATCTGGATAAGTTTCTGTAGGATTATCGTATTTATTCTTGATATTATCTTTCCAATCACTCCATAATCTCGCTCTAATTAAGTCGTTTTGTAATTGTTTCGTGGTATAGTCATTAACTATATCAATTGGATATAAAGAACCGAAAAATGTTCTTTGATTTGCTCATACACGCTGTTATATAGTTTTTTTATTTCTTTTTAGTGTAATCACAATCCTCACTAATCACAATTTTCTTGTCGATTTTCCAGTAGTTGATTAATTTTTCTTTGGAGTCCAAATCTCCATAATAATCAATAAAATAGGTTTCTATAAAAATTCCATTGGATAAAGTCCTTTCTTAGGCCCTTTTTCTTTATGGTGACTCGCCCAAGTAATCTATATTGCTAAGGCGTCTTGTAAAAGTTGAAGGTTTGCTGGTATGAAGTTTATTTTTAAAGCTTCCTGTTGTCCTTTGTCCGACATTTTATTCCATGTTTTTAGAATGATATATTTTAGTTTTTCGGAATCGTGTTTTTCGGCAAAAGGTTCGAGGTAGAATTCTAGAAAGACCAAACAAATCACGTCTTCGAGCAGCTGTGTTTCTTCGTCTTTTTTTAGTGATTTTTTTTCAATCAAAAACGAGACACGTTCTACAAAAACTTTATCGTATGAAGCTTTGGTTAGAATGTTGGCAGTGGTTTGGGCGTGAAACTTCTTTAGATCTTCGCGCCATTTTAAGTAGCCAATACGATCCATAGAATAGGATTCTCTAGGCATTTTCCAGCGGCAAATATGCTGCGCCTTGGCTGCAATTTGTACAGCCTCGGATGGGTTGTCATGAAAACTCATCAGTCGTTCATACATTCTATCCGAGTACAATAACTCTTTGGGATAGGTTACATCTTGATACATTTCAGTATTGGGATCGGCTTCGTTCTCGGCATCAATCCATGCACTTGCGTTTAAAAAAGGTATTGTTTTCATCTTAAAAAGGATATACTCAAATATACGAAGATTATTTTAAAGAGCCAACGAATATCGTTTACTTCCAACTTTTTGGGATAAACGGTTAGAAGGTGACTTTAAAACGATAAACTATAAGTATACCCAACTTGTCTTTACTTTTTTTTGCCACAGATTAAAAGGATTAAAGGGATTTTATCTCGTGGTAATTACGGTAGTTTTTATTAATTTTATACCGCTTATGAATATAGATTAGCCTGTAAAATTAAAATAGAAAAAATTTAACCATTAGTTTCAGGAAGACTTAATGAAACTTAACTTCTTAATGGTTCAAAAAAATAAAACTATTTTATAATCATAATTGGTATTACTTCGCGAGGCAATTGTTTTCCCTCTATTATTAAACGAAAAAAACGGAAATAACTTTTATAAAGCCATTCCCGTTTAAACTCATCCCAAACTAAGTTGTACTTATACGATTTTGATATTATCTTGTGTATATTGTAATAACGCCAAAAGAGTCTTTTAATTTCAATTCTTTAAGCGAAAGATTAACGATGTCTTGCGTTCTCGTAACATTGTTAACCACAGTGGTTAGATTATTATGTGATCTTGAATAAATTCCTTCACTAATATTAAGTTTACAAGGACTATCACTTGAGTCATAATCTCCGTCCGTAATAGTA
>JBBSSR010000065.1:0-7967 GCA_038241955.1 Flavobacteriales bacterium | reverse complement strand
TTCTAAAACTCTAAAATAATTTTTCACTATATTTGTCATGAATATTGGTTTGTTTTGCGACTTCAAGATACTGAATTTCAGTATCTTGGCCAATATTTATTCAATTTATTTTACTTCAAATAATTACACCCAACGGGTTAACCTTAAATAATTTTATTGAATTATACCAAATTCCAATAGAAACAATTTACAAAAAAGACAGTTGGTCTAGATTATGTCAAAGAGCTGGAGTAATTCCTGATTTTGATATCACTAACGAAAAGCAGATTTATTCTGCAATAAGCAATAAGTGGCTTTCTACAAACTCAACAAGTTATTTTAATTTTATTCTCAAAATTGCAAAACAAGGGTTTGATATTAATTTAAACGCTTTTGATGAAAATGGAAAAGCGATGTTGTTAATGTTACATTATGATGTATGGCAAAATGCGGGAGGTTTTGATTCTTTAGAAAAGAGTATAATTCAAATAGGTAAAAATAAAACACTTGTTAATGAGATTATAGAGGTCTTAGAAATACTAATTGATAAAATTGGTTTTAAAGAAATTGACATTCATTTACCTTACAACCAGCCTTTTAAGCTACATGCTCGTTACACAAGAGACCAGATATTAGCAGCTTTCGGTTTAAGTACATTTGATAAAAAATCATCTAATAGAGAGGGTGCTGCTGAAAATAAAAAGCTAAATACAGAAATACTTTTTATTAATTTAATTAAATCCGAAGAAAATTTTTCTCCAACAACAATGTATGATGATTATGCAATAAGTGAAACTTTGTTTCACTGGCAATCGCATAATGCTTATGGACCTCAAACAACTAAAGGCTTGTCGTATATAAAGCATGCTGAAAATGATAAAAAAATATTACTTTTTGTTAGAGAAAAGTCAAATGACGAGAAAGGAAATACAATGGGCTATGTCTTTATTGGCGAAGGAGTTTTTAAAGAATCAGAAGGTTCAAAACCAATGAGTGTCAAATGGGAGTTAAACGAACCAATGCCAAATTATCTTTGGAAAGAATCTGCAAAAATGTCAATAGGATAATTTAAATACCCGTACTTTTCATTCCCACACCTTCTCCCTTCAAACCAAAAAACAACTTTTTTCTTTCACAATATTTTACTAAAACAGACCAGTTTCAGCGATTAATTTTTAACTTTGAGAAAATCAATTTAAATAAAAAAAGACTTATGAAAGTACAGATAAACACAGACAAAAATGTAGAAGGAGGCGATAGATTAGACACCTATTATACTAGTGAAATAGCAAGAGTATTAGCTCGATTTGAAGATAAAGTAACTCGCATAGAAGTACATTTTGGGGATGAGAACAGTGCAAAATTTGGACTTAACGACAAACGTTGTCTTATTGAGGCGAGACCTGCAAATATGCAACCGATTGCCGTTACCGAACATGCGGAAACAATCGAAAAAGCATTCAGCGGTGCACTTGAAAAAATAAAAAAAGTGCTGCACACCACATACGATAAACTAAACGCACATTAAAAAATTTCGAATAAAATTAAATATTAAAAAAGAGAGGCTGTCTGCGTAAGACACCCTCTCTTTTTGTATTGTTACCAATCAAAATTCCACCAGTTCATTTCTACCTTTCACAAAAAAAAAGTTGCCTCAAAGTAAATACTTCAAGACAACTTTGTAATACGGTATTCTTTTAGATTCTTAGAATTTAAACGAAGCACCTAATTGCCATACTTGGCTTTTTCCTTCACTTTTATACTCACTGTCTTTGAAGATACTATTAAAACTACTAACAAAACGAGCATTTATTCCCAATCCATAAGGAAGATTCAACGACGCTCCAAAAGCCCAAGCTGGATTGAAAGTTTCATAATCATAGTCTGGTTTAATATTTAGCATATTATTAGATTCTGCTTTATCATTAATTTTAAAACCAAATTGAGGTCCTGTTTCAAAACTTAATAATTTAACTGCGTATACTTTAGCTAAAATTGGCACAGTAATATAATCAACAGTATAATCTGCAAAGTTTGTACTGAATTTTTCACTTGAATATTGCACCTCAGGTTGTATAAAGAAAACATCTTTTACCAATGTAATTTCATTATAAAAACCAGCGTAGAAACCAGTTTTAGAAGTTGAATCATAATAATCTCCACTTATTGTAGATAAATTTACCCCAGCTCTAACCCCAACTCCCTGTGCGGTTACGGACGATGCGGTTAACAAAATTGCGCCAAAAAAAATTGTTCTTAATGCTGTCATATTATTCGATTTTAGTTTATATCATTTGTTGCTGCAAAAATATAGATATGTATGCAATTAATTTTACATCAAAAAGGTAATTTATATTAAAATTTACTACTGATAATAGCTATTTCAGCTCAATATTTACTATTTTAAGGGTCTAATTCACTGAAGTTCATATTAGTATTAAGGATCCTACTTTATTTTTAAAACTATCTTGTTTTTTTAAATTATCTTTAGTCAGATAAACAACAAAGAATGAATTCCTTTTTTAATAAATTCCGACAGTACATATCGCATCCGCGGTATAAAAAAATTCTAAAAAAAGTAGTGTTTTTTATTATAGGTATTGTGGGTTTCGTATTGATTTCCTCTATAGGATTAAAAATCTATTTTACTCAAAATAAGGAAATGATAGTTAGTAAAATTAACCAAAAAATTAATGAAAATATTTTGGGTCACGTGAGTATCGGCGATGTTGAATATAAATTTTTAGTTGGTTTTCCTAATTTTACAATAGTATTAAACAAAGTAGAGCTTCGAGACAGCCAATACGCTATTCATAAAAGAAGTTTGCTAAAAGCAGCAGAAATCGAAGTGCGTTTGAATGTTTTTGGTTTGTTAAACAAAGACTTAGACATTAGAAAGATCCTGCTGATCGATAGTAAAATTGATTTTTTTACAGATAAAAATGGGATTTCTAATTCTAATATTCTAAAACCGAAACCCAAAACCAATCAGACAAAAACTAAAACCGACACCGAAATTGCTGAAGTTGATTTTAAAAATGTAGTTGTTATTTCCCAAAATTTTCAGCGAAACAAACTTTTTCATTTCGAGGTAAATTCTTTAAACTGCAAAATAAAACACAATAATGAGGGTTGGAATACCAATATTTTCCTTGATGTTTTTGCAAAAAACATGGCTTTTAACACCGTGAAGGGAAGCTTTATAAAAGACAAGAGAGTACAAGGAAAGTTAGCGGTAGTATACAATACATTCAAAAACAGAATTGATGTAGCGACTAAAAAACTTGAGATTGGCAGCGATTCTTTTGATATTAACGCAAATTTTATTTTGGATAAAGAGCATCCTATGATGGACATCAACATCAGCACTACTATTTTATGGGCGAATGCCACTCAGTTATTAGATCCTCATATTTTTAAAATTCTAAATCATTTCAATATAACAAAACCGATAGCAGCCAATTGTACCTTAAAAGGTGATATGAATGCAGAAGGAGATCCAGAAATTGTTGTTGTCGCAAAAATCAACAACAATGAACTTATTACTCCTGACGGATCTGTCACGAACTGTTCTTTTATTGGGAAATACACCAATAATTTTAAACAAGGTTTGGGGTTTAATGATGCTAATTCGGCGGTTATTCTCACCCGTTTCTCGGGAAATTACAAAGAAATTCCTGTTATAATACCGCAAGGAATGATTACGAATTTTGACAAACCAATTGGCTCTGGGAGCTTTACATCTAGCTTTGATGTCGCAAAAATGAAAAATATTTTTGGCACTGACTTGATTAAATTTTATGATGGCAAAGCCAATGTCAATTTAAAATTTAAAGCAAACATTGTTGATTTAAAAATTGAAAAACCTGTTTTTTCAGGAACTGTGGCTATTGAAAAAGCGCATTTGCTTTATAAGCCAAAAAACCTAACATTCAACACCGATATTCAATTTGATTTTACTGAGAACGCACTACTGATAAAAAAAATAAAATATCAAAATGATAAAAACATAATTTTCATTGACGGCAAAATTGATAATTTTTTGAATCTCTATTATAATGATCCTGCAAAGATGGTTGCGGCTCTTAATATAAATTGCGAATATCTAGACGCAAAAAAATTCTTAAAAGTTCTGGCCTACAAAGAAAAAAAGACTGTAAAAAATAAGCCTCGAAATGCAGAAAAAACAAAAGATAACCAATCATTATTAAGCAAAATTCAAGTGATTCTTAATTTAAAAATCCAAAACATGAATTACGCGAGTTTGAGTGCAAAAAATGCAAAGTTTACAATTTCAATAAATAATAGCCAATTATTCATAAAAAACGGTTGGATAGAAACCGCAAAAGGGAATGTTGCTTTAAATGCCCAATTAATTCCAAATAAAAGCGGCTATGATGTAGCGTCTAATGTCAAAATTAATACGGTTGATATTCCGCAATTTCTAACTTCGTTTAATAATTTTGGAATTAAATCATTCAATCCAGATAATATCTTAGGGAACCTTTCGGCAACTGCTGATTTAAAAGGAAAAATCACAGCTGAGGGCGATTTAATCGACGAGTCCGTTCAAGGCAACCTGCGGTATACTATAAAAAATGGTTCTCTAATTAATTTTGAGCCCATCGTAAAAGTTGGCCGTTTTGTTTTCCCGAATCGGGATATGAAAAATATTGTATTTAACAATTTGTCTGGGAAATTAAAAATGACTGGTAGTTTTGTCAATGTGGATTTTTTTAAAGTAAGCTCGAATGTTTTAAATTTTGATGTTATGGGAATTTACTCTTTCAAAAAAGGAACCAATTTAGGATTAACCGTTCCTCTCAGAGATCCTAAAGACGATATTAATATAAAAGATAAAACGGAACGAGAGGCTCAAAGGCAAAAGGGAATTGTACTGCATCTTTTAGTTGTTGATGGCCCAGACGATCAAATGAAAATAAAACTGGGAAGACTTCCTGAACAAAAATAATAAATAACAATTATGAAAACACTCTTTTTGACTATAGGATTACTTCTGCTAGTAAGTTTTGATTCTTTAGGAAATAAACAATCTGATGATAAAAAGCTCGTAGCAACAACTATAGATTCTTGGCACAAAGCCGCTGCCGAAGCAAATTTTGATACCTACTTTGGATTGATGGATGATGATGCCGTTTTTATTGGCACTGATCCTACTGAGAATTGGAACAAAAAAGATTTTCAAAAATATGCAAAACCCTTTTTTGACAAAGGCAAAGCCTGGAATTTCACAGTGCTAGAAAGGAATATATACTTTGATAAATCTGGAAAGCTAGCTTGGTTTAACGAACTTTTAGACACACAGATGAAAATTTGCAGAGGTTCTGGCGTTCTTATAAAAATAGGAAAAGAATGGAAAATAAAACAATATGTTCTCTCGATGACAATTCCGAACGAAAACACAAATGAAGTGATCAAAATAATTGCACCCTCAGAAGACATTTTGATTCAGAAATTGCAGTCAAAATGATAATTTCCTATTTTTTATAGACGAAAGTTTTCGGTCTTATATAATTTCTTAATTTTGCCGAAATAGCAATTATATCGTGGGAAGTAAAAATAAGTTAGTAAGATTTAGGGAAAATGAGACATTCAACAATGTTTTTCAACCAACAAGAGAAGAAGTTGTCGGAGATTTATTTCCATTAAAGGGAAAGTGGAACGCGGATTTCTTTAAAAACGAAAATCCAATTGTATTGGAGTTAGGCTGCGGAAAAGGAGAGTATTCTGTAGGACTTGCTGAAAAATATCCGAATAAAAATTTCGTAGGTGTTGATATAAAAGGAGCCCGTTTCTGGCGTGGTGCCAAAACCGCTGTTGAAACAGGCCTCCATAATGTTGCCTTTATCCGAACACAAATTGAGTTAATCAATCATATTTTTGCCAAAGACGAAGTAGATGAAATCTGGATTACTTTTCCAGATCCTCAAATTAAATACAAGAGAACAAAGCATAGAATGACGAATTCTGAGTTTTTAGAATTGTATAAAAAAATATTAAAAAAAGACGGTATAATGAATCTTAAAACCGATAGCGAATTCATGCATGGCTATACTTTAGGTCTTTTACACGGTGAAGGACACGAGGTTTTGTATGCCAATCATAATGTATACGTAAACGAAGGAAGTCCTGAAGAAGTTACCGCTTTTCAAACTTTTTATGAAAAACAATATTTGGAAATTAACAAAGCAATTACGTATATTCGTTTCAAAATAAAATAAAAAAGTTTTCACTGGATGGTTTGAATTTGAAAACTGAGATCCAAATTGAGACTTCTACCTATTTATGACTATAGCACTACCTTTTTTTCTAGGATTTATTGCAGCGGCAGTTGGAATTACACCTCCTGGTTTAATTAATATGACGGCGGTAAAAGTAAGTTTGAAAGACGGTAGAAATGAAGCTATATTCTTTGCTATTGGCGCCACCATAATTGTTTTTTTTCAAACTTTTTTGGCGCTTTTATTTGCGAATTTTATAGATAGTAGACCTGATGTAATGAATAAGCTTCAGGAGTTTGGTCTTTTTATTTTTACAGCCTTAACCATCTATTTTTTCTGGAAAGCTAGGAAACCTAAAATACCCAAATCCCAAATCAAAACACGTAGCAAAACCAATCGATTTTTTCTAGGTATGCTACTTTCTGCTTTAAACTTATTCCCGATACCCTATTACGTTTTTGTTAGTATTACGCTTTCATCCTATGGCTATTTTTTCTTTAACAAATTCTCTATTTACGCTTTTGTGTTCGGAGCTGTTTTTGGCTCGTTCTTGGTTTTTTATCTTTATATATTATTTTTTAAAAAGCGACAGTCAAAATCATCCTTTTTAGTGAATAACGGAAATTATATAATTGGAGCATTAACTGGTTTAGTCTCCCTATTCACACTTTTCAAGCTTATTAAAACTCATTTTTGGTAGTAGCCAATGAAAAAGGAAAACGATAATTTTTTTGAAAGAGTTTATACAGTCGTTAGGCAAATTCCTTATGGCAAAGTCACCTCGTTTGGTGCAATTGCCAAAGCTTTAGGAACAGCTCGTTCAGCAAGAATGGTAGGTTGGGCGATGAACTCAGCGCATAATCTTAATGATGTTCCTGCTCATCGCGTTGTAAACAGAAATGGCTTACTTACAGGAAAACATCATTTTGATGGAACCAATCTTATGCAACAATTATTAGAAAGTGAGGGAATAGCTATAGCAGATAATCAAATTATAGATCTAGAAAAACACTTTTGGCAACCTGAAGTAGAATTGTAATTATTTTTTTACTCAATTACCTTTTGATTTAATTATAAAGGAAGCTACTTATTATAAAAACTAAAATATCTGTAAATAAATTTCATTACAAATTATACTTTTTATAAGCTTATACTTATTTTAAACGTTATACTAACAATTTAATCGTTAAAATTTACACTTAAACTGCCAAGATAGTTGCATGATTTAAAATTTAAACTAACTTCGCCGCTTATAGTATAACGAGAAAATATCTAAAAATATTTTCGTTGTTATTATCAATATTAATAACTTTGCCCCACTATGAAGTATATTAAAATAAAATATTTATACACTATTGTGCTTTTCGTTTTATGCGTAGCTGTAATTTATGCTGTCGTACCAGCTCCTAATCCTAATCCGCCAGCTCCTCTAGGTGGTCCAGTTGATCCTGACAACTTGCCAATTAATGAAAACCTTGTCATCTTACTAGTAATATCATTGATCTACGGTTCCTATAAAATATACAAACACATACAATACAAAAAAGCGTCAATTTAAATTAGGGCACTGAAAAAGTCTCTATTTTCAAAAAATAATAAAAAAATAGCTTAAATAAAGGTTTGTTTTTATTTAGTTTGTTTTTTAAACTCTAATTTGATTTTCTGACATCATAAAGACTTAAAATAATAAAAAAGAGCATAAACAGTAGTGTTTATGCTCTTTTTTGGTTTTTCTCGTTTTTTACT
>JBBSSR010000064.1:0-8259 GCA_038241955.1 Flavobacteriales bacterium | reverse complement strand
TTAGTTTGTTTTTTAAACTCTAATTTGATTTTCTGACATCATAAAGACTTAAAATAATAAAAAAGAGCATAAACAGTAGTGTTTATGCTCTTTTTTGGTTTTTCTCGTTTTTTACTTTTAATGGACTTTTTCAGTGCCCTCGACTAGCAAACTCTTTTTTTATTCTTAAAAAATCAATTAAAGTATTACGCTTTAATCCAATTTACAACTTCAGGATCTGTTGGTAGCGTTCTTGGAGAAATCACTTTTACTAATTCTCCTTTTTCATTAAGTAGGTATTTTTGAAAGTTCCACTCTACTTTAGAATCTTTCAAACCATTTTTTGATTTTTCAGTCAAAAATTGATAAACGGCGCACATATCATCTCCTTTTACAGAGACTTTGTCCATCATAGGAAAAGTTACTCCATAATTTTGCTGACAAAAAGTAGCAATTTCTTTATTCGTTCCCGGTTCTTGCGAGGCAAAATTATTAGCTGGAAAACCAACTATCACAAATCCCTTATCTGAATATTCTTTATACAATGCTTCTAAATCTTTATATTGTGGTGTTAATCCACATTTTGAAGCCGTATTCACAATCATAATTTTTTTACCCTTTAGCGTAGCAAAATCAAAAGTATTACCAGATAAATCTTCAACTTTAAATTGATAAATAGTTTGTTTCACTTGTGCTTGAATTTGAGAATTAAAAAGAAACAGTGCGCAAACTGCCATTATTATTTTTTTCATGATTATTTTTTTATAAAATTAAACATTTATTGGGGTTATAAAAAATTACTTTGGCCTGAACAATAGTTAATTAAAACCCAAAAACCAAGAAGATTTCAATCTTACTTTCGAAATATACAACGTTAAACATATACAATTTAAATACTACTTGTTTTATTTAAAGAAAATTTGAATTACGCTTTCGAAGACAATTCTTCCACTTCCTTTAGCAATCGGTGCTTTCAATAAATAAAAATCTGGTGTAGAATGCATTATGGCAATGGTGTGTATAATTAAATCGCATCGGTGGTATTTAATACGTGCGAAAAAATTATAAAACACTTTCTTTTATTTAAATGCGAATAATTAACATCAATCTCAAACATTTTCAAACAGCTATCAAACTATTTCTCTATTCGACTTATATTTCATAAAAAGTATCAAAATGAAAATACAACCAGATCTTCAAATAATATACGATATCAGATTGCTTTTAGTTTTAAAAAAAATAAAAATAAAATTAAACGTCTTATTTTCAATCACTTGTATTTAATTTAAAACTACAATTAATTCGTAAGCAAAGTAATTAAATAGCAGCTTTAAGTTATACTCTTCTAGTAATTTAGAATTCGCTAAGTTTGTAGTAGCAAAAAATATAAAAATGATGAACCAAGATGATTTATTAGTTTTAATTCACAATAAAGATGAAAAAGCTTTTACGTATCTGTATGATATGTATTCCAAAAGTTTATTTTCAGTAATAAATGTGCTGGTTAAAAACAGAGAAGAAGCCGAAGATGTGCTTCAAGAAGTATTTATTAAAGTATGGAAAAACATTGATACCTATAATGAAAGTAAAGGAAGGTTTTATACTTGGCTTTTAAATATTTCTAGAAATACGGCTATAGATAAGTTAAGATCTAAAAATTTTAATAACAGTCAGCAAAACCTTTCTTCTGATAATTTCGTACATCTCTTAGACGACAGTAACAAAATGGTAAACAAAATTGATACTATAGGCATTCAAGAGTTTGTAAAGAAATTAAAGCCGAAGTGCATCCAAATTATAGACTTACTATTTTTTAAAGGATACACCCAGCAAGAAGCTTCAGAGGAATTGGCCATTCCTTTAGGAACTGTAAAAACACAAAACAGAAACTGTATTAATGATTTAAGACTTTATTTAAAAATATGATGGATACAAAAGAATATATAGAATCTGGAATTTTGGAGCTTTATGTATACGGTTTACTAAGCGAACCCGAAAACATAGAAGTGGGCAATATGGCTAAAAAAAATACCGAAATAAATGATGAAATTATTGCTATCGAAAAAGCAATTGTAGCATTATCATCTAGTTTTTCACCGTTTCATTCGGTTGCGAATTTTGAAAAAATTAAAGCCAAACTCGATCTCAAATATGGCAAAGTGATTGAGATAAAACCGAACCAATCAAAATATAATTATATGGGTTGGGCTGCAGCATTACTTTTGATGTTAGGAATTGGCTACCAATATCAACAGCTTAATACTACTAATAATCAAGTGGCAAGTATTGCTCTCGAAAAAGAGAATTTAACAAACCAACTAGACAGTTTAGAACAAAAAAACAAAGGAATTGAAACCAGTTTGGCTGTAGTACGCGATAGTAAAAATACAGTTGTAACATTGAGTGGGCAAGCCGTTAATCCAAAGTCATTTGCAAAAGTATATTGGAACAAAGAAACACAAGTGGTATATGTAGATGCATCCGGTTTACCAAAACCTCCAAAAGGAAAAGTATACCAAGTGTGGGCACTCAAATTAGCTCCAGTTCTAACGCCAACAAGTATTGGTTTATTGAAAAATTTTGATACTAATGACGAAAAGTTATTTGCAGTTAGCGACACTGGTTACGCTGAAGCTTTTGGAATTACATTAGAGCCAGAAGGCGGAAGTTTGAGTCCAACGATGGATCAATTGTATACATTAGGAAAAGTATAGGACTTATATTTAAAGGTAGATTTCGATAAATACTTGAGAAATAAATTAGCTTATGACAGATTCATAAACTTTGCAGAAAAATCATTTCTAATCTGTGAATCTGCGGCAAAAAAAAGAAGCTAGCACTTCATATATTTAAAACTAAAAAGCACCGGCATCATAAGAGAGTCGGTGCTTTTTTTATGTTAGAACTAATAAGGTGATCTTTTATAACTTCAGAAAAAGTAACACAGTTCAACAAATTAGAATACTATAATCTGTGAATTTATAGCAATATCTATATGCTACTTTTTATAATACTTTCTATATTTTGGATATGCCAAAGCACCAATAAGAGAAATTGTACCTAGTGAATACCAAATCCAACTCAAAGAATGCGCTTCACCACTAGCGTAAGAATGTAGTCCTACTAAGTGAAAATTTACTCCGTAATACGTAAATAATATAGAAACAAAGGCAAACATACTCATTAAGTTAAAAATCCATTTTCCTCTTAATGATGGCACAAATCGGGCATGAATTACAAAAGCATACACCATAATACTAATTAATGCCCAAGTTTCTTTTGGATCCCATCCCCAGTAGCGTCCCCAACTTTCATTAGCCCATTGCCCTCCTAGGAAGTTACCTATTGTAAGCATAATTAAACCAATAGTCAAAGCCATTTCGTTTATGTATGTAATCTCTTGAATGTTCAGATCCATTTTAGTTTTGTTGTTCTCATTCGTGAAAAATATTAATATAAGAGACACAAAACCTAAGATCATTCCCAAAGCAAATGGTCCGTAACTCGCCACAATAACCGCTACGTGAATCATTAACCAGTACGAATTAAGAACGGGTTGCAGGTTGGCTATTTCTGGATCAATCCAGTTTGCATATGCTGCTGCTAATATCATCGAAGATACAAATGCTGCAGATGCTACTGTTAATTTTGATTTTATATCGAATGCTAAACCAAAGAACATCGTTGCCCAAGCTACGTAAACAATCGCTTCGTACGCATTACTCCAAGGTGCATGACCTGAAATATACCAACGCGCTATTAAGGTAATTGTATGCAAAAAGAAAAGTATCCCAATAATTACGTGCATTGAATTGACCAAAATGTTCAATACTTTAGATTCTTTAAAGATTTTAAGAATTGTAAAGAGTAACATTAAAATAGCAGCAATTATGTAAGCAAATGGGAGTTTTTGAAGTAAATCATATTTATTATACGTGATTTCCAAATCAATTTTTTCATCAGTTGGCCTTACTTTACTACCAAATTTTTTCTGAAAACCGTTTATGCTTTCTAATAAATCATCTGCGGTTTTATAATCTTTTGTTTCTAATGAATGGTTTAAAGTGCCAAAATAAAGCGGCAAAACACTTTTGGTATAAGTTGAATCCATTCCTTTTAAACCTGAATTACCTAATTCTAGATACGAAATCCATTTGTTTCCTGGGTCATTTGGTATTGGAAAAATCTTTAAAATACGACCACTCAAAGCCGATTCCATTAGATTTACTTTCTTATCCGTTTCTACAAAATCTTTCTCAAATTGATTCGGATTAGCTGCTTTGTAGGCATCATCTAAATATGGCGATAACTTATAATTCCCTTTTTCATCAAAGAAATTAATAAATGGAGCATATTTTGCGTCTAAATCTACACCAATAATTTTGCGAAGGCTGTCATTACCAGTTCTTAAATAAATTAAAGGAACCTCAATCCATAATTGAGCGCTTTGTGTCATTGACAAAAAGACTTGGTCGGAATTCATTCCGTTATACGTATTGGAATGACTAACTTTTCGCAACAATTCTGAAGCGAAAGTATTAATTGGTTTCATTCGTCCACCAGCATCCTGAATTACTAATCGTCCAAATTTTGCTGCATGCTTTTCTGGAACTTTGTAAGCGTTTAATAAAGAATCCAATTGTTTTTGCGTTGGCACAACTCTTTTATGAGGAGTCGCTTCAGTGTGCTCTTCGCCTGCAGCATGATTGTGTCCTTCGTGATTTTGAGCAAAGCCAGTCAAACTGAACAGCAATACTAAAATAGTCAACAATTTAGATTTTTTTTGTTTTACGATTTCAAGTTTTCGCTTCAAATCGGCAAAGCGAGAATGTTTGGTAAACATAATTGCCATCATAGCAAAGAACAACATGAAGTATCCAAAATAGGTAACATTTGTCCCCCAGAAATCATGGTTTACAGACAATACAGTTCCTTTTTCGTCTGGGTCAAACGAGGATTGAAAAAAACGATAACCATCGTGATCTAATACGTGATTCATATAAATTCTAGCATCAAATGGTTTTAAGGAGTCTTGAACGGTAACCTGACTTTCAAAAGAAGAATAACTTTTCTCCGTACCGGGGTATTTTTGAGCAATAAAATCGTTTAGTTTTATTTTGAAAGGCAAGACGTATGCTTTACTTCCGTAGAAAAAAGTGTAATCTAGATTTCCAATTTTAACGGTTTTAAAATCGCCAGTTTTCCCTTTGGAACCAATTAAGGTTACTGTTTCTTCTTTTCCTTCGGCAGTAAGTTTGACTACAAGTGCATCTTCATGATTTTTCTCTTTATAATCATTTTTTGACTTATAATCAATTACTCCTTTTACAGCAACTTCTGGAAAAACAAATCGAATTTCACCAATGCTATACAGCGATCTCATCATTAAAGGCTGCGTAATGTCTTTTACCACTTTTCCTTCCAACTTGTCTGCCATTCGCATAAAATTACCTTCAAAAGGCATTTGTATGGTATACTCCGTTCCTGTAGTATTTATATTGATAGCACCATCAGTAAATTTATCTAGTGCGAAAAGGACATTATGAATGTTTTGCACTTCACCTGATTTCAAAAAATGTTCTTCACGACCACCATCACCTGCTTCAACCAATTTTAAATACAAAACACCTTTGGGATCGGGTTTTACATATTCTATGGCGCCCAAGATGAAATTTTCATATTGCACTTTAAAATCCGTATCTGCGAATTTATCGTTTATAGAAAAGTTATTATTGGTAACTGGCGAAAGCAGCAGTGATTTTTCAAAAACTCTGCGTTTCATTTCTCCTTTGTATTCTCCATCTACAAATAGAGTCAGGAAGGTTTTATCGGAATAAAATTGGTTTTCGGTAGCTCCTTCTCGAATAGGCATCATTCCTTCAAAGCTTATGTAGCGGGTGATAAACGCACCTCCAATAATAAAAATAAAAGCTAAATGGAGCATTAAAGTCGCCCACTTTTCTTTTTTTAATAATTGATAGCGTTTGATATTTCCTAAAAAATTAATCATAAAGAATCCCATAATGGCTTCAAACCACCAACTGTTATAAATTAAAATTCGGGCGGTATCTGTATTGTATTTGCTTTCTATAAAAGTTCCTGCACCCATTGCGATTGCAAAGGTCAAGAATAGTAAAGCCATTAATCGAGTTGAAAACAGGAAAGAAAATAATTTTTTATCCATTTTGAGGGGAATTTTGTTTTACTAAAGTGTCGCAAAAGTACTTAAAATTGTCCGTTTTTCTAGGACAGAATTGTTAATTTAAACTAAAATTAAGAGTAATGTGCTTCATTTTTTTTTGTTAATTTTGCATCATGATTAAAATAACGATTATCGGTTCTGGAAACGTAGCGCAACACTTGATTGATGCTTTTGCAAAAAGTACTACGATTCAAATTATTCAGGTTTTTTCGAGGACTAAAAAACACATTTCAGCACACCTTGATTCCAATAAAGTCGTAACGGATTGGAAAGCTTTGGCGCAAGCCGATGTATACATAATCGCAGTGTCTGATGATGCTATTACTACTGTTTCTGCCCAATTGCCTTTTGAAAATCGATTAGTTGTACATACTTCGGGTACTGCCCCACTGACTGTTTTAGACAATAAAAATAGAAAGGGTGTGTTTTATCCTTTGCAGACTTTTACAAAAAATAAGCCTATCAATTTTGAAACGATTCCTTTTTGTCTCGAAACAGAGTTCCAAACAGATTATGCTATTCTGGATCAAGTGGCAAAATCAATTTCACATAGTGTGTTTGCAATCGATTCGCACCAACGAAAAGCGTTGCACGTGGCCGCCGTTTTTGTTAATAATTTTACCAATTATTTATACCAATTAGGAAATGAAATTTGCGAAGAAAACCATGTTCCTTTTTCAATTTTGAAACCTTTGATTCTAGAAACTGCCGAAAAACTGCTAACACTTTCTCCGGAAGACGCACAAACTGGTCCTGCGAAACGCAATGACATTTCGACCATTGAGGCGCATGAATCTTTTTTATCGGATGCTAATCAATCTACTATTTATAAAATACTAACACAATCTATACAGAATCATGGCAAAAAGCTATAAAGAAATAATGAATCATATTACTACGTTTATATTCGACGTAGATGGCGTACTTACAGACAGTTCAGTTTTTGTAACCAATGAAGGAGAAATGCTTAGAACGATGAATATTCGTGATGGTTATGCATTGAAAGCTGCTGTTGAAAGCGGTTATAATGTATGCATCATTTCTGGCGGAAGCAACGAAGGTGTTCGCATACGACTACGAAATTTAGGAATTACAGATATTCATTTGGCTACTCCTGATAAGGTAGAAACTTTTAAAGAATACACCGATGTTTACAACATTAACCCCGAGGAGGTTTTGTATATGGGAGACGACATTCCTGATTTTCATGTTATGCAATTAGTAGGATTACCAACTTGCCCTCAAGATGCGAGTCCCGAAATTAAAACAATTTCTAAATATATTTCTCATAAAAACGGAGGAAAAGGGGCTGTTCGTGAGGTTATCGAACAAGTTATGAAAGTGCAAGGAAAATGGAACACTTATTTTGACGGGAAACATGACTAAATATTAGTTGGCAGTGTTCAGTTGGCAGTGATCAGTGATTTTAGTTGAACTTAATTTAGTGGTCAGTGACCAGTGATTTTAGTTGAACGTAATATATTGATCATTGCTTAGTTGGCTGTGGTCATTGATTTTACAAGTTATTTTTAGTAGAAAAAACAGATAGTAAAATATGAAATTTCAAGATTTATTAGCGTATCAGAAATCATTTGCTCTAGCGATGAAAATTTATAAATTTTCAAAATCATTCCCGAAAGAAGAAACGTATTCCTTAACAGACCAAATACGCCGTTCTTCACGAAGTGTATCTGCAAATATTGCGGAGGCATATAGAAAAAGAGAATATCCAAAGCATTTTCATAGTAAATTAACCGATTCTGATGCAGAAAATTCAGAAGTGCAAGTTTGGTTAGAATTTGCCCTGAAGTGTGAATATATAAATGAAGAAAACTATAATGATTTAATAATTAATTCAGAAGAAGTTGGAAAGCTAATAAATTATATGATTCTAAACCCTCAAAAGTTTGGAGTAAAAGCAAATAACCTATAATTATAAAGTAAATTTTAACTTACAAACCACTGAACACTGAACACTGAACACTGAACACTGAACACTGAACACTGAACACTGAACACTGAACACTGAACACTGAACACTGAACACTGAACACTGAACACTGAACACTGAACACTGA
>JBBSSR010000063.1:0-8578 GCA_038241955.1 Flavobacteriales bacterium | reverse complement strand
TTGTTAACGCTTTGCAATATTGTCAGGAGAAAAAAGGGCTTGAGATTTATGCCTACTGTATTATGCACAGTCATATCCATTTAATGTGTAAAGCAACGGATGGTTTTATTTTATCGGATGTCATGCGAGATTTTAAAAAATATACTTCAAAGAAAATTATTCAAACTTTAATTGAAGAACCAGAGAGCCGTAGGGAGTGGCTTTTATCTTTTTTTGTCAAAGCTTGCGAACATTTAAAACGGGATCAAAGCTACAAAGTATGGCAAGATGGCTATCATGCAGAAATAATAGAAACCAATTGGTTTATCAAAAAAAAGGTCAATTATATTCACAACAATCCTGTAAAGGATAAAATAGTTACATTACCCGAGGATTATTATTTTAGCTCTGCTAGGAATTATGCGAGCTTAGAAAATGAATTTGATGTTGTGGTGCTAGATTTGTTTTAGATTCTTGATATACTGTGTGGGCACGGATTGCAAATCCGCGCTATCAGTAACGAGAAATTTAGTGTATATCCGAGCCATCGGGTTTGCAAATCCTCGCTATCGGTATATAAAAGCCCTCAAATTTGAGGGCTTTCGTTATTTAATCTATCAACTTCATTTTGTAAAGCTTCATCCCAAATATACTCTATCTCCATTTTTGCAGTAGGAAACAATGTGTATTTTGCCTTATTCCAATTATTGTGTACTGGTGGTTGAGTTTGGGTTATAGTGTATAAATCTTCGATACAGGAAGATTCTAATTTGAAATCAAAAATATTAAGCCATTTCTTTTTTTCTTCGGGTGTTATATAATGTCCAGTAAAACCAACATTACCAACCAACCTTTTAATTTCTAAAATAACATAATTAAATTGCTCTCCCTGTGGCAAAATATCAATTATTGCAATTGCTATTTCATTGAATATTTCTCTTTGTGTTCTCATTATTGATTTACAAAATTTTCTTGGAATGGCTGCCCATCAATAGTGTATTTAACTTTAAAACTATCTGGTCTTTTAGATGCTCCGCTAAATACTGCTTCAACTTCTATTTTCACATCTTTGCCAGCTACCATCGCATCAGCCCAACTATTTTCCATTGTCTTCCAAGCACCTTGGTTAAGCTTTGCAGATTGAGGGTATAAATTTATTTGCTCTCCTGGGCCAAAGAAACGAGAACCTACAATGTGCCCACCTTGGTCAACTCCACGCACACCATCCTTTACATCTACCGCACGTATTTGTTGATTTCCTAAACGTACTCTTGCAATATCATCCAGATCGGCAGTTGTTGTAAGCACTCTACCTAATTCTTCAGTCTTGTAAATAATGCCATCAACTTCGTAAGACATATTTTTAACCAAAACTGCTTTATTCAAAATTGGGTTTCCTGCTGTTCCTATTTGAGTTCTTGCTGGGCATACAATTTTATCTTTGTAAACTGTACCCCATTTTTTACCTGCTCCATCCAAAACCTCAAAAGCATCATCTCCAATTTTATTAAATTTCCAAGTACTCGGAAAGTCAGCTTTCATCGCTAATACTAGATCGTCAAGAACCTTCCGCGCCTCATCCCCAGCCTTCCACTTTAAATATCCTCCAGCTTTATTAATTTCATCTAGATTGTTAGAAACCAATTCGAGTGAAGCGATATTAGTTCTTAACGTTGGTGCTTCTTTATTTAGTATTTGCCAAGCATTAAATCCTTTAGAATCCTGAACAACATCTTTGAATTCTGCATTAGATGTAGATAAATCGTTTATTAATATAACTAAAGGACAAGTACTGTTAGTTTGACCACTTAAGATTAGATGGGCAGATAGTATTATATAAAAAAAGAAATTTCTTAATATATTTTTCATTTAGATTATTTTAAAATAATTACTAATAAATTCACCCTCTTTTTTTTGTAACAACTCCATTTGTATTTCATCCGAGTTGTATTCTTGCCCTCTATAGATCCATCTAAAAATAGTAGGATAAAGCAATTCGTCAATAACATTTTCTTTATTAATAACTTCTTGTCTTTCTAAATCATATAAAAAGCAAATATTCGAAAATGCTTCAATAATTTGAATTTGTGTAGCATTAATAAAAAATGCCCATTCAATATTTACTTCTTCTTGAAACTTTATTTTTTTAGTTTTTAAAGTGTTAAGGTCCGTTACGATTAAACTTCTTTTATTTATTAATAAGTGCTTTTCAGAATAAAAAAAACTTCCTACTAATGTGTCACAGAATGTGCTTCCATTTTCTCTAAAATATACCTTTAGCTTTATTTTACTAAAATCTTTTGTATTTAGCAAAATAGAATCACTGCATGGAATAAATGCAAAATTTTTATTTGGGTGCTCAACTTCAACTTTTTCATTTAGTACACACGGAATAGTATCTGCAGAGAATAATTCTTGAGTTTTATCTATTTTATTAACAAGAAGAGAATAATATACAATTTCTTGACCTGTATTGGGTTCTTCCCATCCTTTATAAACAAATTTTATTTTTTTATTTAAAACTTGAAAGATTTTTAAAATCTCAATTTTCTTTAGTTGTATCATATCTAATTACAAAAGGCTTTTTACTAGAGATAAATATTTTCCAAGCATCAAGTGCGCTTTCGGAATTATCCGTAAATGTTTTTATTAAAACAGAATTACTCTTTAAATTTTGCAGTATCAAATTTGCTGGTTTTTGAGTCAAGACAGGATGGCAAAAGAAAACAGAAGTACTTAAAATGTAAATCGTCTAGATGCGTTTAGATACAGATTTATAATCAGCGAGTACAACAGCCTCTCTCACTACTTCTCTTCAGGCTTTTGCTCTTCTTCAACATGCAAATAGTTTTCGACTACAACTGTTTTCTCTTTCTTTTCTATGGGGAAAAAGAAACTAAAAGGGGCTGATTTGAAATGATTCCAGATCGAAGCCGTAACAAATCGTAATTCTAGCAGCGGAATAGCTCGGGAGCGGAATGCCAATCCTAAAGAAAGCCCAAAACTAACCGTAAAGTTGACTAGTCCTATGATTCCGATTCCAAATATTCCCCAAAATAGCATACTATTAGTGACTTGATAATTAGCACCATATAACGCTAAAGCTAAATTCCCACTGACAAAAGTGATGTGCCTAACATCCAAATTTAATCCTAGAAAGATTCCGATAGAAGCCATACTTCCCATAAAAACCCCAAACCAAAAGTTCGAAATTATTCCAGCCCATTTTAATTCATACCACTTTGCTAATTTTAAAGTTCTCACTTTTCCTAATCTCTTTTTTAGCAAAGGATGTTCGGCAATTCTATAATAAATCTGATTGTGTTTGTCTCTATTAGCAATACTTCCCGAAATAATTCCAGACAAGAACAAGAAGACACCTGCAATGGCAGCATGAAAAATGGCTAGAGAGTGTATTGGGCTAATATCGGTGATTAATTTTACCCATTTTGTAGCCGCAATATTGTAATTAAAAATATAATCAATTAACCAAATACCTAGTAAAGAAATAGGGAAGGCCATAATCACATTGCCCACAAATGCAATAAATTGTGATCGAAATACACGTGCAAAAAGAATAGCAAATGCATTGTACTTTGCCGTCTTCGAGCCTTGCTTAGCACTTCCTTCTTCCAATGCTTTTATTAAAGCGGAAGCGGTCATAGCAGGTTGCTTAGTTGCTAAAGTAAAACCCAGAATATAAATCGCTATAAATCCAAAGGAATAATTCATGCTGTATAAAAATGCATGTCCAAAGATACTGGTATCTGCTTTTGAGAGCAGTACTTTAATGATACATAATATTCCCACGATAAAACCACCACCTATAGCATTCTTGAACATTTTAAAATACTCCGCTCTACTTTCTGTTATGTATTTTTCACCTGTTTTTGCAGTATGTTGCGTTACTTCGTACGAAATTAGTTGGGTACTTTCGGAAATAAATTCTATCAAGTTATTTTTATAACAGTTAAATTTTATTAGCTGTAGAGCCAATACAATTCCGTTGGTCTTCTTATTGCTTTCAGTATCGACAATTAGTAAGGATATCAAAAATTTAATCCTTGCTAATTGTTGTCTTATTTTTAATAAATTCTGATTAACGCGCAGTGAAATTCCGTATTTCGAACTGTTATGAAATGCTTTCTCTACAAAACCTTCGCAATGTTTATGCAGTACTAACAGTTGTGCATAGGAAATATCATCCGATGGAATAGAGTGCTTTTCAGAACTCTCAATTTGATCTTTAAGTAGAAATAACTCCTTTTCAAAGGCAGAAAAGGGACTTTCTAAATCGTCAAATTCAGGAACCATTTTAATCACTTCCGTTTCTAAAGCGCGACCACTAATACGTTGAGTTAGTAAAAAGGTTGCGACAGATACTTCAGAAAAAGGAGAATTAGCTTCAATACTTTCATAAATAGAATCAAACTCCAATAGGTCAAATAATTCTTCTAGCTGAGACATCGAAATTTTATCAATCCAAATTCTATCAGTAGCCAAATAAAAAACCTGATTTAGAATGAATTCTAAAGTGTTTTTCTTTGGTTGATAAGGCAAAAACTTAGCAACAATTCTTTTCTTAACTTCAAAAATAAAATCCACATCCTGCAAGATTGCGGCATCAGCAAGTATTTTGTTGAATTTTTTATCCTTTAAAATTTCTTTTAAATAATCGGAGAATTGTTCTCGATAGGAATTATTTGCTTTTAAAATGGAGATAATTTCCTGTAAATCTACTTTTTCTACTTTTTCAGGTTTCAACGGCCGAATCAATCGAATTAACTCAATAAGCGGTTCTAAATTATCTTCTTCATTTTCTCTCCACGATTGATTTTCGGCGAAAGAATCAGTGAATAATTTTGCTATAGTTGGTTTGTCTTTTGCTTTAAAAAGTGTACTCATACTTTAATTCGATTTTTGTAAAAATACGTATTGCTCTTACATATTTCACTGCCTATTTTCATAAATAATCATATTTAGAATAAAATAATTTTCGGCTCTTGTCCATCATTGTGAGTTTTGCATTATTATGAAAGATTACTCAATAGTTCTTATTCTTATTTAAAAACGTAAAATAGTTCGCAATCAAAGAAGTAAGCACTGATTTTCTACTTGAAATAAAACATGTCTTTTAGTGTCAAACTTTTTTTACATAATCATAAAAGAAGCCGTTCGTTTCCAGACAGCTTCTTTATAATGCATATACAATGCTTATTGTTGAACTACTTTTGCAACAGCGGATTTTTCTTCTGTATTCATTTTAACAATATAAACTCCTGCAGGCAATTTATCAACAAATAAAAGCGGCACATTTACATCAATTTTTGAAGCTTTTTATACTATTTTTCCAGCAATATGAGTTGCGACAACATCTACAAATTGTGAGATATTGTTTTGAATTTGCATAATAAAGTCAGTGTTGTTGGGGTTTGGATACACTTTTAAATCTGCTCCTATTTTTTTCAGTAAATTTCTGATAAAATTAACTACCATTATACAGATGTTACCTTTTTGATGTTATAGATTTGTATCATGATGCTATAGTTATCAAAAGTACTGAACGTGCCAAATAACAATAAGCAGTTAAAAATAGAATCAAATAATTAAAATACAAAAATATGTCATTAATTGAAAATTTAAACTGGCGATACGCCACCAAAAAATACAATCCAGATAAAAAGGTAAATGAAGAGAATCTGAATAAAATCATTGAAGCAGCGCGTTTGGCACCAACCTCTTCAGGATTGCAACCGTTTCGAGTTTTAGTCGTCTCTAATCCTGAATTGCGAAAAAAATTAAGTGAAAATGCGCTAAATCCCGAAGTTATGGTAGAATGTTCACATGTTCTGGTATTTGCTGCTTGGGATAATTATACCAATGCACGGATAGATGCAATGTATGATAGAACAACAGAAGAACGCGGTTTACCTCAAGGACGTTTTAGCAGTTATACTGATAAAATTAAAGAAATATACGGTAATCAAACCGCCGAGGAAAATTTTGCGCACGCAGCTAGGCAGTGTTATATTGCTCTTGGAATGGCTTTAGCGCAAGCAGCCGAGTTAAAAATTGATTCGACTCCTGCCGAAGGTTTTGATAACGCTTTGACAGATAAAATTTTAGGATTGCAAGAAAAAGGATTAAAAAGTGTCGTATTAATGTATATAGGGTACCGACATGAAGACGACTACTTAGCTCCAATGAAAAAAGTGCGAAATCCCATGGAAGACTTTAAAATCGAATATAAGTAATCTTATTTATGAACTAAATAAAGATGTATTAGCAATTTATAGCAATCATAGGTCGAATATTTAAGCCGTGATTGCACTCTATATCAATTAGAAAAAACGAAATAAATTTTTATTATTACAACTTTTGTCTCGGTTTGATCATAAGTTCGTTCGAAATTTCTAAAGATTTTAGAATCATTAACAAAAAAAGATGAAATATTTAATTTTGAGTTTTTTAATAATAAGCTCATTTCATGGAACAGCGCAAATTGTGAGAGGTTTTGGTGGTGTCTCCGGATATTTAGATGGTGATTTTGAGAAGTCAACTGCATTAGGTCTTAATGCTGGTACTGAATTTAATGTAAATCGCTTTCTCAAGCCCGAAATCGAGCTTAGTTATTATTATGGCGCGAGAGAAGATATAACTTACTATACAAGAACAGTAGAACTATCGGGACACTATAAAAGTTTTGCTACTGCTTTAAATTTTAGCTTTTGTCCCAAAATAGGTATAGGTAATAAGGGACGGGGTGATACCTATTTAGTGCTATTACCAAAATATTCTTTTTCTAAAGTTTCTGCTTTTGGAGAATTTAATTACTTAAACGAAGATAAAGTTAATGCAAGGATCAATGATAAAATTACCCAGTGGCAACATTCAATTGGAATAGGAATAGGAATAGATATTGGTGTTACTGTCGAAAACGATAACTCATTATCATTAATTATTTTTTATCAAAATTTTCCTATGAGCAAACCGCTAAAGGAATTAAATCAAGGACCTAGAATTATAGACGAAAGTGTTTTTGGGGCAGGAATGAATTATTACTTTACTTTTAAGAAATCTAAGAAACCATCTCCCATAAAAACACCAAACCCCTTACCGTAGAACTATGATCTTTTTTTAATCTTGGTCTTCTTCAGCATTTTCTTTGTTGGCATCATCCGCCATTTCTTTTTCAGCAGAATCCAATTCGAAGAAACTGAAAATAGAACCGCCATAACTTTTCTGGAAAGAGAAATTTTCCATGTGATTAAGTTTGGTATATTTAGAATGCTCAATAACCATCATGCCTTCTTGGTTTAGTAGTTCTTTTTCGAAAATCAATAATACAATTTTTTCAAAAGTTTTTTGGTCTAAAGCATAGGGAGGATCTGCAAAAATAATGTCGTACGAAGTTTTGTTTTTTTCTAAAAAAGTAAAAACATCACTTTTGGTAGCAGCGATATTAAAATCATACTCGGTTGCTACTTGTTTGATGAATTTTACACAACCAAAATCGGCATCTACAGACGTAATTGGAGTGCAACCACGTGAAGCAAACTCATAACTAATATTGCCCGTTCCCGCAAAAAGGTCTAGTATTTTGAGTCCTTCAAAACTAAAATGATTGTTCAAAACATTAAACAATGCTTCTTTACTCATGTCTGTTGTAGGACGAACAGGAAGTCCTTTTGGTGGAGAAATACGTCTTCCTTTAAATTTTCCTGATATGATTCTCATGAGTTAAAAAGTATAAAATAGTGCTGATTTTGTTGTGTTGTGAACGCGTTTCTTTTTTGCAAATCAGTAACATCAAAAAAGGAAATATTCCGAATGTATTTGTACGCAATTTTATAAAATGCATCTCCCTCTGAAATGGAACCTAGAAATTCGAGTTTAAAACTTTCTGGATTCATATTTAATTGTTCGGCTGTAAATAGCACGTAATAAATAAAATCTTCGGGTGTTTTATAATCGAAAGAATTGAATAACAGTAATTTTTGGTTTTGTATTACAATAATTTCAAAATGACCTAGATAAAAATGGATCATCATTTTCTTGGCATCATTGTTTTTGGAGGCATCCAAAAGCTTAGAAACCAAAATGCTATTGGCATGCTTGTAATCAAAAGAACCAAACTGGTCTATAAAAAAATTATTAATATTTACATAAGGAATATAAACCGCATTCATTTGATAATTCGGGATTTCATCGAAAGCAAAAAAATCGGTTTCAAAAACCTTGGTGTTGTATTGCAAATAACTGCCTAAAAACTGCTCGTCGAATAGGGCAGTAGGCACAAAAGTAGAAAGGTTATTATTATGAATCACTTGTATTTCGTCATACGAATCCTTTAATTCTGGATAATCGCGAAAAGCACCTGAAAATAATTCCTCAATTTTTGTGGCTTTATGAAAAGTATCAAATCGTACTTCATTTAAGGAAATAATTCGATCGTGCAGAGTATCAAAACAACAAAAGGATAAACCCGTTAAGGAGACCTGAATGGAAAGTTTTTTGTATTTTTTATCAGTTATATTCGAATTCATAGTGATTTTTTGAACATTGCAAACTTACGAATTAAAAAAGCAAAAATCAATGG
>JBBSSR010000062.1:0-8759 GCA_038241955.1 Flavobacteriales bacterium | reverse complement strand
GAGGTACCAATAACAGCAAAATAATCGGCTTGTTCTGTTAAGATGATTGCTTCTTCTAAGGCAGGAACTTGCTCGCCAAACCAAACAATATGGGGCCGCAGTTGGTTCTCTTCTTCATCAAAATCTCCAGAATTTAAGTCGGTTGTCCAATCTAAAATATAATTTTCATTTTTTGTGCTACGAACTTTTAATAATTCTCCATGCAAATGGATTACATTCGAACTTCCAGCGCGTTCATGTAAATCATCGACGTTTTGTGTAATGATGTATATATCGAAATCCTTTTCCAGTTCGGCTAAAATTTGATGAGCAAGATTGGGTTGTACTTCTTTTAACTGTTTGCGTCTTTGATTGTAAAAATCAAGTACTAATTCTTGATTTCTATGCCACCCTTCGGGGGTTGCTACATCCATAACATTGTGACCTTCCCATAATCCGTCGCTATCACGAAATGTTTTAATGCCACTTTCGGCACTGATTCCCGCTCCAGTTAGAATTACTAATTTCTTTTTCATCTCTATTTAATTAGTTTATAAAGCTAACCTTTTTTAGTATTTTTACAAAAAAAAATGCAAAGTAATGATTGATTTAGATTACCTTAATTTTCTTGAAAATATTTTAACAGATAATAGAAAAGAACGTTTTTTGAATGTTCTTCAACATCGTACAAAGCATTTTACAATTGCGGTTGAAGATGTTTTTCAAATGCACAATGCGAGTGCTGTGATGCGCAGTTGCGAGGTTTTTGGAATTCAGGAATTGCATGTAATTGAAGAGCGGTATGGTAAGCGTATTGATAAAGAAATTGCGATGGGAGCTCAAAAATGGGTTGATATTAACACCTATGATAGTGTGACGAATTGTATTGACACTTTGAAAAACCAAGGATATCAAATTATTGCTACAACTCCGCACGAGAAAGATTGTTTGATGGAAGATTTTGATATTTCGAAACCGAGTGCTTTGTTTTTTGGTACGGAAAGAGATGGATTATCCGATGAAATTATTCGGCGAGCGGATGGTTTTCTTAAAATTCCGATGGTGGGTTTTACAGAGAGTTTGAACATTTCAGTTTCCGCGGCAATTATTATTCAGAATCTAATGAATCGTTTGCGAAATTCTGATATTAATTGGCATTTGACAGAAGAAGAAATTCTAGAAAAACGACTGGATTGGGCTAGAAAGTCGATTAAAGATATTAAGAGAATTGAAGCTAGGTATTTTGATGTTTAGTTTTTATGCTTGTTTTTGAAATTGAGATTGAAATTGAGATTGAAATTGAGATTGAAATTGAACTTTGATTTTTTTGATTTGCGTGAGTGATAGCAGCTCGCTACCGAAGTAGCGCGGATAGCACGACAGCGTAAAAAAAGGAGCCGATTAAGCGATGTGCTAAGTTGGCTCCTTTTTTTATGGTGGCACGCCCAAATATATTTTTAAACGCTGAAATTTATGTAAGGAGACTTTTTATTTTTTCTTTAATATTTTATATTCTTCATAACAACCACTAATGGCGTCCATGATTTGAAGATCGTTCGCTGTTTTTATGAAAGCTTCGGAGTAGCTGCAACGACTTAATATTTCTGAAATTTCATCTTGTGAAACGCCTAATAATAGGGAGATGGTTTCTCTGTCATATTTAGTTTCCAAAAGATTTCTCACCGTGTCATCCTTTCTCATTTCTTTAAGACGTTTGAGCTGTCGTGGGTTTTTACCAAAGAAATTGTACAACATATCGGCAGGGTTGAATATAGATCCCAAAATTTTACCAAAAGCTTCGGGCGCATATTGTCCGGCTTCATATCCTTGGCCTAATCCAGAAATGCTATAACGATAATCTTCTTTTATGGGGATTAATTTAGCGTCTATTTCGAGATAACCAGTTAAATAATATTGGTTAACAACAACTTCTTTTAATTGAATTGCTTTTTGGGTAAGTTGTATTATGGTTTTTTTATTTTTGATCCAGTCATTGGTCACGCGAACTCTTAAAGACTCATAGCCTAGAAGGGTGATATGTAAGGTATCGCTTTGAGTAACTGCAAGTTCGAAATTTCCTTTTCCGTCTGTAGTAGTTCCTGTTACTTGATTGATATTTATAATGTTAACATCGGCCAATGGCGTACCTGTATTATCACTGATAATTGTTCCTGTTATCTTTTCAGGGATTTCAATTGTCTGTGCAACAGAAGCTAAAGATGTTACAAAGAATAAAAAAAGTATACTATATTTCATAAACTGTTTTGAAGGACTAAAAGTAGTAAAACGGCACTAAATATTAGGTACTTCGAATAGAATTATAAGAAAATTAACAAATTGAGCACAATACAGGCTATATTGTATTTTGGATATAAAAAAAAATCTCCCGAATGATTTCGGGAGATTATATTTAGATTACTAATTGTATTAGTCTCTTCTTGGTCTTCTTGGTCTTGGTGCATCACCAAAGCTTTCAGAACGTCTTGGAGCTCTATCAGATGAACCTTCGCTTCTTGGCGCTCTGTCTGATGAGAAACCACTTGTTCTAGGAGCAGATGAACTTCTAGGTCCGAAACCACCTTCTCTAGGAGCAGATCCTCTGTCGCTTCTAAATCCGCCACCACCAGAACCTTCACGTCTTGGAGCAAAACTTCCTTCTCTTCTTGGAGCAGCACTTCTTCCGCCACCAAAACTTCCACCAGAGCTTCTTCCGTTATGATCACGTCTTCCGCCACCGTCATTTTTAGAAATTTCTACATTGATACGACGACCTTCTAGTTGTACGTTATTCAATACTTCCATTACTTTATCAGTGTGTTCTGGATCTGTGTTAAAGAAAGAGAAACCTTCTTTTACATCTACTTTGAAAACATCATCACGACCTAAGTCTAATGTTTCTTTCAAGTAATCTTTCAATGACATCCAATCAAAATTGTCTCTTGAACCGATGTTTACAAAATATCGTGTAGCACCACTATTGTTATTTTCTCTTGGAGCACCATCTCTATCATCACGATCACGTCTTTCAGAGTTTGATGATTGACTAGAAATGTCTCTGTTTTTCTTGTAGTAAGCAATAAAACGGTTAAATTCTACAGATACCATTTTCTTGATTAATTCTTCTTTCGATAAACCTTCAAGAACGCTATTGATAGCTGGTAAGTAGTTGTCAATTTCATGATCAACTTCTGTATCTTTAATTTTAGTAGCTAAGTGCAACAATTGAATTTCGCAGATTTCAATTCCAGATGGGATTGTTTTTTCTTCGAATTTTTGTTTTATGATTCTTTCGATTGAAGAAATCTTACGGATCTCACTTTTCGTTACAATAACGATAGAAGTTCCTAATTTTCCAGCACGACCAGTACGACCAGAACGGTGATTATAGGTTTCAATTTCGTCAGGAAGTTGGTAGTTTACTACGTGAGTAATATTGTCAACGTCAATTCCACGCGCAGCAACGTCAGTAGCTACAAGCATTTGAATTTGACGACCTCTAAACGATTTCATAACACCATCACGTTGCGCTTGCGATAAATCTCCGTGCAATGCAGCAGCGCTGTATCCGTCTTCGATTAATTTCTCTGCAACAGCTTGTGTGTCTCTTTTTGTTCTACAGAAAACTACTGAGAAAATGTCTGGATTAGCATCTGCCAATCTTTTCAAAGCTTCATAACGATCACGTGCGTTTACTAAGTAATACTCATGTGAAACCGTTGCAGAACCAGAGTTTTTTGCTCCAACTGTAATTTCAATTGGGTCTTTCATGAATTGTTTTCCAATACGTGCTACTTCAGCAGGCATTGTTGCAGAGAACAACCATGTGTTTTTGTCGTCTGGCGTAGTCGAAAGGATGTTTACGATATCTTCGTAGAAACCCATGTTCAACATTTCGTCAGCTTCGTCAAGAATACAATAGTTAATTTGAGAAATGTTAACCAATCCTCTATTAATCATGTCTTGCATTCTTCCTGGAGTTGCCACAATAATCTGTGCACCTCTCTTTATGTCTCTCGCTTGTTCTGTAATGCTAGCTCCACCGTAAACTGCTACCACATTAATACCTTTTTCGTATTTAGAGTAGTTTTTAATTTCGTTGGTAATCTGCAAACACAATTCACGTGTTGGAGATAAAATTAATGCTTGCGTATTTCTATTGTTGGCATCAATTTTCTGAATAACTGGAAAACCAAAAGCTGCCGTTTTCCCTGTCCCTGTCTGAGCCAACGCAACTAAATCTGTGTCTTTTTCCAATAATAGGGGAATCGCTTTCTCCTGTACTTCCGTCGGATTCTCAAATCCTAGATCTAAAATCGCCTTCAGTAACGATTCACTCAATCCTAATTGTTCAAATTTATTCATATGTATTTTTAAAATAGGGTGCAAAATTACTGCTAATAATTCATATAAGCTAATGCTTTTTTCAGATTTAATGATTTATTAGCATTTGATAGTCAGGTTATTAGATTTTCAAATGGAAACTCCCTATTTTTAATTAAAAACTTTTGTGCTTAATTGCGTCGTAATCGAATAATTCTTGTTATAAAAAGTTACCACTTCTTGTGATTAATTTTGTTTTTTTAAAAACTCAATTAATTTTCGAGTTGCTTTTCCGCGATGACTGATTTTATTTTTGGTTTCTAATGATAATTGGGCAAAAGTTTCCTTGTAGTTTTCTGGTCTAAAGATAGGGTCATAGCCAAAACCTTGATCTCCTGTTTTTTCTAAAGTGATTTCACCTTTACAAATTCCTGTAAAAAGATATTGCTCTCCCTTTAAATTTAAAGTTATTACCGTTTTAAATCGTGCGTTTCTGTTTTTTGCATTCTCTAAATTGAAAAGCAACTTAGTCATATTATCTTCTGTAGAACGTTGATCACCTGCATAACGAGCCGAGTAAACGCCTGGTTCTCCATTGAGAACATCTACTTCAAGTCCAGTATCATCTGCGAAGCAGTCATAACCATATTTATTGGTTACATAATTAGCTTTCATTATTGCGTTTTCGGCAATAGTATCGGCAGTTTCTGGAATTTCTTCTTGGCAACCTATACTCTCTAAGCTTATAATCTCGATGTTCGGAGGTAACATGCTTTGAATTTCTTTGATTTTATTTTCGTTATTGGTGGCAAATACTATTTTCATTTTTGATTTTTAAGTAAACAAAAATACAAAGTTTTAAAATAAGGTAATTATTATTTTAAGCAATATGGTAGATATTTTGTAAAATAATGATGAATAGTAAGCTTGTCTATTAAGATTTATTTAACAGTATTTATAGCGATAAAAATTAACTAAAATAATTTTTTTTTAAATTTATTTACTTGTATTATTGCACTTTTAAATAATATAACAAATTTCAAAAATGAAAAAATTAAGTATTTTATTCGTGTCGGTTTTAGCATTAGGATTATCTTTTACTTCATGTAGCAAGGATGATGATAATAATTCAACATCAACTAGCGTTGAGGGAAAATGGAATTATAGTAAAATAAGTGTTGATTTTCCTGGTGTTCCAGCTGTGGATCAAGATTATCCTTCACAAAACCCAACTTGTGGTAAAGACTTCGTAGAGTTTAAAGCAAATGGAGTTGCTAATTTCGGTTATTATTCTAGCGACTGTAAAGTAGTTACAGATCCTAGTACATGGAAACAAGACGGAAACAAACTTACTGTTGATGGTGATACATCTGAAATTATAAGTAATACAGGATCGGTTTTAAAGTTAAAATCAACTGAGACTGAAGGTGGTGTAACGGTTTCTTCTGTTATTACACTTGTAAAAGGATAAGATAACAACAACATTTTAGAAGAGCCATTCATTTATTTGAATGGCTTTTTTTAATTGTATTTTCGTTATTGGTGTTAAATACGATTTTCATTTTTTAAGTAAACAAAAATACAATGTTTTAAAAAAGGTAGATATTATTTTCTAAAAGACAGTAACTATGAAAAAGACATTAATCCTTAACAACTTTATTGTTAATGGAATAACCTGTTTAATTAAGGTTTATTTAACAGTACTTATAGGGATAAAAATTAACTAAAAATATTTTTTTTTAATTTTTTTTACTTGTACTATTGCACTTTTAAATATTATAACAAATTTCAAAAATGAAAAAATTAAGTATTTTATTCGTGTCGGTTTTAGCTTTAGGTTTGTCTTTTACTTCATGTAGTAAAGATGATGATAATAACTCAACATCAGCTAGCGTTGAAGGAAAATGGAGTTTTAGTAAAGAAAGTGTTGAGTTTCCGGGACAGCCAGCTATCGAAAATGATTATGATTCAGAAAACCCAACTTGTGGTAAAGATTTCGTAGAATTTAAAGCTAATGGAGTTGCAAATTTCGGTTATTATTCTAGTGACTGTAAAGTAGTTAATGAGCCTACTACCTGGAAACAAGACGGAAACAAACTTACAATTGATGATGAAACTGCCGAAATTGTAAGTAATTCAGGATCTGTTTTAAAGATAAAATCAACTTATACTGAAGATAATAAGACAATTACAATAGTTACTACACTTGTAAAAGCATAAGACAATAACACTGTTTTAGAAAAGCCATTCATTTATTTGAATGGCTTTTTTTTATGCTTTTTTAAATAATTAAAATTGAATAAATCGTTTGCCGCAAAACAAATTATGAAGAGTTCTATAGAAACTATTTATTAGTATACGAAATAGTTCTTCTGGAATGTCCTGAGTAGAAGTAAGCGTTTTATTTTTGTTCTATTTTATAGTACAAAAAAAATTGTAGTTTTAAAAGAGTGAGTTTGCATTATAAAAAATGGACTTCATAAAGATTTAGTGAAATAAAAATTGTTATTTTAACTTAAGTTTTAAATTCAAAGAGACGAAAATAGTGTTTGTAATGAACTAAAATAATATTATGATAGAAATTTTATTAAAAAATAAAAAATTTCACAAGGCGCTAAACATTGAGGAACTTTCACAATCTGATGTGGATTTTCATGTTATGCAATTTCTTGATTATGGAGACTCAGAAATAAAATGGTTGGAGAAAAATTACGGTCTCGATTTTACCATCATGAAGCATTATGAAGATATTGAAATAAGTTCTCACTTTTTAGAAAATGAAAACCAAGCGGCTTTCCACTTTTCTTTTCCTTTTTATAATGAAGAAAAAATAATAACCGAAGAACCCATATTTATAATCCTTTCGTCATCGGGTTTATTTTTGTTTTCTAGTGCTAAACTCGATCACTCTTTGAATAAAGTATATTTGAATAAGTTTAAAACTTTAAGGGAACTAGCCGAGACAAAAGACATATTAGAATTTCAATTCGGGTTTATTTCAGACTATTTTGCGGATATAACTGAAAATTTAACTCGGAAAATAAAACAACTTTCCAACACTATTCTAATCGAAAAGCAGTTCTCAAATACCGTTATGGACAGTATTACAGAATACAATTTTAGTAATATGTTAGTCAAAGAGTTGCTGATAGAAACCACACGCGTTTTTAGGTTGTATCTTAAAAGCAATTGGGAACAAAAAATGAATTTAAAAGAAAACATCAGAGGTGACTTAAACGACCTTACTGTTGTATCCGATTATATTCAATTTAATTTTGACCGACTGGACGATTTAAAGGAAAATATATCAAACAAAATTGACTTAGAGCAGAATCATATTTTCAAAATGCTTACCGTTGTGACAGTTTGCGTGTCGCTACCAACATTTATCGCAGGGGTTTACGGAATGAATTTTACGGAAATGCCTGAACTCAAAACTCATTATGGCTATCCTTTGGCAATTCTCGCTATGTTGTGCTCGGCAATTCTTCCTTTTATTTATTTTAAAAGAAAAAAGTGGTTATAAATGTTTCAAGTTATAACAAAAAAATCAACCTTTCAAAGTTTTGACCTCTGAAAGGGTTGTTTATTAACATCTTATTATTTTAAAGATTGCGAACATTCGTTAAAGTATCTGGAAAATAATGGTCGGCGAGGTTAGCAAACTCATCACCGCGCATGAAGATATTAATATCAACTTCCGAAAAGCTATTTTTTCCGGCTGCAGCCAGTAATTCGTTGGCAGCGTGTAACGTGTTTTTATGAAAATGATACACTCTCTCCGATTTATCGGTGACAACTAATCCTTTTATTAACATCTTATCTTGAGTAGCTACACCCGTTGGACAGGTATTGTTGTGACAGCGCATAGCCTGAATGCAACCTAGAGAAAACATAAATCCTCGAGCACTATTGCACATATCTGCACCAAGTGCAATGGCACGTAAAATGGAATAACCCGAAATAATTTTTCCGCTACCGATAATTCTTATTTTACTGCGAATATTTAAAGCAATTAGGGTTTGGTTTACAAATATTAGTGCTGGTTCAAACGGCATGCCAACGCCGTCAGAAAATTCAAGTGGAGCGGCACCTGTTCCTCCTTCTGCACCATCGACGGTGATGAAGTCAGGGTAGCAATCTTCTGCTATCATTTCGTGGCAAATAGCTTCAAATTCTTTCGTGTCTCCAATGCAGAGCTTAAAACCAATAGGCTTTCCGTGAGATAATTCGCGTAATTGTTTTATAAAATGAACCAAGCCTTGTGAATCCGAAAAAGCACTATGGTTAGGTGGGGAAAGAATAATTGTGTGCGGGATAAGGCGAATTCAATAACCTATCGCAACAAAAGATAAATTCTATCTTTGTTGAATTATGAAAAAAACATACAAACGAATTAGCTTAAAAGAACGTATTATTATTGAGACTTTATTACACGAAGAAAAGTCCAAAAGCTACAT
>JBBSSR010000061.1:0-8958 GCA_038241955.1 Flavobacteriales bacterium | reverse complement strand
TTATCTCTTTCATCTTTAAAATGATTTCTACAAGACTCTTCACTTTCGAAATTTGCGGTAAAATTGAATAGATTCATAATGATTTTTTTATAAAGATAAAGCAAATCTCTTAATTATGAGTGATTGCGGAGAATCATATAAATTATTTATAGATTATTCTAAAGTCTTTAATCTCTTACCTAACTTTTCAAAAAGTCCGTAATAGGAAGTCTTTTGTTTTTTCTGTGTTAGAACCACTTCATTTATAGGTTTTAAATTTAAAAAGTATATCATGCCATTTTCCCATGAGTTCCATACTATTTCAGGTATTCTCCCCTTTGAATACCATAGGTATTCTTCTGAGCAAAAGTTTAAATAATCAATGATTATTAGTTTATCAGAATCCTCAAGAACAAGTTGGTTCCCAACTTTTATAAAGGCATCTATTTTATTCAATTTGTCATTAAACTTGCTATCATACTTTCTATTAAATTCCCCAAAAAGTTCTTTGAACATTTTATCATTTTCCATTGTGTATTGTCTAAAACCAAAAGCGAGTGATATTCCTGTTGCTAAAACAGCCCCAATTATTTCTATTTTTTCACCTAAAAAGATAAACAATGTCAGCGCTATAATCAATGTTGCTACATAAATGATGATTAAATCTAAATATATTTTAAACCAATTTTTCATATTAAATGTTTTAACTCTTCTCTACTATTTCTATTTCCTCATCAGTCAAACCATACAACTCATAAACCATTTTATCAATGTCTTTGTCAGTATTATCAATTTGAGATTTTAACTCTAATGCTTTTTTACTTTCTTGCATAAAATAATCCTCCCATTCTGATTCCTGAGATAAGCTTAGTTTCACTTTCTTTTTAGTCAGTTCTTTTATAAACTCTGAGTAAGATAATAAATACCAATCTTGTAATTTTTTAGGTAACTCATCTAATCCAAATTTCCTTTGAATGGTTCTTTGGAACTTTTGAGAATGTTCCTGTATTTCTTTGGTTAACAAAAGCATTTGGTCTGCTTTTTCTATAAATGGTTGTTGACTTTTTTTATCAATCTGTATAATAGGTAAATTTTCCAAATGAAATGCTTTTACCTCCGCTAATGCTTCTCCTTTCTCAGGATTTATTAGTTGATAGTAATAATTTATAAGTTTACTATTAAAAACACTTAAAGCATATTTCAAATTTAAATCAACATCAATTTTATTTAACAAAATATGAGTGTTATTTCTCATTACAAATCCATTCGTGATATGCATTCCTATAATTTTATCTGACGCTTGCCTGAAAATTAATTTTTCTTTGGCTTCAAAAATTTCTTTATTTCTAGGAGCTGCCAACCATTCACCATATTTTATCCAATAATCATTACTCCATAAAAGTATATACTTATTAAACGAACTACCACCAATTAATGGTTTAAAAGTTTCATCAATCTTAATTTCTGCAGTGTAAGGCTATAAATTTAAAATCTCTTTGGTTTGTGCAGGTTTCCCTTTACCAACTTCATAAGGTTTAACCCCGTTTTTTACTTCAAATAAATCCATAGCTAATTCGGAGTTATTTTCTATTTTATTTTTCAAGTCATAAATTAAATCAGTTACAAACAGATTGATAAATTTTTGATTATTTAAAGTTGATTGATTTATATCATGTTGGATGAAATTTTTATTTAAATCCCCTATAATAATATTTACTTTACCCTCATTATGAGAGTTTTTAATTATTAAAGTATCAACATCAACTGTTGCATCAATAAAAACTTTTTCTGTATGTTGAATAATTTTTTCAATAAAAAAGTCACTTGAAGTTATGAATTTTCTAAAATCTAAACCATTTGCTACCAATCTCCAAGTGTTTGGCGCAATATATCCTAGTAATCCATTTTTCTTTAAAAGCTTAGATAAACCTAAAATATAAAAAGATATATAAGTATCTGAAAAGACTTTATTCAATCCTCCGTTTTTGTAATTATCTACAAAATATTTCAAATCAACTTTAGAAACTTTAGCACCATAAGGAGGATTCCCAATCACCACATCAAAACCACCTTTTTCAAATATTTGAGGAAACTCATTCTGCCAATTAAAGGCTTTGTCTCCTGCTATTGCAACATCATCTATTAAGGAGTTACCACACTTTATATTGTTGTTTAAATCATTTAATTTTCTGTTAGGCTGAGCAGTTCTTAACCATAGAGACAGCTTTGCAATTTCCACACTTTCCTCATTCAAATCTACTCCAAACAAGTTATTTTCTAGGATGCTTTTCTCTACATCACTCAATACCATAGCATCACCAAAAAGTTTGGCCTGTAGCTCATCTATATAAGTGTGTTCTGCAATTAAAAAGTTCAAAGCTTCATTCAAGAATGCACCAGAACCACAAGCAGGGTCAATAATTGTTATTTCTAACAACCAATTTCTGTATTGAGTCAATTTTTCAAAAAGAGGTTGTTTGGTAGCTTTGGTTCTTTTTTTATCTGTAGTGTAATCCTCTTCATTAAGTTGTAGTTCCAACTTTTTTTCTTCACACAATTTACCTACAGTGTTTTCAACTATATATTTGGTAATGTATTTAGGAGTATAAAAAACACCATCTTTTTTCCTTTTTGTTTTAGATTTGTCAATTTCTTGTCCCTCTAATTGAGCTTTCATTTCATCTAACTCATTCAAAGAATTTTCAAAAATATGACCTAATATATTAACATCTACTTCACTTGCAAAATCATAAGTAGCCAACTTTATAGTATGATTATACAATAAGTTATCATCAATAACTATGGTATCTAATATTTCATCAGGTTTAAATAAACCACCATTATAGGCAAAAACATCATGATGCTTTCCCTTAAATCCTGTGTTTAAATATCCAAAATATTTTTTATACCTATCATATAATGGTACTGCTTCATCTAACTCATTTAGTTGTTTCCATTGGTTCAATATCAACCTTACTGAATTTGGTGGTAATAGTTGTCTGTCTTCAGCAAAGAATAGAAACAAGAATCTATCTAATAATTTTTGAGATTTTTTAAATAATTCTAAAGGTTCAAACTGAGGGTTAAGAGCTGTAAGATTATGAAACAATTCATTTTTAAATAAGGAATAGTCTTTGTATAAACTTTTAGTAATTTGATTTTCTTGGTTTACGGATTCCTCTTTTAGTTTCTTTGGAATGTTTTTAGATATATTCTCAAATGACAAGCACAAGTACAGTAAATTAAATTCTTTTTCTGTTAGTTGAAAAAGATTGAATTCTATATGCTCAATAGCATTATCAATATAAAACCTTAGTTTTTCAAAATTAGATGTTATCACATAGGCACAATCCTTTTGATTATTTTTATAACCAAAAGCTTGAACTTCAATTTTATTTAAATCAGTTGTATTTGTTCCTTTAAGTTCTATGACACCTACAACTATACCATCTACAATAATACCTCCATCAGCTTTTTTGCTGTCTTTTTCATTCTTTAATTCTGTAGTCAGATTAAAATTAGGAGTAGGGTTTTTTGTGTACCCTAATACATTAACAAACAAATCAATTAAAAATTCTCCTTGATATTGTTCTTCTTTACTATTTCTAATATTCTCCTGAATACCAGGATTCAGAAAATGATTTTTATATACTGCCCATTGCTCAGCAATAGTTTTTACATTTTGAGCATTAAGGTATTTTTCAACAACTGAATTCTGGAATAATGACATAGCTAATTTATATAAAGGCTAAAGATAAAATTTTTTTTGGTAAAATTTTTTTGTAAAAAAAATAAGAGTATGAATTACCCCATGCAAAGCCACCCCCACTACTTTTGAGAACAAGTTCCCCCTCCTCCTTATTAGGTGTTTTGTTTTTTTTCAGCTGGAATAATATGAAATATAAAACATAGGGGCTGAAGTGTTTAAATTGCTCTAGCAATGTAATTCTATGAACCTACAATTGTAATTCATAATGTTTTGAATTGATAAAGAAAATAATGTATTCAATTAATTTCAAATGAAGTAGTTAAGTAATGTGCATCATTGATGTAAAACAATGTGAAATAGCCAAGTTTTATTCCTCTTAAAAATGCCAACTATCTTAAAAACCCTCACTCATTTTGAGCAATGATAATCATTGTGCTAATGTCAAAATTCAGTATAAGTAATAAAAATTCAAGGTGATAGCTGTGATTTTTATAGTAAATAAAGAATATTGGTTTAGCAAACTCAAGTCAATCACTCAAAACAATGGTTACAATTATTAATTTTAAAGAAAGACAAACAGAAGAGGGAAGAATCTTTTTTGTTTTAGAAGCTCAAGGTGGCATAGAAATGATTCAAAGTAAAACAACAGGCAAATTCTATGTTACAGCCAAGAAAGCATTTATTCCTGCCACCTTTGATGAGGCTACTTGCAAAGCTCTTATTGGCACTCAGATGTCAGGGGAAATCATTAAAGAAGATTGTGAGTCTTTTGAGTACATCAATAAGGAAACAGGAGAAGTTGCTTCGCTCTCTCATAGATATATTTATGTGTCAGAAGAAATGGCAAAACAACAAGAACCCAGCTATCAAAATCTCAAAGCTAATCCAAATGTATTTTCAAAGAATGGAAAACATGAATTAGAGCATGCTTAATAAATAATGGAGTATACCTGCCTAGTATGAATTGAATTTCAATACAAAGCAGGTATATTCCTAATTTCCTTTTTTATGAGAGTAGCAGAAATAAAAGTATCTTATTCAACTAATTTAGTTGACAGGATTAAGTTAACAGATTGTAATAAAGTTTTTAATTTTATTTTATCAAATTGGAACCTAGACCTGATAGAATTTCAAGAAGAATGTAAAATTATTTTACTCAATAGAGCAAACATTGTACTAGGCATACATGAGCTTTCTAAAGGTGGTATTTCAGGAACTGTAGTAGATATTAGAATAATTCTAAGTGTAGCTTTAAAATGCAATGCTACAGGTATTATTTTAGTTCATAATCATCCAAGTGGGAATATGAAGCCAAGTGAAGATGACAGGAGAGTTACCAGGAAATTAAAAGAGTGTTGCCTCTTGCTAGACCTAACCTTATTAGACCATTTTATTATAAGTAAGGACAATTTTTACAGTTTTTCACAGGAAGGAATTTTATAAAAAATATCCAAATTTTATTGCATTATTATATATACATGACAGTGAAATTTGGATATTTTAAACCTAAATAAAATTTTAAGCAGGTATAAATATTTATCAACTCCTGGTTCTTTGGAAATAATTTAGAATGTGAATGACTATGAAAAAGTCATTTTTCAATAAAATAATATAACATGATTAGGGATTGAATAGTATTAATAGCCATAACTTAATTCTCTTGAGAATTAAAGTTTAGTAGTTCAGATGCATTAACACCTAATTTGTCTGCAATTTGATAAAGCAAATAACTTGATGGATTTGTGTTACCCTTCTCAATTCTATTCATGTTGGATCTGTCAATAAAGCATAAGTTTCCTAATTCAGTTTGAGAAATTTTTTTGGATTCTCTCAACTGTCTTATTCTATTACCTAATGCTATTTGAAAATCCTTCTTGTTCAACTTTTGAATATTTAATTCTATCCAAAAGTTGTCATATTTGATAAAAATTGCGTTATCAAATATGATAACAGTGTATATTTGTAATAATGTTAATTTAAATCAAACTTAAAAATGAAGCTAAGACTAAAAATTATTTTTGCTGGTATTGCAGGGATTGTAACTATTGCAGTTTTTACTCTCATCATTCATCTAAGAGATATTGATATAGAAAATCAAAAACTTTCCTTTGAAAATCAAAAAATTTCCAATGAAGTTCAGAAGCTTTCCAATGAAAATCAAAAGCTTATGATAGATTTGAATAATAAAAATGAAATTTTGCATAATCAAAAAATTCTGCAAGATAATGGAGTTTATAAAACTAAAGGTAGTAGTTCAACTAATCAATTTATTGATAAAAAAAGAAGTACAAAGTCAAGTGTGTTTGATGAAGCATTAGCATTAGCTGAGCATGCTTCTAATCCTAATGTTCAACATAAACAATCTACAGTTGAAAAATCTTCTCTAAATATTGGGCAAGGTAATACTGAACAAATCAAGAAAGCCTTTAAAGGAGCTGAAGCACATTTTAAAAAAAACCTAAATAGTTCTAATAAAACAAATTAAAAAATAAAAATTTAAATAATAATAAAAAACAATTTAATCATGAAAAAAAATATCTATATTATATCGATGCTAATCAGTTTAGTACTATTTAGCAACTGTTCAAGTGGTGATGATTCCTCAAGTCAAAAAAATGAGACCAATCAAAAATTAACAGGTAAATGGTATTTTGATGACCCATCAACCAAGCCAACAGTTAACAACTCATTTACTTTTACCGCTAATGGTAAAGTAACTTATTCCTATTGGACAGGTACAGGGAATAATTATGAAAGTGAAACAGGCACTTTCAGTATGGATGGAACTATTCTGAAAATGGCTTTTCCTGATACGATTACTTTGACTTACATCCAAAAAGTAGTTTTTCTAAATGACAAAACTGTACAATTTCTTGCAACAGGTAAAGCTAATGAGGAGCCTTATGATGGCACTTACTACAAGGCTGATTGAATAATTATGAAAATACAAAATCAATACCTTCAAAAATTTAAAAAATGTTCAAGCTTAGAATTAAGGCGGAACTTTGTAATAAGCTAAATTTATGAAATCAGACAGAATACAATTAGATACTGAAACATTGTTTTCCCCAATGCTTAGAGATGAAAATAGTTCTGCTCAGAACAAAACTGTTAATAATCTAACTAATGGAATAACAGAAATATTAGCTAACAATCCTGGTTTATTGTTTAATGATTTTGCTGCTGTATTGAAAAGTAGCTACAACAGAAGTGTTGTTGAACAGAATTTTAACTTGGTTGTAGAGGCTTGGACAAAAAGTACTGGAATGTTAATTTCAGACTCACAAAAACAAGAATTGTATACCTATAATTTTGGAGATATATCAGTGTTCCCTTCAGATATTTTTAATAGTACTAATGAAAACATTCAAAATTCTACAGTTCCAGAAAATAATTCAAATCTCGAAGTAAGACAGACAAAAAAAGATTCCAAAGGGTTAGTAAACAAAATTTTTAAAATCTATGAAAACGATAAAAATGAATCTAAACTATTTCTATACATCTCTCTTTTTACATTCTTGTTAAGCACTATTAAGCCAATAATAGCATTAGTTGTTGGTGAGAATGTCTATAGAATTGAAACTTATGACAGGGAAACAGGTGAAGCCATTAATGCTGTTGAATCTCTAAAATTAGCCTTTTGGTTATTTATAATTTCACTATGCTTATATTTATATTTTGAGGTTAAATCCAAAAAAAAATCTTCAAATAAATAGAACTTTAGTAGAAGTATTTAAACACAAAAGACAAGGGTTATTTAATTCTTAAGATACTTAAATTAAAGCTTTTTTAAAATAGATAAAGAACTGATAATGAAGACAAATAAAAAAAACTTGTATGAGTATTTTTTCTTTGAAATAGGGCAGAAAGGATATGTTGTGGAGATTAAACATGACCATGCAGTAATGGAGTTCATAGAAATCACAAATTTAATGATGAATAAAAAAAACAAGGTTGATTCCATCAATGTGTTTTTCAAACATGTGTTATCAAAATATGTGCTTTTGTTTCAATATGATGTGACTGACATAAGAGAGCAGATTCTCAAAATTAATTCAAGGGAAATATGGGATACAGGTTTGATGAATGGAGTATCGATGTACAGACATACATCCTTAACCATATTAAAATTACCATTGAAAATTGTTAGAAAAGATTTATCTTGTTTTACAATTTATGTTCCAAGAACTATTGATGGTGAAGATTCCTATCAACTATATCTGAATTAATTCAGTTAATTGAGACAACAGATTTATTCACAAAATGAAAAAATTATTTATATTAATTTTCCTATCTAGTGAATTTGCTATCCTGGTACTTAATTTTAAAAAAGAAAAAAGAAAAAAATTATATATTACTTTATATTTATTAAAAATAAAACTGACCTAAATGAATATTAAAAATGAAACCAAGGCTTACTTTTCGGTATACAAAGATTCAGATACTTTGTAAAGTGCTGTTATTGCTAACCCGAAGGTCACAGGTTCGAGTCCTGTTCCCGCTACTAAGAAGCTTCAGAGAAATCTGGAGCTTTTTTGATTATATTTATGAGCAAAAAAACTCATGGAAGAATTTGTTGTTTACATTCTCTATTCCGAAAAATTCAATCAAAACTATACTGGCTATACTTCCAATTTAATTCAGAGATTTAAATCACATAATTATCTTGAAACAAAAGGTCACACTTTAAAATATAGACCTTGGATTGTCATTCATGTTGAATTTTTCTCTTCAAAAACAGAAGTAATGAAAAGAGAGAAATATTTAAAGATAGGAATTGGAAGAGAATTTATAAAAAATTTAATTTACAACTTATAATCCGGAGGGCTTATATCCGCCGCGGTGGACACAGATTCGAGTGCTGTTCTGCTACTAGTAAATTGCAAAAAGCCAGAGAAGTCTAGATTTTTATGGCTTTTTTGGTCGATTTTTTGCTTAATTTTAAAAAAATAAAAAGCACGAGTGTTTCAGGGAAAATTGGTTCGAGCTCTATTAATATTTATCATAAATGTAATTCATCAACAGATCTGGAATACCAGCTCCTACTCAGAGTCATTTTATTCCGTTTAAAAATATACTTCAAAAAAACCCACGTTGTGGAGTTTTTGAATGCGATAATATTAAAAAAGTGACACTATCCTAAAATCTGTGTAAGTTTAAAATTTCAGGGTTAAATTATTTATAGTTTAATCCTGTTTTCAAATATAGCTAAAAATTGATTGAGTATAACTCCCCAATTTCTAATTGGCATTGTCCATTTTTTAGTACTC
>JBBSSR010000060.1:0-9291 GCA_038241955.1 Flavobacteriales bacterium | reverse complement strand
TTAAAAATTTTCACTTTTATAACTTATAATAGCATTGGCTATTGCTTTTGCAATATCATTCTGTCCATCTTCAGATTCTAGTGTGCTCAGATCCGTTTGGTTAGAGATAAAACCAATCTCGATTAAAACGCCAGGCATTGTAGTTGCGTCTAAAACCCATAGCGGTTCTTGTTTAATACCTCTATTTCTTATGGATATAGCAGCTGAAAAATTATTTTGTATTTTAGTCGCAAGATCAATACTATTCGTTAGATTACTTTCTTGCACGATTTGTAACCCTATTAATGTTTCTGGTTTATTTGGGTCAAAACCTTTGTATGTTTTCTCGTAATTATCTTCTAAAAAGATTACGGAGTTTTCTGCTTTAGAAACTTCTAAATTCATATTTGATCTTGACATACCCATTACATACGTCTCACTTCCGTTTCCTGTTGGGCTTCTATTTGCATTGCAATGTATCGAAACAAATAAATTAGCATTACCACGATTAGCAATTTTAGCTCTTTCTCGAAGCTCAATAAATTCATCCGTTTTTCGAGTATAGATTAAATCAACATCGGGATTTTGTTCTAATAACTTACCTACCTTCAAAGTAACTGCCAAGGTCAAGTCCTTTTCTTTATTGCCAAAATACTGAGCTCCATTATCTTTGCCTCCATGTCCCGCATCTAGAGTAACTTTGAAATTGTTAGATTGTCCATATGTGTCGACCATCAACAGCATTGCTAAAAAAGCGAATGCAATTTTTGTTTTTTTTGATATATTCATTTTGTAACTTATTTTAATTTAAAGATTCTGATAGCACTTATATAATTCCACTTTATGCTGTCGCTCGAGTCTGCAAATTATTGAAAAATATTGATATATAAGAGGAGAATTTGTGTTTTTGCTTTTTATTTTTAGGAGCAGAAACATTCGGTGTTTTCAAGAAGCAGTACTCCCGCTATTCGTTACAAATGAAATTCATTGAACTCCTATTAAAATAAAAGTTTAGTGAAGTAATCTTTTATTCCGATAAAAAATAGGAATAAAAAGGATTTTCTCTTCTATCGGGCACAAAGAGAGACAGTTGTAATTCTTGCAGTCATTTCTAATCTGTGCCGCTAAAGATTAATCAAGAAACGTATAGTAGTTTTGAATTTTGATTACAGGCACGAATTGTAAATCAATAGTATCGGATAGTAATTTTTATCTTTCCAATCTACTATGATTCCAATTCAATCTTAAAATTGTTAGCAATACACATTATTTTAGGAGCTCTTTAGTTTTAAAATCCGTGATGGTTTTCCCATCATAACGATACACTCCATTCATAGTGCCAAACCAAATATTCCCATCATAATCCTCTAAAATTCCAAAAACACTTATTTCTTTTGACTTCAGTATTTCTGGTACTATGGCAATTTTATTAGACAAAGACTTTTCACTATACCGGGAAAGTGTCCAATCCTTTTCACCAGTTACACTTCCCGAACTAGTTAGTATATTTCCCTTTTTATCTTCGATTATAGAACCGACAAACTTCTTGGTAAAATTGCTCAAATTACTGCCATCGTAGCGCCATAGTCCATCAGCTCCGCCTAGCCAAATATTCCCTTTTTTATCTTCAATTACAGAACGAACATTCTTAAAGGGTTTGTCGTTATGGGCGAAAACAGAAAATGTTTTTCCATCATACCTAAAGGTATTACCTCTTGTAGCAAACCATAATTTGCCTTTTTTGTCTTCAATAATAGAATTAATTTCATAAGGACGTCTATTCTGAAAAGTTTTGCCCGTTCGATCCTCCTTCATGTTATTTCCATCTATAATATAATTTCGAAAGGAATTCCCATCGTAGCAACTTGCTCCTCCAGAAACACCAAACCAAATATTCCCTTTTTTATCTTGATAAATGCTTGTAACTTCATTATTAAGAAGTCCCTCATTGGTTGTGAAATTTTCAAAGGATTTCCCATCGTAACGATAAACACCTGAGCCGATAGAACCAAACCACAAGTTCCCTTCTGTATCTTCCAAGATAGAAAAAAACCGAGTCGGAATCACTTTACTTGTAATATTAGTAAAAGATTTACCATCGTACCGATAAACACCATCAAATGTAGCAATCCAAATGTTGCCCTTTCTATCTTGTATGATATTTCGAGTTATCCATTGAGGTCCGTGGTAGGTAATTACACCTTGAGTTTCGGGGGTGATAATGATTTTTTTTCCTTCTGTTTGGTTTTGTTTACAGGAAGTGCAAAAAACAAGTATCAAGAACAAAGTGTAAATTTGTATGTATTTTTTCATTTTCTTTTTATTACGGCTTACTTATATCTTACATTAATTGATTTGTCTGCCTAAATTAAAACACGTTATTCTGACAAAGGGAAGACTTTATTTAGTGCTAATGTAGAAACAAATTGGTGTTAATTCTCAAAAAAAAATATTAAAGCATACTTTGCGTTTTATTGAATTAGCTAGTGCGTGAGTGATATTTTTCATAAATTGCCAATTGTAGTTCTGTTTTCTGGATTGGAGTGCTTTTCTTGCCGGTTATTCACTTGCTTATGCACAATATTCCCGATTTTACCATAAGCGTTTTTAATGATTGCTGTATTTACGTTTTTTAAGAATGTTAAAAAAAACCGCAAAGTCTCCCGAATTTGAGGCAGTAGGGTGGACACTTTATGATAGTAGTAGATTTTGATTTCGGGCACGGGTGGCAAAACTTAGCTATCGGGCTTTTGTAAACGAGTGTTTTCGGCTGAAAAGCAAAGTGGTTTAAAACTCTAATTCCATTAAATCACCAATCGCGCCAAACGGCTGGGAGATGGGTTTTTTTTTTACTTTGTCAAGATTGTTATAATTTGATCTGATATTTCAAAAACTTTTCCGTTATAATTATTGTCAAGCAAAATTATTGTAAATTTTTCACCAATATCTGAAACTAAAATTGCTTCATAATTCCCAGCTCTTCCATCGTGTAAATGTTCAATCAAAGTTTGGTTTTTATATTTTGCTTGTCCCAAGGCGGATTGTGTTTCATCTAAATTAAACTTTTGACCAATTTCAAAAAGCGATTTTTTATTTACTATTTTTCCCGAGTGAAGACAATTTACCCATTTTAGCAAATCAATTGTAGTTAAATAAGTCCCGCCTGTTATCGGCAAATCAGTTTTGTCTTGTACCAAACTATTACTAAATCCTTTTGCTATTTTTTTCTCGTTTTCGAAAGGAGTCATTACAGATGAATTCATTCTGCAAGGTTTGAATATAAATTTTTCTGCATATTCTTTAAAAGTCAATCCTGTTAATCTTTCCACAATAAACTGTCTCAAAAAGATATTATTGTTATTGTAATCATAATTTGTTCCTGGTTTAAAATCAAGACTGTCAATTACCAGTAAATCATTGAAAAGGTCTTTGTCATTTTTAATTTTTTTCCAGTTTACATTAGGTATTCCGCTTGTATATTTTAGTAAATCTCTAATAGCAACTTCATTAGCCCATTTTGGTAATTCAGGAATAAATTTAGAAACCTTATCATCTAGTTGCAATCTTCTTTGCTCATTCAACTGCAATAAAGCAACTGCACTAAATTCTTTTGTAATTGATCCAATATTAAACCTATAATCAGTTGTTAATTTATTTGTTTTTGTTTCATCACTAAAACCAAATGAAGCATTGTAAATCACTTTATTTTTTTTTGAAATAAGTACATTTCCATTGAAAGTTCCACTTTGGTTGTACTTTTTCATTAGCGAATCAATTTGACTTACTTCGTTTGTTTGGCCAAATACGTTATTAGTTAGAAATATAATAAAAGTAAAAATTGAAATCAGATAGTTATATTTTTTCATTTAATTTAAATGTTATCGATTCTACCTAACTGTCGCACAACGTCTTCGTGCTACATTAGGTTGGGAATTTTATAAACCGAGAATTTTTGGCTTAACGTAAATGTAGTAAAGAAATGATAATTCCACTAAAACCCCACACGATCGATAGCGAACTGATGAAGTAATCTCGCCAAACGGCTGTTGGCAGAAGTTTTTATTTGTTTTTTGCAATTCTAAATCCAAATCCGTCGTTCCTTGTACTTTTTGGTGATTGGTATCTAACCTCTGGCATATGAATCCCATATTCTAATGGCTTTCCGTCGACACTTTGTGTTTCATAAAACCAACTAACACCTTTTGAAATTTTATATTTCCCTTCTCCTTCTGACGGTCCTTGTGGATTTTTTATATTTACTAAACTGTCTTTTTCAGGATTATACCAATCAAGTACCCATTCGCCAACATTTCCTGTCATATCATATATTTCAAGTTCATTAGGTTTTAGAAGTCCTACATTATGAAATGTGTCGTCAGAGTTTTCTTTTACCCAACCAACTTCAATTGGATTATTGCTACCACTATATTTAAATCCTTTTGTTTTTTTTCCTCCTTTAGCTGCATATTCCCATTCTGCTTCTGTTGGTAATCTTCCGCCTGCCCATTTTGCAAAGTCATTTGCTTCGTCCCAAGTTGCAAGCATCGGGTTTTCATCTATCCATTTGTAATATACTTTTTTCCCGAGAGCATTTTCTATAGGTGGGTCTGGCATTTTACGATTAGTTTTTTCACAAAACTCTTTAAATTGTTTTACAGTTATTTCATATTTACTAATATAAAATTCGTCAAGTTCAACTATTCTATTCGGACTTGTAAAGCCTCTTATTGTGTCTCCTTTGGGACTTATTATGATTTGGTTTTTACCTTGTTCAAAAGTTCCTCCTTCCACAAAAACCCAATCTATTTTCTCACTTTCGTGTCCACAAGAGTTAAATACTATAAGTCCAATAAAAATTATAATTATATGTCTTTGCATACGTTTTTAGTTTTTTTTTAATTGCCACTAATGTCTTGGCTCTTTGCGTGGTCTGGGATTAAAGATGCGAAATTTTTCCATTAAACAAAAATTTGCCAAGTACAAAACTAGCTGCAAATTAAGCCTAAAATCCCACACGAGCGACAGCGAACAGACGAAGTAATCACGCAAAACGGCTGCTAGCAGTAGTACTTTATAATTTCAAAGATAATCCAACCAATTATACTCGGCAAAATAATTGGAATAAAACTTATCAAGAAATGATAGCGATCATCTAATGAAGTTGCATAATCCGATTCGTCGTCTTTCCATATTACATTATACTCTCTGCGAAAAATTAAATGACGATTGTATTTTTTCAAGATTAAATCATCATAATGTCTGTATAAAAGTAGAAATATAAATGGATAAAAAGTTACAAACATACTAATTCGTGGATTTTCTACTTCTCCAAATAAAGTTAAAAATGAAATTATAGGTAAAAAAATTGAAATGCCTAAAATGATATTGTATTTTTTTTTATTTCTAAATACTTTATGCCAAGGTGGATTTATTATAAATGCGAACACAAATATAATTGTGATAATTAAGCAAAGTTTATTCAAAGAATCCATTATATGTTCTGTTTTTTCTACGGTTCAAGGAGTATTACTGATAACTTCTTCAAGCTTTTAGTGGATTGTGATTAAAGATGCGAAATTTTTCCATTAAACAAAAATTTGCCAAGTACAAAACTAGCTGCAAATTAAGCCTAAAATCCCACACGAGCGACAGCGAACAGCCGAAGTAATCATACAGAAGGCTGTTAACTGCCGTTATTTTTTTATTTCTAATCTCCTCCGCAACCTCCGCAACCCGAACATCCATTTCCACAACCGGAGCATCCAGTTCCGCCTCCACTATGACTTCCGCAACCACTATCGAAACTTGATGAGTAATCGTCAAAACTCCAACTGCAACCAGAACAACCATTTTCACTGTCAATAGAATTATTTTTATTTAGTTCAATTCCTAAATCTTTATCAATTTGGTTTAATAATTCGTAATCAATATTGATTAATATAAAAATATTTGCTCCAATTATTTTTATAAGTTCAGTTGCTTTTTGACTTTCAATATTGTTTATTTCGGAGAATTCATTTCCGACGTTTTGAATTTCATTTTTTACTTTTCGCTTAATTTCTTTTCCGATTTCTGTAATATTATAACCGTAAAATATTTTATGAAAAATATTTTGTGCAAAACATTTTTTTAAATTTGATGATTTTAAAATATCATTTTTTAAATCAGATAGTGTTCGAGATCTTTGGTAACTAATTTTAACGAGATTTCGAAATAATATTTCAACCGAATTATCTTTGTCAAAAAGAGAAAGGAAAATACGCTCGTGGTTTTCTGATTTATAACTATTGTAATTCTTACCGATACCAACATATTTATAGATCCTAATTGAATCTCTTATGTTTGATTGTCTTTTAACTTCAAAAATTTTTAATACTTGTTTAAATAATAAATCTATAAATGTTATTTTTAAAAGTTCTTGATGGGTTACGTTTTCTTTTGTTAAAACCAAAATTTCTGCTGGAGTTAGTTCGGATAAATATTTCATTTAAAACGGCTTTTTAATGATCCAATTTCGTCGAATGTTAACTCTTTCAAATGCAATTTCGGAAAATCGTATTTCACTTGTTGGCCAAATATCTTTTGGTGTTTTTGTTTTAAAAGTTTCAAAATATAATGCTTTTGTTTTCTCGTACCAATCCGTATATTTTATTTTTTCATTATTTCCTCCTTTAGTTGGTCCGTGATGAATTTTTTGTTTTAGAATTTTTCCGCAAAAATCTTCCCAGTATGATTGTGTATAAAGCAAATGTAAATGCCAAACTTGATCAACTTGGTCAGATGGTGTTAACGGATGATTCGAAATTGTTAAAAGAAAAATGAATTTTTTATATTCTAATATTGCTCTAACTGAATATTCGATTGTCCATCGATTTTCTCTTGCAAGTCGGTCTGTGAAACTTGAAGAAATTTCAGTTTCATCTAATTCAAAATTTTTAATTTGACTCCAAAGTTTTAGTTGTTCGTCATTCATATTTTTCTTTTATTCTCTTTATTTGTATGCGTTCCGAGATAATGACAGTTAGGTCTTGGCGCATTTCGCGGTTGCGGGAATAAAGATGCGAGATTTTCACATTAAACACACCCGAGCGATAGCGAACTGACGAAGTAAATTTCTCAAATATAAAACTAGCCGCAAATTTAGCCTAAAACCCCACACGAGCGATAGCGAACTGACCAAGCAATCTCGCCAAATGGCTGTTAGCGATAGTGCTTATTCTTTACCATCAAATTTTGTTATTGCTTCAGATGACATAGGAGTAAAGAAATTTACAAGGTTTCCATCAGGGTCACGAAATAATAGCGATTTGTTACCCCAAGGCATTGTTGTTGGTTTTTGTACTATGTTGTTTTGCAGATAGTCTGCTAATCTTTCATATTCTTTGTCAACATCGTCAACTTTGAATTCTATAATAACACTACGATTTTGGGCAGGCTGTGCTACTTCATCTCCTCCAAAAACTTGGAGCGTTTTGATACTTCCAATTGCTATCGTTGCTGTTGGAGTTTTTAATTCTACAAATTCTGGTGTGTATTTTACCACAGGCATTCCTGTTATTTGCTCATAAAACTTTACTAATTCATCGATATTGGCTGTAATAATGCGAATTGATACTAAATTCATTTTTTTTATTATTTTAAGTTAAGTAGCAAAATTATCTTATGATTATGACAACAGTATGTCAGGGGTTATGAAATTCTTTTCTTTTTCGGCTAAGTATTTTTGAAGTGAAAGTTTGTGAGGAATAAAATTTAATTCTGTTTGTTTTATTTTTATAATTCTATCTAAACGAAACATTCTATAATCTTTTCTTAATCGACAATATGCTATGAGTGTCCAACTCTCCTGTAAACTATAATACAAAGCAAATGGTTCAATTATACGTTCTGTCTTTTCATTTCTATGTTCTGAATGGTATGTCATATTCAAAACTTTAAAGTTGCTTAACGCATTTTGAATTAATACTAATGAATTGCTTGTGTTTGTTTGTATTATGGCTGGACTTATTGCAATTCTATTTGATAATAATTCAACCTTTTTCTTTGTTGAATAAAATAAAATTACTTTTATTTTATCAATAGCTTCTGTATATTCCTTAATTAATGAACTGTCCTTGCTTTTTAGCACTAATTGTTCGACTGTAATTAACGCATTTGCTTCACTTTCGGTAAACATTATGGGTGGTATTTTAAATCCTTCCATTAATGAATATCCTTTACCTTCTTCTGTTACGATTGGAATTCCTGCTTGTTCCAATACTTTAATGTCCCGATAAATTGTTCGAACACTCACACCAAATTTTCAGCAAGACTCGTTGAAGTAATAAGTCTTTTTGTTTGCAATTGAGTTAAAATTGCATTCATTCGTGAAAATCGTTTTATGTTATTATCATTCATTTTGTGTCTAAAGGTCAAAATTATTAGGCTTTTGGATTCAAGACCTTAATGCAACAGTTGGTCTTTTTGTTAATGATCAAAACTATCAAATTTTGCTTTTCAAGTTTACGATATCCACAAACTCGTTAAAATCCCACTTTTTAGGTTTCTATTTTCTACAAACTTAATCAAATAGCAATTTTCAAATTTGTGTTTTCCATCTATATTAAGTCAAGTTTACACATCCCGCAAACTTAACGACTGTTGTAGGGGGTGATTACTTCTCTGTATTCAAGCTATTTTTTTGAGTTTGTATCAATAAATAAAGTCCCATTCCAAATATAAAAGGGGCAGGTGCAAAATGTCTTAATGATGAAATCATACCAATTGTAGGTGTGAATATGATAAAGTCTGCTATTGGAACTATTGAACCTATAAGCATAACATAAGCAAGTGCTTTAGTTTGTTTTGCAAGTGCAAGAATAGTTATTGTCAAGCCAATTGAAAATTGTCTTACTCCCATTGAAAGTGAAATAGGTTCTTTCAAAACATTTATGTTGGGCAAATCAAATAGTGATTGTGCTAGATTGGGCAAAAACAACAAAAAAATACCTGACACAATTAAGAAAATTCCCGGCAGTAAACATAAAATTCTCACTATACTAATATTTTTTTCCGTTTTGTTCATCATACTTATTATTTTCGATTAATTATTTCTTATTAAATATACTTTTTAGTTTTTACTTTTCAGTTTTTCAATTTTTCTTCTTCTGTGGGTTTCAACCCGCTGTCTTGTAACGTCAGTCTGTGAAAAAACTTCCGTTTATTGTTTTCAAATATACTAAAAGAATTGTATCACAATAAGAAAAGTTGTATATTTAATAATGCAACATATCACAGGAATTCCCCGTAATCAAATGTTTTTTTCGAGTTTAG
>JBBSSR010000059.1:0-9818 GCA_038241955.1 Flavobacteriales bacterium | reverse complement strand
CGACTTAAATTCTGGAGATTTTGATGAAGAAGAGAACCAACTGCGGCCCCATATTGTTTGGTTTGGCGAGCAAGTTCCTGCCTTAGAAGAAGCAATCATCTTAACAGAACAAGCCGATTATTTTGCTGTTATTGGTACCTCCTTACAAGTATATCCAGCGGCCGGCCTTATAGATTTTACTAAAAAAGAAACTCCAATCTATTATATTGATCCTAAACCCATAAAAATACCAAATCTTAGAAATGAACTAATTGTGATCCCCAATATTGCGTCGGAAGGAGTTCGGATTTTAAAAGAAAAATTACAATCTAATCTATAGCAACTTTATCAAATGAATGCAATAAACCTAAATCCAAAACTGTGCTTTGATGGTCTTTGCTTTTGGTATACATTGGTTTAAATTTGGCTCCATACACAATTTCATCAAACGTATAAGAAGTTCGGGTCGCAACAGTGGTACTAAACATGTCATCGAATGTTTTTATAATCACAATAATTTCACCCGAAATAGATTCATAATCTGCAGCTTCAAAACCAAATAAGGGACTTTCACTTGTTATGGGATGAACTAATGTCCAACTCAACGCCAGCGAATTTATTCTTTCAAACTCTAGGTCCAACGTAAAAAATTTATTGCCAACCACCCCATTCTCCTCAATTCGCATCCCAAGTGTTACATTCGCTTCTGCATCAATATAATTAGTGTTTTTATAAGGACTTAATCGAAACATTAATGCTTTACCATTATTATAGGGCGCAATAATTGCATGATGAGAAAATTTTAAAAAAACAGCAGGTTTACTAAATCTCCCAAAAAACAATCCTGTAGCTATGGCAAAACTCAACAACCCCATTAATGCTTCTGCAGAAGACAATGCACTAGTATAAAATCCTGTCGGACTAATATGCCCATATCCAACGGTAGTAAAAGTTTGGGCACTAAAAAAATAGGCTTGTCCAAATTGTACCCAAGGATTATCCGTGGTTGCAATACCATTGAGATGCTCAATTCCTATTCCAAAATAAAGCAATGCAAATACAAAATTAATTGTGATATAAAACAGCAAAAGAATGGATAAAAATTTCCAAGAAGACATCTCCAACATCGTATGATACCAACTGACGCTATCAAAAATTCCTATACCTTTTTTTATCGCATTGACGGAACCATCTTTATTAATAAATCGACCTCCAGAATTGGATGCATTGCTACCAAACCCTGTATTAGCCAGTGTTTTTCCTTTAAAATTAAACCCACGTAATAATGCCATTCTTTATTTATTAAATACAATGCAAATTAGGCAATAATTTTATTTGAACAACAAATTATAAAATCTTTAAAATGAGAAATATATATTTTGAAATCTAAAAAAATGATTATAAAAAAAAAGTAAAATCTTAAAAAAAAATTTATTAAAATAAGATTTTAACTAAAAAAAAATGAAGAATAGAAAAATAATGAATTATTTTTTAATAATTTAAAATTTTTTAACATCTAAAAAGTTGATAAATTGAAAAAAAAGTTATATTTGTTAATTGCAAATTAAAAACTATTTAACCAATACCACGAATTATGAACCCAAAAGTACCTTTTATTATTATTTTTCTATTAACAGCTCAAATTTTTTATGCGCAAGATGCAACTACAGCAACTACAGCAACTACTGAAACAGTTACGGATGCAGCACCTATTGATTTCAAAAAACAAATGCAAGATCTAAAAGATCAAGAAAAAGCATATTTAGCAAAAGTGGAATCAGAAAAAAAAGCCTATGCTGAGGCCAAAGTAGCGGAAGAAAAAGCTGCTAAAGCTAAAGCGGAGAGTGATAAAAAAGCAGCTGAAGACGCAAAAATTGCTGCTGCTAAAGAAGCTGCAATAGCTGCGAAAGCACAAGCTGAAGCCGAATCAAAAGATGCAGCCGCAGCAAAAGAACAAGCAAAAGCAGCAGCCATACAGGCTAAAGCAAAAGCTGAAGCTGATGAAAAAGCTGAAAAAGAAGCTGCAAGTGCCGCCAAAGCAAAAGCGGAAGCTGACAAAAAAGCGGCAGAAGAAGCAGAAAAAATTTCTAAAGAAAAAATTGCTGCATACGAGAAAGAAGCTGAGAAAGCAAAAGATGCACAAGAAAAATTAGCTAAAGACGTTGAAAAGCTGAAAAAAGAAAAAGCAGAAGCTGATGCGAAATTGGCTGAATCTGCAAAAGAAGCTTTGCTCAAATCTACACTACTAGAGGAACAAATTGCTAAAGCAACCGCGGAAGCTGAGAAAAAAGCTGCAGCAGAAGCAAAAATAGCGGCTGAAAAAGCTGCCAGTGGAAATTAATTTTTGAGAAAAATAAATGCCAAAATAAAAATTTAAGATAAATTATTTTAGAAAAAAATTCCGCTACAAAGCGGATTTTTTTATTATAAACGAACAACACCATCACCTTAAAACCAAAGTAGCTCTTTTAAAAATACCTATCTTTGTCAAAAATAAAAAACATGCAAAATATAATAGACCGTTTTATAAGTTATGTCACTATTGATACCGAATCTGACGCTAACTCAGCAACAACGCCAAGTACTCAAAAACAATGGATTCTGGCTAACAAATTAGTAGAAGAATTAAAAAGCATAGGCTTGCAAGACGTAACTATAGACGACAAGGCATACATAATGGCGACAGTACCTAGCAATGTTACTCATGAAACCCCAACAATTGGATTCATTTCTCACTTTGATACTTCTCCAGATTTTACTGGTGCTAACGTAAAACCACAAATAATTCCTAATTACGATGGCAAAGACATAATCTTGAATGCTGAAAAAAATATAATTTTATCTCCTTCATACTTTAAAGATTTATTGCAATATAAAGGACAGACATTAATTACCACAGACGGCACGACTCTCCTTGGTGCCGATGACAAAGCGGGAATAGCAGAAATTGTTACCGCTATGGAATATTTAATTAACAATCCTGAAATCAAACACGGCAAAATTAGAATTGGGTTTACTCCTGATGAAGAAATTGGTCGTGGTGCACACCATTTTGATGTAGAAAAATTTGGAGCAGACTGGGCCTATACAATGGACGGTAGCCAAGTTGGTGAGCTGGAGTATGAAAACTTTAATGCAGCTGGAGCTAAATTTACTTTTAAAGGAAAAAGCGTTCATCCAGGTTATGCAAAAGGTAAAATGATTAATTCTATGCTTATCGCTAATGATTTTATCAATGAATTACCCAAAGATGAAACACCACAAACAACGAAAGGATATCAAGGATTTTTTCATGTGCACCATCTTTCCGGAACCATTGAAGAAACCGTCTTAGAACTAATTATACGGGACCATAACAAATTAAAATTTGAAAAAAGAAAAGAGTTAATTGCTAAAATAACCAAAAAATTCAATAAGAAATTTACGAAGCAATTTGGGGAGGATATCGTCATTGCCGAAGTGAAAGACCAATATTACAATATGAAAGAAAAGGTAGTTCCTGTAAAACACATTGTCGATATTGCCGAAAAAGCGATGAAAGAACTAGGAATTAAACCACTCATAAAACCCATTCGCGGTGGAACTGATGGTTGCCAACTATCCTATAAAGGATTGCCTTGCCCTAATATCTTTGCTGGTGGTCATAATTTTCATGGAAAATATGAATATGTTCCCGCCGAAAGTATGCAAAAGGCAGTGAATGTCATTGTTAGAATTGCAGAGATAACGGCCAAAGGAGATTATAAGAAGAAAGACAAATAGAATAACAATTAAATTTTAAAATAGAGAAATTATAAAGAATCGAATTTCATCAATTACGAATTGTTTTTTTTATTAAAAATATATTGCAAAAACCCTCTAGTAAGCAACTGCTTCTCAGAGGGTTTTTTTATGTATTTTAAAATCAATAGTACGTTAAATAAAATTAACTTTAAGGAAAAACTTAACAATACGGTATTCAATTATTCACTAATTTTAATACTCGTATAAAAAACAATTCATCTCTATCACATTAGCAGAGGAAAACAAATAATATAAAACTAAAAAAAAACAATCATGATTGAAAAAAAGCCAGAAACTATTCTTGAATCAGCAGTTAATTCAGAAGTAAACAAAGTTGAAAGAAACGTTGCTGCTATGCCAACAAACGTAAAATCTACGATTGTAAAACCCACTATTGCTAAGGCAGCTATCATTAAACCAAAAGTTTCAAAACCAGCAGTAGTAAAACCAACAGTGGCCAAATCAACAGGTAGCCCAACCGTCAAAAAAGCACTTCCTGCTCCACTTGATAAAATCGAAAAAACTAAAAATTCTGCAGTCAAAGAGGTAGACGAGAGTAAAACGAAAAACGTATTTAAGAAAAAAAATAAGAAGAAGAAAATTATAATTAAGAAACTAAAAGAAAAATTAAAAAAACTTATAGAAAAAGCGAAAAAAGAGGAAGCTAAAAAAACAAAAAAAGACAAAGCTAAAAAAGCGAAGGTTAAAGCGAAAGCGAAAGAAAAAAAAACAATAACCAAAAAAGCACAAAAAGGTAAAAAAAGTAACAAAAAATAGTTCTCGTTTCTAAATGAAAAATGCCCCAATCGAAAGTTCGCTTGGGGCATCTTTTTTAAAAACTTAGATTATGCTTTTTTATTTAAAGCAGCACTCATTTCCATTGATATTGCAGAACGCTCCATTTTTAATTTTCCTGACATGGTTTCAACAACTACCGTTGTTTCAGCAAGTTCCGAAATTTTTCCGTGAAGACCACTTTTTGTAATAATTTTATCTCCTACTTTTAATGTGCTTTCGAATTCTTTTTCATTTTTTGCTCTTTTCTGTTGCGGTCTAATCATAAAAAAATAGATCACCACAAACATCAATAAAAATAATGGCAATTGTCCACTCAAAATTTCTCCCATAATTTAAAATATTTAGTTTTTGTTAATTGTGTAATATTGTATTTAGCAGTAAAAATTGATTTGAATAAAAAAGAAACTTACTTTTTTATTTTACATCAAACCTCTTCCTACTTTAATAATTCTTTTATTTTCTTCTAGTTCTTTTACTAAATTATCTAAAATTCCGTTAATAAAAATACTGCTTTTAGGAGTAGAATATTCCTTGGCTAATTCTAAATATTCATTTAAAGTCACTTTTACAGGAATAGAAGGGAATTTTAAAAATTCACAAATTGCCATTTTCAAGATAATAGTATCAATCTCTGCAATTCTATCACTGTCCCAATTGGGTGTTTTATTTACATATTCTTTTGCTAGCTCTGGTTCATTTAAAACCGTTTTTCTAAATAAATCTTTCACATAAGCCTTGTCTTCATTGTCCTTATATAGTTTTGGAACTCTAAAATTATCGTCTTCTCCCTGCCTTATAGCTTTTAGCTGCTTGATGATATGCGTATTTACCAAAGGAACGTCATCGATCCAAGTCAATTTATCGTCCTCGATATACTCGTATAATTTTTCGTTTGGAACAATTACATCAGTAAAAATAGAAACAACAAATTCTTTATCTTCTTCGAAAGTTGTAGTAGCCTTACTCATGTAACTTGCATACAAATCGCTTTCTTTTATAGCATTTAGAAGAAGGATAATATAATCGTCATTTAACGTCCAGTTGTCTATAGAACGAGTTTCAAGAGCGATACTTAAGGAGTTGTTTTCGGCAAGAATTTGAAAAATACTATTTTTAATAAATTTTTCGTTCGGATTGCGCTCTTCTTTTGTTGCTAAGTGCTTTTTGCTTGACAAATGCAAAAAGACAGTTTCTTTTTTGCAAATTTCTATTAACGAAGATAGCATGATAAGGTATAAATCTTGAATGGCATCGATACTATGAAGAAGGAATTTTTCTTCTTTTTCTAAATTATCAGAACCATTTTGATGCATTGCATAAATCGATTGCATGACTTTAACGCGAATGTGTCTTCTATTTACCACCTTGTAAGAACTTTTTAAATTAGTTTGCAAAAATAAGAATTTCAAAGCTCAAATGAAAATTATAAGTGCTTTATTTGACAAAGTTTTAATTGTAATTTCTCCTTTTGGTAGCACCTTAAAAATATAAAATAAAAGTCTCAGTTTCCAGCCCAAACAAGGACTGACAACTGAGACTAAATAGTAAGATCTTTACTAAAAAAACTATTTACTGTTTTCTATTTTCCTTAAATCAATGCGATTTTGAGCGATAGTCAAAGCAGCCTGATGTGGTGTCATTTTATTTGCAATTGCGTACTCAAAAATTTCTAATGTTGTATTATAAATATTTTCAGTTCTACGCATTGCTTCTGCTTTATCATAATGTTCAATTTCAGCATAAACATTAATGATTCCACCTGCGTTAATCAAGAAATCTGGAGCGTAAAGAATACCTCTTTCTTGCAAAATCAAACCATGTGTATTTTCGTTTGATAATTGATTATTAGCCGCACCAGCGATTACTTTTGCTTTTATTTTATGTACTGTAGCATCATTTATTGTAGCGCCCATTGCACATGGCGCATAAATATCAACATCAGCATTATACAAATCATCCCCAGTAAATACTGTTGCATTGTATTTAGAAGCTACTTCTTTCAATCTTTGTTCATTAATGTCGGCAATAGTAACGATTGCTCCTTCTTTTGTCAAATAATCAACTAAAGTTTCACCTACGTGTCCAATTCCTTGCACTAAGATTTTTTTACCATCTAATTTTTCTGAACCAAACTGCTGTTTTGCAGCTGCCTTCATTCCCATATAGACACCAAAAGCTGTCACTGGAGATGGATTGCCTGATCCACCACGTGATTCAGAGATTCCCGTCACGTAAGGCGTTACATCTCTAACAATATCCATGTCGGATGTTTCCATTCCTACATCTTCTGCTGTGATATATCTACCGCTTAATGAATTTACAAATTCTCCAAATTTGCGCATTAATTCAGGTGTTTTTTGAGTTTTGGCATCACCAATTATAACCGCTTTACCTCCACCAATATTCAAACCTGTAATAGCTGCTTTGTACGTCATTCCACGAGATAGACGCAAAACGTCGTTCAACGCTTCCCATTCGTTAGCGTAATTAAACATACGGGTTCCTCCTAATGCTGGTCCCATAACCGAATTATGAATACCAATAATTGCTTTTAAACCTGTATCTTTGTCATTGCAAAATACAATTTGTTCGTGATCATTAAATGACAATTGTCCAAAAACAGGATCCATCTTTTGAAATTCTTGCCCAGTTGTAACGGTAGAAGTCATAGTACTATTTATTTTTAGTTATACATTACGAATTTATCAAAAAAGATAACTCAAAAATACATAAAAAATATACATATAGTGTTTAATTAATCCAAAATTGACAATTCAATAATCAAGATCGTATTATCTATTTTTTTTCAAATTATTAAAAAGAGAATCTTTTTTAAAAAATAAAAACAATTCAACATAGAATATCTTAAAAAATGAAAGAATTACGTTATTTAAATAAATATTTCGTTAAATACAAATACAGCTTTTCCTTTGGTATAATTATAACAATAATCGCACAAATATTTTACTTATTTACTCCAAAGCTGATTAGCAGAGTTTTTGATATAATTGAAAAATTTACCAAACTTTCGGTAGAACAACGAAATACCGAATCAATTATTTCTGTTTATAAGCAGGACATCGTAAACAATGTTTTATTGATCGTAGCTACAACAATTATTGCTGGTATCATTACATTCTTGATGCGACAGACTTTAATTGTAATGTCGCGTCATATTGAATTTGACCTGAAGAATGAGGTTTTTCGTCAATATGAAAATCTATCTCAAAACTTTTACAAACAAAACCGCACAGGCGATCTAATGAATCGTATAAGCGAAGATGTCTCGAAAGTAAGAATGTACGTGGGACCGGCCGTTATGTACACCATAAACACGTTTATACGATTTACCATTGTTATTGGCTACATGTACAATGTATCGCCTCGCCTTACTTTCTATACTATTTTACCATTACCAATATTATCCTATTGTATCTTCAAACTAAGTTCTGAAATCAATAAAAGGTCGACTATTTTTCAACAGTATTTATCTAAAGTATCGAGTTATACTCAAGAAGTTTTTTCTGGAATTCGGGTTATAAAAGCCTATTCATTAGAAAATCAACATCAATCCAATATGGATGATTTGGCAAACGAAAGCAAAAGCAAAAGTTTAAGTTTAGCAAAAGTGCAGTCGCTATTTAGTCCGTTAATGTTGGCTCTTATTGGAATTAGCAACTTGATTGTAATCTATTTTGGAGGTTTAATGTACATCAACGGTACGATCAAAAATATAGGAACCATCGCGGAATTTATTTTATATGTAAACATGCTTACGTGGCCAGTTGCTTCCTTGGGATGGGTTTCGTCTATGGTTCAAGAGGCCGAAGCGTCACAAAAAAGACTAAATGAATTCTTGAAAATTGTTCCGGAAATTCAGAATACGAATCCAAATAGATCAAAAATTGATGGCAGTATTTCTTTCGAAAATGCAAGTTTTACCTACGAAGATACAGGAATAAAAGCGTTAAAAAATATAACTTTTAATGTTAAAAAGGGAGAAACATTAGCTATTTTAGGAAAAACAGGTTCTGGAAAATCAACCATTCTCTCCTTGATTTCAAGACTATATGATGTTACGGATGGGCAAATTACCATTGACAACAAAGAAATTAGCCAACTAAATTTATATGATCTGCGCGATAGTATTGGGATAGTACCTCAAGATGCGTTCTTATTCTCAGACACCATTAAAAACAACATTAAGTTCGGAAAAGAAAATGCAACCGATGAAGAAGTAGAAACTGCAGCAAAAGATGCAGTGGTTCACAACAATATTATAGGTTTCAACAAGCAATATGATACCATTTTGGGGGAAAGAGGAATCACACTTTCTGGCGGGCAAAAGCAACGTGTATCGATTGCGCGAGCAATAATTAAGAATCCAGAAATTTTATTATTTGATGATTGCTTATCTGCTGTTGATACGGAAACCGAAGAAGCAATTTTGAACAATCTATATAAAATTTGTAAAAACAAAACCACTATTATTGTGAGCCATAGAGTCTCTTCGGCAAAAAATGCAGACAAAATTATTATATTAGAAGATGGCAAAATAATACAACAAGGTTCTCATAATCAATTGATAAATGAAGGTGGCTATTATGCCGAACTGTATTTAAAACAACTTTCAGAAAAAGAAATGTCTTAAATGTTGTTTAATACATAATTTTTTAAGATTTTTGATCGTTTTTAAATATAAATTGACAGAAAGGATATGAGAGAAAATGACATGTTAGAAAAAGAAGAAATATTTTCTAAAGTTTTAAGAGCGGGTAGAAGAACCTATTTCTTTGACGTTAGAGCTACAAAGGCAGACGATTATTATATTACAATTACCGAAAGCAAAAAATTCACCGAAGAGGATGGATCTTTTCACTTTAAAAAACATAAAATTTACTTATACAAAGAAGATTTTACCGCATTTGCTGAGATTTTAGAAGAAATGACTTCGTATGTGTTGAATCACAAAGGAGAAGAAGTAATCTCTGAAAGACACCAAAAAGATTTTAAAAAAGAATATGCATCGGACAAAACAATAGAAGAAGCAATTCCGAATGTATCAAGTTTTACAAATATTGAATTTGACGATATTTAGTCTAAAAAATTTAATTAAAAAGACACTATCCTAAAATCTGTGTAAGTTTAAAATTTCAGGGTTAAATTATTTATAGTTTAATCCTGTTTTCAAATATAGCTAAAAATTGATTGAGTATAACTCCCCAATTTCTAATTGGCATTGTCCATTTTTTAGTACT
>JBBSSR010000058.1:0-11012 GCA_038241955.1 Flavobacteriales bacterium | reverse complement strand
GTTTTAACTTGGTTTCCAAACTTATCATAATCTGCATTTTTTATTTTATCAGAAACATTGTCAAATTCTTCGCGAACTTTTCGTTCTATGTTAGAAATGGTAACCGGTTCTCCAGTCATTTCTAATTTTTCGGAGGTTGTTATCGCTTCTGGCATTACAACCCAAAGAATAAAGTAAGCCAAAACGCCAGTTCCCCAAGCAAATACAAGGATTAATAAAAAAACACGTAACCATACTTTGTCAATTCCAAAATAATGTCCAAGTCCTGCTAATACACCTCCAACCATTCCGTTTTCTTTATCACGGTATAATTTTCGTGCACCTATTGGCGCTGTGTAATTGCTGTAGCTGTTTGAACTATTGCTATGATTATCCTCTTCAATAATATAATCTTCTGGCTGACCCATTACAGCAATTACTTCGTCTACCTCTTTAAGTGCTATAACCGTTTTGTCATTTTTCTGTTTCTCTGTCAATAATTCAGAGACTCTCATTTCTATGTCTTTAATGATTTCTTCTTGTCCAGATGATTTAGACAATGATCTTTTTATCGCATCAAAGTAACGGGTTAATTTTTGGTATGCATCTTCGTCAATATGGAAGAACATTCCGCCTAGGTTTATATTCACAGTTTTATTCATGACTATTATTTTTGGTTGGTTATTAAGTTTACAGCATCAGACAATTCTGTCCATGTGCCATCTAGTTCTTTTAAAAATGTTTGTCCAATTTCGGTAAGACCATAGTATTTTCTAGGTGGTCCCGATGTAGATTCTTCCCAACGGTAATTGAGAAGTCCGTCGTTTTTCAATCGGGTAAGAAGCGGATAAATAGTTCCCTCCACTACCAATAATTTAGCGTTTTTTAGAGTCTCTAGTATTTCTGAGGTATAAGCGTCTTTTTCTTTTAATACGGATAGGATACAAAACTCAAGAACACCTTTTCGCATCTGGGCTTTTGTGTTTTCAATGTTCATAATTTTTAAATTTGAGTGGATTAGATTTGTTGATTAAACAGTTCATTTTTTGATTGATGATTGATTATTTGCTATTGTGAGGAACTAAGCAACCTCATTTTGCTTTATTTTTTTAGGAGCTTAATCCTGCTTTCCGCTACAATCTTTTTATTTTTTAAAGAAAAAAACAAAAAGGATTTTCACTTTAATCAGGGCTAAGGCATTGGTTGTCTATTTAAGAAACGGTATTGTTAAAGGATAACTGTAATCTTCTCCATTTGATGCTTTGATTGTTGCGTAAATGATTAAAAAGAATTCTGTTATTTTTAGGCAGGCAAGAGCAAAAAGGGCAAGAGCTCCTACTGTCAATATGCCAATATTGTTATTAAAATCAAAATTTTTCAAAAACAATATCGTTGTTATGCATTAAATCCGTAAAAGAGAAGTTCTTAAGAACAGTGTAAATAAATATAGGAATTGCTATTAAGGCAAAAATCAACGTGTACATTAAAATACTCAATTGAAAGTTAAGTGCTTGCTTCCCATTTTGATCCACAAATTGTGATTGATCTTTTTTAGTGGTCCAAATAATAATTGGAAATAAGTAATTCCCTAAAGGAAAAAAATACTGACTAAAAATACTTAGGTGAATAAATGCTGAGGTGTTTCTTTCGGTTAAAGTTTTCATTTTTGATGTGTTTTGATTTCGTTTTTTTGATATGATTATTGATTCATGAAATGGGGTAAACGACTTACCTAGTAATTTCTTATGCAAATATATGTCTAAAGGAGAGTATCTTGTATCGCATAGTAGTATATATTAACATAATATTAACAAAAATAGTAATTTTAGAAAGAAATTAATTACAAATTTTATTATTTGTACTTTTTTATCGCTTTCAATAATTTTGAATAAATAAAGGTAATTAATGCAAAGTCCATAGCTACTTTGAAATACTTCATTAGCGCAGAGACGATTTTTATACTCAAGACTTTATTAATTGTCTGCATAGTACAGTAAATTGTAGTTTTTGAATAATAGTAATAAGAACTAGAGGTTGGGGTACTAAAATAGCCGTAAACGGTCATATTATGAATTACTTATAGTTTTTTATATGTACGCATAGTATTTTTTGTATTTTAGCAAAAAAAACAAGCAAAATGGAATTATCAGTATCTAGGCTCAATAAATTTTTGTTTTTCAAGTTGCCTTCTGCCTTTTTATGCGGGGTTCGTGTAAAAGAAATTAATGAGAACAAATGTGTAGTATCTGTAAAGCACCGTTGGATCAATCAAAATCCTTTCAATTCCATGTATTTTGCGGTTCAAGCAATGGCTGCAGAATTATCAACGGGTGCATTAGTAATGTATCAAATTCAAAAAAGCGGAAAGAAAATCTCGATGCTTGTCGCCAATAACAAAGGAAATTTTACCAAAAAAGCTACTGGAAGAATCACTTTTGTGTGCAACGACGGTCATTTAATTGCACAGGCAATTCAGGAAACCATTAAAAGCGGAGAAGGGCAAACCTTTTGGATGAAATCAATAGGGGTAGATGAAAAGGGAGTACAAGTATCCGAAATGGATTTCGAATGGAGTGTTAGAGCAAAATAATTTTGGATATAAAGCAAAAAAAAAGCTTCGTTGTTTAACGAAGCTTTTTTTAATATAAGATAATGGTGAATCAATAATAATATATAAAAAATCTTAATTTTAATATTTTTGAATTCAATTTGTTTTGGGTAAAGTAAAATTGATCTTCAAAATTAGCAAAACTGTATCGTAATAGTCTTAAAATTTTATTAAATTTTCAGTTTAATTTTTAATAAAATAGTGGTTTCGCTATTTTTAAGATGAAATTAAAATTTAATAATAAATGACATTTTGGCATTTTAAAAGTTTTGGCAGACCTTTTGCAATCCATAGGAAAGAATAAAAACGATGTTTAAGAATTTTTTTAAAAAGAAAAGTAATATGACTACAGAAAATACAGAATTCGATCAAGAAATAGACGATGTAACGTTAGAAAATAATGGAAATGGCGAGCAAATTATTATTGAAGAATTAAGTGTTGAAGAACAATTAGCACAAGACTTAGCAAAAGAAAAAGATAAGTTTTTAAGGTTATTTGCTGAATTTGAAAATTACAAAAGAAGAACTACAAAGGAACGTATAGAATTGTTTAAAACAGCCAATCAAGACGTATTGCTTGCAATGCTTCCTATTTTGGATGATTTTGATAGAGCACTAGTTGAAATCAATAAATCGGAAGATGAATTGTTAACTAAAGGTGTAGAATTAATTTATGAAAAATTAAAAAACGCATTGTTTGCTAAAGGTCTAGAACAGGTCGAGGTTAGTGCAGGAGACGCATTTGATGCCGATTTTGCTGAAGCAATTACTCAAATTCCTGCTCCTTCGGATAAAATGAAAGGAAAGATTGTTGATGTTCTAGAGAAAGGATACAAGTTAGGAGATAAAATTATACGTTTTCCAAAAGTGGTTATCGGGAATTAAAATAATACAGTATAAGTATCAATTTCCAAATTAAAATAGGTCTTTGCTTTAGTCCGAAAGTTTTCGGTTTATACTTTAGATTAGTTTTTTTGGTTATTGTTTTTTTTGGAATTTAAAATTATTATGAAAAAAGATTTTTACGAAATATTAGGCATTTCAAAAAGTGCCGATGCTGCCGAAATTAAAAAAGCGTATCGAAAAAGCGCGTTGCAACATCATCCTGATAAAAACCCTGGCGACAAAGCGGCAGAGGAAAAGTTCAAACTAGCTGCCGAAGCGTATGAAGTTTTGAGTGATCCTGCCAAAAAAGCAAAGTACGATCAATACGGACATCAAGCTTTTGATGGTTCTGGAGGATTTGGTGGCGGTGGTCATGGCGGAATGAATATGGATGATATCTTTAGTCAGTTTGGAGATATCTTCGGAAGCGGTTTTGGAGGCTTCAATGGTGGCGGTGGCGGAGGTCCTCGTCGTGTAAAGGGAAGCAATTTGCGTATAAAAGTAAAATTGACTCTGGAAGAGATTGCCAATGGCGTTGAGAAAAAAGTAAAAGTAAAGCGTAAGGTTCAGGCTGCTGGTGTTTCTTATAAAACCTGTTCTACTTGTAACGGTCAAGGGCAAGTAATGCGTGTGACCAATACCATTTTGGGTAGAATGCAGTCGGCTTCAACTTGCCCCACTTGTGGTGGTTCTGGTCAAATTTTAAATAAAAAACCAACTAATGCAGATTCTCAAGGAATGGTAGTAGAAGATGAAACCGTTTCTATTAAAATACCTGCTGGCGTAGTTGATGGAATGCAACTTAAAGTTTCAAGCAAAGGGAATGATGCGCCAGGCAACAGTGTCCCTGGAGATTTGATCGTAGTTATTGAAGAAATTGAGCATGAGTTTTTGAAACGTGAAGGTGAAAATCTTCATTATGATTTATATATTAGTTTTGCCGAAGCTGTTCTTGGGATTTCTAAAGACATCGACGCTGTAAATGGCAAAGTTAGAATCAAACTAGAAGAAGGAATTCAATCTGGTAAAATTCTAAGATTAAAAGGAAAAGGAATTCCAAGTATTAATGGATATGGTAGCGGAGATTTACTAGTACACGTAAATGTATGGACACCAAAAACATTAAATAAGGAACAAAAACAATTTTTTGAGAATGCGTTAACAGACGATAACTTTATTCCGAATCCAGAAAAATCAGAAAAATCTTTTTTTGAAAAAGTAAAAGATATGTTTTCTTAATTTTTTAAAGAAGTAAAAATACAAACCCATCCTATAATTATTTAAGGATGGGTTTTTTATTGCTTTATTACAAGTATTTCGCTTCTAAATTATTTACTTTTACAGCAATTAAAAAACCAGCATGAGTAACATACTTGAAGTAAAAAATGTGGTAAAGCGTTACGGTGATTATATAGCACTAAACGGAGTTTCACTTAATGTCCCTAAAGGAAGTATTTACGGACTTCTTGGCCCAAATGGAGCAGGAAAGACCTCGCTAATACGTATCATCAATCAGATTACTTTGCCAAATAGTGGTGAGATTATCTTTGATGGTGAAAAATTACAGCCCAAACACGTACAGTATATAGGTTATCTTCCCGAAGAAAGAGGTTTGTACAATACTATGAAAGTTGGCGAGCAATGTTTGTACTTGGCTCAAATGAAAGGACTTTCTAAAGCCGAAGCCAAAAAACAACTTGAATATTGGTTCGAAAGATTAGGAATTCAAGGATGGTGGAACAAAAAAATTCAAGAATTGTCTAAAGGAATGGCACAAAAAATTCAGTTTGTGGTTTGTGTTTTACATAAGCCTAAATTATTGATTTTCGATGAACCTTTCTCAGGCTTTGATCCTGTAAATGCAAATGTGATAAAGGACGAAATTCTAGCATTGCGCGAGGATGGAGCCACAATTATATTCTCGACACACCGTATGGAAAGTGTCGAAGAATTATGTGATCATATTGCGCTTATCCACAAATCGAATAAATTAATTGAAGGTAAATTAATCGATGTCAAAAGGGAATTCAAGACCAATAGTTTCGAAGTTGGTATTCTGTCTAATAATGTAGAGGGCTTAATGTTTGATCTTACTCAAAAATTCAAAGTGGGTCAAGCCAATTTTAAATCCATCAATGACGAAATAAAGTTGGAAGTTCAATTGGGAAATTCAGCTCCAAATGATTTATTAAACGTACTTACACAACGCGGACAAGTAACTCATTTTGTTGAAAAAATACCAAGTGTCAATGATATTTTTATTCAAACGGTAACGGAATAGATTGATTCGTTTTTAGATTATTCGAATAATCTAGCAATCTAACAATCAAAAAAATTAAAAATCTATTAATATATTATATGAGTATAATTTCATTAATCATCAAAAGAGAGTTTATTGCCAAAGTCCGTAACAAATCTTTTATTGTAATGACTTTTTTAAGTCCGTTGCTATTTGTAGGAATTGCAGCTTTTATTGGATATTTAAGTTCTATGAAAGCGGATACAAAACGAATTGCAATTCATGACGCATCAGGTATGTTCGTTAACGAATTTGTGGCTCAAAATGCTAGTAAGAATGAATTCAAATATATGGATTTGTCGGCTGTGCCTTTGCAGTATCTTAAAGATAGCATCCTGAATGACAGCTACGAAGGATTACTTTATATTCCAAAAACGGCATCCAGTAAAGATTTAGAAAATAGAATACAATTTATATCCAATAGTAGTCCGAGTATTGTTTTTATCGAAAAGACGCAAAGAGTCATTGCTGATAAACTCACCAAAGATAATCTAGTCAAAGCAAATTTGGATACGTTGGCGATAAAGAAGGCAAAGGCAACTATAAATATTAGTCTCGCAAAAGCATCGGGTGAAGAAAGTATAAAAGGATTGAATGAAATAAAAATCGCCATTGGTGGTGCGTTTGGTTACCTCATTATGATGTTCATAATCATTTATGGAAATATGGTAATGCGCAGTGTAATTGAAGAAAAGACGAACCGTATTGTTGAAATTATAATTTCATCGGTGAAACCGTTTCAGTTAATGATGGGGAAAATAATAGGAACTTCATTGGCTGGACTATTGCAATTTATGATCTGGGCAATTATTGGTTTATCATTAATGTTTGCAGCATCAGCTTTTTTTGGAGTAAATATAGGTCCGACAGCCAGAGTTTCGCCAGAGTTAATGCATTCTGCCCAACAGGAATTTTCTGGTACAGCCCAGTTGTATATTAAAGAAATTTGGAATCTCCCAATTGCCAGTATTTTAATAAGTTTTATAATTTATTTTATAGGTGGTTATTTTTTGTATAGTTCATTTTATGCTGCTATTGGTGCTGCTGTTGATAATCAAACCGATTCTCAACAATTTTTATTGCCTATAATTATGCCGTTGATCTTAAGTGTTTATATTGGTTTTTTTACGGTTATAAATGATCCTCACGGTACGATAGCTATAGTTTTTTCTATGATTCCGCTTACTTCACCAATTGTAATGCTAATGCGCATCCCTTTTGGAGTGCCATGGTGGCAAATTGCAATTTCCGTATCTTTGCTGTTCGCAACCTTTTTTGCAGTGGTTTGGTTTGCCGCAAAAATTTATCGTGTTGGGATTTTAATGTACGGTAAAAAACCAACATGGAGAGAATTGTATGCCTGGTTGAAGTATTAGAAAGCAACAGAAATTTTTTATTTTCGTCCAAAGGAGTTGTACTAAAAAAAGCATAATTAGAAAAAAAAGTAGTCTATGTCTAAAATATTAGTTGTCGAAGATGAAGAATCAATACGTAGAGTGTTGGTAAGTATTTTATCTGAAGAGAATGATTCGTATCAAGTTGATGTTGCCGAAGATGGCGTAATTGGTTTGGAAAAAATAAAAAGTAATGAGTACGACTTAGTTATTTGTGACATAAAAATGCCTAGAATGGACGGCGTTGAATTGCTTGAAGCCGTTAAGAAAATAGATTCCGAAATTCCTATGGTTATGATTTCAGGTCATGGTGATATGGAAACTGCCATTCATACTATGCGTCTTGGTGCTTTTGATTATATTTCAAAACCACCAGATTTGAATCGGTTACTGAATACGGTTCGAAATGCATTAGATAAAAAGAAGCTAGTTAAAGAGAATAAAATACTAAAGAAAAAAGTCAGTAAAAAATACGATATAATTGGTGATAGTGAGCCAATTCGTCTTGTACAAGTAATGATCGATAAAGTGGCCACAACGGACGCTAGAGTTTTAATAACGGGTCAAAATGGGACGGGAAAAGAATTAGTAGCCCATCAATTGCATGCCAAAAGTGAAAGAGCAAATGCGCCAATGGTAGAAGTTAATTGTGCCGCTATTCCTAGTGAGTTGATAGAAAGTGAGTTGTTTGGTCATGTAAAAGGCGCTTTTACATCGGCAGTAAAAGATCGTCCAGGAAAATTTGAAATTGCAAATAAAGGAACTATTTTTCTCGATGAAATAGGAGATATGAGTTTATCGGCGCAAGCCAAAGTGTTAAGAGCACTTCAAGAAGGAATTATTTCTAGGGTAGGAGCAGATACAGATATTAAAATTGATGTGCGGGTAATTGCCGCTACCAATAAAAATTTAAAAACGGAAATCGCAGAAGGTCGTTTTAGAGAAGATTTATACCACCGTTTGGCCGTAATTTTAATAAATGTCCCTTCATTAAATGATAGAAGAGAAGATATTCCTCTTTTAATCGAACATTTTACCAATAAAATTGCAGAAGAACACGGAAATGCAGTCAAACATTTTTCTAAAAAAGCGGTAGACTTATTAAATAAATACGATTGGACAGGTAATATTAGAGAATTGCGTAACGTGATTGAACGTCTAATAATACTTGGAGGAACCGAAATTTCTGAAAATGATGTCATTGCCTTCGCAAGCAAATAGAGAATAAAATACAAATTGATGTGCATTAAAGGTACTATGAGAAAGTTATAAATAAAATGGAATTAAAAAAAATAAACGAAGTATTGCAATTGGCATTGGTTGATAACGGTTTGACGGAAGCCAATGAAATGCAGAAAGAAACTTTTTCGACTCTAAAAAGTGGAAAAGACGCTATTATTATAGCTCCAAATGGTTCAGGAAAATCAACGACGATCGTGATTAACGTGATACAACAATTAGTTTGTGAAGGTGAAGAATCGCCACGTGCGTTAATCATTGTAGAAGATAAAGCCAAGGTGTTAGAAATGGAAGAACTCTTTGAAAAGTTTGGAAAGTATACCAATTTAAGAGTATATGGAGTTCATGACAAAGGCGATATGGAGTATGACAAAAATTATATTTCAACTGGAGTTGATGTACTTATTGGAACGCCAAATAAATTGAGTGAAATGTTTACCACAGCTGGTTACAATGTAAACCGCTTGAAAATGTTTATTTTAGATGATGCCGATCCGATTTTGAAACTACGTCATGAGACAAAAATAATGCGTATCTCAAATAGTATTGCAAAAACACAAAGAATTATTTTTTCTGATAAACTAACGGAGCGAATCGAGATATTAGCAGATAAAATGTTATTAGAACCATTTGTTTTTGATTTTGATGAAGAATATGAGGAAGAGGACGAAGACGCAGATGAGCAAGACGAGAAAGAAGACGGAGAAGAAGAATAGGATTTTTTGATTAAAATGTGTAATTTAGCTACAAAGGAATAGTAAATAATTTAAAAAAATAATATCATGGGATTAATGAAAGTATTCTCGGGAAGTGAAATTTTGGCTTTGGCTTTAAAAGAAAAAATCGAAGCAGTAGGAGTAGAGACATCAACTAAAAACAATATACAATCTGCTCGTATGTCAGGTTTTCCGAATTCAGATTCTGCTGTTGAGTTATTTATTCAAGAAACTGATTTTGCAAAAGCAAATCCTATCATTGAAGAATTTAGGATGAGTATCTAGTTAAAATAAATGAGTTTAAAATTTATGAACCTTGAGGCTTTTTAGCGTCAAGGTTTTTTAGCATATAAGTATACTATTAGATGAAACAAAAATACAAAATGATAGTTTTGGACATGGATGACACATTGTTAAACGATGACCATATAATATCAGACGAGAATGCAGCCATGATTTTTAAGGCGCAAGATTTGGGCGTTTATGTCGTTTTGGCTTCAGGAAGACCAACCTCTGCAATGACTGCTTATGCTAAAGAATTGAAAATGGATTATTATAATTCGTTTATGCTTTCCTATAATGGAGCTGTAATTACAGATTTGAAAGAAAATAAAATTCTGTTCGAACAAACTTTGACTAAGGAGCAAATTCACGCATTGTACGATTATAGTATAAAAAGTAAAACCCACATTATTACTTATATCAATGATGAAATTGTTAGCGAAACCGATTCGGAATATATTGATATCGAAAAACAAATTACAGGCTTAGTACACCGAAAAGTGCCAAGTTTTAAATACGCTGTAACGACCAATGCAGTAAAATGTATTTTATTAGAAGAACCGTCGTATCTAAAAACGGTAGAAGAAGATTTAAAAAAAGCAATGCCACATTTGAGTGTTTCTATGTCAAAACCTTTTTTTCTCGAAGTAGCTCAAAATGGTATTGATAAGGCATTTAGTCTAAAAAAATTAGCCGAAAAATTAAACATTCACCAAAGTGAAATTATTGCAGTGGGTAACGCAGGAAATGATTTAACAATGATTGAGTATGCTGGTTTAGGCGTTTGGGTAGATAATGTAACGCCGGAATTGAGAGAAAAAGGAAATTTGATAGTTGCTTCTAATAATAATAACGGAGTTGCGGAGGTAATTAAGCGCTATATTTTAGAATTATGATAAAACGGATAGAAACGGAACGACTCATTTTACGAGAATTAATTCCCTCAGATGATATAGGAATGTTTGAATTGGATTCTAATCCAGAAGTGCATCTTTTTGTTGGTAAAAAACCAGTAAAATATATTGATGAAAGTAGGTTGATGATTGAAAACATAAGAAATCAATATGAGATGAACGGAACAGGACGTTGGGCAGTAATTCTCAAAGAAACGAATGAATTTATAGGATGGTCAGGTATAAAATTGATTAAGGATTCCGTAAATAATCATCAAAATTTTTATGAAATTGGTTATCGCTTCATAGAAAAACATTGGGGTAAAGGCTATGCTACAGAGTCAGGACTCGCTTGTGTTGACTTCGCTTTTAATGAAATGAAGGTTGAGGCTCTTTATGCTTACGCAGATGCTGAAAATAGTAGATCAAGAAATATACTTGCTAAAATAGGATTGCATTATATAAATTCTTTTGACTTTGAAGGACAAGAACATGTTTGGTATGAAATGAAAAATCCAAATTTATAATTGTTACTTACTTAAAATGAAAAATTCGTCCCCTTATTAGTGAGACGAATTTTTGGCACTGTCTCATAAAGTGTGTAAGTTTTAAAATCTCAGGTTATTAATTGATCTGAGATTTTTTTATTTATTAAATTTAACTTTTACACACTTATGAAACCAGAAGACATTTTAAACGAAGATTTTTTAAAGCAAT
>JBBSSR010000057.1:0-11263 GCA_038241955.1 Flavobacteriales bacterium | reverse complement strand
CATTCTTTTTTTATTATCTACGACTATGGAAATTGGGCCATAGTCGATAAATAAGCCTGCTAATTTTATCGCTTCTTCCATAGATCCTCCACCATTATCAGAAAGATCAATTACTAATCCTTGAATGTTGTCCTTCATTAACTTTAGCGTTTCTTTGGCCACATCTTGTGCACAGCCTTTGCCGCTTTCCCCTTCAAAATCAGAATAAAAAGTAGGTATTTTTATGTAACCCACTTTTATACCTTTATCAATAATAAAGCTGTAAACAGTATTCTCTTCGTCTTTCAAGAATTGCTTTTCGATAGAAACCTCAAAGTCTTTACCAGAATTTCTCGTAAGAGTCAAAGTTATCGTTGTATTTAGTTCAGACGTAAATAAATTAGAAATAGATTCTAGCGAGGAGCACGAAACTTGTAATGTTTCTTTTTGATTAGAAACAGAAATGATCTGATCTCCTTTTTTAATTTTACCGGTTTTAAAAACAGGTCCGTTCGGGTCGATCTCACTTATAATTATTTCTTTTCGTTCGTTGATACTTACATTTAAACCCAGAGACAAGTGCTCTTTTGACAAGGTAGCAACAAAACTAGATTTTGTGTCGTTGCTAAAATAGTTGGTGTGAGGGTCAAAATAACTACAAAACAAATCATAAATCGTATCTGTAAAAGAATTCTCTTCTTTTAAAGTCGCGCTTATTTGACAAAGTTCACTTTCTATAATTATTTTCTTAGATTTAATTTCTAACGATTGAAAGTTAGCTTCAATAGAATCTAAATTTTTACTTTTCGCTGCAATATCAGTTAGGATTTCATACTTAATTTTTTTTCTCCATGCTTTTTCTATATTGTCTTCGGTTAAATAAAATGGAAATTTTTTAACTTTAAATCGAATAGTATCGATCTCGTTAAAATCTAAATTCTCATTATTTAATTTTTCTAAAATCACCTTGTTTCTCAAAAGGTTTTTGGTGTAAAGTGATTTTATTTCATCTATAAAAACACAATTTTTTTCCAGAATAAGGTTGTCAATTGTCAATCTGTACTTAGACGAAAGTGCCTCGTACTCCAATTTGTAAAAAATGTATCGTGAAGGATCAAGCTTGTGCATTATGTTATCAAAAACATAAGCCGATAAACTGTCGTTCATCGGCTTTGGAGTAATATGCTCTTTTTGTATGAGCGTATTTATTTTATAAAGAATTTCACAACTTGATTCACCATTTTGGGAAAATAGAGAAAATGACACAAAAAGTAGAACAAGCGAAAGTTTCTTCATATAATTTATTTTTTATAAAACGGTAATTTTACCACTGTGGCCAGAACATCATTTTTTCTGATTCTAATAAAAATAGTACTATCAACAGCAGCGTTTTCAACAGTTACATAACCCAAACCAATTCCTTTATTCATAGATGGTGACATTGTTCCCGAGGTTACAATCCCAATTACACTTCCTTCAGCATTTACGATTTCATAATCATGTCTTGGTACAGCGCGTTCCAACATTTCGAAAGCTACTAATTTTTTTGTTACACCTGCCTCTTTTTGTGCTTTTAAGGATTCAGAATTAGTAAAGTCTTTGTTAAACTTAGTGATCCATCCCAAACCAGCTTCAAGTGGAGAAGTAGTGTCGTTGATGTCATTACCGTACAAACAAAAACCCATTTCTAAACGTAATGTATCGCGAGCCGCAAGACCAATAGGTTTTATTCCATAAGCTGCTCCAGCTTCAAAAACTTTATTCCAGATGTGTTCTACTTCCGAATTTTTACAATAAATTTCAAATCCGCCAGAACCTGTATATCCTGTCGCCGAAATAATTACATGATCAATACCTGCAAAATCAGCTACTTCAAAATGGTAATAGGGAATTGCAGCTAAATCTATAGAAGTTAACGATTGCATGGCTTCTACCGCTTTTGGTCCCTGAATGGCAAGCAAAGAGTAATCATCCGAAAGATTTTTCATTTCTGCACCCACATCATTTCGCGCCGAAATCCAATCCCAATCCTTATCAATATTTGAGGCGTTCACCACCAATAAATACTGTTCTTCTTTCATTTTATAGATAATTAAATCATCTACAATTCCGCCGTCATCATTTGGCAAACAAGAATATTGAGCTCTGCCAATTGTCAAAGTAGCTGCATCATTCGATGTTACTTTTTGAATCAAAGCCAAAGCATTGGGTCCAGAAAGTAAAAATTCACCCATGTGTGACACGTCAAAAACACCTACTGCATTTCGAACCGTTTCGTGTTCTGCATTTACCCCTTCATAAAGAATAGGCATATTATATCCCGCAAACGGTAGCATTTTCGCTCCCAAACCCTCATGTATGTGCGTTAAAGCTGTATTTTTCATTGTGTTTTATGTAATTAATTTGAGGTGCTAATTTATAGTTTTTATTTTGCTTTGCAAAGTATATAAAGTAGGAAATACAATTAAAAAATATAGTATAGAAAGCAGCTAAAAAAAGAAAGAGTTTACTAATTATGTTCTTTATTTGGGCGTAACTACAGAGTCAAAACTATCGTCGTTCCTCCTTATTTTTAACTCTTTAGTCGAGCTTTCGGCTTTATCTTTATTTTTTTAAAGAAAAAAAATAAAGGATATCGCCTCAATCCTTTACGCGGTAAAGACTGTGGTTGTCACTACCAATTTGAAAGCTGAAGTATCAAATGCAAATCAATTTTTTATAGAATAGAATTAATGTAAATAAGAGTTGTGGTCACAAAAAGTCTAAAGTTGTCAGACAACTAAAAATAAATTTTCTAATCTTTGACGTCACAAAAAAATAAAAAGCATTATGAGCAAAACAAAATTAACAATCAATGGCAATGGTTCCATAAAAGTTGAAGGTGATTTCGAAATTGTAGATCAACATGGAAACACGTATGGCCTTGGGGGGAGAACATCCTTAGGACTTTGTCGTTGCGGATTATCAAGCACTAAACCATTTTGTGATGGTTCTCATCGCAGCACATTCGAACATGGTTCAGTAGCATTTGACTTGCCACCTTTGAAAACGAAATAAGATATTTTTTTTCGATATTTTTAAAATAAAAAAGCTGTATTTGTAATGAATACAGCTTTTTTATTAATTTGACTACGAAAACTTTTATTATTCTAAATATTAAGTAATTAGGACACAAATTAAATCCGCCATAAAAAATCCGGATTTAATTTGTGTTTTCGAGATTAATTAATTGAAATAGGGAACATTTAATCCGTAATTAAAAGTTCCATTAGTTACTTTAAAGTCTCCCACAGTATCAGATTGTGAATAAGTGAATGAAAAAGTACCTTTAATTCTTCGAGTGCTAAAATTGAATTCAGTTACTGTTAACGTGCCAGAAGTAATTTTAGATAGTTTACCATTATTCAAAATTAAATGTGCTTGACATTCTGCAAAATCTGATAAATCATATCTTTCGTATAAGTTATATGTTCCTAATTTCCACATATTATTAGGTATATGCAAGCTAATTTCTATCATAGTGTTAAGATTGTTGCTCGTATCTCCTATAATCCATAGAAATCTAGGAGCACCTATTTCTGCGCCATCATTTTGAACTTTCACCTGATCTCCAAAAAGCAAAAATCCAAAAGGTCTCATTACATCATATTGCACATTATCAATGTTTGCTGTCATTAGGGGTAAAGTAATACCTGCTGTGGTTATTGTTCTTTCGTCTCCATAAGCAGTGCCTTGGCTATTTGTAGCATAGGCTTTAACATAATAGGTTGTTTTTGGTTGTAAGCCCGTCATTGTAGAAGAAAACGCTCCAACCTTAACGTTATCATTGGTTTTGTAATTTGCAATTGTGGGATTATTTTTTGTGCTCCAAACAATGCCACTTGCTGTGATCGGAGATCCACCATCGGAACTTATCGTGCCTCCTAATTTTGGATTAGTCGTAAGTGCAGCTGTAAAATTATTATTAGTTTTTACTATTGGTAATCCAACAGTATTTGAAACATCAATTGTATCATCAATTGACTCATTTTCAGTAGAACATGAAGTTATTAAAAACGATGATAATAATACGGTCAGTAAAAAGGCAATTCTAAGTTTTTTCATTTTAAATTTTTTGCAAATATATTAATTATTTTTTTGCTTACAGTCGGTAGTATTTTAAAAAAATGGGATAAATAAAAATACTTGATTTAGACATCTAAGAAATAGATTTTTTTAAATTCTAGTTTCAAAATTTTGTACTTTTAAAAGAAAATAAAAGCTGATGAATTCTCCAATTATCATTGATCGAAAAGAAATTCTAAAAAGGTACAAACCCATAGAAAAAGACACGCACAAAGGCATACAAGGTCATGCGTTGTTAATTGGCGGAAGCTATGGAAAAATAGGTTCGGTTTGTCTTTCAAGCAAAGCAGCGCTAAAATCGGGTTGCGGGTTAGTCACTACATTTGTACCGCTTTGTGGGTATGAAATTTTGCAAGTAACTGTTCCAGAAGCGATGGTGATAACAGATAAAAAAAAGAAATATATTTCGGAAATCGCTTTAGAGTTCGAACCCGATGCTATAGGAATTGGACCAGGCATGGGGCAGGAGCGATCGACTGAAAAAGCACTTCATGATTTTTTATCAAATAACCATGTTCCTTTAGTTATAGATGCCGATGCACTGAATGTTTTGGCTCACAACCCTTCATGGTCGGAATTGCTTACACCTCGAACTGTTTTAACTCCTCATCCCAGAGAGCTTGAACGATTGATCGGTAAGTGGTATAGTAAAGAAGAGATGTTTGGTAAAGCAATTGTATTCTCCTTATTACACCAAGTTGTTATAGTTATGAAAGGTGCGCCAACTTATATTATTGATGGCGAAATCATTTATAAAAATACCACGGGAAACCCAGCATTAGCAACAGCAGGAAGCGGGGATGTCTTAACAGGTATAATTACTAGTCTTTTAGCGCAATCATACACAGCTATTGATGCAGCCACAATAGGAGTTTATTTGCACGGTCTAACTGCCGATATTGCTTTGCCCGAAACAGGTTATCAATCTTTTATTGCGTCATCAATAATTGACTATTTGGGGAAAGCCTATTTGAGTTTATAAACTTAGAAGGGTTTGAAATCGTTCAAAAGTTTAATCGTTTAAATGCTTTATAGTTTAAAGGTTTAAAATTTCTTATTTGTAAGTTTGCATTTCTTGAAATTAAATTATGAAAAAACCACTTGAATTAAGAACCGTAAATGTTACGCGCTATATTTCGCCACTTCGGGAAGGTGGATCTTTGCCTGCTCTTGCCGAAGCCGATGATGATTTTAAATATGTAATAAAATTTAGAGGCGCAGGCCACGGTGTAAAAGCTTTGATTGCCGAACTAATAGGAGGGGAAATAGCCAGAGTTTTACAACTAAAAATGCCCGAATTGGTTTTTGCCAATCTCGATGAAGCATTTGGTCGTTCCGAAGGTGATGAGGAAATTCAGGATTTATTGCAGGGAAGCCAAGGATTGAATTTAGCACTGCATTTTTTGTCGGGTGCTATTACTTTCGATCCAGTTGTTACAAAATTACCCGCTGAGTTGGCATCGCAAATTGTATGGTTAGATGCGTTCATTACCAATGTAGATCGCACGTTCAAGAATACAAATATGCTTATTTGGCACAAAGAATTATGGCTTATCGATCATGGAGCTTGTCTCTATTTTCATCACTCCTGGACGAACTGGGAAAAAAATGCCAAAAGTCCTTTCGCTTTAATAAAAGATCATGTTTTGTTGCCAGAAGCTACCCTGTTAAAAGAGACTGATCTGTTATTTAAAAAATTACTCACCAAAGAAATACTACAAGATATCGTTAATTATATACCAGAAGATTGGTTGCATTGGGAAGATACCGATGAAACTCCAGAAGAAATTAGAGCGATCTACTTTCAGTTTTTATGGACGCGATTAAATCATTCAGAAATTTTTACAAATGAAGCCCAGCATGCACGAGAAAAACTTATATGAATATGCGGTCATTCGAGTTGTGCCAAGGGTAGAACGAGAAGAGTTTATAAATGTCGGTGTTATTCTGTTTTGCAAAAGCGCCAAATTTATAAAAATGCTGTACTCGATTAATGAAGCAAAATTAGTCATGTTTTCAAAAGATTTTGATCTCGAACAACTCGAGTTAAATTTAAACTCTTTTCAAAAAATAGCGGAAGGAGGCCAAGATAGCGGACCTATTGGCGAGTTTGATATACCATCTCGCTTTCGTTGGTTGACAGCCATCCGGAGCTCGGCAATACAAACTTCGAGACCTCACAGTGGCTTATGCACAAACTTAGAGGAAACGTCTCAACGCTTATTTGAAGAATTGGTTTTGTAACGGAATACAAAGAACAAAGAATTTAGAATAAAGAATAGCGTTTGACTAACTTGCAATTTTGAAATTGAATTGCTTTTTGAAATTGATTTGTTACTTCAGGGTCGGTTTTTTGGCTTTGTCTTTATATTTTTAGAGAAAAAAATTAAGAATGCCTCGGCAATCCTTTAGACGTATAATGTCATAAACAACATTTTTAAGAGATAGTAAAGAACGCTTTACATAATAGTTTCATCCGTTTTATCAACTTGCGGCAACTCTTTTACAACCTTTTGTGAGAACATAAGACCAAACATCATTACCAGCGCGGTTAATATTATCACTTGAATAATTAATGAATTATTAGCTAAACCCGTTGTTTGGTGTAACGGTATTGATAGAAAAAGTAAAATAGTTATTAATCCTCTAGGTGCAATAAATAAAATAGGCTTAAGATTTATTTTAAATAGCTGCAGAAAAACAAAACGCAAAAAGAATATTGCGGAACAAATCCCAATAGCCCATATAATTGTTTCGGGATTCAATAATTCGCGAGTTTCAATTAGAAAGCCAAATAGCAAAAAGAATAAAGCTCTGATCAAGAACGCAATTTCAGTTGTCAATTCTTTAAATTTATGTACCTCTTTATTCAAAAGTTCGGGTTGTAATTTTTGAATGTACTTGTTACCTTTTAATTCATCAAGATTTCCCAGAAAAATCCCAAAAAGAAGTATGAAAACCAAACCAGGAAGATGGTATATTTTTGAAAAAGAATAAATCAGTACCACTATTATTATAATGGGAATAAACTTTACAGGATGTTTTATTTTATTTAATAAATAGGCAAGCCCCAACGTGGTAATAAATGTGACGATTAGAATGCCAAGAATTTCTAAAATAAAATAACCAAGAGTTCCCATTCCAATAGTTTCATTCAGTGTTATGAAATTGAAAAAAATCACACCAAAAATATCGGACAAACTGCTTTCATACGTAATGAATTCTTTGTTTTTAGATATCAAATTATGTGCGCTCGGGATGGCAATAGAACTGCTTATTACAGCAAATGGAATGGCATTTGCTAATCCATTTTTAAGCGATACATTCCCATAATACTGAAAAACAAATGCAAGTCCAAAACTTAATATAAGAATAGGTAAAAGTGAAATAAGAGCCGTTTTGCCTACGAAAGGTAATTTGGATTTGTTTAATTCTAATTCGAGTGAGCCTTCTAAAACAATAAGAATCAGTCCTACTGTACCAAGAAATGGCAGCACGGAAGTTAAATCGGGAACGGTTATTTCTAAAGCATCAGTTGCCTGTTTAACTGCCCAACCTACAAGTAACAATAATATAACGGAAGGGATTTTTGTCTTCGACGAACTGATGTCAAATACATAGGCAAGCAGCAGCAAAAGACATATTGAGATAATTATTGTCGTTGTCATTAATTTATTTTAGTATGAGTTACTGTGCTTTTTTTACGTCTAACCATAGTTTGTTTCGTAAATATAAACGATTTGTTTTACAAAAAAAGCATTGATTTTAAAAAATGACAAAATACTTTTGCGTTTGCGATTTCGGTTTAAAAAAAAATCATATACTACTATTTTAAGAAACCAACTACAATAGAATTCTGAGTAATTATAAAAATGTGGTGATAAGTAACTAGTTTGAAACTGCTTTTAATCCGATGATAGAGGCTATCAAAGTAGTGATAAAAAGTATTCGTAAAAAAGTAGCAGGTTCCTTAAATACAAAGATGCCTACCAAAACAGTTCCTACAGCTCCAATTCCTGTCCAGACTGCATAAGCCGTTCCAATAGGCAAAGTCTGAGTTGCTTTGACTAAAAGAACCATGCTTATCGTAAGAGCAACAAGAAAGGCTGCATACCATATATACATTTCGTTTCCGTTGGTTTCTTTTGCTTTTCCTAAACAGAAAGCAAATGCTACTTCAAATAATCCAGCTATAATTAAGATAATCCAATTCATGTTTTTTATTTTTATAAAGTATTTTAGCAATAGCTACTTTAAGTTATTTGATTTTTTTCTAAAGCAGAATAAATACTTAATTTATGTTTCATCATAATGTCGGTCTGCTCGTCAGAACCTAATTTAAAAATATGTTTGTCAAATTCGACGAAACCATTTTTTGTATAAAATTTTATTGCTCTTGCATTTTTTTCCCAAACACCCAGCCAAACAAATTGTGAATTTTTTTCGATTGCCTCTTGAATTGCTTTGTCGTAAAGTAATTGTCCCACTTTTTTTCCATAAAAATCTTTTAAAACATAAATTCGCTCAATTTCAAGTGCATTCTCGTGTTGCAGTTCTGTTTGTGATTGTCCCCAGTTTAGTTTTAAATACCCAATTACGTTAGCATCAAGAACCGCAAAATAAAATTCTGAGTTCTTGTCGTTAAGTTCCGTAGTTAATTTTGATATGGAAAGCTCATTTTCTAAATAGCTTTTCATATCCTCTTGTGTATTGTGTTCCGAAAATGTTTCTTCGAATGTCTGTAGACTAATTTTTTGTAATTGGTCAACGTCTTTGATATCTATTTTTTGTATTTTAATACTTGTCATTGTCAGTTTACAGTCTGTATTTTTAGAGTTTGCTAATAGTTTTATTGCTTTAGAACTAGGCTTAAAAATCAGTTAATTTAATTTCTTTATATATTTTGAAATATAAATAGCTTCCAATTGTTAGTATAAATATACTTATTACCCAGATATAATAACCATTCTCTATTGATAAAATCTCTCCAGTCGTTCCGCTTTCTGAAACTAGTACAGAATTCCATGAATAAAATGAAATAGCAAGAAATAAGGCTAGAAATGCAAATGTACTACTTATGGGTTTATTCATAATTAAACAATAGATGGCGATTAGTGATAGCGGATTTGCCAACCAAATTAACCACTCCAAAGTACCACCTCCTAAAACTGCGATAGCTCCCATAAAAAAGCAGGATACCGAGGACATGGTTTGTATACCTTGATGTTGATAAGTGAATGCATCGAAAGTGAAAGATGCAATTAAAAGTAAAATGCACAAACCAATTAATAGTGTTTTAAATAAAGTTTTTTTCATTATCTTTTTTAATTAATACAGTTTCTAGCATTTGTCGGAAGTAATCCTATTTATATTCAGTTCCATTGTAGTGTAACTTTCTAAAGCTAATGCGCGTTTTTATTTTTTCAATACAATCGTCTTTTATTGCCGTTGGAGAACTTGTAGTTTCTAGTAACGTAGTTTTGATTATTAAGTTATTTAAATAATGTGACTGTATTTTATCAATGCTAATTACAGAAGTGCTATCTTCAAAATGACCGGTACATCTTGTATCCCATTCACCGCGATAATCCGAAATATTAAAGTTTTCGAGAATTCGTTTCAATGTGTTTTTTTTAACTATGTACAATGATAAATCTGTTGAGCTATAAGGATTTACTTGGCTACTACCAGAATAATTTACCCGTATTCCAAATGCTCTCGTTTTCTTATTTAAAATATACAATCCCGTATCAATTTCAATACTGCTAATACTAACGGCATCTGAAGTCCATGCGCTTGATTCATAAAATGTATGTATTATTTTCCCAGTTATACTGTTGGCAATAATAATATAAGCATCCAAGTCAAAAGAAGAATTCCCATGTCCATCATTTTCAATTTCTAAATATTTTGGAATTACTAATACTGTTTTATCTTTAGAATATGGTAAAATTTTATCTGTTGCAAGTTCTAAATTGATTTCGCTTTCTTTAATTTTTAATTGAACAAGTACTTTATTAAATAAAAGACTGTCTTGAGTAGTAGCGAATACCGCTTGAGAGAAGATTAATAAAGAAAATATGTGAATTATTTTTTTTGCTGTCATTTAAGTTTTTCCTAGATAAAGACTAGTTTTCTTTAAAATTATTTTTAATAGCGCTTTCCACTCTAAAGAATAGTAAAATTACTATCAATATAAGAAGACATAAACCAATTAACATATTTGTAAAACCATCAAATTTAGTTATTAAAGAGAGAAGACAATTAGTCGCAAGTAGCAAACCTAATTTCATCATTTCTTTTGAAGCAAATTTTTGCGCAAAATTCCATTTTTCTTGATTTTCCATTGAATTAGAAGTTCGATAGCCGTAAAGTGAATTTATATTTTTAGGTGGGAATTTATAAGTTATAAAGCCCGTAATTATAAATAGAATTCCACCAAAAAACGTGATATTAAATAGAGGATTTTCAAAGATTAAAATATGGTTCATTTTGTTTTTAGTTGATTGTTTTTTATAAGATTTTATTTTGGTGTTTCATTGTAATTTAAAGAATTGTTATTTTTTCATTCAAATATAAGTTTTACTCATTAATTGTAAAAAAAATGCTTTTAAATATTTGCAATTTTAATTTTAATAAAAGTTTAATGTAAGCCAAAATATGTTTTAGTCGTGATGGGAGTGGCATCCTGTGTGGCTGGCGTTCAGCCACAAAGATACAGCGGACAGCAGGAATAGCTCCTAAAAAAACCGACTGAAATAAATATCTCAGTCGGTTTTATATGGTCCAAAAATTAGACAATCATAAAAATGTTTTTAATTCTTATTAGGTTATAATTTTGCTACTCACTTGCTCTTTGTTCATCACACTTTCGATTTGAGTTGGTAAGGGTAAAGTTGAACCTCATGCAGGTTCTCCGACATCTAAAAACTTAATAGGATGGGTCGTTTCTAGGAAAGGGCCAAAGGCGTTTGGAATGTTTTGCAATTCTTTTTCAGCCCCAGATAAACATCAATAGTTTTATGATTCTCCGCTTTCAATCATAATCCTGTAATGCCTGCTATCACTAGTCTATCGAAGAGTTTTTCTCCAAAATATCTTCGGTTTAACTTGTAAACAAACTCATTTAGGTATAATTGTAGATATTTCCCTTTTATTT
>JBBSSR010000056.1:0-11372 GCA_038241955.1 Flavobacteriales bacterium | reverse complement strand
GTGTTGACCAAATCAAAGTGTTCTACAATTAATTCAGGAAGGATAAGTTTTAAAAGTTCTATGTAATTCTCCAAAGCTTGTTTTTTTAATCAGCTAATTTAGTAAATCTTTGATTCCTCCCCAACTTTTAGGATTGATCCCCTTAAAATTTCACAATTTAGGGTCTCGCTAAATAGTCTCAATCCTTGTAAACATTCGTACTAACAACAAGTTCACTACTTGTTCAGAATATGTACATCTTGTTTGTTATCAATTAGAAAATTAAATTGAATACTAATTAAAAGGTCACCACTATGAAAGAGAAAATCACACTTCACATTTATGCAAAAACTACAAAAGCTAATGCAGCTAGACAATTGCCAATTTATATTCGACTAACGGTTGATGGACAACGATTCGAATTTTGCTCCAAGAAATTCATTGAAAAATCCAAATGGTCACCCGAGCTATCTAAAATGAAAGGCAGCTCGGAAGAAGCTAGAACAATAAATAACTATCTTGATTTAATGAAATCTAAAGTATTCGGTATTCAGATGGAGTTAATTCATAAAAACGAAGAATTATCCTTGGAGAATTTCAAATCAAGAATATTAGGAACCCATCAAAGAGAGCGAATGATTATTCCAATTTATCAAAATCACAATGACAAAATCGAAGAACTTATTGGAAATGGTTATGCCTATGGCACATTAGAACGCTTCAAAATATCATTGAAACACTTACAAGAATACATTTTATGGAAATACAATCTTTCGGACATTAGTATTAATAAAATTGATTACGCCTTTGTAACCGAATTCGAATTCTATCTGAGAAGCATTAAAAAATGCAACAACAATACTGCCGTAAAATATGTTCGGAATTTCAGAAAAATAATTAAGATTTGTCTGGATAACGATTGGTTAGATAAAAATCCTTGTAGTCGATATGAAGGCAAAATGAAAGAAGTAGAAAGAGATTTCCTTACTGAAGAAGAACTAAATAGAATTTACAACAAACGGTTTTCAACAGAACGATTAACTTTAGTTAAGGACATTTTTATATTTTCCTGTTATACTGGCTTGGCTTATGTTGATGTAAAAGGATTGAAGAAAGACCACATAGCAATAGGCATAGATGGCGAAAAATGGATTTTTAAAAATCGTCAAAAAACAGACACCAAGTCAAAAATTCCAGTACTTCCCATTGCTCAAGAAATCATTGAAAAATATGCTAACCATCCAAAGTGCTTAAATGAAGATAGTGTCTTGCCAATTTTAACAAACCAAAAAATGAATTCTTATCTAAAGGAACTAGGTGATATTTGCGAAATTTCCAAAGAAATCACTTTTAATATGGCTCGACACACTATTGCTACTTCAGTTACACTTACAAATGGTGTTCCTATTGAAACTGTAAGTAAAATGTTGGGACATAAAAACATTCAAACTACGCAACATTATGCTAAAATTTTAGATAAAAAAATCAGCGAGGATATGCAGGTTTTGAGAGATAAGTTTTTAATAAAAAAAACTTATCAAGAACAAAAAACAATATAAAAAACAAAAAAAACAAACTTTATGATTATATTCGCAACGTGTTAAGAAAAACTATTGCAATATCATTCTTATTTATATTCCTGTGTGCCAATACAGAAATAGGACAATTATTGAAATTACCAAACTTAATCGAGCATTTTTTTGAACATCACGAACACAAAGACGAACACAATAGTACATTTTTTGATTTTGTAAAAAGTCATTACAATGATAATGACAAACATTCTGATACTGACAAACACGACGAGCATCATAATTTACCTTTCAAGTCACATAATACAAGTGTAAGTATTGCACTTATGTTTGAAGATCAAAAATGTTTTTCGTTTACAAAACCTTTACACTTTTCTTTTAAAAGTGCCATTACTTTCCGCAAAGAGCATTATACTTCTAATGTCTTTGCCTGTATTTGGCTTCCGCCTAAATTGAGTTAATGATTTTTTTATAATAACTAATTAGAGATATTCAAGGTGTTTCTGATTAGATATTAAAATGCTATTTGCTATTTATTTAGTGATTAGCACTTTTTATCAATTTCATTAATTCAAAACGATGCTAAATAAAATCATAGAATTTTCTATAAAAAACAAACTCATTATTGGGTTATTTACGCTTGTACTAATTAGTTACGGTGCGTATCAATTTACTAAATTACCCATCGATGCCGTTCCCGATATTACAGACAATCAAGTACAAGTAATCACTTCTGCACCATCTTTGGGCGCAACCGATATTGAGCGTTTGATTACTTTTCAAATTGAACAAGCGAATAGCAATATTCCAAGGCTGAAAGAAATCCGTAGTTTTTCGCGTTTTGGATTATCAGTTGTAACCATTGTGTTTGATGACGATACTGATGTGTATTGGGCAAGACAACAAGTAACCGAAAGGTTGAGTGCAGTAAAAGACAAAATACCAAAAGGAATTGGCACACCAACATTAGCACCTGTAACTACTGGTTTAGGCGAAATATACCAATATGTTGTAAGAGCCAAACCCGGCTATGAACACAAATACAATGAAACGGAGTTAAGAACTATTCAGGATTGGATTGTTCGCCGTCAACTCTTAAGTGTAAAAGGAGTAGCAGAAGTCAGTAGTTTTGGTGGGAAATTAAAACAATATGAAGTTGCAGTTGACCCAAGCAAACTATCATCGCATAATATTACCATTGCAGATGTTTTTACGGCTTTAGAAAAGAACAACCAAAATACGGGTGGTGCTTATATAGAGAAAGGTCCAACTGTTTTATACATTCGTAGTCAAGGTTTAATCAATACAATTGAAAACATAAAAGATATTGCTATTAAAAACACTAGTAGCGATAGTCCTTTATTTATTCGTGATGTTGCCGATGTTAGAATGGGAAGTGCCATTCGTTACGGTGCAATGACGTACAATGGTAAAGGAGAAGTTTCGGGTGCAGTTGTAATGATGTTAAAAGGAGCAAATAGTAATATTGTCATTAAGGATATTAAAGAAAGAATTGCACAAATTCAAAAAACACTTCCTGAAGGAGTAATGGTAGAACCCTTTTTGGACCGAACCAAAATGGTAAATAATTCTATTTCAACCGTTGGTAAAAACTTATTAGAAGGTGCAATAATAGTTCTTCTTGTTTTAATATTCTTTTTAGGAAATGTTAGAGCAGGTTTAATTGTTGCTTCGGTTATTCCCTTAGCAATGCTCTTTGCGGTCATACTAATGAATATATTTGGCGTTAGCGGAAACTTAATGAGTTTGGGAGCTTTAGACTTTGGTCTAATTGTAGATGGCGCAGTAATAATTGTGGAAGCGTGTCTATTCAGCTTACACGGTCGAAAAGAAGGCGAAATAACACAAAGTCAAATGGATGGTGTCGTTTTGGAAACATCAACCCGAATGCGAAATGTAGCTGTTTTTGGAGAGTTAATAATTTTGATTGTTTATATTCCAATTTTCACTTTGCGAGGTATTGAAGGAAAAATGTTCTTGCCAATGGCACAAACTATAGCTTTTGCTTTATTTGGTGCTTTCGTATTATCATTGACTTATATTCCTATGATGACTTCTTTATTTTTAAATAAAAAAGTGAGTCATAAACAAAATTTCTCAGACAGAATGATGGCAAAATTAGAGAATTTCTATCAACCTCTCTTGAATAAAGCGTTAGGAATTCCAAGAATTATAATTGGTACAACATTGACATTGTTTATTTTAGCAATTATCACGCTTTCGTTTATGGGTGGGGAGTTTATGCCGTCATTAGAAGAAGGAGATTTTGCAGTAGAAACTAGGGTTTTGCCGGGCAGTAATCTTCAAACTTCGATCACAGCCATTTCACAAGGAGCCAAAATATTATTGGAGAAATTTCCAGAGGTAGAAAAAGTAGTAGGTAAAACGGGGAGTAGTGAAGTACCAACCGACCCAATGCCTATTGATGCGAGTGATATGATGGTTATTCTAAAAGATAAAAGTGAATGGACATCGGCATCTACTTTCGATGAATTATCAGAAAAAATGGCAAAAGAACTCGAAGCCGTTCCTGGAGTTACATATGGTTTTCAATATCCCGTTCAAATGCGTTTTAACGAGCTAATGACAGGCGCGAGACAAGATGTTGTCTGTAAAATATATGGAGAAAACCTCGATACCTTAGCGTTGTATGCTAATAAATTAGGCAAAATTGCAAGTACAGTTAAAGGCACTTCCGACCTTTATGTAGAAACGGTTACCGGAATGCCACAAATTGTAATTGATTACAATCGTCCTGTAATTGCACAATACGATTTGAATATTGAGGATATTAATCGAATAGTAAATACAGCTTTTGCAGGACAAAGTACAGGATTAATTTACGAAGATGAAAAATCATTTGACTTAGTGGTTCGCTTAGCTGGCGAAAAAAGAAAAGATTTAGCAGATGTTCAAAATCTATTAATTCCTACGCCAAATGGTTTGCAAATTCCATTATCGCAGTTGGCAAAAGTAGAAATTACGGAAGGTCCAAATCAAATACAAAGAGAAGATGCCAAACGTAGAATTGTAGTCGGCTTTAATGTTCGAGGTCGTGATGTACAAAGTATAGTAAAGGAATTGCAGGATAAAGTAAGTGCTCAAATAAAATTCCCTGCAGGTTATTACCCTACCTACGGCGGTACTTTTGAAAACCTCAATGCAGCCAAAAATCGATTGTTAATTGCCGTTCCGATATCACTAATTCTAATTTTCATTCTACTCTATTTTGCTTTCAACTCAGTAAAACAAGGATTGTTAATTTATTCGGCGATTCCATTGTCGATGATTGGAGGGATATTCTTTCTAGCAATGCGAGGAATGCCATTTAGTATTAGTGCAGGAGTTGGATTTATTGCCTTATTTGGTGTTGCTGTTTTGAATGGTTTGGTATTGATAGCCGAATTCAATCGCATAAAAAAATCAGGAGAAACCGATTTAAAAGCAATTGTTTTGCAAGGAACAAAAATACGTTTACGCCCAGTACTTATGACAGCACTTGTCGCTTCCCTTGGTTTCTTACCAATGGCTTTAAGCAATGGTTCTGGCGCCGAAGTACAACGTCCGCTGGCGACAGTTGTTATTGGAGGTTTACTAGTAGCCACATTTCTAACTTTATTTGTTTTACCAATATTATATATGATGTTCGAGAAAGGAATAAAACTAAAATCAAAAAAGATAAATTCCATTACAACAATATTTGTTATTGGATTATTATTCTCTTTCCAAAATACAAAAGCACAAGAAAAAATTTCGATAGGTAAAGCAATTGAGACTGCACTTTCTAACAATGTCAAAATCAAAAACGGAAAGCTAAATTCAGAGTATTTGCAAAAAATGACTAAAACGGGGAATGATATTTCAAATACCGGAATTGTTGGCGAGTACGGTCAGTTCAATAGTACAGTAAATGATGTAAAAGTGGGGGTTTCTCAAAGTATAAAATTCCCAACGGTTTACAAAAGACAGAAACAACTTTTGATAGAAGAAGCCAAAACGAGGGAGTGGAATGAAGCAATACAAAGAAAAGAATTGACAAAACAAGTTACAACCGTATTTTACGAAATGCTTTGTCTGAAAGAAAAAGAAAGACTTTTGCAAAAAAGTGATAGCATTTATTCTGAATTTTTAAGGAAATCTACGCTTCGTTTTGATAAAGGCGAGAGTAATATTTTTGAAAAAACTACTGCTGAAAACCAATCTGGACAAATAAAGCTACAACTTCAGGAATTGCAAAGTGATTATAAAACACTTCAATTACAGTTTAGTTATTTGCTCAATGCATCAGTAATATACACCCCTTTTGAACCTAACTTGAAAATTGATTATATTGAAAACAAGGATGAAATTCCAACCGAAAATCAACCAAGTATAAAATTAAAGGAGCAAGAAGTAAATACTAATAAAGCAGCTATTTCTTTAGAAAAATCAAAGCGATTACCCGAATTAATGGGAGGCTTTTATTGGCAAACATTTAAGTCGAATAGCGCACTTCAAGATGATTACAATGGTGTTTATGGTCAGTTTGGTGTTGCTTTACCTTTATTTAATTCATCCATAAGAAATAAAAAAGAGGCTTTAGAAATTAACAGCCAAATAGTCCAGAACGAATGGAATAATGAAAAATTAAAGCTGCAAAATCAGTATCAAGGATTACTTTTTGAATACAATAAACAAAAAGAAGTAATTGCTTACTATGAAAATCAGGCATTAAAAAATGTTGATTTAGTAGCGAATGCTGTCGATAAAAAATTCATTAATGGCGACATTAATTATTTAGAATGGGTAATGCTTGTTAATCAAAATACCCAAATCCAAAGTAATTATATTGAAGCTGTTAGAAAATTAAACAATACTATCATTGAATTAAATTCATTAACTAATTAAACAATTTCAATTATGAATTACACGCAAACATTCTTTTCACGTCAATTTCTATGGGAAATTGTTCGGATAATTACAGTAGGACTAGCTAGTTTATTGTTTTATTTTGATATTGTTCCTTTACCAATATTAATTATAGCAATGGCTTTTGGACTATTCTCTTTGGTTAAAATAGCAATATTAGACTTAATAAAAGAGAAAAAGATAGGTACTGAATTATTTATAACCGTAGCTGTAATTGTTTCTGTTCTGGGTAAAGAATATTTAGCGGGAGCTGTGGTACTTATGATTATTCTTATTGCAGAGTACATAGCCAGTGCCAGTACTGAAAAAGCAAGAGCATCGATAAAAGATTTAATAGGTTCTGTTCCGAAAACTGCCATAGTTAAAAAAGAAAATAAAGAATACACTGTAGCGATAGTGGATTTAAAAATTGGTGATATTGTACTGGTAAAAGCGGGTGAAAAAATTCCTGTTGATGGTAAAGTAATTGGAGGAACAGGTTCAGTTAATCAAGCCCCGATAACAGGGGAAAGCGTTCCACAGGAAAAAACATTGGGAAGCGAAGCATTTGCAGGAACGATAGTTGAATTGGGGGCTCTTGATATAGAAATGACAAAAGCTGGATTGGATACCGTCTTTTCTCGAATTATTTCTTTGGTAGAAGATGCGGAAAGTCAACAAGCACCAATTGAAAAATTTACTGATAAAGTGGCTGCTTGGCTTATTCCTGTAGTCTTTGTTTTTGTGGGTGGCGTTTATTTTTTTACGCGTGATGTCAAATTGGTTATTGCATTGTTGATTTTTACTTCGCCTGCAGAATTAGGTTTAGCGACACCTTTGGTTACTATTGCAGCAATTGCACGTGCAGCCAGAGAAGGAATATTGATAAAAGGAGGTTTGTTTTTAGAAGAACTCGCTAAAGTAACAACCATTGTTTTTGATAAAACTGGTACATTAACCGTTGGAAGTCCAATGGTGAATACCGTTGAAATAATAGACAGCAATTACAATGAGGCACAATTAGTTCAATTCGCTGCTACTATAGACAGACGCTCGAGCCATCCATTAGCAAAAGCAATTTTAAGTTATGCTGATAATTTAAAGCTTACGTATGGTGAACCTGAAAATTTTGAGGTTGTAAAAGGACGAGGTGTTTCAGCAAAAATTGACGGTAAGCCAGTTTTATTAGGAAATAAATCCTTTATGGAAGAAAATAAAATAGTAGTAGCTGAATCGTCAGAAGTTAGTACAAATACACTCCTTTATCTTTCAGTTGAAAACAAATTGGCGGGTATTTTTTATGTGTCAGATGCAATACGGGAAGGTGCAAAAGAAATGATAGAAGGGTTAAGATTAAGCGGCATCAAAAGTATTATTATGCTTACAGGCGATAATCCACAAACTGCAAAACACGTTGCCAATCAAATTGGAATTACCGACTATAGAGCGAATTTATTACCCGAAGATAAAATCAATATTATAAAAGAATTACAAAAAGACGGTTCTAAAGTAGCAATGGTTGGAGACGGCATTAATGATGCCCCCGCTTTAGTACAGGCAAATATTGGTATCGCAATGGGAGCAATGGGAACAGAAGCGGCTATGGAAGCGGCTGATATAGTTTTGATGCAGGATAAATTGGAGAGAATTGCAAAAGCACGTGCAATTAGTAAACGAGCCTATCGTACCATTCGTGAAAATATTTTTGTTGGTGTTGGTGTAGTTCATATCACGGGAATTATTCTCGTTTTACTTAGAATAATTGGACCAATTGAGGCAGCAGCTATCCATTTACTTCCAGATACTTTAGTATTTATTAATTCCATAAAACTACTCCGTGTTAAGATTTAAGGATAAGCATTCACAAATTAAAAATAAACTTAAATAAAAGCATCTTTTACTTTTCAAAAAAAAATAATATGAAAAATGTACTCATTACAATTACAGCCTTTTTTGCACTTTCTTCGTGTGGAAATAAAAATAAGGGAAATGAACAAGAAACAACACCAACAATTGAAAACACAACAACTCTAACTGATGCGCAAATAAAAAATGCAGGTATTCAAACAGGGAAAATAGAGGAAAAAGAAATTTCGGCAACATTAAAACTAAACGGGAAAATTGATGTTCCTCCACAAAATTTAGTATCTATAAGCGTGCCAATGGGTGGTTACTTAAAACATACCGCTTTACTTGAGGGAATGCATATTAATAAAGGACAGGTTTTGTGTGTTGTTGAAGACCAACAATATATTCAATTACAAGAAGATTATTTATTGGCAAAATCAAAAATTGTGTATGCTAAAGCCGAATTCGAAAGACAAAAAGAACTCAACCAAAGCAAAGCCAGTAGCGATAAAGTGTATCAACAAGCTCAAGCCGAATACAATTCACTTTCAGTAATGGTACAATCTTATGGTGAAAAATTAAAATTTGCAGGGATTAATCCAAATAATGTAACTGCAAAAAACATTTCAAAAAGTATCAATATTTATTCGCCAATTAGTGGTTATGTTTCTAAAGTGAATGTAAATATTGGTAAATATGTAAGCCCGAGTGATGTGCTTTTTGAAATTGTAAATCCATCAGATATTCATTTAGCATTAACAGTTTTTGAAAAAGACGTTAATAAATTAAAAATCGGACAGTCTGTAATCGCTTTTACAAATACAAATCCTGATAAAAAATATGTATGTAAAATCATTTTGATTGGTAAGGATTTTTCCTCAAATAGAAGTACAGAGATGCATTGTCATTTTACAAATTATGATAAAGAACTTTTACCCGGAATGTACATGAATGCTGAAATAGAACTACATAGCCAAAAATCGAATGTTTTACCATCGGATGCCATCGTAAGTTTTGAGTCTAGAAACTATGTGTTTTTAGCCAAAGGAAATAAACAATTTGAGATGAAAGAAGTAACTTTAGGAAATGCTGAAAATGGATTTACAGAAATTATTTCTGAAGATTTAAAAGACAAAACAGTTGTTATAAAAGGGGCTTATACACTTTTAATGAAAATGAAGAATGTAGAAGAATAACAAAAATTTTAAATATGACTTTTTCAAATAAATAAAATCATAGCGATCTATAATTAAACCATACAGTAATTTCAATGCAGATTGGTTTAGAAATGAGTGATTAAGTAAGTAGTTTTTTTATTTTAAAATTTCAAAAAAAGTCAAAATTGCTAAAGGTTTTCTATTTAAAAAATTTAGACTCAGCAAAAAGTCAAAAAAGTCATTGAAAGATAATATCGTTATTTTTTAATTTATTTTAGGCTTTTAAAAAACGTTAAAATTGGTATCAAGCGTTCGATTCTAGTCCCTGAAAGCCCACAAACTATAAACCTCATAAATCGTATGATTTATGAGGTTTTTTCTTTTAAGTGTTTTTTATAAAAAATCATTTCATGTATTCACAGGCACTTGCTTGTTCATAACAGAAAACCAAAGTGGCGGAATAAACGCCATAACCATAGAGCAAGGATAACCGTATGGTAGTTGCGGACTTTGATCTTTATCTTCTAATATCTGGTATTTTTTTGTCGATTTATAGTGATGATCACTGTGTCTTGTTAATTCATACAAAACAATTCTACCTATACTGTGATTCGAATTCCAACTGTGCAACTCCGACACTCTTTCATACCGCCCCGATGGGAGCTTTTTACGTTCTAAAGCGTAATGCTCAATGTAATTTATAGTTTCGAGTAACAACAGCCCAACAAGCCCAGCAAAAACAGCAAATAAAAGCCCTTGTATACCAAAAAGAATAATAGTTAATAATAAATACACCCCATGAATAAGTTGAAACCACAACATGTCATTATTTACACTCCAAAAAGAGGTGTTATTTCTTTTATTTAGATTGTTTTGTATTTGCCAAGCTTGAGTATATGTTCCCGATATTGTTTGGATCCAAAAAGCATATAAATTCTGATTTTTTCTTGCCGTTGATGGATCTTCGGGTGTGGCGACATTTAAATGGTGACCATTATTGTGTTCAATAAAAAAGTGTGTATAAAAGGACGGAAGAAGCAAGATTTTCGCTAATATTCTTTCGAATCTTTTACTGCGATGTCCTAATTCATGTGCTACATTAATTCCGTTGCTTCCTAGAACTATTCCGACAGAGAACACTAATCCTATACATTGCCAAAGTGGTATATTTTTAGTTAATAAGGTTAGCTGTGCAAAATAGAGTAATGAAAAGATAAAAATCACATTTACATACAGCATGATGTCGTACACTACTTTTTTACTTCTACTTATTTTTTCCTCTTCATTATAATTTTGGCTGTCTTTTGGTAAATATTGCTCTAGAATTGGAAGTAAACCAAAAGTAAAAACTGGTGTGAGCCAAGTATAAAAACCAAGTGAATAGATTCCTATTGCTGCAAATAATGGTAAAATATAGGCTCCAAGATATTTCATACTATTCTATTTAGTGACCTTAAAATTAAGGATTTATATTTAGTTTGATAAAGTTTTCGACAATTAAATATAAAGCGTGTTGTCGCAGTATAGTTTTAATAGAAGGAAAACTATGACGAGAAGGAAATCAAACAATACAATTTGAAGTAATTTATTGATAGCTGAAAAGCTAGCGTTTGTGCTCAGTTAAACTATCGTCAGCTTTAGCTCTGATATAAAATTTTTCGCCCTACTACTCTCCACTTATCATTTTCTTTAATAAGAAAAACAACATATGTTGTTCCAAAATGCTCAACCGACTCAGATAAAATCAAAATAGCTTTATTTTTATAAATTTTTAAATTTTGAATGTCAATTCTTCCAGCATATTTAATTTTTTATGATTCTCCGCTTTCAATCATAATCCTGTAATGCCTGCTATCACTAGTCTATCGAAGAGTTTTTCTCCAAAATATCTTCGGTTTAACTTGTAAACAAACTCATTTAGGTATAATTGTAGATATTTCCCTTTTAT
>JBBSSR010000055.1:0-12716 GCA_038241955.1 Flavobacteriales bacterium | reverse complement strand
TTTTGCTTTGTTATCCGCAGCTAGTTTAAGCTGTGCAGCAGCATCGGCTTTTGCATTATTTTCAGCAGCTAGTTTGTCTGCTGCTAGTGCATCTGCTTTTGCTTTGTTATCCGCAGCTAGTTTAAGCTGTGCAGCAGCATCAGCTTTTGCATTATTTTCAGCAGCTAGTTTGTCTGCTGCTAGTGCATCTGCTTTCGCTTTATTGTCTGCAGCTAGTTTAAGCTGTTCAGCAGCATCTGCTTTGGCTTTATTATCAGCAAGAAGTTGCAATTGTGCAGCAGCATCTGCTTTTGCTTTATTTTCTGCAGCAAGCTTATCCGCCAGAAGTGCATCCGCTTTGGCTTTATTATCTGCTGCTAGTTTAGCTTTTGCATCCGCAATTGATTTTTCTGAAGCTGCCGCATCTGCTTTAGCTTTAGTATCAGCAGCCAATTTAGCTTGCGCATCAGCAGCAGCTTTTGCTTTCGCACTAGCACTTAACTGCGCAGCTGCAGCATCTGCTTTGGCTTTATTGTCAGCAGCAAGTGCTTTTGCTTTCGCATCAGCACTCGCTTTTGCAGCGGCATCAGCGTCTGCTTTCGCTTTGGCGTCAGCAGCTAATTTTGCGCTTGGTGTTATCGTTTCTTTTTTTGTTCCCGTTATGGCTGCAGCAGCAACTGCATCCGTTTTGGCTTTTTGGTCGGCAGCAAGTTTTGCTTTTGCAGCAGCTATTCTAGCATCAGCACTAGCTTTAGCATCTTCCGTAGCTTTTGCTCTCGCCACTGCAGCATCGGCCCTTGTTTTGGCAGCAGCAGCAAGTCTTTCTTTTGCATCCTCGACAGCTTTTGTTTTCGCTGCAGCGGTTGCATCGGCTGTCGCTTTCGTATCTGCCTTTGGCGTTGCAGCCACTTTTCTTGTAGCGGCTGTTTTACGGTTATCAGAAGGTGCTATAATTGAGCCTTCTTCTTCATCGCCATAATCGAAATTATTATTTTTGAGTTTGTAAGCTAAGACAATAATGTGGGATCCCCCTAAATTAGAAATATCACCTAAGCCTATTCCGTACGAATATTCTAAAGCGATATTTTTAGTAATGTTAAATCCTAAACCGCCAGTTGCTCCTAGCACAGAATTATATCCAGCCTGTGCCCAAACACCAAGCGGTATAGCAAACATTGCGGTTCCTGAAATGATTGTTTTTTCTTTATAGAGCTCTGTTTTGACCAAAGCAGAAAATTTACTTTTATCAAAAAAACCATAAGAGTCTAGAAAACCAGTGTACATGATATGGGCCTCAATTCCTCTACTTGGATCCTCTTTTAAAACACCTGATTTAAAATTATATGTCACTAAATTATTAAACGCTAGTCCGAAGTCGAGAAAAGTAGTTCCATAATTTACTCCTGGGCTAATAGCAATTAAGGTATTTGAAGGAATATTATCTAATGAAGGATCGGGATAATTACTAATTACTTTACCACTATTTAAACCGCTCTTGTAGGCGCCTAAATTAATACCAAAAGTTAAATTACTATCCTCTTGAAGCATTAAATTATGTGCAAAATTGGCAACCAACCCAAAAGTAGTTAGAACACCATAATTTTGTTGAAAAACACCCAAAGCTACTCCTTCATTTTCTCTAAAACGACCAGAGTAACTTAATAAATAGGTTTGTGGAGCATTCTCAAAACCAGTCCACTGTCTTTTATTAAAAAGGGTAAAGTAGTCACCTTGTTGTCGCACAAAACTAAAAGTAGGATTGATAACAAATGAATTAAATTTTATAGAGTTCCCTTGTGGTATCACATACGATACTGCGCCGTCTTCTTGTGAATAGAAAACTTGCACAGTACAAAGGAAAATAATGCTTACTAAAAATTTTTTCATATTATTTTACAAGAGTTATCGAGCCCTTTTTAGCTGAACCGCCAGTAGGAGTAATTATATAGTAATAAACGGGATTGTAATTTTTAAATTCTATCGATTTTTGAGGCCAAGGATTGTAATTGTCATAATTGTTTGTTTGAAAAACAATTTCTCCCAACGAACTTAAAATCATCACCTGTGTATTGGTATTATTATATATATCAGGGATAATCCAAGTGCTATAGCTAGTAGTAAGAATATTTGGAATATTCGCAACAGGTTTATTATCAGACACTCTAAAAGACAAATCGCAGCCTGAAATTGTGACTTTGTAACTACCAACTACAGTAATATCAAATGTACTTAAGGTAGCACCAGTAATAGCAACATTATTAAGATACCATTGGTAGGTAGAATTTAGATCCGCAGTAGTAGCTGCAGCGGTTATAACATCACCATCTAACAATGTTAACACTTGACCTTCAGCAACAGTAGCACCATTAGCAGTAATTGTTCCGCCAGTTTTTAAGTCAATCGTACCAGTGGCATTACAGCCACCTAAATCAACTTCACAGGTGTAAAGTCCAATTATATCTGTAGTGTAAGTTTGTGAATCAGCACCATCAATTGTAGTACCGTTTACTTTCCAAATATAAGAATTCCCAGTAGTTGCCGTTAATGTTGTCTTTTGCGAAGGACAAAAAGGATTACCTAAGCTTGACGTAATTGTAGCACCTCCGCCGCCGCCACCGCCAGCACTAATAGCAACAATTGCTTGCGATCTAAAATTAACATCGCTACAAGGTCCGTAATCTAACTCAGCATAATATTCGCCGCCGGCATTGATAACTAATTTCTTTCCGGTTTGGCCAGCTATTAAAACACCATCTTTATACCAATTGTACTTTAAATTACCAAAATTAGCAGGTGAAGAATCTTTAATAAGTGGAGTAGGATTGTATACTTCTAAAGTAACACTTCCGCCGCTACAGAAACTAACGGAAGGCTTTTTATCATTGATAAAAAACGATTCACTGTAGGGTTTAAAATAAGCTGAGAAAAATTTTTCACTAGTGGTTCCAAAAATGGTAAAAGGCTGACTTGGATCTCCAGTACTACTAACAACGCGCAATCTATAGGTATCTGAACCAATGAGATCAGTTGGAACGGCAAAAGTTAAGGTTTTAACTGCTGGTGTATCAGGAGGAGTACCTGCTAATGGCGCCAAAGCGACTGTAGCGGTTTGAGTAGTTGCAAAAGAGCCAGAAGGATCTGAAAGTTCTACTACAAAAGTTGCACTTGGATCGAATCCATCTACTCCGAATGTAGCTTGGTATTCGTTAAATACAGCTCCAGGAATCGTAGGATGTGGACCACCAGCACAAATTTTATCAAATGGTAATTTCTGAGGTGAGATAGTCTGTCCGAACAAAGATATTGTTGAAGGCAAAACCAGCAACATAAGAAACACTAAATATTTGTAGGTCGGAAAAAGTGGGGTAGAGTTGCTTCTCATATTTAAATAGCATTTAAAATAAAGCAATTATATAACTGTTATAATTAATAAAATGAAAGCTAAACCGCCAGTTTCATGGGTCCAACTTTCATTTTATAACTAGACGTTTACTATAACTTTAAATTTATTTAGACGCAGTGAATTTAGAAAGAGACAATCTAAAATCAGGTCTTCTTGGGTTTGCAAAATCATTAAAAGTTTCTGGGTTAGTTGTTTTTGAATACAAATTAAAAAACACACTATTACCATAGTAACTTTCTAGATCTTCGTTGTTAGCAGATCCTTCGGAGAAAATATTGCCTTTACAGAAATTTAAATACATTTCTTCAATACGCACTTTCTTAAGGTTTTTATCATTAATTTCAATTTTACTATCTAAAAGAACAGCTGTTTTGAAACCAGAAATTACACTTTTTCTTAAAACTAAGGAAGAATTCTCAGCAACATATACGGCTTCTTTTATCAAACCTTTGGTTATTTCCGCATCAATATTCTCACTATCATTTAATAATGTAAGGTTAGTGGCGGTAACAAGCGTCTGTTTTTTAGTAAAGTCAACTTCTTCTTTGGTAGTGTAAGAAGAAATATCCATACAACGAGAACCAGCACTACTACTTAGATAAGAATTTCGAACTGCTAACGAATTATCGATTTTAGTTTGTGTTCCATAAGAGAATCTGAAATCAATACCATTATTATAGTAGGAAACGATTTTACTCATTACAGGCTCTCCACCAAGTACTTCAAAAGCTTCGCCAGCTGCATAACTTACCATTATGTTTTCAAGAATTGTTTTATTACCAATTCCTCCTAATAATATAGCATTAAAGTTATCAGCACCTCTTATTTTTTTACCAGCAAATTCGACACGTACAAATTTTAAAACACCAGAATTACTTGCAGGATCAGTACCGCCATAAGTTACTAAGGTTGGGTCTAACTCATAATTAATAGACGAATGATTACCAAATTTATTAAGTGGAGCTTCACCAAGAATAACAATACCACCCCAGTCACCAGCTCTCTTAAGCGGTTTACTTGAAGTAAAAACAATTGGATCCGTTTCTAAACCTTGCGCCATCATTTTAGCACCTTTCGTAACAATTAAAGTTCCTCTAGAGTCAGCATCACCTATAATTACAGTTCCTGGTTCAATAGTAAGAATGGCATTATTTGTTACATATACATTTCCTTGTATAATATAAACCTCTCTTTTTACTAATGTCATATTCTCAGAAATATTTCCTGCAAGAATTTGTGTAGGCTCACCATAATAGGCCTTTTGAGGTTTAAATTCAGTCCAGTTATTCAACCAGTTACTTGGTCCAAATATTCCTTTCTCCTGTTGCGCATTTACATTGCATATAAATGCAAGAAAAACCCATGTAATTAGAATATTAGTTTTCATAAGATTGGGGTATTAAGTTGTGTCATTCAATTTATTTAATTCTTCATTAAGGGATTTAGATCTTAACTAAAGAACAAAAAATTAACTCAGTGTATATTTTTACACTGAGTTAATTACTAATTTTTATTGTGCTTCCACTTCGTGTAAAGCTTTCAATGTTTGCTCATAGAACAAAACCATAGTTACCAATTGTCCTTTATCAGCGTACGGCAGCATTTTTCTTAAAAAATCTACTGTCACATCTAAATAAACATTTGTAGCTTCTGATTGCAAGTCTAACGATTTTCTATTACTATCATCTGCAGGAATACCAAGATCTGTCAATGTCACACCAGGTTTAGTAGCCAAAGCGATAAGAGGTAGTGTTTTTACAACTACTTTCATACGCTCAATGTATAATTCTACCAATTCTCCTTTTGACATTGCTTTAAGTGTCTTGTCATCGTAATAAGTTCTAACTGCAGCACTTGTACTAATAATACTCTTAGCAGCAATTGATTTTGTCTGTGCGATACTTTTAGAGCTTAGTGCTAACATAAAAATACTAAATAAGATAATTTTCACCTTCATAAAATTGGATTTAATAATTAATGAAACAAAAATATACAAATATTTTGAATATGCAAACGTTAACACAATTAAATCATTGGGCTCTTTACTTGAATATCAGACCTATTATACAGTATGTCGAGTAAAAACAACAGTTCGTCGATGTTTTAGCACAATAAAAAAAAGAATCTATTTTTTGAAAAGCTTAAAATTTCATATTATTTATCTTACTTTCAAAAGTAAAAATGAGGCAAACACAATTCTATTTATCAAAGAATACAAAAGTTATTAACAATTTTTTTAAACAAAATGTTAAAAAATAAAAATTCTAATCTGAATCAGTTCCTGGCTTTCTAAGTCTAATGCAAACTTTATAATAGAATATTTTTGGCTAAATCATTTTCTTATATCTTTGCTTCATGCAATTTTCAGAAATTCTAGGACAAGAGTACATCAAAAATCATTTGATAAAAAGTGCCGATTTGGGACGTATTCCCCATGCTCAAATGTTTACAGGTCCTGAAGGAAGCGGAACTTTACCGATGGCTATTGCATATGCGCAATACATCCTTTGCAAAAACAGTGACGGAAATAACGCAGGTTTAAATGAGTCTTGTAACTTAAAATTCAATAAGTTATCACATCCTGATTTGCACTTTATATATCCTACTGTCACGACTGAAGAAATCAAACAAAAACCAAAAAGTATCGATTTTATCTCAGACTGGCGACTTTTTGTTCAAGAAAGCCCATATGGTGGATTATTTGATTGGTACACAAAATTGGGCGTGCAAAACAAACAAGGTGAAATTAGAGTCGACGATGCCCAAGAGATCTTAAAAACATTATCCTTAAAATCATTCGAGGGAGGATATAAAATTGTGATCTTGTGGATGGCCGACAAATTAAATATAGCAGCTTCCAACAAACTATTAAAATTGTTAGAAGAACCGCCGGAAAAAACCATTTTTATATTAATAACTGAGAATGAGGGAGATCTAATTCAAACGATTCGTTCTCGCTGTCAGATTCTACAATTTAATGCTTTAAGCGAAAAAACGATCACCAATGCTTTGATCGACAAAGAAAAAATAGATCCCAAACAAGCACAAAAAATAGCACACCAAGCACAAGGAAACTTTTGCAAAGCTTTGCATTTATTACATGATGAAAAAGATGAGTTTCCTTTTGATCTGTGGTTTGTTACCTGGGTTCGCGCTGCATTTAAAGCCAAAGGAAATGCAGCAGCGATACAAGATCTGATTTTGTGGAGTGAGCAAATTGCGGCTTTAGGAAGAGAAACACAGAAAAAATTTCTCCAATTTTGTATTGAGATGTTTCGTCAAGCATTACTGCAGAACTATGAAACTAATTCTTTAGTTTATATTGAACCAAAGGTTGAAAAATTTAAATTAGAAAACTTTGCGCCGTTTGTAAATGGCAATAACATAAATGACATTTTTAAAGAACTGTCTGATGCCATTTACCATATTGAACGCAATGGAAATGCAAAAATAATTTTAACCGATCTATCAATAAAACTCACACGTCTAATACATAAAAAATAATATTATGAACAACATTGCCTCCATCTTAATTTTAGTATTTCTGGCTATTACATTTCTTCAATCTGGTTATGATAAGATATTTCATTGGAAAGACAACGTATCTTGGCTCACAGAACATTTTTCTAAAACTCCTCTCAGAAATCAAGTTCCGTTAGCGCTCCTTAATGTTTTGATCTTAGAATTAATATCTGGAATTTTATGCGTGGTTGGTAGTATCGAAATCGCAGTAAACAGTGGCCGAGTATATGCATTATATGGTGCTATTTTTTCTTGCATTACTTTCATAATGTTGCTTTTTGGTCAACGTATAGCCAAAGATTATGACGGTGCAAGAACAATCGTGCTGTATTTTATTCCTGCGGTAATGGCGGTTTATTGGCTGAACTAAAAAAAATATCAATGGCAATTTCAAAATTCGATTTTAATGAAAAAGGAAATGTCAAATCACAATTTCGATCGCAATGGCAAAATTGAATTGCAATAGCCATTATAGTATCATTTAATAAAATGACGCTCTGACCCGAAGAAACTTAAAAAAAATAATTCTTATACACTACATTAAAAATATGACGCCTAAACATCCTTCAGAATCCTTAACCATACTCACCGATTTGGTTTTACCTAGCGAAACCAATCCTTTAAACAATTTATTTGGCGGAGAATTATTGGCGCGAATGGACCGCGCAGCGAGTATTGCGGCAGGAAGACATTCGCGCAGAATTGCTGTTACAGCTTCAGTTAATCACGTTGCATTTAATAAAGCAATACCTCTAGGAAGTGTAGTAATAATAGAATCGAAAGTGTCTAGAGCCTTTAAAAGTTCGATGGAAATTTACATTGACGTTTGGGTAGAAGACCGACAATCAGGCAATAGAACCAAGGCAAACGAAGCGATTTATACTTTTGTAGCTGTAGATGATACAGGTAGACCTGTAGAAGTTCCACAGCTGATTCCTGACACCGATTTAGAAAAAGAACGTTACGTCGCTGCTTTGCGCAGAAAACAACTAAGTTTGGTATTGGCAGGAAAAATGAATCCTCATGATGCAACAGAATTAAAGGCTTTGTTTTCCTAAAGGCGGAAACTATTTCACTACGCTATTGAGATCCTTTTCCCCGTATGAGGGACAGCAGCGATCCGCCGCAGCGGAGCGTATAGCCTGAACTTGTTTAGAAAATTGGCTATATAAACGGTATGGATTAGCCACTTTTGTCAACAATGTCACACCCAAAAATAATAGAAAAGTGCTAATTTGTTAAAATAAAACAACTATTGTAACTTCGAAAAAAAGAAGTAATTTTACGGGCATTAAAATAAATTTTCATCCAATTATTTGACTTAAATAACTGGAAAAACATATAAAAAGAAGAAAAATGAAAGAAAAAGTTGGAACAGAAAAAGTCAGTTCAGAAAAAGAAGCAAAGTTAAAAGCATTACAACTTACTCTTGACAAATTAGACAAAACCTACGGAAAAGGAACGGTGATGAAAATGGGCGATAAAGCCATTGTTGAAGTAGAAACCATATCTTCTGGGTCTTTAGGAATCGATTTAGCTTTAGGAGTTGGTGGCTATCCAAGAGGAAGAATCATAGAGATTTATGGTCCAGAATCTTCTGGAAAGACAACACTAACACTTCACGCTATTGCAGAGGCTCAAAAAGCTGGTGGTATCGCTGCGTTTATAGATGCGGAGCACGCATTTGATAGAAATTATGCTGAAAAATTAGGTGTCGATATCGAAAACCTAATTATTTCACAACCTGATAATGGGGAGCAAGCATTAGAAATTGCTGAAAACTTAATTCGTTCTGGCGCGATAGACATTGTAGTTATTGACTCTGTTGCTGCATTGACACCAAAAAGTGAAATTGAAGGCGAAATGGGAGATTCAAAAATGGGTCTTCACGCACGATTGATGTCTCAAGCGTTGAGAAAATTAACTGGAACGATTAGCAAAACCAATTGTACCGTGTTTTTCATTAACCAGTTGAGAGAGAAAATTGGAGTAATGTTTGGAAATCCAGAGACTACTACTGGTGGTAATGCGTTAAAATTTTATGCTTCGGTGCGTTTGGATATTCGTCGTTCTACTCAAATTAAAGATGGTGACAATGTTCTTGGTAATAGAACTAAAGTAAAAGTCGTTAAAAATAAAGTAGCACCACCCTTTAAAATAGCTGAATTTGATATAATGTACGGTGAAGGAATTTCGAAAACTGGTGAAATTTTAGATCTTGCAGTTGAGTTTGAAATCATCAAGAAAGCGGGTTCTTGGTTTAGCTATGGAGATACCAAATTAGGACAAGGACGTGATGCTGTAAAATCATTAATAAAAGACAATCCAGAATTAGCAGATGAGCTTGAAGTGAAAATAAAAGCGCACATCAAGGAATTGGCTAACGAATAAAAGCTTAAAAAGACTGTCTAAATAAAAATAGGCAGTCTTTTTTTTTATTTTTAATTACAAATACTAAACTTTGTAAAGTCTTTGTTTAATTACGTATCAGAATTTTTATTACCATCTAGCTTCTTAGCATCCTTACGTTGAAATTCGATCAGTTCCTTATAAATTAAATCACGAACTTCTTCTCGTAATTCCTTTCTATCTAAAGGCTCGCCAGAACTGGAAACCGTTTCTACCGAGGGAAGAATCTTAACCCTCATCAGACCTGGACTTCCGCTATATCGAGTATACGATAATCTTTTTTTATTGTCTGGAAAAACAAGAGGAACAATAGGTAAATGATGTTCCGCAGCAAGACGAAACGCCCCATCTTTAAAAGTATCTAATAACAAAGATTCGTCATGAGGAACACCTCCTTCAGGGAAAATACAAATACTAAGACCTCTACTAACTCTTTTTTGCGCCTCGTTGAATACTTCCATTCTGCTTTTAGAACTGCTTCTGTCCACTAGAATGCTTGTTCTTTTATAGAAAAAACCAAACAAAGGAATTTTCGCCAAAGACATTTTACCAACAAAAACAAATGGATTTCTTACCGCTACAAGCATCAACATAATATCCGTCATCGAAGTATGATTGGCAACAAACATGTAACTTTTATTTCTATCTAATTTTTGTGTCCTCTCTACTTTATAATAAAAACCCATTCCGAATAGCACGCATTTTGCCCAAATACGACATAATTTAAAAAAATAAGGATAAAACCTTTCTGTAAGAATCGAGGCAAGCAAAAAGGGGAGCATAATAAGTATGGGAATTAGCATTATTACATAAAACCACACGCGCCAAACGCTCCAAAATATCTTTTTTATACTTTTCATAAAGTCAAAAGTAAGGAAACTTGTGGAAAATTTCGCAAAAGAATTAACTTTGCAATAAAATTCTATTCGTAAGCAATCTGAGACCAGATTAAAATAAATAAAAATGGCAAAAATACTGACAGGCGTTCAAAGTACAGGGACTCCACATTTAGGAAATTTACTTGGTGCAATTATACCTGCAATCGCTTTATCTAATAAGGCCGAAAATCAATCATTCCTTTTTATAGCTGATTTACATTCGATTACCCAAATAAAAAATGGAGAGACATTAAGAGCAAATACCTACAGTACAGCGGCTGCTTGGCTAGCTTGCGGTTTGAATGTGGAAAAAGTGGTTTTTTATCGCCAATCTGATGTGCCCCAAACTGCTGAATTATCTTGGTATTTGAGTTGCTTCTTTCCATTTCAACGATTGACATTAGCACATTCCTTTAAAGATAAAGCAGACCGATTGGAAGATGTAAATGCAGGTTTGTTTTCGTACCCGATGCTTATGGCTGCTGATATTTTATTATATGATGCCGAGTTTGTACCTGTTGGAAAAGACCAACTACAACATGTAGAAATTACGAGAGATGTTGCTTCACGATTTAATCATCAAATGGGGGAAACCTTCGTGATACCTGAAGCTAAGATTCAAGAAGACAGCATGCTGATTCCAGGAACAAATGGCGGAAAAATGAGCAAATCGGCGAATAATTTTATCAATATTTTCTTGGATGATAAAAGCTTGCGAAAACAAATTATGAGTATCGAAACGGATAGCACTCCACTAGAAGATCCAAAAAATCCAGATTCGTGCAACTGTTTTACTTTATACAAATTATTGGCAAACGACACTCAAATAGAAATCATGAGAAGTAATTACTTAGGTGGAAATTATGGTTATGGTCACGCCAAACAAGCTCTATTTGAACTCATAGTAGAAAATTTTAAAACCGAAAGAGAAAAATACAATTATTACATTACTAATCTCGCAGAAGTAGATGCTTTACTAAAAATAGGAGCCAATAAAGCGGCTGTTGTTGCCAATGGTGTTTTGGCTAGAGTACGCGAAAAATTAGGATTCGAAATCTGATAATAAGTTTTATTATTTACTAAATTGCCTCGAATAATTTTCCCGGCAAAGGTCTGATTACGCCTTTTAATTCCATGTTGAGCAGCAATCCTGAAATTCTATATATGGGGAAATCACATTGCAATGCGATTATATCCATAACTTCTTTTCCTGTCGTTAAAAGGTAATCGTACACTTTTTGCTCATCTGCATCTAACGTTACAAATAACTGTTTTTGCAGGGGCTTGGCATTCTCTTGTAGGTTCCAATTGAGGATATAAATAAGATCTGCAGCACTAGTTAGTAAATTGGCTTTTTGCGTTTTTATTAAATTATTGCATCCTTGGCTGTACTTATCACTAGTTCGGCCGGGAACGGCAAAAACATCTCTATTGTAATCGTTCGCCATGTTGGCGGTAATTAGTGAACCTCCCCTATCTGCCGATTCGATTACAATGGTCGCTTCCGACATTCCAGCAACTATTCTGTTTCTGCGGACAAAATTTTCTTTATCGGGATTAGAACTACTCCAAAACTCCGTTAAGAAACCGCCATTTTGCTCTACTTTCGCAACGTACTTTTTATGCGTTTTAGGATAGGTTTGGTTTAGGCCGTGGGCCAAAACACCAATAGTCTGCAAATTATGGTCCATTGCTAGCTGGTGGGCGACAATATCTACTCCATATGCAAAACCGCTAACTATGATTGGATCTAGCGGTGCGATATCTTCGATTAATTTTCGACAGAATTCACTGCCATAAGAGGTTATTTGTCGTGTGCCTACGATGCTTATTATTTTGCGGTTTTTTACATCAATATTTCCCGCACTAAATAACAAAACAGGTCCATCAATACAATGTTTCAAACGATCTGGATATTTTTCGTCTTGGAAATACAAAACATCAATAGCGTTGCTTTTAATGAAATCTAATTCTTGTTTCGCTTTATCGTAAACCGTTTTGTCTTTTAAATTTCGCAATAAAACCGACCCAACTCCATCTATAGCGGCAAGTTGCGAAGATTTTGCATTTAGCACAGCTTCGGCATTTTCAAAATGCGTGAGTAATTTTTTGGCCATAATATCGCCAACGCCCTCTACTTTCATCAAAGCCATCAAATAGTATAAATTTTCTTCGGACATAGTTTTTTGTTACTTGAGCTATTAATCGATTGTTTACTTTATTGGTTTGTCCTTTAGTCTTTTAAAAGAAGGGCTATTTTACATATTAAAATGTTTAACAAATAAACGATTAACCATTTGAAATTAAAAATAGATTGTTAATAAAAATTGTGAATAAAATTTTGATAACTATTTTCGTTGCATAACTTTGCCACTATGAAAATCGAACTTTACATCGCACAACTTCTATATCGCTATCAATGTGTAACCATTCCTGGTTTCGGTGCTTTCCTTACTGAAATACAGTCGGCTCAGTTGATTGAGAACTCTCATTCGTTTTTTCCTCCAAAGAAAATGATTTCTTTC
>JBBSSR010000054.1:0-15529 GCA_038241955.1 Flavobacteriales bacterium | reverse complement strand
TAGAAAATCAAGAAAAAGAATAGAAACTTTATTCTCTCAATTATGTGATCAATTTATGATTAGAAGAAATTATGCTAAATCATTTCAAGGTTTTAAAACAAGAATTCTAGCAAAAATAACAGCATTAACATTAGTTCAATATATCAATAAATTTATCTTTGAGAGACCTATTAATAACATCAAAATTCAAATTGTTTAATTACACCCAAGGGGTTACAGATTATAACATTTTTTAATACATTTGCTGTTACAAATTATAACAAATTAGTTATGTCCTTATTTTCAGACAATATCAGAGCCTTGCGTGTAAAGCATAAAATTTCACAAGAAAAAGTGGCAGAAAGCCTTGTAATTACTAGAGGGCGTTATGTAAAATATGAAGATGGGACTTCAGAGGCACCTTATGAAATATTAAAGAAAATTGCACAATATTATCAAGTGAGTATTGATTTACTGTTGTCTGTTGACGTGCGGAAAATTGAGGTTGATGCTTTATTAAAACTGGAGAATAACCGCTTGATTTTACCCATTCAAGTAGATCAATTTGGTGAAAATAGAATTGAAGTAGTAACTCAAAAAGTAAAAGCAGGTTATTTAAGTGGTTATGGAGATCCAGAATATATTGAACAGTTACAACAAATAACATTACCCTTTTTAGGAAATGGAAAACATCGTGGTTTTCCAGTTGATGGAGATTCCATGCCACCGCATCAAGATGGTGACATAATCGTAGGGAGATACGTTGAAAATTTAGGTGAAGTTTTAGATGGTAAAACGTATATTTTTATCACTCGTAATGAAGGTATGGTTTATAAAAGACTCAACAAAAATAAAAAAAACATATTGGTAGAAGTTTCCTCGGACAATTACTTTTATCCAGCTTATGAAATTAAGGCATCTGATATCCTAGAGATTTGGGAATACCAATGCAGCATTGCAAGAAGTGACAAAAAGAATGATGCTTTAGAGAATATTAGTATCCAAAACATGTTTGTTGAAATCAAGAATGAAATTAAAGAAGTAAAAAATAGTATTAAATTTTCAACATAGTTTTTGAAAATAGAGTATCAAAAGTCATTAAATAATAAATGAAAAAGCAAGAATACGCAATTGTAGATATAGAAACTACAGGAGGCAATGCCACTCATAGTCGGATTACTGAAATCGCCATTATTATTCATGATGGAGAAAAAGTAATTGACCGATGGGAATCTCTTGTGAATCCGCAAAAGGACATTCCAACAGCCATATTTGCTTTAACTGGAATAACAAATGAAATGGTTCACAAAGCACCTACATTTGATCTTATTTCAGATAAAGTTTTCGAAATGCTTTCTGACCGAATCTTTGTAGCACATAATGTGAATTTTGACTATTCTTTCGTTCGACATGAATTAGAAGGTGTAGGGTTAAAATGGACAGCTAAAAAATTATGTACCGTTCGAGCTGCACGAAAAATAAAACCTGGACTTGCTTCTTATAGTTTAGGAAGACTTTGTAAATCATTAGGGATATCTTTAGAAAATGCGCATCGGGCTGGAGGAGATGCGGATGCAACTACCGTATTATTTTCTCGATTACTAGAATGGGATTTGGAGGGAGAAATGAATAAAATGATAAAAAAAACAGCCCAAGATCAGCGCTTGCCGCCAAATCTTCCTCCTCAAGATTTTGAACAATTGCCAGAAAGACCTGGGGTGTATTATTTTTACAATGAGTTTAAAAAAGTAATTTATGTTGGTAAAGCAGTCAACTTAAAAAAAAGAGTTGCTTCACATTTTACAGGTCATAAAATTACACCACAAAGGCAGAATTTTCTAAGAGACATTTATTCTATCTCTTTTGAAATTTGCGCTACCGAGTTAATAGCATTAGTGTTAGAAGGAATAGAAATAAAAAAATTATGGCCGATTCATAATAAAGCATTAAAACGTTTTGAACCAAAATTTGGTCTTTTTGAGTACGAAGCTAGAAACGGTTACCGATATCTAGCTATTGGGAAGGTCAGCAAGAACCAAAATTGTTTGGAAGCATTCAATTCACTTTACAACGGAATCAATACATTAAGGAAATTGGCGATACAGTTTGAAATTGATCATCGGTTCTGTATTTATGGGAGTTCACAAAAAGGAGAAGTAACAGCAGATCTCTTCAGCCCAGAATTACCAGATAGGATACAACACAACGCACAAGTCGAGGCTGCCTTAGACTATTATATAAAATGCAGACCAAGCTTTGCTATAATTGATAAGGGAAGAACACTTGAAGAAAGAAGTTGCATTTGGGTTGAAAATGGGAGTTTTTACGGTATGGGTTATTTTGAGAATGATTTAAGTCTTAACGAATTTTCAGAATTAAAAGAGCACCTTACTCGTTATCCATCCAATCATTATCTTTTGCAAGTAATTAATTCATTCGCACTAAAAGCACCTAGTAAAGTAAAACCGCTAACTTTTGTCAAGATAGCATAATTTTATTTTTGAAAATGGCTTGTACTACTAATTTGACGAAAAATACACAAACACTTATGCGATCCTGGTGGGATTATAACCATTATATTTTATGAAGAATAAATTCAATTTAAGTAGATTTCTTGATGCACAAAACTCCAAATATTTGGATGCAATGAATGAAATAAGACAAGGAAAAAAAGAAACGCACTGGATGTGGTTTATATTTCCGCAAATGAAAGGTTTAGGATTTTCGGACTACAATATTTTTTACGGAATAGAAAGTTTTGAAGAAGCACAAGCCTATTACGATCACCCAATATTAGGGAAACACCTTATTGAAATCACTGAGGAATTATTAAAAGTCGAAAACAAAACGGCTTTTGAAATTATGGGTAAATCTGATGAAAAAAAGTTAAAATCCTGTATGACTTTATTTAGTTTATTGCCAGATACCCATATAGTATTTGAAGAGGTACTTAATAAATATTATCAGGGACAGAAGGATAGTAAAACATTAGATTTACTAAAGTAATATCTATGAAAGTTTAATTGTTTATTGTAATTTAGTTCAACTAATAAATAGCTCTCACCATGTGTTTCCATACCATTCAAACAAAACTTGCTTTGCAAATTGAAAAACGATTCAAAGCAAAAATTAAGGACAAACATCAATTTTCGCGACACGAACATATCAATGGTTTTGAATTCCCTAAAACTCCAATTATTACAAACGAAAATCCAGAAATTATAGAACATTATAATTGGGGCTTAATTCCTCATTGGGCGGAGAATGATCATATTAAAGCAATGACACTAAATGCTAAAATTGAAACCTTAAACGAAAAGCCATCCTATAAAGATGTAGTTGCACAAAGATGTTTGATTATTGCCAACGGTTTTTACGAATGGCAATGGCTGGATTCTAAAGGAAAAAATAAAATTAAATACAAAATTGGAATTGGTAATGATGATCTTTTTACTTTTGCTGGATTGTATTCCCATTGGACAGATACTCAAACAGGAGAAATAAAAAAGACATATACCATGGTGACCACAGAAGCAAATGAGTTAATGGCAGAGATTCATAACATCAAAAAAAGAATGCCAATTATATTGCATCCAGAAGATGAAAAGAAATGGTTAGAACAGGCACCAATAAATCAATTTGCATTACCTTATTCTGTAGATTTGGTTGCTACTAAAATACTTCCCGATACAGGAGTTCAACAGTTGTTTCTTTTTTAGTTTCCCCATTTTCTTCTATTATAGTGCACCAATCTGGTTGGTAGTTTGAAACTAATTTGTAAAAAGCCTTAACGATTTCTTGAGGACTACATTCTAAATCAACTCCTGCATACTTTTCATTTACAACAATTCGAATTAGAGTACCATGATGTAATAATTCATCTTGTCCATCTGCAGTATTATCAGGAGCATAACCAAAATAATGGATAGCGCAATTTTCATTAGAAAGCAAATCCAATAAAAAAGGTTTAACAGTTAAAAATAATATTTCGTCCTGCAGTCCTTCGGCTATATCTAAATCATCAGCTTTTAAAATAAGACCGAGGTCAATAAAATCTATATCCATACTATCAATTGAAATTTTAAATTGAAATTTAAAAAAAAAGCCCTTAAGAATTCTTAAAGGCTATTTTATTAAAATTACTTTTTAGATGCTTCAACAGAAACTTTTCTAAACTCTTTTAAAAGTTTTTCCAATTCCAAAGTTGATTTCCTAGCTCTTGCACCTGCAGCTTTTACACCTTTCTCAATAAGCGATTCTGATTCCGTTTTGAATGTTTCGAATTCAGCGTTAATTTTTGCAACTAAATCAGTCATAATATGTACATTTAAAATTATTCAGAGGTAAAAATAGTAGTTCATGAATCAAAAACTATTACGCTAGTCCTAAAAAAAATGTTAAACTTATTGATTTTTTAGTAAAGGTGATAGAAAACATTTGACTTTATGGTTGTTAGACTATTCTTTTTTAATTTGATCTATAAAATAATTGGTAGAAATATTAGTCTTAGCAAAAAAAGCATTCGCGAAACGTTGCGTACTGCTAAAACCAGCTTCTTCCGCAAGAGCTTTATTAGTATAGTTTCTAGTTTTAGGATCATCTTTTAGCAATTGTACTACATAATCAATTTTTAAGTCATTAATGTATTCAACAAAACCTTTGTCCCGATAGTAGGAAATTATTTTGGATAGATAATTGGGATTTGTTTTAAATTGAACAGCGACTTTAGATAAGTTCAACTCTTTTTCAAGATACTTTTGATCGGACTCAAATTTATCTAATTGTTTTAAAATTGTATTTATCGACTCTTGATTGATATCCAATATTTCAGGTCTTTCAACTTTTGACTTTGTTTTGATGTAATTTTTATTGCTAGCATTTTGCATTAATTCATCAAATCGTACTTTATATTCTCGCCGCGTTTTGTAATGTCTATAGGTTACAACTACTAAGCAAACAATTAAGAAGGATATTAGAAAAACCAAAATGTAATCAAAATATTTTCTCCGATTAAGTTGGTTTTGAATAAGTTGCTTTTCAGTTAATAAAGCTTTTGTATCATACTCTTTATGTATTTTGCTAATTAGATAGGTAAAAGTTTCATTTAGAACTTTGTCTGCCTTCAAGAGCTGATCTATATAGTACAGCTGCATCTTATAATTGTTTTTAGTCTTGTAGTAGTGAATTAGCAGTTCGTAATTTTCCCTTAGATCAGGACGCAAGTAATTTTTATCTTCAAAAATTTGATCCACTTTTTGAAAATAGGGAAGTGCCAGATCTTTTTTATTCAACGCCAAATAACTTTTACCAATGTAAAAATTACCAATGGATTCATTTGCAAAATCCTTATTGCTACTAATTTCTCTAAGAGTAGATATAATTTTGGTTAATGCAATTTTGTAATTGCTTTTATAGAACTGATTTATTCCCTCGGAATGATCAAAATAGCATGTCATTTCTTTAATTCCCAATCGTTCAGTTTCTGCTACACCAAGATCATTTGTTTCGGTACACAATCCATAGTTTCCCACTTTGTTATAGCAGAATCCTAACGAATGTAGTGAATTGAGGTACGCTCTTGGGTTGTCATTTTTAAAATAGGTTACACATTCTCGCAATAAGGATATTGCTTCATCATAAAATCCTAAATAGTATTTAATTAAAGCAATATGATATTTCACTTTATAAATCAAGTAGTTGTCATCAGTTTTAGAAATGTAATTATTGGCTATTATGTAATTATCTAAAGCATAATTTTGTTGCTTAAGTCCATAATAAACAATTCCTTTGGAAAGGTAGGCTGATCCAATTAATGCATAGTCATGAGATTTTTTTGCTATATATATCATACTGTCAGCATAAATCAATTTGGAGTTGTTGGATGACTGATGCACAATATTTTGATAACCATAAACTGCTTCTTTCCAGTTTTTTTCTTTGAGTGCTTTATTTAAATAAGCGTATAGATATATTGCAGCTTTGGTACTATCATTCTTTAACTCGAATGATTTATCATCTAAATACTTGTACTCTTTATTTTTAAGCGAATCGGGAATTTGATAGGTTATTTTTTGCGCAAATTGAATCTGGAATTTTAAAAGTAGTAGGAAGAAAAGAGTTTTCTTAATCATAATAGTCGGGTGAGGGTACCAAATACTTTGCCATTGAACTATCTTACTTTATTCACTAGTAAAAGAAATGATAATTTATCAAAGCTTAATCAAATTTAATATAAACTATTGAATTATAGGTGATTATTTATATAATAGGTGTGTAGATTTTCATAAAATCCATACTTTATTTCCAGTAAATCCATACACTTAGTGTTGTGAAATTTTTTTTCAGTACTTAGATTTGCTTCGAATTCAAAAGCAAAATTGTTCGGCATCGTGCTGAATAAAAGTTCTGCTGACCCGGGTAAATTGAACTGAGAATTAATTCTCTTTCCAATTAAACACTATTAACCATGAAAAGTTTTCTATTATGTCTACCAGTTTTATTTATGCTAAATTCATGTTCAACTGATTCCGAAATCAACCAACCATTAGAACCTGAGATCTACAATTCAGTAGGAACAATTAAAAATACAATGCCTGAAAACCCTGCAAATAAGATGAATTCTAAAGGCAAACTTTATTATGAACAACTACATGAGTATAGTCTACGGAATAAATTACCTAAATCTGTTAGCGAATTAAGTGAACAACTTAGGTTTGTAACTATGCGGGAGAAAAATACGTCCTTGACTAGTAAAAGTGAAATAGATTTTACCGATGCCAGTGTTGAGAATATTATGCTAGATCCCGACAATGCAATGATCACAATAGTTTTGAATAGTTCATTAAATCAGAATTCAAAAAACAGCCTTGTTGAATTTCTACAAACTTTGAATGCTCAAAGAGCACTAGAATTTAATTTGAATTATGATTTTATTGTTGGCTATGAAGGGGCAGTAATTGCTGATACTACAATTGCAGAAGGAGAAAAAGAAACACTTTTAACGATTACTTCTATTTCTAGATATTCTCTGTATTCTGAAGAGGAAAGAAGGGATCGGGATTGGGAAACCTCAGTGGGAAGTAAAATGCAATCAAAGCATCATTTTTCGAAAGGTCAAATCGCTGTAATTATGATTATAGCATTGCTTCCAGAGTTATTTTAAAATGTATTTGGGATTAATTTTGATTGAGATATACAATGAACATTCGAATCACATTTTTTATACTGCTTATCATTTTTAATCTGATCAGCCTTTATTTCATCATAGAATTATTTAGCTATGATGAAATAGTGGGCTATATGAGTTCAGGATTAACAAAAGTTAGTAAAAGTAGAGGCTTAGCTTATTTACTATTCATGACCAGTTTGTTTAATCTTTACTTTTTTTCATTTGTAGCGATTGAAAATTCGTTTAGAGATAAAGTATGAATTATTCTTTTTTGGAACTTTCGATTATTTTTTAAATTTTAAAGAATCATGATAAAGGAATTGATTAATATTGATTTCAAAGGTTTACCATTAAATGGAATGGATATCCACTTGATAAAGAAATATGTTATAACTACCCATCCAGATGATTGTTTTGAAACAATAAATTTATCTATTTTATTGATTAAAGCAGGTAAGTTTAAAATTCGTTTGAAAGAAATTACCAAAAATTTAGTTAGATATGATCTCCTTATTATTCCCAAAAGCTCATTTTGTACAGTGTTGGAAGTCAAGGATAAAACGCAATTATTTCTAATTTCATTTACACCTGAATTTGCACTTGAAAATTGTCTCAAAAAAGAATTAATTGACTCGTTTAATTTTCTAATTTTAAAATCCTCTATTGTCATAAAGTTAGAAGAAAAGGACTTTTTAGTACTATCTCTTATCTTTAAACTATTGCATTTTGTCAATAAAGATTTTAAACAAGATGGTAAGGAAAATGAATTGCGACGAATCAGTTTTAATTTGTTTTTATTTCAACTACGTTTAATTTATACTAAATATCAATCTGAAACAGTAATTCCTTTCAACAGAAGAGATCGCATTACAATTCAATTTTTAACAATGGTAACTATTCATTCTAAGAAGCATCACAATATTAGTTTTTATGCGGATACTCTGTTTGTGACTTCGGGCTATTTGAATAAAGTCGTTAAGCAAATTACAGGAAGTACCATTAAAATCATTGTCATACAAGCAATTATAACCGAAGCTAAAAGTCTACTTGAAGATACACAATTAACCATTTCATTTATTGCTGATGAAATGGAATTTGATAGTATATTTAGTTTTAGCGCATTTTTCAAAAGACACACTTCTATTTCACCATCTGAATATCGTTCGCAGACTATTGACAAGTTTAAAAAGCGATAGTTATTCTATTTAATTGTTTTAGTATGATGCAATCCAATTACAAGGATGCTCTCTACAGTATCCTCAAAAAAGAACAAGAAATTAGTTTAGAATCCACACATTTAATCGACGAATCATATCGTATGACCATTTTTCTGCAGGACTTATTAGCAGATATGAAGAGATATGTTATTGAACATCATTTTGCAAATGAAAATGAAGAAATAGAATTTTTTAGGGTTATAAAACCGCAAATACTTGGTAAGTTAATTTATTATAACAAGATATACAGAATAGAAACTTCGTGTCCGGTCAATGATGGAAAAATGTACTATAAATATTTTTCTAGTGAATTACAGCACTTAAAGATTGAATATAAGGAACACATTTGCAATTCAGATTTTCACCGTTATTATAGATCTGGAAGAACTGACAGGGATCACGATTTTTTTAAATTAGGAAAAATAAACCTCAACACGGGCCTCAACAGTTTTATTTTTGAAGTCGATACTCAATTTTCTACTTATTATGATTATAAAGTTTCTCGTATTATAGCTAATGAATTGCTTTATAATTATCTAATTATCAAAATAAATCCAGTTGATAAGCCAGAGATAGCATTAGGAAATGGAGAATCTACAGAGAACATTTCTTGGACAGAATCTAAAAATGCATTAATAGAACTAATATATGCACTGCATATTTCAGGAGCCATTTCCCATGGTAAAATTGGAATTCGTAGAATCAGTTCAATCTTACAGGTTCTTTTCCGCATACAGCTTGGTGATATCCATCATGCTTTTCATCGTATGAAAGACCGCTCAGGTGATCGCACCCTATTTTTAGATCAACTAAAATCATCCGTGGAAGAATATATGGATAAAGATTTATAATGAAAAACAATTTGAAGTCTCCTAAAACAGTATTAGTTAATGCTGTTTTTTTATTTATACCCATCTCTGCCAATTGGCAAAACACTCCCATATTCAGTTTTTTTTTGAAGTTAAAAGTAAAATGTATTGATATTCATCCAATCTCATTCATTTACGAATTTATAAAAATAATGTTTTTCAATTGGCGAAGCTTGGCTTAAAATTCATCAAATGGATATAAACTTTGCAAAGGTCATTATTAGTAAATCTATAATTTGAATTTTAGTTTAAAAAAATAAGATAATACAAAAATTGATAGAAGATATAATAATAGGCCAATAGAAAATCAAGGAGTGTTAATTGATTAAAGTATATACTATGAATATTGACAGAATGGAATTTATATCGTGGATGGAGCGTATTATGGAACGCTTCGATATACTTGGGGAACGTTTTGAAAATGCTCAAAAACTGAAGAGCTCAATTGATGGGGAAGAATTGCTTGACAATCAGGATCTCTTTATGATGCTAAAAGTTAGTGCTCGCTCTTTACAGCGTTACAGATCATCGGGTAAACTTCCCTATTATACTATAAGTGGAAAACTTTATTATAAGCTATCAGATGTAAACCAGTTTATCAGGGAGAGCTTTTCAACTAATGTAAGGAAAGTAAATTAAGCCAATGGTAGTCAAATTAAGCCTGATAAGGACTTCAAGCGTAAATATACTTAACCTTGTATTACATTGGACACTTTAGTTTTCTATTAAACAGAAATCAAAAAAACGAAAAGATGAATGAAATAGATAAAACCAAACGGGAATCTCCAGAACAATTAGCAGATATTCTGTTAGTAATGCAAAAGGGGAAAAAGAAAATTCAGGCAGTAACAGGTATGGATCAAAATGGTGGATTAAAAACGGTTCCTGTAGACAAAAAAAATCAAAATCAATTTATGAAGGTTGATAAACAGGGAGATTTTATCTCAAATTTCTTTTCCAATTTCATTAGCCAATTAAAAAATCCTACCCAATTTTCTTTTTTCACAGTTCCTGAAAATATAGCAGTAAATAAAGCAAAGGAAATTCAAAACCATATAGACTCTCCAAATAAAGAAAGTGCAAAATTACTATCACAACATGAAGTAAAAATCACTGAACCTAAAAATGATAAACAAGAAAAACAAAGTAGTATGGAAACAACACAAAAACCGGCACAGACAAGCGAAAACCGCTTTAAGCCAGAACAGATTGACTGGGAAACAATGTCCAATTTGGGACTAAGTAAAGAAAAATTAGAGAAGATGAATCTACTCGATCCATTACTTAAAGGCTACAAGACCAATGAACTTGTACCCATCAGCCTTAATTTAGGAACAGCTATTACCCGTATGGATGCTAGACTTTCATTACAGACTAATGATCAAGGGCAGGTGGTAATGGCTATTCATGGAATCCGAAAAGAACCTCAAATGCATTATCCATTTTTTGGACATGAGTTCAGTAAGGAGGATAAAGAAAATTTATTAAAGACTGGTAATATGGGACGTATTGTAAACCTTACTAATCTCAAAACTAGTGAGCAAATACCATCGATAATTAGTATTGACCGACTTACAAATGAAATTGTTGCCCTTCGTGTGGATAAAATAAAAATTCCAGAAGAGATAAAAGGAGTCAAGCTCAATGAGGAGCAAAAACAAACCCTTTCGGAAGGCAAACCTCTCTATGTTGAGAATATGATTTCCCAAAAAGGAGATCCATTTAGTGCAACTATACAGTTCAATGCTGAGAAGCGTTTTGTAGAATTCCTTTTTGATAGAAGTAATACTAGCAAACAAACACAAAATAATAAGCAGGAGCAGAGTCAGGGACTCGAAGCTCCGAAAACAATAAGAGGTAAAGAACTTACGAGTGATGAATATCAAAAGTTTAAAGACGGGCAAACTATTTATGTAGCGGGTCTTGTGGACAAGCAAGGCAAAGAATATAAAGGGTATCTCACTTTCAATCAGGATAGCGGTAAGGCTGGTTTTTCATTCAGTAATCCAAATGCAGTTAAGGAAAAAGTGCAGCCAAGTGAAGAGCATAAAACACAGACGGCTGTCAATTCTGAAGGCAAAACCAATGAAGCTACTAAAAACAGCAAGGAACCATTGAAATCAGGACAAAAGAACCCAGACAGTAAAGAGCAACAGGAACAGCAGGAAAACGTTAACCAGCCAGCCAAGTCTAAAGGTAGAAAAATGTAATCTGAAAACAGGATGAGTTATGAAAGCAGTCATTGCAGAAAAGCCTAGTGTAGCACGTGAGATAGCCTTATTACTAGGTGCTACACACAAAGAAGACGGTTGTATTACTGGAAATGGTTATATCGTAACATGGGCATTCGGACATTTGGTAAGCTTGGGTATGCCAGAAGATTATGGGATCTCCCAATTTCAAAGAGAATCTTTACCCATTATGCCTAATCCATTTTTATTAACGGCACGAAAGATAAAAAAGGACAAAGCCTATATAATGGACACAGGAGCTTTAAAGCAACTGAACATTATTAAAAAAGTGTTTGACTCTTGCCAAAGTATTATTGTTGCAACCGATGCAGGGCGGGAGGGAGAATTGATTTTTCGGTATATTTATCAATACCTTAAATGCACCAAACCTTTTGAACGTTTATGGATTTGTTCATTAACAGAAAAAGCAATAAAACTTGGATTTGAAAATCTAAAGCCCGGAAAAGAATTTGACGGGCTTTTTTTAGCTGCAAAAGCAAGAAGCCATGCGGACTGGCTAGTAGGTATAAATGCCTCTCAGGCACTTAGTCTTACGGCTGGTTCTGGAGTTTATTCGCTAGGACGCGTGCAGACTCCTACATTGGCACTGATTTGCAAACGGTATCTAGAGAATAAAAATTTCCCCATTCAAACGTATTGGCAAATACAACTAGAGCATCAAAAAGATTTTATCACTTTTAAGAGTCTTTCTAATACCAAATGGGACAATAAAAAAACAGCAGAAGATGTTTTCAAATCTATTCAACGAAGTGGAACGGCTACCGTCACTTCAATAGAACGCAAAACCATCACTGAGCAACCACCCTTATTGTTTGATTTGACAGGTTTGCAAAAGGAAGCAAATATCAATTTGAACCTTTCGGCAGAGGAAACTCTTCGAATTACGCAAAGCCTGTATGAAAAGAAATTTATCACCTATCCTCGTACTGGAAGCAAACATATTCCAGAAGATATTTGGCCTGAAATCCCTACTCTTATAAGGGCACTGGAAGCCAATAATTTTTTCAAAGAAGCCATATCGTGCATTAAACGGGGACGATTAAACAAACGTATTGTTAATGACCTCAAAGTAACAGATCATCATGGATTGCTTATCACAGACAAAATCCCTTCGAATTTACCTGCCCAAGAAAAAACTATTTACAACATGATTGCATTTCGCTTACTTGAAGCAATTTCAAATCCTTGTTCAAAAGAAATAATGGATGTTAATTTACAAGTTCTGCATTATGATTTCGAACTTAAAAGTTCACAAATTATTGAACCTGGTTGGCGCGTAATCAAAGGAAGTTTTTCTGACGGGGATGTTTTACTCCTTCAAGATTTACCAGAAATAAAAACAGGAGATGAACTGAAAATAAAAAATACGTTGGTATTGGAAAAGAAAACCAATCCACCTGTTTTATATACAGAAGCGGGACTGTTATCGGCTATGGAATCTGCAGGAAATAAAATTGAAGCTAAAGAAAAGCGTAATGTCCTGCGGAATATAGGAATTGGCACACCTGCAACACGGGCTACTATTATAGAGACTCTTTTCTCAAGGAATTATATCCGTAGAGAGCATAAATCACTAATCCCCACTGAAAAAGGATTACAGGTATATGAAGTGGTTAAAGACAAAAAGATTGCCGATATAGCTATGACAGCAGAGTGGGAGCTGGCGTTGGAAAAGATAGAAAGCAACTTTGTTGATGTCGATACATTCCAAAAGAAAATTGAAGAATTTACAATTTCAATAACTGAGGAACTTCTTGGCGTATCAATAGTATCCGAAAAATTACCTGTTCTTATATGCCCCAAATGTAAAAGCCAACAATTACTAATCAAAGATATAATTGTCAAATGCCCTGATGAGAGTTGTAAATGGGTTCAGTTTCGTAATATTTGCGGCATTCAGTTGAGTATAACAGATATTGAAAATCTTGTTAAAGTTGGAAAAACTCCTCTTATTAAAGGAATAAAAAGTAAATCAGGTAAAAAATTTAACGCCTATATTGTACTCAATGAGAAAGCAGAATCTTCATTTGAATTTGAGAAAAACAAAAACAAAAACAAAACAAAGTAAAAATATCCTAAGTACATGCTATTAATAATACGATTATAAGCAAATGCATTTTTTAAAGCAAAATTAATTGTCAAGCTCATATCTCATGTAGAACAAATATTTTATAATTTCTACTCAAAAGATAAAAATTAACTCCTTGGATTAAATTATTTGAAGACAAAACAAAGATTAGTTATAATTCAAGATACCAAGTTCAGTATATTACTGCTGAAAAACAGCCAATATCTAGGCTGTTTTTATTTTATATAACAATTTAAGGAAACGGGTTATATCATTTGTTAGTTACGAAATAACCAGTTGTTGAATATCTTTTATCTTCCAGAATAAAATTATAGCATAAGTTAAATAAAATACTGTTTCAAGATTTATTTTCCATTCAATAAATGACTCTGACATGATTATGAAGAAATTAAATAAAAAATTCAGTTTGCATTTAAAATTAATTTCTTACGTTTTAAGGGTTAAAATATTGTTAATTAAATTTTAATATTTTAGTTTTCGACGGTTTAATCAAATCAGTAGCATCTTGAAATTAAACCACTATGGACTTAAAGTCCATATTGGTTTAATTCAGGAGCTGCAAATTGAAGTATTTAGCAAGTGGCAAGACTTTTGGAGAAAATACTACCCGAATGGTTGGAGATTTTCTTTAAAACCTACATTGCTTGGCCTTGCCACTTGCGTTAAGAACACGGAAATATTTTTGCTCCTGAATAAAAGTAGCATCGCTATGTAATTTTTTTAATGGGAAAAAAGATTTATGAAACTTTTTAATTTTTTACAATTAACTAGTAACTAATGCCTTAAAGCTTTTGCAACCCAAGCCATTTTGTGCCTTCTAAAGAATCTTTTTAATAAGACAAACAATTCCATTTTATGACATATGAAGCCATTTCCGTTATTCTACTACATCATGGCGTAAATTGCCTTGAAAAAGTTGATCTGAAATACTTGTTTTTATAATTTTAAAAATAAAGAAGAATAGAGGTTTACTTGATAATAAAAAAAACACTGGAAATGAGTGATTTGAAAGTGGAACAATTACAAAGCGAAGTAGTAATATTGCATAGAAAAATGGAATACTTTGAAAGGCTTCTAGATGTTAATTTGTTGTCTGTAGGTTCAGACTCCGGAGATTTACAAACCAGCGTTAAAGGGAAATGCCATTCTAATTATAATAAAAGTGATTTGGCACAGTTGTTTTATATCATGATGGAAGAGGAAATTTTGTTTTTTGATCGGCAGAACACTAATAATAACAGAGGTTTGATACAGCAATTTATAGTGAGTAATTTTACTTATCTAGGATATGAAGGTAGGCAGATGCCGATTAGAACTGTTAGCAAGCAATTTTCTGAATCGAAAGGATTCACTTATAGGGCGAAACATATAAAATTTCTAGACAAGATTTTGGAGGTACTAAAAGAGCGCAGAGAAAGAATTGTAAGAGTTTAATTAACTAATTAAAATGTTTTAAAATTAAAATGTTATGATATCGGAGAACAGCGATCAGTATAAATTTGAATACTTGACTGCACTTGAAAAAATGCTTGAGCCTTTGTATGGAAAATTGGAAGCTATAGATTCAAAGATAAAAATACAAGAGGTAAATCCACCGCTGAAATATTACCGAAATGAGCATCTTAAGAAGATTTTTGGACTATCCAATAATACTATAATAAAATATAGGGTAACAGGCATTCTACCTTATACAAAACTGGGGGACATATTTTTATATGAAGCGTCAAAAATTGAAAAAATTCTTAAGAACAACCAACCTTAGGGAAAGAAAAGATAAAGTTAAATGCGACTATTGATTATCGCATTTAACTTTAAATGGCACTGTCTCATAAAGTGTGTAAGTTTTAAAATCTCAGGTTATTAATTGATCTGAGATTTTTTTATTTATTAAATTTAACTTTTACACACTTATGAAACCAGAAGACATTTTAAACGAAGATTTTTTAAAGCAATTT
>JBBSSR010000053.1:0-16812 GCA_038241955.1 Flavobacteriales bacterium | reverse complement strand
CTTCGTATTTTATTTTTAGCTCTGGATGTGGTCACGTAATCCAACCAGTTAATCGTTGGTTTTTGATTAACGGAAGTAATAATTTCTACTTGATCGCCGCTTCTTAGCTCATAATTTAATGGTACTAGTTTACCATTTACTCTCGTTCCTCTTGTTTTTATTCCCACCTCGGAGTGAATGCTAAACGCAAAATCTAGTGAAGTAGCTCCTTTTGGTAACGATTTGATTTCCCCTTTTGGAGTAAAAATATATATCTCTTTCGAATACAGATTCATTTTAAAATCTTCAACAAAGTCAACGGCGCTTGCTTCTGAGTTTTCAAGTGCTTCTTTTAATAAATTAAGCCAAACATCAAGACCGCTCTCTTCGTTAGCTCCGTTTTTATATTTGTAATGTGCAGCGTATCCTTTTTCGGCAATTTCATCCATTCTTTCGCTGCGCACTTGAATTTCAACCCAGCGTCCTTTTGGACCCATAACGGTGATGTGCAAGGCTTCATAACCAGTAGATTTTGGTGATGAAATCCAGTCACGCAAACGGCTCGGACTTGGTCTATAATGATCTGTTACTATAGAGTATATCTTCCAGGCGAGAAATTTTTCGTCGTGAGGATTTGATTTATATACAATACGCAAGGCAAATTTATCGTAGACTTCATCGAAACTTACGTTTTGGGTAACCATTTTTCTATTGATCGAGTAAATAGATTTTGGTCGGCCTTTTATAATATAATCGATCTTCTCATTATCTAGTGAAGTTTTAAGAACTTCCGATATGTCTTTGATATATAAATCCTGTTCTTCCTTTGTTTCTCTTATTTTGCTGACGATATTGTTATATCTTTCTGGCTCTGTGTATTTTAATCCTAAATCTTCTAGTTTGTTTTTTATTTTATAAAGACCTAATCGATGGGCCAAAGGAGCATAGATGTATAATGTTTCTGAAGACAGCTTGATTTGTTTATGGTTTTCCATCGAATCCATTGTCATCATGTTGTGTAACCTGTCTGCTATTTTTATTAGAATTACACGAACATCATCGTTAAGCGTGAGAAGCATTTTACGAAAATTCTCTGCTTGCATCGATATATTAAGATCGGTTTGTACCATTGATATTTTGGTCAATCCTTCGACCAATTGGGCAATTTTAGGGCCAAAGATTTTATCGATATCTTTAACCGTAATCGGTGTATCCTCGACAACATCATGCAACAATGCTGCAGCAATAGACGTTGCGCCAAGACCAATATCCGAAGCTACAATTTTTGCAACAGCAATTGGATGAAAGATATAGGCCTCACCAGATTTTCTGCGTTGGTCTTTGTGTGCGTCTACAGCAACGTCAAATGCCTTGCGTATCAGTTTCTTATCCTCTGCAGTTAGCGTTTGATAACTAATACGAAGTAATTCTTTGTATTCTTGTGCTATTGCTTTGTTCTCTTTTTCTATATCGATTTCGATCATAATGGGTGTATTCAATGCTTAAAAATAAGAAATTTTGAGGAAATACGCAAGGAGTTGGATTGCAGTATTAGTGTTTAATTTTGAGTTATGGGTTTTGAGCTTTACTTTTTCACAGCGGCAGTCTTTTCTATTGAAAACTGAATACTACCATTTAAGAACTGAATACTGAACACTGCCTTCTGAGCACTGAACTAAAGAATTCTCTTAAAATCTAAATCTTGAAAATCATAACTAAAATCGGTTAATTCCGAAATTGGTTTCATTTTAATTCCAATTGCCTTTCCAAAAGCGTCAAATTCAAAAAGCAAATGCGCATCAGCATGAAAGTACGCATTGTTCCATTTTACAACTAAATTTTTGTCTTTGTAATAGAATAATTCACCCGAAAGTTGTGGCGAACGCTTCGATGCAAAAAGTAATTTTCCTTTCGATTCACTGATTACAATTTCTCCGAGCCAATTGTCTTTATAAGTACCAGTATAATTTTTGAAATCAATTTTATTATTGTCTTTCTTGTTTTTCGCGACTATTGCCCAAACTTCGTCGGTTACTTTGTCTGCTGATTCTTCATTTGATTTTGTTCTATTGCTATAAATGGTAACATAATCTTCTGATGTAATTCCTATATAACTATCTTTAATAGTGTTTGTTATGGCACTAAAAGCAGCTCCCGATTGTTGGTTGGTTAAAACTACAATTCCTAAATTCAATTCAGGAAATAAGGTGACTTGCGTAACAATTCCTTCTAGACCTCCAGTGTGACCTACCTGTTTATAACATTTTACATCACTTAAATTCCAGCCCAATCCATAAGCGCTAAAATGACTGTTATAAGGTGGTCTTGTACTTATAGGAATAATGGTTTGTGGTGTCCACATCTCGGTATGTTGCTTTTCAGAAAATAATTGTTGGTTTGCAGCACCGTATTTCCCATTGTTTAATTGCATAATCATCCATTTACTCATGTCGTTCACACTAGAGTAAATTCCGGCAGCACCATCAAATACTTGATTTTTGTAGCGAGAAATCACTTTAAGTTTTCCGTCAATAGGAACGTGAGGAACTATTACATTGCTAGTATCTTTTAAACGAACAAAAGAGCCCGCACTATTTGTCATTTCTAGAGGCTTCATGATTCTAGTTTCAATAAAATCACCCCAAGACATTCCACTTACTTTACTAACTATTTCTCCTGCAACAATATATAATAAGTTGTCATAATCATATTTCGTTCTAAAACCAGAAACCGGTTTTAAATACTGTAAATTCTGCACGATATCCTGCGCTGTAAAATTACTTCCGTCAGGCCAAATCATCAAATCTCCTGCACCAAGACCCAGACCGCTGCGGTGTGTGAGTAAGTCCCGAATTGTAAATTCATTCGTTACATAATCATTGTACATTTTAAAATTGGGTAGGTAAGTGATGACTTTGTCGTCCCATTTTAGTTTGCCTTCATCGACCAACATTGCTAGAGCGGCACTCGTAAATGCTTTACTATTCGATGCGATTCCAAAAAGCGAATTGGCATCCACTTTTTCTTTGGTCACAATTGATTTTACACCATATCCTTTTGCTAATACTACTTTTCCGTCCTTTACAATTGCTACAGCAATACCGGGAACATTAAAGGCCGTTAGTGTACGGTTAACGACCTTGTCTACTTCTTCATTTGAAATTTGACCGAATGATTGCACACTGAATGCTAGAAGTGCTAAAAGGGAAATACTATATTTTTTCATGTTGCTTAAATGGTATTAGTTATTCTTTTTATTTGAAAATTATAAAATGGTAAACTTCTAAATCTGAATTCTAAAATCTGCAATCTGCGCCCTAAAATCTGCTATTTAAACTTAAAACCCTCTCTGTCTTTTTGCTTCGAATATTAAAATTGCGGCAGCTACAGAGACATTCATGCTGTCAATTTCGCCTTGCATTGGGATAATGATATTTTGTGTCGCTGCATCACGCCATTCTTGAGTAAGTCCTGTGGCTTCCGTTCCCACGACTAACGCAGTTGGCAACGTGTAATCTTGGGTATGATAGGAGGTAGAATTTTGTAATGTAGCACAATAGAAATTGATATTTCTTTCTTTCAAGAAAGCGATAATTTCGGTTGTAGTTCCTGTTGCAATTTGGTTGGTAAACAAACAGCCAACACTAGAACGAACCACATTTGGATTGTATAAATCACTTTTTGGATTCGCAATAATCACTGCGTCAAGATTTGCCGCATCGGCAGTACGCATTAAAGCCCCTATATTTCCGGGTTTCTCTGGAGCTTCTGCTATAAGAATTAATGGATTGTTGGATAATTGTAAGTCAGATAGCAGCATTGATTTTGCTTTGGCTACAGCCAAAATTCCTTCGGTTGTATCTCTATATGCTAATTTCTGATAAATATCTTTCGAAATTTCTATCAGTTCTGAAGATTTGGCAATTTTCTGTGCTTCGATTTCCGAACAAATCTCGGGTAAAAACAAAATTGTCTCCATTTCATAGCCACCTTTTATGGCAATCTCAATTTCTCTTTTTCCTTCTATTAAAAAAGTGCCCGATTGTTTTCGTGCCTTTGCTTTTTCTTGCAATAGCACCAAAGATTTAATGAATGGATTCTGAATAGAGGTGATTTGCTTCAATGGAAATGGTACTAAGTTATTAAGTTGCTAAGATACTACCATTTTTTAAATTCTAAAACCAATAATTTTGTGTAATTCCTATTCGAAATTTTATCTTTTAACACGGTTTTTTTTTTATTTTTGCACGCCGTTGGGTTTAAGCTCAGCTGCAAGAAACCTATCATTTAAAATCACCAATCTCAATGTTTCATTTACTCGACATTATAGGAACCATGGCATTTGCTATGTCAGGCGCGCTAACTGCAATGAGCAAAAAACTAGATCCGTTTGGTGTTTTTATCATTGCCTTTGTCACCGCAGTGGGTGGCGGAACCTTGCGTGATGTGATGATTGGTCGCACACCTGTAGGTTGGATGCAGGATTTGACTTATGTATATGTAATTATTTTAGGTTTTATTTTGACAATCATTTTCCGAAAAAAACTAGACAAACTTCGTATTTCCTTGGCATTATTCGATACCATAGGATTAGGTGTATTTACTTTAATTGGGATCCAGAAAGGAATCGACTACCATCTTCACCCCGTAATTTGCATTGCTTTAGGAACGATGACTGCTTGTTTTGGTGGTGTTACACGTGATATTTTATGCAACGAAATACCCGTAATTTTTCGTGAAGAAATTTACGCTACTATTTGTATTCTAGGTGGAATAGTGTTTTTTATGCTACGAAAAATGAACATAGAAGATGACGTTTTATATCTCCTAACTTCCTTATTTATTATTTCAATTCGCATATTGGCGGTAAGATACAAATGGTACCTTCCTCCAATAGAGCATAAAAAATAATCTATTTTTCGTTGTATAAATTCAATTCAAACTAGACTAAGAAAAAGTTTTATATTGTTTTTTGTACCACTTCAAAAATCTTTGTATCCTCGCATTTTAATGTTTTGGATGGGAATTTCATAAGCAATGCATAATTATGTGTCGCCATAATGATAGTTTTTCCTGTAGCATTAATTTTTCGTAGTAATTCTAAAACTTCGGTACTGGTTTGAGGATCTAAATTTCCTGTTGGTTCGTCGGCAAGAATAAATTCAGGATCATTAAGTAGTGCTCTGGCGATAGCAATTCTTTGCTGTTCCCCTCCGGAGATTTGATGTGGCATTTTGCTTGCAAAATTTTCCATACCTACCTTAGATAAAACTTCTTCAATTTTAGCATCCATTTCTGCTTGGTCTGTCCAACCTGTTGCTTTTAATACAAACAACATATTATTTTTTATTGTACGGTCTGAAAGTAACTTAAAATCTTGAAAAACGATACCGATTTTTCTTCTCAAAAAAGGTATTTCATCTTCTTTTAGTGCCGCTAAATCAAAATCTACAATTTTACCTTCTCCTTCTGTCAGCGGTAAATCAGCATATAATGTTTTTAATAAACTACTTTTTCCGGATCCTGTTTTACCAATAATATAGATAAATTCGCCATGAGTGACTTCTAAATTGACATCAGATAAAATAGTTTTTCCTTCTTGATAGATGTTTACATTCTTTAAAGACAGTACTGATTGTGCCATAATAGATTTTGTTTATTGCGTAAAAGTAAAAAGATAAAATCCAAATAACAAATAACAAAAAATAAATTGGCAAAACTAAATTGAAAATTTTTCCAAAATCAGCTTCCATTTTGCAAAGCTGCGCGATTTCTAAGGGCTTGTTTAATTATTTTTTATAATAAAAGCGACGAGCGTTTCGTTATCAACAGAGAAAGAAATACTTTTGAATATTAAATAAAACAACAATGCATAAACTTCCTAAGCTCTTTATTATACTTTTTTTTGTTCAAATAACGTCGCTCTATTCCCAAGCATCAGCGATTTATACCTATCCATTAAACGACTACGATAAAGCCCTTTCTTTATATGAAGACAAGCAATACGCATCGGCTCAGATTCTTTTTGCTAATGTAAAAAAAGAAACTAGAAACGAAGGAATTCAGGCTGATTGTGCTTATTATATTGCCAATTGTGCCATTCGAACGGATCAAGAAAATGCAGAGGAATTGATCAATCGTTTTGTAGCGGATTATCCGGCAAGTCGCAAACAAAATCAGGCTTATATAGACGTTGCCTATTACTATTTTGATCATCGCGAATACAAAACAGCACTACAATGGTTTGATAAAGTTGATGAAAGCTCTTTAAAGCCAAGCGAACTCGATAAATTTAATTTTGAGAAAGGCTATTCTTTTTTTGTTGGTAAAAAGTTGAAAGAAGCCAAAATTTATTTTAATAAAGTGGTTACTGTTGATGAATATGCTACGCAAAGTAAATATTATTTGGGCTTTATGGCCTACGAATCGGATGATTATGTAGAAGCTAATAAACAGTTTGATCAAGTTTCTGGAGATGAGAAATACGCAGAAAAATTATCTTACTATCAGTCTGATATGAGTTTTAAATCGGGTGAATTTCAAAAAGCCATAGATTTAGGAATGAAAGCAATGACGAACTCTACCGCTGTTGAAAAATCAGAATTAAATAAAATTATTGGCGAAAGCTATTTTAATTTAAAACAATATGACGCAGCAATTCCTTATTTGGTAGCCTATAAAGGGAAAAAGGGTAAATGGAGTAATACCGATTTTTACCAATTGGGATATGCGTATTATGTACAAAAAGATTATGAAAACGCCATTTTACAATTCAACAAAATTATAGAAGGAAAAGATTTTATTGCTCAAAATGCATATTATCATTTAGGCGAAAGTTATTTGAATACAGCTAAAAAGCAACAAGCATTGAATGCTTTTAAGAATGCTTCAGAGATGAATTTTAATCTTCAGTTACAAGAAGATGCTAGCTTGAATTACGCGAAATTAAGTTACGAAATAGGAAATTCGTACCAAACGGTTCCTGAAATTCTGCTTGATTTTATAAATAAATATCCAACAAATTCGAGTGTCCCTGAAATCGAAAAATTATTAGTAGACTCCTATATATCGTCCAAGAACTATAAAGAGGCGCTTACTTTATTAGAAAAAAATAAAACACCACAAAACAGAGCAGCCTATCAAAAAGTGGTTTTCTACAGAGGATTAGAATTGTTTACAGAAGGTAATTATTTGGAATCTTTGTCGATGTTTGGAAAAGCGTTGAAAGAACAAAAAGATGCTGAAATTACAGCAAGAGCTACATTTTGGAAAGCAGAATCCGAGTATATTTTAGAGAATTACAATGACGCTTTGTTGAGTTACAAACAGTTCTCCGATTTGCCAAAAGCAAAAGAAACTGTAGAGTTTAAAAATATTAATTACAATATCGCTTACGCAAATTTCAAACTGAAAGAATATGCAACGGCAGGAAATTATTTTAAAAATCAGATAGAAAGTGCCAAAGGAGATAAAACGCGTTTGAATGATTCCTACCTGCGTTTGGCGGATTGTAGGTTTGTAACGGCTAATTACCAACTGGCTTTAGATGCTTATAATAACGTAATCGCATCAAAAAGTGTCGACAGCGATTATGCCTATTTTCAAAAAGCACTTTGCTACGGATTTCTTTCTAAAAACAACAAAAAAATAGAAGAATTAGCTGCTTTTTTACGTTTGTATCCTACGTCAGATTATCAGGATGACGCCTTGTTCGAATTGGGAAATACTTATGTAGCCGACAATAAATTGGATTTAGCTATAAAAACGTATGACAAATTAATTAGTTCGTACAGAAGCAGTTCCTACACTTCAAAATCTATTTTACGTCAAGGATTGATTTATTATAATTCTGATAGAGATGATTTGGCTATAGCCAAATTTAAAAAAGTTGCTTCAGAGTATCCTAAAACACCCGAAGCGTATGAAGCGGTATCGACTGCGCGATTAATTTATGTAGACAATGGAAAGGTTGATGAATATGCAAATTGGGTGCGAACGCTAGACTTTGTTTCCGTAACTGATTTAGATTTAGACAATGACACTTTTGAAGCTGCACAAAAACAGTACGAGCAAAATAATACAAAACAGGCCATTACAGGTTTTAGTAATTATATCTCGAAATTCCCGAAAGGCGTACACATTCTCAAAGCTAATTTTTCATTGGCGCAATTGTATTTTGCCGAAGGATCAGAATCGAAATCAATTTCTAATTATGAATTCGTGATCGCTCAACCTCGTTGCGAATATACAGAGCAGTCGTTGGCACGATTGGTTCAAATATTTTTGAAAGAGAAAAATTGTGACAAAGCAATTCCTGTTATGTTGCGTTTAGAAAGTGAGGCCGATTTTGCTCAAAATAAAACATTTGCACAATCGAATTTGATGAAGTGTTATTATGATGTAAAGGATTATCAAAATGCTGTGGCTTATGCCGATAAAGTTTTGGCTAGCCCAAAAGCCGAAGATAATGTAAAAAGTGATGCTCAAATAATTGTGGCTCGTGCGGCGATACAAACAGGCGATGAAGCAAAAGCAAAACTGGCATACGCCAAATTATTATCAGTTAGTAAAGGTGAATTGGCTGCCGAAGCCTTGTATTATGATGCGTATTTTAACACTAAAGATGGAAAATATGAGCTATCGAATACTGCGATTCAAAAATTAGCCAAAAATTATTCCAGTTATAGGTATTATGGTTCTAAAGGACTTGTGCTCATGGCAAAAAATTATTATGGATTAAAGGACAGTTATCAAGCGACCTATATATTAGAGAATGTTATCGAAAATTTTAAAGATTACGCAGATGTTGTGGCAGAAGCAAAAGCAGAATTGGATTTAATAAAAACCGAAGAAGCAAAAACAAATTCATCAATTACTAAATAGAAATAAAAAAATGAATTTACCTTTTTATATCGTTGATGTTTTTGCTGAGAAGAAATATGCAGGGAATCAATTGGCCGTTTTTATGAATGCGACTGATTTAAGTACGGCAGAAATGCAAAGAATTGCGAGAGAAATAAACTTTGCCGAGATCACTTTTATAACAGCTCTTCAACCTCAAAATCATACAGCAACAGTTCGAATCTTTACACCCGAAAACGAAATGCAATTTGCAGGACATCCTATAATAGGAACATCGTGGGTTTTAATGAATAAAGTGTTTACCGTTAAACCGAAGCATATTAGTTTATCAGTTCCTATTGGTCAAATACCAATTCATCAAGTAGGAGATTTGGTTTGGTTGCAGGCTGCTCAACCTCAGTTTTTAGATATTTTTGCGAAAAGTGATTTTTTGTCTTTTACCAATTTAGACAAAGCTGATTTTGACGATCAATTCCCTATTCAAGAAGTAACAACGGGAAGTGCTTTTGTAATTGTTCCTCTTAAGAATGTAAAAGCAATTGAAGCTTTAAAAATAGATACGACCGAAATGCAGGAGTGGTTGCAATGGCATTGTAAAACAAATCACAGAGCCTTATATTTTTACTGTTTTGACGGTGAAAAGATTGTTTCTAGAATGTTTTGTATCGAAAAGAATCAACTCCTAGAAGATGCCGCGACAGGAAGTGCGAGTACTTGTTTGCAGGCTTTTCTTTTAAAATATCATTCACCAGAAATAAAAAAGGTCAATCATCAAGGCGATTTTATAAACAGACCTTCTCAAATTTATTTTGACGGCAAAGTGTCAGAGAATCATTTTGATATAAAAATTGGAGGAAAAACGCAATTCATTGCAACAGGAGATTGGGAAGTGTAAGGAAGTAATCAGGAGGCAGAATTTTAGAAAGCAGTAAAATAAAAATAAGTCAAAAGAAAAAAGATGAAAATCAAAAACATAATACTATTAATTAAAAAACAATCAACATTCTTGGTTAGCGAGAGGATTTCGATGGGAATTTTTCTCCTATTACTTTCTCAGTTTTCATTTGCACAAGTGAAGCAAGACAATATAGGAACAGAGGTTGTGAATGTAGTCAAACCATATACGCCAACAATATCTGATGCTTTTAAAGTAAAAGAAGTTCCAGTAATTACTAATGAAGAAAGTACTAAAAAAGAGAAAGTAAAATATACTATTTTTCCTTTTCCAGTTGCCTCTACGTTTTCTCCGTCAAAAGGGAATGCGCAAGGACTTGAGAACGCAAAACAAGAGCGTTTGTTCAAGAACTATGCAACACTTGGTGTAGGGAATTTTGGTGCGCTAAATGCAGAGTTGTATGTTACGGATGATCTTAGTAATAGCGAGTATGTGGGCGGAATGTTTCGTCATCAATCCTCACAAGATGGGATTAAAAATATTCCTCTTGCAAATTCCTTTTATGACACTAGTGTCGACTTAATATATGGCTCACACCAAGAGGAAATGTCTTGGAATATTACAGCTGGCGTTCAAAATCAAATTTATAATTGGTATGGTTTGCCTGCTGCTTTCGGCAGTACATTGACATTACCGCAAACTATAGGATTGGTCAATAGTATTAATCCGCAACAGTCTTATAATACGATTTCGGCTGGTGGCGCTATCGCAATAGAAGATGGAATTTTGAGTACTGCAAATATAGAATTTAATCGTTTTTTCGATGCGTATAATTCTGCTGAAAATCGATTTGTAGCAGAGCCTACGCTGAAATTTGATGTTATGGATGAAGCGATACAAACCAAAATTACTGTAGATTATGTAGGAGGTAGTTTTAAAAATAATTATGAAGGAACCAATACCGAAGCTTTAAAATATGGTTTTACGAATTTTGGAATTGTACCTAGTTTTGTGATGAAAAAAGAAGATTGGACTATTAATATCGGTGCTGGTTTTGTCTATAGTATGGGAACGGAGAATAAAAGCAATAAATTTTATATTTATCCATCGGCAACTGCTTCCTTAAAGGTCGTGGGTGATTTGATGATCTTTTATTCTGGAGCAGTTGGGAATTTACAGCAAAATTCATATCAAAATTTTGTTGATGGTAATCCTTTTTTGTCTCCTACTTTAACTATTCGACCTACCAATGAGATGTATAATTTGTTTGGAGGTTTAAGAGGGAAATTGGCGAGTACGATAAGTTATGATGTAAGAGGCTCTTATACCTACGATGAAAATAAAGCCTTATATGTAAGTAATAATTTCACTGAAAATCCAACCAATGCCAACTATGCTTTCGGAAATTCAATGCAAGTGGTATATGATGATATGAAAATAGTTCGTTTTTATGGAGAGATAAAAGCCGACATAACAAAAAATGTGACCGTTGCCGTTGATGGAACTTTTAGTAGTTACAACAATAGAACGCAAAGTGAAGCGTGGAATTTGCCTTCACTTCAATTAAATTCTACTATCGATTTTGCCATTACAGAAAAATGGTTTGCTGGTATGAATTTGTTTTATGTAGGAGAACGTAAAGACCAACAAGTAAATACTGATATCATGTATCTAATTCCTCCTGGGCCAATAACTTTAGACAGCTATTTTGATTTGAATGCCAATATAAGATTTAAATACAGCGACAGGTTTACTACTTATTTAAAAGCGAACAACATTACCAATAAGGTTTATAATAAATGGTTGAATTACCCTGTTCAAGGTTTTCAAGTACTGTTGGGTGCCAATTATAAATTTGATTTCTAAAAGAATAGGTTAAACGCAAAGAGCGCTAAGTTTTGCAAAAGATATTTTCTTTGCGAGACTTAGCGCTCTTTTTGGTTAAATAAAATTTTTACTCTGTAAAAGGAACAGCTACTCGAACTTTATCCCAACCTAAGTTCAAAATAATTCCGTTTTCTCCTTTTGTGAAAACCATAGAAAAAGCTTCCAAAGATTCTTCGTCTTGTGTTACAGGAACTTTAAAACGTGCTACTTCATTTTTATCAGTATAGGTTGCACTTCCTGAAACATTTAAATCTTTATTGATGATTATAGTATAAGAATCTTTTTCTGGAATAGTAAGCAAAGAATAAGAACCCGCTTTAATTTTAGTGTTTCCTAATTTTACATCTTTGTAAAAAGTAATTTCAGGAACCTCATTAGCACCTGTTCTCCATACTTTTCCATCTGGAGTTAATTCGCTTAAAGGACGACCTTTTAGTTGTGGTCTTGAGTAAGTGATTCTTGCTATTTTGTTAGCGTCTTTATAATCATTAGGATAAGAAGCCATATCCATTGGGCTTTTATCTAAAGCAGGAAATTTTTGTGCATTTGCGTTTGAGGTAAATACCATCATCATTCCAAATGCCATTGTGGCAATAAGTGTCGCTTTTTTCATAACTTTTGTTAAATTGATTAAAAGCTAAAATATCGATTGTATTACTAAAATTGCATAATAACTTGTTAAATTTTAAAATTGGCACTAAGAACATCTCTATTTTCATTGAAATTGATATTTTATTATATCCTTTGTATATTCGCACCTTAGAATTTTATCTCCCATAAAAATGATGTTCAAACAAAAAGTACATGCCTATTATTTACAGTTGGTTCAAGATAAAATTGATGTTTTTAGGGACATGATTGCTGCGCTAACCGAAGATTCTAAAAATGATGCCAAAGGTTCTGCAGGTGACAAACACGAAACTGCTTTATCGATGATGCATATCGAACAAGAAAAACTGAATCATAAATTGAAAGAAGTTTTACTTCAAAAAGCTATTTTAGATAAAATTGATGCTACAAAAGCCGCTAAGATTATAATTGTTGGGAGTTTGGTAAAAGCCAATGGAGTTTACTTGTATGTAAGTGCAGCATTTCCCAAAATTAATATTGAAGGAACTACTGTAATTGCACTTTCGCCACAATCACCTTTGGGTAGTCATTTAATGGGTAATGAAGTGGGATTTACTTTCGAGATTAATGGAACAAAGTACGAAATTCAAGAGATCAATTAAGTATGGATTATTTGTTTTTACTATCCAGTTTCTAATGGCTAGTAGTGGCTTTTGCGTTTTATAAAATTCACAAACTTTGGCATAAAGATGTTACTGAAAATGAAAAGCTCTTTAAGTTTAGTATAAAAGTTAAGAGTTTTGGGCTTTGGGCGGGAATAGTTATGTGTGCCGTTATGGGAATAGTTTATTTCTTTAAAGCCATAGGTTAATTTTTTATACTTCTATTGTTATTCTGTCGTCTCGAGTTCTTGACAAGAGGGTAACAATCTACAACTTCAATTTGTTTTAAATCATATTTTTCTTTTAAATTTAATGTAAATTATGTTTTTTAGTTATAATTTTAAACTAAAAAGCACGTTTGTGTTTTTCAATTAAAACTAAAAACACATCTTTGCCTTATCAAAATAAACTAATAAGTTAAAATATAGAATTATGTGCGGAATAGTATGTGCCTTTGATCTAAAACAAAAAGCAGAAGTTTTAAGACCTCAAGTTTTAGAAATGTCTAAAATCATTCGTCATCGCGGGCCAGATTGGAGCGGTGTATTTAGTAATGAGAAAGCAATTTTGTCTCACGAGCGTCTAGCGATTGTTGATCCAGCTTCTGGAAAACAACCATTATTAAGTGAAGATGGAAATCTTATTTTGGCTGCCAATGGAGAAATATACAACCACAGAGAATTACGCAAACAATTTGAGGGAAAATATCAGTTTAAAACCGAAAGCGACTGCGAAGTTATTTTAGCTTTATATAAAGAAAAAGGTCCTCATTTTATAGACGAAATGAATGGTATTTTCGGATTTGCGATTTATGATGTAGAAAAAGACGAGTATTTTGTAGCTCGTGATCACATGGGTATTATTCCACTGTACATTGGTTGGGATCAGCATGGTACTTTTTATGTGGCTTCAGAGTTAAAAGCTTTAGAAGGATATTGTACTAAAATTCAATTGTTTCCTCCGGGTCATTATATGTCAAGCAAAGATGGAGAATTTGTACAATGGTACAAAAGAGAGTGGGTAGATTATGATGCCGTAAAAGACAATGTTACGAGTATAGATGAAATTAAAGTAGCACTAGAAGCTGCAGTTCATAGACAGTTGATGAGCGATGTTCCGTATGGTGTTTTACTTTCTGGTGGTTTAGATTCGTCTATTACTTCGGCTGTAGCCAAAAAATATGCTCAAAAACGTATCGAATCAGGCGATGTCGCTGATGCTTGGTACCCGCAACTGCACTCGTTTTCTGTAGGATTAGAAGGTTCGCCCGATTTGGCAGCTGCGAGAATTGTAGCCGATCATATTGGAACGATTCACCATGAAATTAAATTCACCATTCAAGAAGGTTTAGACGCGGTTCGAGATGTAATTTACAACCTTGAAACGTATGATGTTACTACAGTTAGAGCATCAACGCCAATGTGGTTAATGGCGAGAGTTATTAAATCAATGGGTATAAAGATGGTATTGTCTGGTGAAGGAGCCGATGAATTGTTTGGAGGTTATTTGTACTTTCACAAAGCGCCAAATGCTCAGGAATTTCATGAAGAGACGGTTCGTAAATTAAGTAAATTACACATGTATGACTGTTTGCGTGCCAACAAAAGTTTGGCGGCATGGGGAATCGAAGGACGTGTGCCGTTTCTAGATAAAGAATTTATGGATGTGGCTATGCGAGTTAATCCACAAGATAAAATGATCACAGGAGACCGCAAAATGGAGAAGTGGGTAGTTCGTAAAGCTTTTGAAGATATGTTGCCTCCAAGTGTAGCCTGGAGACAAAAAGAACAATTTAGCGATGGAGTAGGATACAGCTGGATCGATACATTAAAAGAAGTTGTTGGCATAGAAGTTTCGGATGAGCAATTGGCGAATGCGAAGTATAAATTTCCTTTGCAAACACCAACTTCAAAAGAGGAATACTATTATCGTTCTATTTTTGCAGAACATTTTCCAAGTGATGCAGCTGCATTATGCGTACCACAGGAAGCTAGCGTAGCGTGTAGTACGAAAGTTGCTTTAGAGTGGGATGAGGCTTTCAAGAACATGAACGACCCTTCTGGAAGAGCGGTTGCGAATGTGCACGATGATGCCTATGCAAAAGCGTAAGTCAATAGTAATAGCAATTTCAATAGTAATTTCAAATTTTCAAGATGGACAGTCAAATGTTTGTTTTGAAAATTTGTTTTTTAAGGTAATTTGGTTTTCTATTTTATAAATTTAATTTAATTTTTTTTAAGTGCTGATGTGATTTATTTTTAGTAGTGTAATTGACATTTTTTGTTAATAACTTAAATGCTTATGTAGTGAATAAGGTACGTATATAGGTTGCATTTTTATATATTTGCGTACAAGACAAAAAAATACATTTTTTTAGAATAAAATTATGAGCGAAGAAATCAAGAAGGACAATTATTCAGCGGATAGTATTCAGGCATTAGAAGGAATGGAGCACGTAAGAATGCGTCCCTCTATGTATATTGGAGATGTAGGTGTAAGAGGTTTGCATCATTTGGTTTACGAAGTTGTAGATAACTCTATCGATGAGGCGATGGGAGGTCATTGTGATACCATTCGAGTTGATATTAATGAAGATGGATCGATAACTGTAGAAGATAACGGACGTGGAATTCCGGTTGGAATTCATAAAAAAGAAGGTGTTTCGGCTCTTGAGGTCGTAATGACTAAAATTGGTGCTGGAGGTAAATTTGATAAAGATTCTTATAAAGTTTCTGGAGGATTACACGGTGTTGGGGTTTCGGTAGTAAATGCCTTGTCGAAGCATTTGAGAGCCACTGTCCATAGTAGTGACGGTAAAGTCTATGAGCAAGAGTATGAGAAAGGAAAAGCACTTTATCCTGTAAAACAAATCGGTGAAACTACGAAAAGAGGTACGATTGTAACTTTCTATCCAGATCCTTCTATTTTTACGCAAACAGTAGAGTATTCTTACGATACATTGTCTGCGCGTATGCGTGAATTGTCTTATTTAAATAAGGGAATCACTATTACATTTACTGATAAAAGGGAAGTAGATAAAGACGGAAATTTTGTTTCAGAAATTTTTCATTCTGATGAAGGATTGAAAGAATACATTCGTTATTTAGATGGGAATCGTGAGCCAATTATTGCGCATGTAATTTCGATGGATCACGAAAAAGGAGAAATTCCAGTTGAGGTGGCGCTGATTTACAATACTAGTTATACAGAAAATATTTTTTCTTACGTAAATAATATAAACACACACGAAGGAGGTACGCACTTGCAAGGTTTCAGAACGGGTCTTACAAGATCATTGAAGAAATATGCAGATGCTTCTGGGATGCTAGACAAATTAAAATTTGACATTTCTGGAGATGACTTCCGTGAAGGTCTTACTGCAATTATTTCTGTAAAAGTTCAAGAGCCACAATTTGAAGGTCAAACTAAAACTAAATTAGGAAATAGAGAAGTAGTTTCTCCAGTTTCTCAGGCAGTTTCAGAAATGATTGAGAATTATTTGGAAGAAAATCCAAATGATGCTCGTATCATCGTTCAAAAAGTTATTCTTGCTGCTCAAGCGCGTCATGCTGCAAAAAAAGCGCGTGAAATGGTTCAACGCAAAACCGTAATGGGTGGTGGCGGATTACCAGGAAAATTATCAGATTGTTCGGAACAAGATCCAGCAAAATGCGAAGTATATCTTGTCGAGGGAGATTCGGCAGGTGGAACAGCAAAACAAGGTCGTGACCGTGCTTTTCAAGCTATTTTACCATTACGTGGTAAGATTTTGAATGTGGAAAAAGCAATGCATCACAAGGTTTTTGAAAACGAAGAGATACGAAATATATTCACTGCACTTGGGGTAACTATTGGAACTGAAGAAGATAGTAAAGCACTGAATATTTCAAAATTGCGTTACCATAAGGTAATTATTATGTGTGATGCCGATGTCGATGGTAGCCACATTTCTACTTT
>JBBSSR010000052.1:0-16933 GCA_038241955.1 Flavobacteriales bacterium | reverse complement strand
GAGTACTAAAAAATGGACAATGCCAATTAGAAATTGGGGAGTTATACTCAATCAATTTTTAGCTATATTTGAAAACAGGATTAAACTATAAATAATTTAACCCTGAAATTTTAAACTTACACAGATTTTAGGATAGTGTCGAATTTTTTTTATAAAAGTTATACTATTATTTTTTTGCTACCGAAATAAAATAAGTGTTACCATCTCCCATGGTTAATTTTACTCTTTCATCGCAAAGGTCAATAACGTAATTGGCATCAGAATAGCAAGTACAAGTTGTTTTACTGTCTTTAGCCATTGCATTGTCACATTTTCCAACTTTAAAGTTAGCCAATTGTGATGTGTAAGCCGAAACAAGATCTGTAGATGCAGTTACCATTGAAATGATGCTGGCAGAGTTGTCATTTGCAATGCGATACACCACTCTATCTGTATAATTAATGTTATCAACAGATACTTTTCTAATATAAGTATAGGAAGTTGAGGCTGCTTCTACCGATTTTTCTTCAAATTTAAAGCCAAGTGTTCTTATGTCAAGATTGAATTTAGATTGAGAATTATAACTAGCCCATGTAGTCAATGTACTAATTGTTGGAAAAGCATTTGAAGATGCAGGACTTTTTTGAGCTTGTACTCCAAAAGATGCTAATACTAGCGAGATTGTCAGGAAAAAAAGTTTCATTTTCGTATTTATAAGTTTGCAATTTTTACCTACTCTTTATGGTTTTCGGCTAACCCATTTATATTCCAATGTATTTTCTGAATAATGGAAATATTCATTATATACAACGCTGTAAAATGGACTTTATCTAGTCTGGATGACGGTGTTTTATCCTTTTTATTTTACGAATGTGAAAGTAGAACTTTAATACACAACAACAAAATATTGAGTGAACTTATTTGAAATAATCTCTTTTTTTGCTTTTTGCAAAAATGTAAATTTTCGTATCATAAAGTACCTAAAAATGCGTTCATCAATAGAAAAAAAGTTTCCAGATTTTGTTTCTAATACTGTCTAACCGTTGTGAATTTAAGTCTTTGGTTTTCAGTTGCTATTTGATTTTCATATAAAAAATATTGTTTGTAAATTTGCACACTTAAATTTTTTGACAACGATTTCATTATTTTAAGCTATAGTATGGAAGATAGAAAAAAAGTTGCGTTTTATACATTAGGTTGTAAACTGAATTTTTCCGAAACATCGACTATTGCGCGTAATCTTCAAGACGAAGGTTTTGACCGTGTCGATTTTGAAGAAGTAGCTGATATGTACGTGATAAACACCTGCTCCGTTACGGAGAATGCTGATAAGCAATTCAAACAAGTGGTGCGCAAGGCGATGAAGTTGAATGATAAAGCATTTGTGGCTGCAATAGGTTGCTACGCACAGTTGAAACCAGAAGAACTAGCGAATGTAGATGGTGTAGATTTGGTCTTAGGAGCGACAGAGAAATTTAAACTCGGTGATTATATCAACGATTTATCTAAAAATGATTTTGGTGAAGTACATTCTTGTGAGATTTCCGAAGCTGATTTTTATGTAGGTAGTTATTCTATCGGAGATAGAACGCGTGCTTTTCTAAAAGTACAAGACGGCTGCGATTATAAATGTACGTATTGTACTATTCCACTAGCAAGAGGAATTTCTAGAAGTGATGAGCTAGAGAATGTATTGAAAAATGCTTACGATATTTCGAAACAAAACATCAAAGAAATTGTTTTAACTGGAGTAAATATTGGTGATTATGGAAAAGGAGAATTTGGTAATAAAAAACACGAGCATACTTTTCTAGAATTAGTACAAGCGTTAGATAAAGTAGAAGGAATTGAAAGATTGCGTATTTCTTCTATTGAACCGAATTTATTGAAGAATGAAACCATAGAATTTGTGTCTAAAAGTAGAACGTTTGTTCCGCATTTTCATATTCCGTTGCAGTCGGGAAGTAACGATATTTTGAAATTAATGAAACGTCGCTATTTGCGTGAAGTGTATACCGAGCGAGTGAATAAAATACGTGAAGTGATGCCTCACGCTTGTATTGGTGTCGATGTTATTGTTGGTTTTCCAGGAGAAACTGACGAACATTTTCTAGAAACCTATCATTTTTTGAATGAAATGAATATATCTTATCTCCATGTTTTCACTTATTCGGAGCGAGACAACACCGAAGCAACCGGAATGCCAGGCGTTGTTCCAGCTAAAGTAAGAGCAAAAAGGAGTAAAATGCTACGAAGTTTATCTGTAAAAAAACGTCGTGCTTTTTATGAAAGTCAGCTTGGTTCAAATAGAACGGTATTATTTGAAAGTGAAAATAAAGAAGGCTACATTCATGGTTTTACAGAAAATTATGTAAAAGTAAAAACACCCTGGAATCCAGAATTAGTGAACACTTTGCATGAAATCAATTTGACAAGAATTGATGAAGATGGTAGCGTTCGTATGGAATTTTTAAATGTTGTCGTTTAAAAAAGTAAAACGTTCTAAAAAGCAATATTTTTTTTAAACCATTAAGAGATTGAGAAAATTAAGAATAAAAACTTAACTAAACTTAATTTCTTAATGGTTTTGTGTTCTTAAGGATTCGTTGACCAAATACTACTATTTTTAACAAAAACGCGTCGGTTTAATTTCAGCTGAGCTATAATTAATTCTGCCATGTCTTCGGCTTGCATCACTTTTTCAGGATTACCATCAGTAAGTTTTAGTTCTTTTGCCATATCAGTAGCGACAGTACTTGGAGTCAAAGCGGTAACACGAATATTGTACTTTCGAACTTCTTGCATTAAAGAGTCAGTCAATCCTAAAACGGCAAACTTAGAAGCACTATAAGCACTCGTCAATGCATTTCCGCTTAATCCTGCTGTTGATGAAATATTGATAATATCTCCAGTTTGTCTTTCAATCATATTTGGCAAAACAGCACGAGTAACATAATAAGTTCCCATTAAATTCACCTGAATAATGCGTTCCCAGTCTGTTGGTTCTAATTCTAAAAATTTGCCAAAAACAGCAATTCCCGCATTGTTGATTAAAATATCAATAGTCTTGAATTCTATCAAAGCTTTTTCTACGGCTGCATTTACAGAGTTAATATCAGCTACATCTGCAGTTATTGCGAGCGCTTTTACTCGTAAGGAGCGTGCTTTTGCGGCTACATTTTCGATTTCATCTTTTGTCCTTGCTATTAAAATCACGTTTACTCCTTCTTTGGCTAAAGCCAAAGTAATCGCTTTTCCAATTCCCTTACCAGCTCCTGTAATAAGTGCGTTTTTATTTTTTAAATCGTTCATTGTTTTATTTTTCTAGTGTTAATTTGTAAATATTCGATTCTAAAACGGTTGTGTCATTATCTTCACATATCAAAAATTCCATTTTATTTTCGCCTTTGGAGTATAAGGTGATTCCTTCAAATTTCTGAGTATCGCTAATTTTTTTGGTAAAGTCAATCTTCATTTTCTTTACATCTATTCTTCCTACGAGCGTTCCTAAAATCCCTCCAGTTGATGCAGTTGATTTGCTGTCTTCGGCTGTAGCCAAAAAATAAATCTTATCATCAATTAAAATAGCATCTGAAAATCCAGTATGGACACCGTTTATTTTTGGTAATTTAAAATCGTTATAAAGGATTGCATAATCGTCAGTTAGATTGTGTCCAGAGATTGTAAAAATAACATTGCGATTGTCTTTGCCATTTCCTCTTTGAAATAAAATGAAATTGCCTTTGTCAAAAATTGCTCCTTCAATATTGAATTGTTCTTTTTTAATTTGTGCAAAACTTTGCATATCTTCATATAAATGTGTCAGGTCTACTGTCTTAGTACTATCTTTCTTATTGATCTTCATTTTGATCATTTTATTTCGATTTTCTCTAGAACCAGAACCAAAAACATACACATCATCTCCCGAATAGGCAATAGCTTCAAAATCTATCTTATCTTTTTTAGCAATATTTTCACTTGGATTTTCAATTAGTGGGTATTTCACTAAATCTGATTTCGAGATAGAATAATGATATAAAAATCCGCTACTATCACCAATAAGCAATAAAGAATTAGTGTTGTAAATTAGTCCTGATGCAGAACCAAGTCCTATAATATGAATAAGAATTTCGAGAGTGATTTTTTTCATTTCTTTATTTTTAAAGTTTCTTAGCTAACTTTTAAACTTTTTTTTTGAAGATTTAAAATTAGGAATAATACTTTACAATAGTTTAATTGTTGCTTAAATTACTAGTTTGTAATTTTTGAGAATAATTTAATATACTATTGTTAACTTATAAATAGTTGTTTCTAATGTTTCAGTATCATTGTCTTCACAAAGTAAAAATTCAATTTCTTTTTCTGAATTTTTATAAAAAGTTAATCCTTCAAATTTTTGGGCATTACTAATTTTTTTGGTAAAATCTATTTTCATAGTTTTAATGTCAATACAACCAATAAAACTACCTAGGATTTCGCCATCAGTATAAGTTGATGTTGTATCTTCTACACTGGCTACGAAATAAATTTTATCATCTACTTTTACTGCATCCGTAAAACTACTGCGAACTCCCTTAATTTTTGGTAATTTATAATTATTAGAAATGATATTGAATTCATTAACTAAATTTTCACCTTGAATAGTAAATACTGTATTCCTACCTGATTTACCGTTTCCTCGATTGAAAATATACCATTCATTTCCAGTGTAAATGGCTCCTTCAATATTAAAATCTTCGGGTTTTATTTCTCCAAAACTTTGCATTACGCTGTACAAATCAGTAAGATCATTAGTTTTTATTTCTTTTTCTATGGTGTTGATCTCTACCATTTTGTTTCTTTTTTGGGTAGAACCTGAACCAAAAACATACAGCGTATCTCCATAATGAGCAATAGCTTCAAAATCGGGTTTTTCACTTTTTACAATATTTGTTGTAGCATTTTCATTAATTTGATGCTGTTGTAAAGTTTGTGAAGGAATCGAGTATTCATAAAGAAATCCGCTGTTATCACCAATGATAAATAAAGTATTGTCTTTGTAGATAAGTCCAGAAGCGGAACCAATACCGATGATGTTAAATAAAATTTCGAGTGTAAATTTTTCCATGAATGATGTTTTAAAAAAGAGTAATTCGCAAGTTTTATTTTATACCATTTAGTGAATTTCAAATATAATTTATAGCTTGATTTATCTTGACAAAAATAGTATTTTTTGCCTGTAAGAAAAAGTAGAAAAATTCTAGAATAAAATAAAAGGGATATAGAAAGACTGTTATATATGGAGCTTAGAGAAGAATCTTATTTTATTGAAGTTTTATTAATGTTATATTCATCTTTAGTTCATAACAAGAGGGTTTCTTTGCGATGAATTAAAAAAAAACCAAATGAAAAAAATTATTTTACCATTGTTATCAATAGTAATTTTAGCGTCATGTAATAATGACAAAAGTGATGAAACTACTCCGGTAAATGAAGTTGTACTTTTAAACCAATCTGTAACTCCTGTTTTGTTAAAGAAACAAGCTGGTTTTGAAAAACTAGAATTGTTTTCTCTTATTAGTTCTGACGATGTTTTGCCTGCCAGTCCAAATTATGTTTTTGGTGGTTCTGCAGATGGTTCAGGATTATTAAAAAATGCAGATGGGACCTTTACATTTTTAGTAAATCAAGAGGATAATTTCTCGGTATCAAGAATAACATTAGACAAAACATTCAAACCTGTAAAAGGGGAATATTTATTGAATTCAAAAGGAGGAACTTGGAGACTTTGTGGCGCTACAATGGCAACGCCAGCAGAACATGGTTTTGGACCAACCTATTTGACATGCGGAGAATCAGGCGAAGAGTCTCGTACGCATGCATTGAACCCTTATGGAGATGCTGGTTCAGCAGGAGTTTCGAAAGAGTTGGCTGGTTTTGGTCGCTTAAGTGCCGAAAACGCGTTGCCTTTAAGAAAAAATGCTTTTGCTGGAAAGACTGTCGTACTTATTGGCGATGATGATTCAGGAACTTATGGTGGTCAATTGTTTATGTATGTGGCTAATACCGTTGGTGATTTAACAAATGGTGCTCTATATATGATGAAGAGAATCGATGGCAATCAAAGAGAGAAAGATATGGTTACTGGTAAGGATTATCCAGTTTCCTTTGTGAAAATTGAAAATCATACGACTTTAACAGGAGCTCAAATCAACGCCTCAGTAAATACAGTATTAGCCATCAAATTTGGTAGAGTTGAGGATTTGGATTATAGGAAAGGTGGGGGAGATGCAGATCGTGAAGTTTACTTTAATGTTACAGGTCAAAATACAAGCAAGACGAATGCTGATGCTTCTAGAACAAAATACGGTAGAGTTTACAAATTAAATTTAGACGCAACAAATCCGTTGACTGGAAATTTACAAGTATTGCTTGATGGTGATGATCGTACAGGAATTGCTGGTAAATTTCAAAATCCAGATAACATTTGTGTAACAAAAAACTATGTTTATGTTCAAGAAGATGCTAATGGATACGGGGATGAAACTCATGATGCATATATTTATCAGTATAATATTGATACAAAACAATTGAAAGTAGTAGTTGAATTAGATCACCGTCGTACAGCAATTGATGCTGCGAAATATAACGTTGGAGGAACTTCAGAGTTTGGAGATTGGGAATATGGTGCTTTAATCGACGTATCGGAACAATTAGGGATCGATGATACTTTTTTATTAAGTGTGCAACCACATACTTGGACAGGAGACAAGTATAAAAATCTTGACGGTGGAGGAGGCAGACCTAATGAAAATCAAGCAAGTCAAATTGTTTTAATAAAAGGATTGGCGAGATAATTTGTTTTATTTTTTTAGAAGTCCACGGTTTCTTTTTGGAAATCGTGGTTTCTGTTTTTTATTTTTAAACCAGTTATGAAAAATATATTTTCTCTTTTTATCTTTTTTTTATTGTTTTCATGTGCAGAACCAAAATCCAAAGCAGAACAAATTAATGATTTGTATCAGAAGGATTTAGTTGTTTTGCAAAAAAACATCATTGAGTTACAACATTTAATTGAAGGCAATGCTTCTTCAAAAGAACTCAAAATCCAATTTTTAAAAACGCACAAAAGTTATAAGAGTGTAGAACCTATTTGCGAGTACTATTTTCCAACAGTTTCAAAAGCTATAAATGGCCCAGCTATTGATGAATATGAAGTTGATGAAGGAATAACAGTTCCACCAGCAGGACTTCAGGTTATTGAAGAGTACTTTTTTCCAAAGTTTGATTTCACTACAAAAAAGGATTTGTTAAAAGAAATTGGGATTCTAAACGCTAATGTGTATCGTTTAGAAATGGTTTCAAAAACGAATGATTTAACAGATTCTTCTGTTTTTGATGCCATGCGTTTGCAGGTTTTTAGAATTATTACATTAGGAATTACTGGATTTGATTCTCCAATTGCGCAAAATTCTTTGCCAGAAGCGATAACTTCATTAGAAACTATTGAACAACAGCTTACCATTTATAACGAGAATAATGAAACACTCGTTGCTTTAAATATAATACAGAAAGGAAAACAATATTTGAGTAAAAACACAAGGTTTAACGAATTTGATAGAGCTTATTTTATTAAAAAATTTTTAAATCCTTTGAGTAGATCTATTTATGAAATTCAATTGAGTTTAAAAATTCCTTTTTTTAAAGAAAGTCGCGGATTAAAGGTTTCTGCTCAGACTTTATTTGATAAAGGTGCTTTTGATGCAGAAGCTTTTTCTGGGTTTCCAGACTACAAAACGACAAAAGAAAAAATTGAATTGGGTAAATTACTGTTTAATGATCCAATTTTATCAGGAGATAATTCTCGTTCTTGTGCGTCTTGCCATCATGCTGATAAAGCTTTTACCGATGGTTTGGAGAAAGCAGTTTCATTAGACGGGACAATGATAGTAAAAAGAAATACACCAACACTAATGAATATTGCTTTTCAACGAAGTTTTTTTTATGATTCGAGAGTAAGTTATTTAGAAGATCAAGCTATTGCTGTGATTACAAATGAGAATGAAATGCACGGATCTCTAGATAAATCAGTTTTGGATTTAAAGAAAAGTAAAAAATATACTGCCGATTTTAAAAAAGCATTTCCAAACAAAGAAATTACCGCTTTTGAAATTAAAAATGTTTTGGCATCTTATATTCGATCTTTGAGTAATTATGATTCCAATTTTGATGGATATATGCGAGGTGAAAACGAACTAAATCTCGATGAAATAGCAGGCTTTAATTTATTTACTGGAAAAGCCAAATGTGCCACTTGTCATTTTATTCCATTAACGAATGGAACAGTTCCTCCTAATTTTGACAGATCAGAAAGTGAAGTTCTTGGTATTCCTGGTAAAAACAAAAAAATCGATATTGATTTTGGTAAATATGATTTGACAAAAGCTGAGGTAAATCGTTATTCTTTTAAAACACCTACAATTCGAAACATTGCACTAACAGCGCCTTACATGCATAATGGTGTTTTTAATACTTTACAAGAAGTTGTAGATTTCTATGATGAAGGTGGGGGAGAAGGTTTGGGGTTTAATTTGCCTAATCAGACTTTGCCTGGTGATAAGTTACAATTAACTCCTTTAGAAAAAAAGCAACTGATTGCTTTTATGAGGACTTTGACAGACAAAAAACTATATTAACAAAGTACTGCAAAGAATTTAATTTTTAACCAAAAAAAATGTGCTGGAGTACAGCACATTTTTTTTACTAATTCAACTTTTTTTTTATAGTTTAAAACCATAGGCAATTCGCAATGCGATTTGATCTGTGTCATATTCAGTATAAGCTTCATAACGTAAACTTATATCAATTTTGTCGTTTGCAAATCCAACTCCTGGAGCCCAAATATAAGTGTTTTTGTCATAACCGTTTGTAACTGCAAAACCACCACCAACTTCACCTAAAACATAGAATTGATCTTCCCATACAAATAGTTTAAAACCTGCTTTAGCAGGAATAAATCCTAAATCTTTTTCATCTTTTATAAATAGATTAGTGAAACCTGTAGTAAGTGTCAAAGAAGTTCTTGGAGTCAGATCATATTGAAGTCTAACATCTCCGCCTATAGAATAATCGTAGGTATCATTTTCAACGGGAATTCCTCCGTTAAGTCCAATTCCTAGTCTAAAACCTTTATCGAAAGTTGTTTGTGCCTGCGTATTTTGTGCTAATACGAATGTAAATGCTGATACTACTAGTAGATTAATTTTTGCTGTAATTGTCATAATTTTAGATTTTGGTTATTAATTTTTATTATATTTTGTCGTTCGAATTTTGTTTTAGCGACACTGCAAATTTATAATCGATGTCGATGTTACACGTTATATAATTATTCGAGTATGTTATAGAATTCCTGTGTGCCAATTAATATTATGCACTAAAAAGAGTTGAAAGTGTAATACTATTGATCTGTTCTCTCTTATATTTGCAAAAAAAAATTAAAGTGAACTTTGAACAATACACCAGAGAATTCTCCTATAATATTAAATTAGCATATCCTATTATTTTAGGAATGGTTGGTCATACTGTTGTTGGTATTGTCGATAATGTAATGGTTGGGCAATTGGGGCCAACTGAGCTGGCCGCCGTTTCTTTAGGGAATAGCTTTGTTTTCTTGGCAATGTCAATTGGAATAGGTTTTTCAACTGCTATAACGCCATTAATAGCTGAGGCTGATGGTAAAAAAGATGTTTCAAACGGAAGAAGTGTTTTTCATCACGGATTGTACCTATGCAGTATTCTAGGAATAGCTTTGTTTTTATTAATCTTTTTTTCTAAACCATTAATTGAATTAATGGGTCAGCCAACAGCTGTGGTAGAAATGGCGAAACCCTATTTAGACATTGTAGGTTTTTCATTAATACCAATGATAATGTATCAAGCCTATAAGCAATTTGCCGATGGTTTGAGTGAAACTAAGTACTCGATGTGGGCCACTATTTTATGTAATATAACCAATGTTATTATTAATTATTTTTTAATTTACGGAATATGGATTTTTCCCAAAATGGGAATCGTTGGGGCTGCCATTGGTACTATTGCCTCTCGTTTTGTGCTGTTAGGTTTTATGCATTTTGCTTTGCAAGCAAAACCGAAATTTCATCCATATTTTAAGAACTTTAGTTTTAAGGAAATAAATAAAGTGGTTACACTTAAAATTTTAAATTTAGGCACACCGTCTGCATTGCAAATGTTTTTTGAAGTTGCTCTTTTTACAGGTGCTATATGGCTTTGTGGAATGGTCGGAATTACAAGTCAAGCGGCTAATCAAGTCGCATTGAGTTTGGCATCGCTAACCTTTATGGTTGCTATGGGATTAAGCGTAACTGCAATGATTCGTGTAGGAAATCAAAAAGGATTGGGAGATTTTGTTGCCTTAAGACGTATTGCTTTCTCTATTTATTTGCAAGCAATTATTTTAGAAGTAATTTTTGCTCTTCTATTTATTGCTTTTCATAATCTAATGCCCAAACTTTTTGTAGATTTGAGCGATGTTGAGAATCTAACTAAAAATACAGAAGTAGTCACAATCGCCGCCCAACTCTTACTAGTTGCTGCTTTTTTTCAGATTTCAGATGGAATTCAAGTCGTAGTTTTAGGCGCTTTGCGTGGTTTACAAGATGTAAAAGTTCCCATGTATGCTACTTTTGTATCCTATTGGGTTATCGGTTTTCCAATCTCAATTTATTTAGGATTGTTTACTGAACTTAAAGCGGTTGGTATCTGGATCGGACTATTGGCAGGATTAACAGCTGCAGCTGTCTTTTTATTTTGGAGGTTTAACCGACTGACCAAACATTTAATACAAAATCAAACGGTTTCGAATGCGGTTGTCGAAACAACACTATAATTTTTTTATACTATGGAATTACCAAAATTTTTGCTAGGCGATAACACTGATTTTCAAGATGATATCTTTATCATTCATTTAGATTACCCAAGATTTATCATCAATTTAAAAGATGATGAAGTTGAGTTTATGGAAGAAGCCGAAGACTTAGATGAAGCAGAACTAAATGCTGAAATGGAAGGACTTATCGTTCTAGCTAATGAATTTTACGATAGGGAAATTGCGCGTTACGAAGACTAACAACTGGTCTATTTATTTCTAAAAAATACTGCAAAAGTTAAATAATAGCTTTTGCAGTATTTTTGATTTAATAAACTATTTATTGAAATAATTATCTAATAAAATTTGCGCTGCCGCAAAAGGTGATATCTCATCATTTTGAACCGCTTTTTTATTTTTTTCTAATAATTGGATAATTTCGGGATGATTGTAAAAATTTGATTTTAAGTGCTCATTGATAGTTTCCATCATCCAATACTGATTTTGTTCCTTACGTTTTTCTAAAAAATAGGCATTAGAATCGACTAGCTCAAGATAAGTTGTTATTGTTTGCCATACGCTGTCTATCCCTTCATTTGTTATGGAACTACAGGTTGCAGTTGTTGGAGTCCATCCCGATTTTTTAGCAGGAAATAAATGCAACGCTCGTTTAAATTCCACTTTGGCTAAGGTTGCTTTTTTAAGATTATCGCCATCGGCTTTGTTGATTATGATGGCATCTGCCATTTCCATAATGCCGCGTTTTATTCCCTGTAGTTCATCACCAGCTCCTGCTATCTTTAACAATAAAAAGAAATCCACCATGCTGTGAACCGCTGTTTCACTTTGTCCTACACCAACAGTTTCAAGTAGAATGATGTCAAATCCGTAGGCTTCGCAAAGCGTTATACTTTCTCGGGTTTTTCGAGCCACGCCTCCCAATGTTTCGCCTGACGGAGAGGGTCGAATAAAGGCATTTTTGTCTTTTACCAGTTCTTCCATTCGGGTTTTATCTCCTAGGATACTTCCGTGTGAAATGGTGCTGCTTGGGTCAACCGCAAGTACAGCTACTTTTTTGCCTAATCGGGTGAGGTGCTTACCAAAAGCTTCAATAAAAGTACTTTTTCCAACTCCTGGGACTCCTGTAATTCCTATTCGAACCGACTTGTTGGCATGAGGCAAACATCCGTTTATAACTTCATTAGCTTTCGCTAAATGATTATTGTTGGTACTTTCGATTAAAGTAATAGCACGACTCAGTGCCGTTATGTTTCCCGCTAAAATGCCATCAATCAGTTCTTGTGCTGAAAGCTGCTTTTTTCTTGATTCTATAATGCGTTGCTTCGCCACTATATCGATTATTTCAGGTCGCAATACTCCAGGTTTTTCATTTAAAGCAGTTGAATGGTCTTTTTTGATTGACAAAATATTATTTTTAGAGTAGTAAAAGTAATTAAAACTAAAATAGTTTCAAAAAACACGGACATATGAATCTCATTTTTTTTAGGCAACTTAAATTTTTATGAATATTTTTAATGGTATTTTTACAATCTATTTGATTCTATGAACAATTTCATTCTTATTTTTGGTTGCTTATTCCTTGGTTTTGCATTGCAAAATATAAAGCAAGTCCCCGCTGGCACTTCTAAATTTCTGAACAGGATTGTAATTTATGTTTGTCTTCCGGCATTGGCGCTCTACTATATTCCAAAGATTAAATGGGACAATCACTTGTTATATCCCATTGCTGTTGCTTGGATTGGGTTTATTATTTCCTATTTTCTGTTTAGCTTTTTAGGAAGAAGATTTGGGTGGCCACGAAAACTCACAGGCTGTTTAATCATTTGCGCCGGACTTGGTAACACGTCGTTTGTTGGCTTTCCTGTAATTGAAGCTTTGTATGGCGAAGAAGGTTTGAAAACGGCTATATTAGTAGATCAACCAGGATCTTTTGTTGTGCTTTCTACCTTAGCAGTTTTGGTTGCTACACTTTATTCTAAAGGAAATTTGAATGGCTTTCAAATTGCCAAGAAGATTGCATTTTTTCCACCTTTTGTTTGCTTTATTATTGCCTGTGTAATGAATTTTTTTCAATATGATTTTCTGGATTGGAGCCAATCATTGTTTAAATCACTAGGGAGTGTAGTTGCTCCGCTGGCTTTGCTTTCAGTGGGCTTGCAATTGCGTTTCGAGAGAAGAAGCATGCACTGGCGCTTTTTGGGACTTGGTCTTTTTTATAAATTGATTATAACTCCAGCCATTATCTTTTTTTTGTACGTAGTAGTAATGGGGCAAGACGGTAAAGCTATTCAAGTGGCTATATTAGAATCAGCAATGGCACCAATGATTACTGGATGTATTTTAGCATCTACTTATGGTTTAAAACCTAGGTTGAGTAGTATGATGATTGGTTTTGGAATTCCCATATCTTTTGTCACTTTGTGTCTTTGGTATATTTTGTTGCGCTTTATTTAATTTTTTGTTAATTTTTTTTGTTTTTAAAATCTAAAGAGCTTGATACTTTGAAGCTCTATGATTTTTCCTTAACTTTAGAAAACTAAAAAATTTTAAAAACTAAAATTATGTCAACACTACGTTTAGGAGATATAGCTCCAGATTTTACAGCAGAAACAACATTAGGCACAATTCATTTTCATGAATGGCTTGGAGATTCGTGGGGTGTCTTATTTTCTCATCCAGCTGATTTCACTCCAGTTTGTACCACAGAATTAGGATGTGTAGCGAATTACTACCCAGAGTTTAAAAAGAGAAATACAAAAGTAATCGCATTAAGTGTTGATGGTTTAGCATCGCATTTAGAGTGGATTAAAGATATTAATGAAACTCAAAATACAACTGTGAATTTCCCTATAATTGCAGATGAGGATAAAAAAGTGGCTAATTTGTATGATATGATTCATCCAAATGCCAATGATTCTTTTACGGTTCGTGCCGTTTTTGTAATTGGATCAGACAAAAAGATCAAATTAATTTTGACGTATCCAGCTTCAACGGGAAGAAATTTTGATGAAATTTTACGTGTCATCGATAGCTTACAAATGACAGCTAATTATAGTGTAGCCACTCCTGCCAATTGGCTAGATGGTGAAGATGTGGTTATTTCGCCATCAATAAAAGACGAAGATATTCCCGCAAAATTTCCAAAAGGATTCACTAAAATCAAACCGTATTTGAGGATGACGCCTCAACCTAATAAATAAGATTGAATGCGTTTTATTCAACAAAAAAGTACAATGAAAACATTTTCATTGTACTTTTTTGTTTTTAAAGTAATGCCATTTTTTTTACTGTACCAAGTTGTTGATTTTTGCATGTTGCAATAAAATGATAGTTTTGGCGTCTTTTATTTCACCACTTTCAATCATGTCATATGCTTGCGCAAAAGGAATTTCGATAACGTCTATTTCTTCATGTTCAGCTTCTAATCCGCCACCATCATTTACTCTCATACTTGGATCGTATTCGGCTACAAATAAATATAGAATTTCTGTAACTGCACCAGGAGACATATAGGATTCAAAAATTTTTTTCACGGAGTGTAATCGGTAACCTGTTTCTTCTTCGGTTTCACGAATAACGCAGGTTTCGGGATCGTCTTTGTCAAGTAGTCCAGCGCAAACTTCAATCATTAAACCGCTTTTGTTTCCATTCAGGTAGGTTGGTAATCGAAATTGTCTCGTTAATACTACTGTTCTTTTTGCAGCATTGTATAAAAGTATTGCAGCACCATTTCCTCTATCGTAAACTTCGCGTACTTGAGTGTCCCAAGTATTGTCTTTTTTTTGATAGTCTATTGTGACTTTGTTCAACGTATAATGGTTGTCGGAAAGTAGTTCTGTTTTCTTTATTTTATATTTTGGATTGTCCATGTATTTTTATTTTGGATGCTAAAAAAAAACGCTCTGATTAGAGTCAGAGCGTTCGTTATATTATTTAAGAATAGTTTGTTTTCTATCTGGTCCTACCGAAACTATTTTTATAGGAACTTCTACTTCTTTTTCAATAAATTCAATGTATTCTTTTAATTCAACTGGTAATTGATCATACGTTGTCATACCTGTTAAATCTTGATGCCATCCTTTAAAATTCTTATATACAGGAGTAACATTTTCTGGTTCGATATTGTATGGGAAATGAGAGATTTTCTTTCCTTTATAGTTGTATTCCGTACAAACTTTTAAAGTTTCAAATCCAGAAAGAACGTCGCCTTTCATCATCATTAGTTGAGTTACTCCATTGATTTGAAGAGCATATTTTAATGCCACTAAGTCCAACCAGCCACAACGTCTTTGTCTTCCTGTTACAGATCCAAATTCGTTTCCTACTCTAGCCATAGTAGCGCCATCTTCGTCAAAAAGTTCAGTAGGGAAGGGTCCGCTACCTACACGAGTTACGTAAGCTTTAAAGATTCCGTATACTTCTTTAATTTTATTTGGAGCAATTCCCAAACCAGTACAAGCACCAGCTGCTGTTGTATTTGATGAGGTTACAAAAGGATAAGTTCCAAAATCTACATCTAGTAAAGAACCTTGAGCGCCTTCGCACAAAATAGATTTACCCGCTTTTTGCGCTTGATGTAAATATTCTTCGCTATCAATAAAATCTAATTTTTTTATTTCTTCTATAGATTCGAAAAACTCTCTTTCTAATTCTTCTAGATTGTATTGAATGGCAACATCGTAGAATTTTATCATTGCTTCATGCTTGTCAGCCAAAGCTCTGTAACGTTCTTTAAAATCTGCTAATTCTATATCTCCAACGCGAAGACCGTTTCTACCTGTTTTGTCCATGTAAGTTGGACCAATACCCTTAAGTGTTGAGCCAATTTTAGCTTTTCCTTTTGATGCTTCAGAAGCAGCGTCAAGTAATCTGTGAGTTGGTAAAATTAAATGTGCTTTTCTAGAAATGATCAATTTAGATTTTATATCTAAATTAAATTTCTCAAGGCCTTCAATTTCTTTTTGAAATACTACTGGGTCAATCACCACTCCGTTACCAATGATATTGATAGCAGTTTTATGAAAAATTCCAGAAGGGATAGTTCTTAAAACGTGTTTTATTCCGTCAAATTCTAAAGTATGTCCTGCGTTTGGACCACCTTGAAAACGAGCAATGATATCGTAATTTGATGTAAGAACGTCAACAATTTTTCCTTTTCCTTCATCTCCCCATTGTAATCCTAATAATAAATCTACGGTCATTCTATATTTTATTTTTAGTTAATTTTCTACTGTATTCTCCAGTGAATTATCTGGAGTATTTTCTTCTACTTTTGCTTTTTTCTTGTTTCCGTATAAGTATAGGGAATGGTTGGTCACTTCAATATCAAAAATTTCCTCGATAGTTTTTTTGATAATTTGAATTCTTGGATCGCAAAATTCAATAACTTCACCAGTATCAGTCATGATGATATGATCGTGTTGCTTATCAAAATACGATTTTTCATAATGAGCCTGATTTTGTCCAAATTGGTGTTTTCTAACCAAAGCACAATCTAGTAAAAGTTCAATTGTATTGTACAGCGTAGCTCTACTGACACGGTAGTTTTTGTTTTTCATTTTGATATATAAATTTTCTATATCAAAATGTTCTTCACTATCGTAAATTTCTTGAAGAATAGCATAACGTTCAGGCGTTTTGCGATGTCCTTTATTTTCAAGATACATTGTAAAAACATTTTTTACAATCTCTTGGTTTTTGTTGTTATCGATGGAAATGAGTGTCATATCTGGCAAAGATAATTAATAATGTTAATGAATAAAAGTTTAGAGTTTAAAGTTTTAAAACTCCTAACTCAAAAGGTGTTACATAACGTATTTAATTTTTGTAAACTCGAGTTACTTTATCGATTCCGTCAATTTTCTTAATGTTTTCTATTAACCTTTTTAAAATTGTAATATTAGGAACAATAACAGCGACCTGTCCTTTAAAAATTCCAGCTTCTCCGCTTAGGGATATGCTTTGAATATTTACATTCATATTGTTTGAGATTACTTTTGTCAATTCGTTTGTAAGTCCCATAGTATCCATTCCCATAATGTTAATTATGGCTTTAAAATCTTGTTGGGT
>JBBSSR010000051.1:0-17305 GCA_038241955.1 Flavobacteriales bacterium | reverse complement strand
TTAGTTTGTTTTTTAAACTCTAATTTGATTTTCTGACATCATAAAGACTTAAAATAATAAAAAAGAGCATAAACAGTAGTGTTTATGCTCTTTTTTGGTTTTTCTCGTTTTTTACTTTTAATGGACTTTTTCAGTGCCCTCCCATTTCTGAAAGCTTTTTTATAATTTAAAAACGATTATCTCCGTCTAAAAGATTTCCTAATCCGCCGAGTAAGCTTCCTTCGTCGCGACTGTTTCCGCCAGATTTTGGTGCAGAAGCAATAATCCTATCTGCTAATCTAGAGAAAGGCAATGATTGTATGTAGACCGTTCCAGGACCTTTTAAAGTGGCATAAAACAAACCTTCGCCACCAAAAATAGAGTTCTTGATTCCGCCAATAAATTCAATGTCATAATCAACATCTTTTGTAAAACCAATGATACAACCCGTATCTACTTTGAGAACTTCACCGTGTGCTAATTCTTTTTTAGCCATTGTCCCGCCGGAATGTACAAATGCCATTCCGTCTCCTTCTAATTTTTGCATGATGAAACCTTCTCCTCCAAAAAGTCCTCTACCCAATTTTTTAGAAAATTCTATTCCAATAGAAACTCCTTTGGCAGCGCAAAGAAAAGAGCTTTTTTGACAAATAAATTTGCCTTGAAACTCTGTTAGATCAATTGGTAGAATTTTTCCAGGATAGGGTGATGCAAATGAAACTTTTCTTTTAGAATTACCTTGATTTATAAAAGCAGTCATAAACATGCTTTCGCCAGTGAGAACTCTCTTTCCGGCATTCAAAAGCTTGTCAAACAAACCGGACTGTGGTTGGGAACCATCACCAAAAATTGTTTCCATTTGAATATTATTTTCCATCATCATAAAGCCACCAGCTTCAGCAACTACTATTTCTTGTGGATCTAATTCAATTTCGACATATTGCATTTCCTCTCCAAAAATCTGATAATCTATTTCGTGTGCTTGCATGATTTCTAATGATTTAGTTTTTAAAATAAGACGAATTTGGATTTAGAATGTTACAGTCGAAAGAAGAATTTTATAGGTAATAAAAAAACAGCTTTCAGAAATGAAAACTGTTTGCTGTTGTAATAGAGCTTAAAAAAATTATGAATTCATCAAATTTTCTATTTCCTCAATTTCAATTGGGATGTTGCGCATTAAGTTAAACGGTTCTCCCTTTTCTTGAATTACAACGTTGTCTTCTAGTCGAATACCGAAACCTTCTGCTGGAATATAAATTCCTGGTTCAACAGTAAAAACCATGTTGGCTTTCATCGGTTCATGCAGCAATCCGTAATCGTGAGTATCTAAACCCATGTGGTGCGAAGTTCCGTGCATGAAATATTTTTTGTACGCTGGCCAATCAGGGTTCTCATTTTGAACATCGGCTTTGTCAATCAGACCTAAACCAAGTAATTCCGAAGTCATTAATTTACCCACTTCTACATGATATTGCTTCCACATTGTTCCAGGAGCTAGCATTTTGGTTGCTTCGTTTTTGACATTCAAAACAGCATTATAAACGGCTTTCTGTCTATCAGAATATTTTCCAGAAACTGGAATTGTTCGCGTCATGTCACTCGAATAGTTCGCATATTCTGCGGCTACGTCTAATAAAATTAAATCTCCCGCTTTGCATTGTTGGTTATTTTCGATATAATGCAACACATTTGCGTTATTTCCAGAGGCAATTATTGGAGTGTAAGCAAAACCTTTAGAACGGTTGCGAACGAATTCATGAATTAATTCGGCTTCAATTTCGTATTCGGTTACGTTTGGTTTTACAAATGAAAGTAATCTGCGGAAACCTTTTTCGGTAATATTACAAGCATTTTGGATTAAATCAATTTCTTGACTTTCTTTAACCGAACGGATGCGTTGTAAAATAGGGTTACTTTTGGCCACTTGGTGTGCAGGATATTTTGCTTTCCACCATTTTATAAAACGAGCTTCTCGAGTTTCGGTCTCAATAGTAGCGCGGTAATGTTCGTTAGTATTGATGTACATCGTATCCGAATAGGTCATCATTTCATTTAAGACTTTTTCGAAATCTTGTAACCAATACACCGTTTTGATTCCTGAAACTTCAAAAGCACGTTCTTTCGTTAGTTTTTCACCTTCCCAAATAGCTATATGTTCGCTGGTTTCTTTTAGGAATAACATTTCTCTTTGGTTTTCATAAGGAGCCTCTGGGAAAAGCACTAAAATGCTTTCTTCTTGATCTACCCCAGATAAATAAAAAATATCACGATGCTGTGCAAAAGGCATCGTACTATCAGCAGAAATTGGATAAATATCGTTTGAATTAAAAACAGCTACACTATTTGGCTTCATTTGAGCCACGAATTTTGCTCTATTTTTTATAAAAAGAGCACGGTCAATTTGATGATATTTCATTGTAAATCGGTTTTGAGTATTGATTTATCAAAAATAGTGACTTTTAAGTTTAAGTACGTAGTTGTATGGTTTTTTTTAAGATTTTAATACAGAACATAATTTCAAAACGCCACAGGTATAAAATTAAAAACAAACCCTATCTTTGAAAAAACGACAATATGAAAAATTCAATTTTAATAGTAGTCTTTAGCTTGTTTGCCTTTTCAGTTTCGGCGCAACAAAATAAAAAAAATCAAAAAGCAGTAATTCAAACAACCATCAATTGTGATCACTGTAAGGAATGTGAAACCTGCGGTATTTTATTCAAGACGAATCTTTATAAAACCAAAGGATTAAAATCTTTTGAGTTGGATGAGGAAAAAATGACCATTACAGTTTATTACAATGCTGAAAAAACAGATTTGCAAACGATTAAAACAGCCATTTCAAAATTAGGCTATGATGCAGATGAAATTAAAGCTGATGTTGCCTCTTATGAAAAATTAGATGACTGTTGTAGAATAAATTGACTGGGATTTAAAAATTAATTACTGAGAAGTACTTTAGATGCTTTATAAAAAAGGGAATCCAAAACAGTTATGTTTTGGATTCCCTTTTTATTGAATTTAAAATTTAAAACTGCGCTACTTCCGTAGAATCTTTCATGGCTATTGTAGATGATTTCCCTGTGGTAACTGTATTTTGTACGGCATCAAAATAAGTTGTACCTACAAAACCTTGGTGTTTCACGGCTTTGAAACCGTGTTGTTGCAACGCAAATTCACGTTCCTGTAATTCAGAATAACCTGCCATTCCTCTTTCTTTGTACGCTTTTGATAATTCGAACATACTCGTATTTAAGGCGTGAAATCCTGCCAAGGTGATGAATTGGAATTTATAACCCATTGCGGCAAGATCTTCACGGAAGGTTTCCATTTCGGCAACTGATAATTTTGCAGCCCAGTTGAAAGAAGGAGAGCAATTATAAGCTAACATTTTTCCTGGAAATTGTGCGTGAATGGCATCAGCAAAACGTTTTGCATACGCTAAATCGGGATTGCTCGTTTCCATCCAAATTAAATCGGAGTAAGGAGCGTAGCTTAATCCGCGATCAATTCCTTGGTCTACACCGCAGTTTACATAGAAAAATCCTTCGGCCGTTTTCTCTCCTGTGATGAATTTTGTATCTCTAGGATCGATATCACTCGTTAATAAATTGGCAGCATCAGCATCTGTGCGTGCTACGATAAGTGTTGGCGTTCCCATTACATCGGCAGCCAATCGAGCCGCTACTAGTTTGTTGATGGCTTCTTGCGTAGGAACCAAAACTTTGCCGCCTAAGTGCCCGCATTTTTTGGCAGAACTTAATTGATCTTCAAAGTGAACTCCAGCAGCTCCTGCTTCAATCATTGATTTCATTAACTCGAAAGCATTTAGGTTTCCACCAAAACCTGCTTCAGCATCGGCAACTATTGGTACTAAATAATCTTTTTTATCGACTGTTTTATTTACTACTTGTATTTGATCAGCACGTAAAAGTGCGTTGTTGATTCTTTTTACAACTAGAGGAACGCTATTCACAGGATATAAAGATTGATCAGGGTACATTTCTCCAGCTACATTGGCATCAGCTGCAACTTGCCAGCCGCTTAAATAAATCGCATCTAAACCTGCCTCAACTTCCTGAATAGCTTGGTTACCGGTAAGCGCGCCTAATCCTGCCACAAAATCTTGGCTATTCAGTTTGCTCCATAATTTGTTTGCTCCAATTTTGGCAACGCTGTGCTCAATTTGGTAGGATCCTTGTAAATTAACTACTTCCTCTGCTGTGTAAGGGCGTTGTATTCCTTCCCATCTTGGGTTTGTGATCCAGTCTGTTACTAATTCTTGAATTCTTGTTTCGGTTGTTTTCATGGTTTTAAAGTTTAATAGAGATTGTTGGTTTTTTATTTTTTTTTAATTGACATTGAAATTGCCATTGATTTTTTTATAAGTATTTATAAGCAATAAGAGTTAGAAATTCTATGAAATTATCGTTTACTACGAGTTCATCTAGCAGTTGCTCAGCTAATCTGTAGTTTAGTTTTTCATGGTTTTCATCACCTACTTGTTTTCTTATTTTTTCAAATTCTTCCATTGCAAGGCAGTGGTAGTATTTTTTCGTTAATGCTTTTTCGTTGTCTAAAACAACTTCATTTTGTAGCCATTGCCATAATTGCGATCTTGAGATTTCGGCTGTAGCGGCATCTTCCATCAAATGGTGTAATGCTGCGGCACCTTGTCCGTTAAGCCAGGAGGCGATATAGAGTACTGAAATACTAATATTTTTTCGAACACCTTGCTCTGTAATGGTTCCTTTGGGAACGGCTAGTAAATCTTCTTCGACTACATTTACGTCGTCTCTTTTAACATCAATCTGATTTTGAGCGGGCATGTATTTGTCAAAAACTGATTGTGCTAAGGGAACCAAATCAGGATGTGCCACCCAGGTACCATCGTGTCCGTTTTGTACCTCTCTGCGTTTATCAGTTACTACTTTGTCAAAGGCGATATTATTCGCTTCCTCATCATTCTTGATTGGAATTTGAGCAGCCATTCCACCAATAGCATGAATATTTCGTTTGTGGCATCTTTGAATAACCAATTGAGAATAAGCACTCATAAAAGGGCTTGTCATTGTTACTTGGTCACGGTTTGGAACGATATACGTTTTGTTTCTTCTTAATTTTTTAATGAATGAAAAGATGTAGTCCCAACGACCACAATTTAATCCTACAATATGGTCTCTTAATTCATAAATAATTTCGTCCAATTGGAAACTTGCTGTAATTGTTTCTATTAGCACCGTAGCTTTAAAAGTTCCGTTTTGTTCGCCAAGATATTCCTGAGTAAATTCGAAAACTTCGTTCCACCATCTTGCTTCAAGGTAATGCTCCAATTTAGGCAAGTAGAAATAAGGTGCAGTTCCATTTTTGGATAGTTGTTCGTGATTGTGAAATGCGTACAATCCAAAATCGAATAATGAGCCAGAAGTCTCCTGATCGTCTATTAAAATATTTTTTTCGTTTAGATGTAAACCTCGCGGGCGTACTATCAAAACTGCTGTTTTTTCATGTAAAGCATATTTTTTATTTCTTACGGTGTCTTCAAGCGTTATGGTTTTGTTGACCGCATCTTTCAGATTTTGCTGTCCTTCCATTAAGTTGCTCCAAGTTGGTGAAGTACTATCTTCAAAGTCGGCCATAAAGGTTTTTGCTCCAGAATTGAGAGCATTGATGACCATTTTTCTGTCGACTGGACCTGTGATTTCAACGCGTCTGTCTAATAAGTCTCTTGGCGTAGTTGCTGCTAGCCAATTACTTTCTCTAATAGTTCTTGTTTCGGGAGGGAAACAAGGTAAGGCTCCAGCATCAAATAACGCCTGTTGTTTTTTACGGTCTTCTAGCAATGAAAGTCTTCTGTCATTAAATTTTTGATGCAATTCAGTTAAGAATGCGATTGCTTCATCCGTCAAAATTTCGGGATACTGCTGTGTGATTCCATTAGTAATTTGGAATCTTTTCTCTGTGGTTTCAGTTTGGTTTTTCATGGTTAATACGTTTTTCTTTTGCAATACTACAAAAAGTTTTTTATAAAACAAGCGAACGTTCGCTAAAAGTAAAAAATATTTTTTTCGAGTTCTTTTCTTTTTTAGTTTATCTTTGATTTTATGAACGTAGAAAAAGAATATATCAAGTTAATTTTCGGGCTTAAACTCAAGCAGGCTCGAACAAATAAAGATTTATCATTATTTGGCTTAGCCAAAATAACAGAGCTGTCAAAATCGTATCTTAATGAAATTGAAAAAGGAAAAAAATATCCGAAAACGGATAAAATCATTCTTTTAGCAGAGAAATTAGACGTGTCGTACGATCAAATGGTGTCTTTAAAATTGGATAATAATTTGGCGCCCATTGGAGAAATTTTAAAATCGGGTATTTTAAAAGAGATTCCTTTGGATATTTTTGGCATTCAAGAGAATGACCTTATTGATATTATTGCGAATGCACCTGCCAAAGTCAATGCTTTTATTAGTACAATTATAGAAATTGCGCAACATTATAATTTAACGAGAGAAAGTTTTTTCTTGGCATCCTTGCGATCTTATCAAGAAGCGCACAATAATTACTTCGAAAATTTAGAGGAAAAAGTCCTTCTGTTTTGCAAGGCTTTCCAAATTAAGAATGCCACTAATATTTCTATAGAAGAATTGTCTGCTATACTGATTGAAGAATATGGGTATACTATACAGGAGATTGCTTTTTCTGAACAGGAAGAATTGGGAGATTTGAGATGTATTTTTGTACCAAAGAGCAAAACACTATTACTTTCTGTAGGTGTTGATGATTCTCAAAAAGCATTTATTTTAGCCAAAGAGATTGCCTATAATTTTCTAGAAATTAAAGAAAGGTTGTATACTTTTAGTTGGATAAAGTTTGATAATTTTGATCAAGTTCTTAATAATTTTTATGCTTCTTATTTTGCTGGAGCGTTGCTAATTCCTAGAGAAACTTTGATTGATGAACTGAACTCGTTTTTATCAAAAGAGGAGCCAAAACCTCAGGAGATGATTCAGCTAATGAATAAATTTACGGTTTCTCCAGAATCGTTTTACCAGCGTTTAACTAATATTTTGCCGAAAGACTTTCAAATAAAGAATCTTTTCTTCCTTCGATTGTCTCACGAAATAGGAAGTGACACGTATCAAATAAAAAAGGAATTGCATATTACCAATCAGCAAGAGCCTCATGCTAACGAAATGAATGAGCATTATTGCAGAAGATGGGTGTCTATAAAAACAATTGTAGAGTCTCTAAAACAAAAAAAAGAGCATTTTTTTGATGCGCAGATCTCGCAATATGAAAATAGTAAAAACGAATATCTTGTGTTTTCATCGGCAACTCCAGACCCTTTCAAGAAAAGTTGTTTGAGAAGTATTTCTGTCGGAATATTGATAACGCCTTCTCTTAAGAAAAAATTCAAATTTATTGAAGCACATGCGATGCAAAAACAAATCGTCGGTGTAACCTGTGAAACTTGCTCGGTCAAAAATTGTTTAGAGAGAGCTTCTCCGCCTACTCAGTTAAATCAGAAAATCAGAAATGAAAAAACGGATACTACAGTTCAGGAATATGTGACTAAGTATAGTTAATAAAAAGCTTCGGAATAATTAAGTAAATTTATGCTAGTACATTGCATGTGAATAGTATACTACTTATGGTATTTGATTTTTTATGGTAAAAAGGTCTCTCAAAATAATGTAAATGACGGTGCATTTTCGAGGTATTTTAACCTTAGTTTAGACCGCTCAGTAGACGATTTTTAGTACTTTAAAACGATTATAAATAGAGTAGTTAAATTGCATAATTGGTTGTAATTCTTTCCTAATTAACATAAATTTGTTGGACTTTTTAAAAATATATAATATTTATATCATTATGGCAAGATCTACAATGTTGAAGTCGTCTATAGCTAAAAAAGTAGCTATGGCGCTTTCAGGACTTTTTTTAATGCTGTTTCTGGCGCAGCATTTTTTCATCAATATTATGTCCGTATTTAGTCCGGATACCTTTAATGAAATTTCTCATTTCATGGGTTACAATCCATTGGTACAATATCTAATTCAACCTATTTTAATTATTGGGGTAGTTTTTCACTTTATCATGGGAATGGTTTTAGAAGTACAAAATCGTGCAGCTAGACCTATAGCTTATGCTAGTTTTAATGGTGCAGCAAATACTTCATGGCCATCAAGAAACATGATTTATACCGGATTAGTTATTTTAGCTTTTTTAGGATTGCATTTTTATGATTTTTGGTTTCCAGAAATTGCTTATAAATATGTAGATGCAAATGCATTAGAACCGACGAGATACTTTTCAGAGTTACAACATAAATTTGTTTCTCCTGTTCGCACCGGTTTGTATTGTATATCATTTATATTGTTGGCCTTGCACTTGTGGCACGGATTCAGTTCTTCATTCCAATCAATTGGAGCAAGAAGAGTTTCTGTTAGTTCTCGAACATTTGGTCATGCTTTTGCAATAATAATTCCTTTAGGATTTATTTTTATTGCATTATTTCATCATTTCAATCATTAATATCACATCACAATGGCATTAGATTCAAAAGTACCAAATGGCGCAATAGCGGACAAATGGACAGATTATAAGGACCACATTAACCTAGTAAATCCTGCTAATAAACGTAATTTAGATATTATCGTTGTTGGTACTGGGCTTGCAGGTGGTTCTGCTGCGGCAACTTTAGCCGAGTTGGGATACAACGTAAAAGCATTTTGTTTTCAAGATTCACCTCGTCGTGCGCACTCTATTGCAGCTCAGGGTGGTATCAACGCAGCAAAAAATTATAAAGGAGACGGCGATTCAATTTACAGATTGTTTTATGATACTGTAAAAGGTGGAGATTATCGTTCTCGTGAAGCCAACGTTTATCGTTTGGCCGAAGTTTCAAATAATATTATTGACCAATGTGTCATGCAAGGTGTTCCGTTGGCAAGAGAATATGGAGGCTTGTTAGACAATCGTTCTTTTGGTGGCGCTTTGGTTTCTCGTACGTTTTATGCACAAGGACAAACCGGGCAACAATTGTTATTAGGAGCTTATTCAGCAATGAACCGTCAAATTGGTCGTGGTAAAATCCAAATGCACAATCGTCATGAAATGCTAGATATGGTTATCGTTAACGGAAAAGCAAGAGGAATTATCGCTCGTAATTTAATTACTGGTGACATTGAAAGACATTCTGCTCATGCGGTTGTCATTGCTTCTGGAGGATATGGAAACGTATTTTTCTTATCAACAAATGCAATGGGTTCTAACGCTACTGCAGCTTGGAAAATTCATAAAAAAGGAGCTTATTTCGCAAATCCTTGTTACACACAAATTCACCCTACATGTATTCCAGTTTCAGGAGATCACCAGTCAAAATTGACTTTGATGTCTGAGTCGTTGCGTAATGATGGTCGTATTTGGGTTCCAAAATCATTGGAAGATGTAAAAGCCATTCGTGAAGGAAAGAAAAAAGCTAAAGATTTATCGGAAGCGGAAAGAGATTATTATTTAGAAAGAAGATATCCTGCTTTTGGAAATTTAGTGCCTCGTGACGTTGCTTCACGCGCTGCTAAAGAAAGATGTGATGCCGGTTATGGTGTTAACAAAACAGGTGAAGCAGTTTACTTAGATTTCGCTTCTGCCATTCAACGTTACGGAAAAGAGCAAGTTTTTGTAAAAGGTCTTGATGCGAACGATGCAGCGTTGATAACCAAATTAGGTACTGAAGTTGTAAAAGGAAAATACGGGAATTTATTCCAAATGTATTATAAAATTGTAGATGAGGATCCTTATTCACATCCAATGATGATTTATCCAGCTGTTCACTACACAATGGGTGGAACTTGGGTTGATTATAACTTGATGACTACAATTCCAGGTTGTTTCTCTATTGGAGAATCTAACTTTTCAGATCACGGAGCAAATCGTTTAGGTGCTTCGGCATTGATGCAAGGTTTGGCTGATGGATATTTTGTATTGCCTTACACGATTGGCGATTATTTATCTCCAGATATTAAAATGGGGCCAATTCCAACTGATTCTCCTGAATTTGAAGCTGCTGAAAATGGAGTGAAAGATCAAATAGAGAAATTTATGAACAATAAAGGAACACATTCTGTTGACTATTTCCATAAGAAATTAGGAAAAATCATGTGGGACAAAGTGGGTATGGCGCGTAATGCTCAAGGTTTAAATGAAGCGATTGTAGAAATTGCTGCTTTGCGCCAAGAATTTTACAGTGATGTTAGGGTTCCTGGAACAGACAAGGGATTCAATCAAGAATTAGAAAAAGCAACTCGTGTTGCCGATTTCTTGGAATTAGGAGAATTGTTTGCTAAAGATGCTTTGCACAGAAATGAATCTTGTGGCGGACACTTTAGAGAAGAATACCAAACCGAAGAGGGTGAAGCAAAACGTGATGACGAAAACTTCGCTTACGTAGCTGCTTGGGAATATACAGGAAATCCTAGTGATGCCGTTTTACACAAAGAGAACTTAGTGTTTGATACGGTTAAACTTGTTCAAAGAAATTACAAATAGAAATTAGTCGAAAGTAAAAAGATATGAAACTTACACTTAAAATATGGCGTCAAAAAAACGCCCAAGATAAAGGTCAAATGGTCGACTATAAAATCGACGGAATTGAACCTGATATGTCATTCCTCGAAATGCTGGATGTATTCAATGAAGAACAAAATAATGCTGGTGGAGAACCAGTAGCTTTTGATCACGATTGTCGCGAAGGAATTTGCGGTATGTGTTCATTATTTATCAATGGAGAACCTCACGGTCCAGATCGCGGCATTGCTACTTGTCAATTGCATATGCGTATGTTTAAAGATGGTGATACTATTACAATCGAGCCATTCCGTTCTGTTGCTTTCCCAGTGGTAAAAGATCTAGTAGTAGACAGAAGTTCATTTGATAGAATTCAACATGCTGGTGGATTTATATCAGTAAATACCTCAGGGAATACGACTGATGCAAACACGATTCCAATTAATAAAGATGATGTTGACCGTTCTTTTGACGCAGCAACTTGTATTGGATGTGGTGCTTGTGTAGCAACTTGTAAAAATGGTTCAGCCATGTTATTTGTCGCTGCAAAAGTATCTCAGTTTGCTTTGCTACCACAAGGTAAAATTGAAGCAACAGACCGTGTTTTAAATATGGTGCATCAAATGGATGAAGAAGGTTTTGGTAACTGTACCAACACTGGAGCTTGTGAAGTAGAATGTCCAAAAGGAATTTCTTTAAGTTATATTGCTCAAATGAATAGAGAATATTTGTCTGCAAGCGTGAAATAATAGTTTTTGGCTTTAGCCAAAAGACAAAATTAAAACGTCCCGATTTTCGGGACGTTTTTTTTAGGTCTAAATTTGGTTAAATTTTGTAATTTTATAAAATGAAAGTCGCAATCCTACAATCCTCATTAATCTGGGAAAACCCAAAACTCAATCGAAATGCTTTCGAACAAAAAATCAATGCGATTTCTGAAAGTGTTGATTTAATTGTACTCCCCGAAATGTTTACTACAGGTTTTACAATGAATCCTGAAGCAATTGCTGAAACGATGCAAGACGAAACGATTTTGTGGATGCAAACTTTGGCGAAAGCCAAAAATACCGCCATAACAGGAAGTATAGTAATCAAAGAAAATAATAATTTTTATAACAGATTGCTGTTTGTTTTACCTTCTGGCGAAATTCAATTTTACGACAAACGACATCTTTTTACACTCGCAGGAGAAGATAAAATCTATACGGCAGGAAAAGATAAATTGATTATTGACTACAAAGGCTGGAAAATTTGTCCACTAATATGTTATGATTTACGTTTCCCTGTTTTTTCTCGAAATATAGAAAATTACGATCTTCTTATATATGTGGCAAGCTGGCCAAAAACGCGAATCAATGCTTGGGATGCGTTGCTCAAAGCTCGGGCTATAGAAAATATGAGTTACACCATTGGTGTGAATAGGAACGGTACAGATGCAAGTGGATATGAGTACAACGGACATTCACAAGCTGTTGATTTCCTCGGAAATTATATACTAGAACCCCAAGAAAATGACGAAACATTCCTGATTACATTAGATAAAAAGCGACTTCTTGAAACACGAAAAAAATTAGATTTTTTAAATGATAAAGATTCTTTTACATTAGAATGAACTCGATTTCTTATTTTCTTTTTCTTTCTTCTTTTTTGGCTCAGGAGTATAGGGAATGCTCAAGTCAAAAGGTTGATTTACGTCCCAGTTTGTTCGAACATCAACACCTTTAGAAAGATAGACTACTTCCTCGGCTTGGCGTTTTTCAAGATAACTTCCAGTATCCCATTCTTTGTTTTTATTATCGTCATAAATAGCCCTCAAAGTGTAGACGCTTGGTTCTAAAAGATTAAAATCGATCGTCGTTTTTTCTTCTGTATACTCACTTGCAACAACTATATCTCCTTTTTGGTTAATCAACTGTACAATAACAGGAAAACGATTCGCATTTTGAAGATTTACCGTAAGATTTCCATAGTCTGCAAGATTTCTTGTACTTACGATGAAAGTCAAACTGTCATTTGTTCTTTCAAAAAAATCAGTAACAGCGCCAGGCAGTAATTTTAAATTGTATTTCTGAGCTTCTTCTACTTTAAAATCCACAAATACTTGTTGGTTGTAGTCATCATACTCAGTAGTAAAAGCTACCGAGACAGAATCTTTATTGATCAATTTCATCTTAGATTGGTCAAAGGCGATCAACGGAATAGTAGATTCTAACGCAAATCGATCTCTTAAATGCAGTGTACCGCTTTGTACGGATTTAATAGCCAACGTATCGTTTTTTTGCTTTTTAATTTTAAAGTTAAAATTCTTCTTGTACTTGCCTTTTTCTATTTCAAGTGACAAAGAATCTACTTTTAGTGGCTTGAACCAAATTTGCAGCGAATCTTTTTTAGACAATTTTGTAACAAGTGTAGGCACAATTTCGGCATTGTTTTTCAGCGTAATTTTTGGTCTTTCGTTATTCTGATTTGGATTCCCTTCATAACCCAAAAGCAACCTGTTTCCCGAGGCTTGACTTGGTTTAAAAGCTTTTAAAGGCAGTATTTCTTTAAACAATTCCACTTCAAAAACCGTATCGTTTGGTATCGTTACCATGTGCTTGTTAAAACCAATCAAATCTGTTTTCGGATTAAACCTATTATTACTGTTATAATCCTTCATAGCCACCAAATAATAATTTCCAGCCTTAAGATTTTCTAGTTGAAACGTCTTTAAACTGTCTAATGTGTTGGTTATATAGCGCGGTGCAATTTTATAAATAGTAGAATCATTAAATTTTTCATTTGCCTCATATAACATAATCGATACAAACGATGCTACTTCCTTATTATAAGCATCTTTTACTCTTCCACCAAGTGCCAAGGAATCAATATAATCTCCCGTCGAAAATACATATTTAAATTGGTTGTAAGGATTTCCCTCATTATTATCGGCAATACTTTGGCCAAAATTAATGCTGTACGTCGTGTTCGGTTCTAGTGTATCTTTTAGTGTAATGGTTACTATCTTTGTTGCATTCGTTGGCAAAATCGAAGGCTCGTTCTTCATTGGCGGCGAAATAATCAACTGCTTATTTAAGTTCTTAAGCTTTATATTTTCATCAAAAGTCAATTTAATTTTGTTTCCCTTAAAGTTAGTACTGTAATTATCTGGAAAACTAGATTTCAAAGTAGGTGCAATCGTATCTTTCAGACCACCAGTAATTGAGCCTCTTTTGGCACAACTCAAACAAAGAATTAGCAGTAAAAAAGAAATATATTTAAAATTGTTTTTCAACATAATAAGCTAAAATTAGAATCTACAAAATAACAATTATATTTATTGTAATCGAAATATTTTATCAATTATTAGGAGCTATTTCCTGCTATCCGCTTGTATCTTTTTATAAATTGAAAAAAAATCAATTTATAAAAAGGATACTGCTTCTATCAGGGCTAGGACTTCAGGCTACGGAAAGCTTTTTTTAAATCATCGTTTCTCATTAGAATTCATTAAATTTGCATCCAAAATAGATCTTCAATGTGCAATATTAGAATCACCAAACAATTTAGTTTCGAAACCGGTCACGCATTATATGGTTATGACGGAAAATGTAAAAACGTTCACGGGCATAGCTATAAATTATCGGTTACTGTAGTTGGAAAACCAATCACCGATCGGAACAATCCAAAATTTGGAATGGTGATCGATTTTACAGATCTAAAAAAAATTGTGAAAGAGGAAATCGTAGATCAGTTCGATCATGCCACTGTTTTTAATGAAACCACACCGCATATCGAGCTCGCAATGGAATTAAAGAGCCGTGATCATCACGTCATTTTGGTCGATTACCAGCCTACAAGTGAAAATATGGTTATCGATTTTTCAAAAAGAATTAAGAGTAGATTACCAAATAACATCGGACTTTTTTCTTTAAAACTGCAAGAAACAGAATCTTCATTCGCCGAGTGGTACGCAAGCGACAATCAATAAATTACACGTAGTTCATGCTATTATCAAATAATAAAAAAATATATTTCGCTTCCGATCAGCATTTTGGCGCACCATCTCCAGAACTCAGTTTTCCTAGAGAGAAAAAGTTTGTAGCGTGGCTCGAGGAAATAAAAGGAGATGCCGAAGCTATTTTTCTCTTGGGAGATTTATTTGATTTTTGGTTTGAATATAAAACGGTAGTTCCCAAAGGATTTGTTCGAATTTTAGGCAAGCTAGCCGAAATTCGCGACAGCGGAATCCCAATTTATTTTTTCGTGGGCAATCACGATCTCTGGATGAGCGATTATTTTGAGACAGAACTAAATATTCCAGTATACCACGACAATCAGGAATTTACTTTTGGCAATAAAACCTTTCTTATTGGTCATGGCGACGGAAAAGGGCCAGGAGATATGGGTTACAAACGAATGAAAAAAGTATTCGCGAATCCATTTGCTAAATGGCTTTTTCGATGGCTACATCCCGATATAGGAGTAGGTCTCGCACAGTATCTTTCCGTAAAAAACAAACTCATTTCAGGTGCCGAAGATGTTAAATTCCTAGGTGATGAAAACGAATGGCTTATACTATACGCCAAACGAAAATTAGAAACCAAACCTTATAATTATTTCGTTTTTGGCCATCGTCATTTACCTATGATTAAATCGGTAGGTGAAAATTCAGAATACGTAAATCTAGGCGATTGGATTAATTATTTTACCTACGGCGTTTTTGATGGCGAAACATTCGAGGTTAAAAAATTCGAAAAATAGAACTATTCTTTTTCAGTGCATTTTTATAGCTACAGATTCACAAACCTTACTTGCTCTTGATCTGTGAATCTGAGGCTGTTCTAAAAAGAGTCAGTTTGTATTTCTCAATTACTTTCGACCTCTTCTAAATCTTTTCGTAAATCTAGTTTTCTAAATTCAGGAGAAATGATTCCGGTAAAAAGTACAATAATAAGCGTCATGCTTCCGCCAAATACTACCGCTGTTACCGTTCCCATTAGTTTTGCAGTCAAGCCACTTTCAAAAGCACCTAGCTCATTCGAAGATCCTACAAATATTGAATTTACAGATGCTACGCGTCCTCGCATGTGATCTGGAGTTTTTAGCTGCAGAATAGTTTGGCGAATCACCATCGAAATTCCATCGACAATACCACTGAAGAAAAGCGCTATAAGTGAAATCCAAAATGAGGTAGAAAGACCGAAAACAATAATAGAAATTCCAAACAAAAAGATGGCTATTAAAAGTTTCATTCCGGCATTTTTATTGACTGGAACGTAAGCCGTAAAAAATAGTGTTAAAATAGAGCCAACCGCTGGAGCAGCTCTTAAAAATCCAAATCCTTCGGGCCCTACTTTTAGAATGTCGAGAGCAAAAATGGGTAATAATGCAACCGCTCCGCCAAACAAAACGGCAGCCATGTCTAGCGTTAGAGCACTTAGAATCGTTTTATTATTGTAAACAAATTTCACTCCTTCTTTCAGACTTTCCATAACAGGTTCGCCAATTTTTGGATTCAAAATTGGTTTTTTTTCGATTTGAGTTAAAAATAAAAAGGCAAATATGGAACAGGCAAACACTATACACATAGACCAATGCACACCTATTAAATGTACAGAAAAACCTGCTATTGCAGGTCCTACAACAGCGCCAACTTGCCAAACAGAGCTACTCCAAGTGGCAGCATTCGAATAGGCTTTTTTGGGAACGATTAATGCTAAGAGAGAAAATATTGTAGGTCCTAAAAAAGAACGAACAATACCGCCCAAAAAGACTAAAAAGTATATAATGTATAAGGATGTTCTTGTTGATAAATCCTCAGAAACGACTGGCCAAGTGACTAAAAATAACCCAAGACTGATTACAGAAAATCCTAAGATACATTTTAGTAAAAGCCCTTTTTTCTCATTCTGATCTACAATATGTCCAGCAAATAAAGCCATTGCCACGGCTGGGATAATTTCCATCAGACCGATAATTCCTAGAGATAATGCGCTTTTTGTGATACGATACACTTCCCATTCAATAATAATAAATTGCATCGACCACGCAAAAACCATCGCAAAACGAATCAATAAAAAGGTGTTGAATTCTTTAAATCTCAAGGCTGCGTATGGGTCATTTTTTGTTTTCATATTCTAATTATTTAATGTCTTTTAGTCGTAATTGAATGCTCACTTTATCATTCCACTCATTTTCATCAATGCAATAAACGGCTTCAAATTCTTTTTGATTTAACGTTGTACCTTTTTTATTTCCTAAGCCAAAGCCAATTGCTGTAAAGCCTTCGGAGTTATTTTGTTTTACAAATAGCTTTAAATGCTCCTCTTCTGATCCTAACGTTTTGGCATAACCAGTATCTTTTACTTTTTTAGACAAAAAAATGGGAGTCATGTTTAAAGGACCAAAAGGTTCAAATTGTTTTAGAATCCGCATTAATTTGGGAGAGATGTCTTCAAAATTAATTTCGGCATCAATAGTAATTTCAGGAACCAATTGCTCGGGTAGTATGGTTTCCTGCACTATTTTTTCAAAAGCATTTTTAAAATTTTGATAGTTTTCGGCTGCCAATGTCATACCTGCGGCATACATATGACCTCCAAATTGTTCCAAATGTTCAGAACACGATTCTAGCGCATTGTATACGTCAAATCCTTTTACAGATCGTGCTGAAGCAGCATATTTATCGCCACTTTTTGTAAAAACCAATGTGGGTCGATAATACGTTTCTATAAGTCTAGACGCCACAATTCCGATAACTCCTTTGTGCCAATCT
>JBBSSR010000050.1:0-17364 GCA_038241955.1 Flavobacteriales bacterium | reverse complement strand
GCGATAACAAGACCAAAACTTTTTCCGTTTTTTGCCCAAGTTGTATTTTTAAAATAATTACCTACCTCATCATATATTACTTCGACAACAACCTTACCTGTAACATCAATAATTCCCCAACGTTCGTTATTTTTTACTCTAGCAAAACCATTGTCAAAAGATTTTATAAGATCATATTTTGGTTTTAGAACAACTTCCATTTTAGCATTGATCAAACCTACTTTGTCACCTTCTTTAATAAAAGCAACTCCATTTTCAAAATCATACGTTTTATCAGAATTAGGTGCTTTTTGAACTTCGCCTTTTTTATTAATATATACCCATTTTTTATCTTTGGAAACCACACAAATACCACTGTTGAAATATTTTGCATCATCAAAGGTAGCTGGAACTACCATCTCTCCTTTTTGATTTATAAAACCCCATTTTCCGTTGTCTTTTACAGCTGCTAAACCATCGGAAAAACTTTTTGCTACCTCATATTTAGGTTGAATTGCAAAATCGCCTGTTTTAGAAATATATCCAAACTTACCGTCTTTTCTAACCAAAGCCAACTCTTGTGCACTAACGAACTGAACCATTACTAACAAAAACAACACTAACTTTTTCATGCTATACACTTTTTAAGGGTTTATAAAAGAGCAAATTACTAATTATTAATCAAATAATCTTTTACTTTTTGTACAAAAGGATACATTACCTGATCTTCTTTGAATACGGGTATAATTTTACGAACATCATCGTAAATTTTTCGAGTTACTGATGATATTTTATCATTTTGCTCCAAATAATCTATTGCCTGAACAATCGTTATTAATTCAATAGCCAAAACCTCAAAAGAATTTTCGATCACTTTTGCAGTAATAACGGCAGCATTGGTTCCCATGCTCACAATGTCTTGGTTGTCATTATTGTTTGGAATACTGTGAATGTACATAGGATTAGACAACATCTGATTTTCGGCAGTTGTTGAAGTAGCTGTAAACTGAACTCCTTGCATACCAAAATTAAATCCTAATGTTCCTAAGTTTACAAACGGAGGAAGGATTTCGTTAATTTTTGAATTCAATAAATAATTCAGTTGACGCTCAGCAAGCATCGTTAATTTGGTAACTACTATTTTAAGTTTATCCATTTCCAAGGAAATATAATCCCCGTGAAAATTACCTCCGTGATACACTTGTTGGTTTTTAACATCGATAATAGGATTGTCATTTGCAGAGTTAAATTCTTCCTCTAAAATAGACGCAACATTATTAATAGTTTCTAAAACAGGTCCTAAAATTTGAGGAACACAACGCAAAGAATAATATTCCTGAACTTTTTCTTTAAAAATATTTTCTGTGTTTTCACCGGAATATAAATGGTCTTCTCTTTTTCTAATTAAACTACTATCCGATAGATTAGTACGCATTTTAGCAGCAACTTCACGTTGTCCTTTGTGAAGTTTTGTATTATTTAGTTCGGCAGAATAATGATCGTCATACGCTTGTACAATTTCATTAATTGCACAAGAAAATTTAATTGACCAGTCTAATAATTTACTAGCATGATGCACATTTACAACACCAATTCCAGTCATTACAGAAGTACCATTCATTAAGGCCAAACCTTCTCTAATCTCTACTTGAATAGGTTGTAAGTTTTCTAATTTAAAAACATCGGCAGTAGGTCTGCGTTCTCCTTTATAAAAAACTTCTCCTTCACCAATAAGAACTAATGCTAAATGTGCTAATTGTACCAAATCACCACTAGCTCCTACTCCACCGTGTTCAAAAATTAAGGGGGTAATATCTTTATTTATTAACTCCTTCATTAAATGAATTAGCGAAGGATGAACACCAGAATTACCAAGAGAAAGCGTATTTAGTCTCGCTAAAATTGCGGCTTTAACACAAATTGGATTTAATGGTTTTCCTGTTCCTGAAGCATGACTTCTTATTAAGTTATACTGCAATTGAATTCTATCTTCATCTTTAATACGGTACTGAGCCATCGGTCCAAAACCGGTATTAACACCATAAATAACTTTATTTACAGAGAATTTTTTTAAAAAATCAAAACTTTCATTTACTCGGTCCAAAACAGTCTTACTTATCTCTATTTTATCATTATTAAAGATAACAGATTCAAACTCTTTTAAACTTAAATATTCGGTAATTGTGTTCATTCTACAAGTATTATTTATAACTAAATAAAGCAAAAATAAATTTTTATTTAGGATATAATGTGGTTAATTTGACGGACGCAAATGTAGTACAATATGATTTATAAATGTAAATCATGGCATTTTTTTGTTTGTGAATTTATTTTTTATTTCAAAAACTACATAATCAACAACTTAAGGACAGTTACTTTAAAAAAAGAAAAATAAATTATAACAAGAATGAAAGATTTTGGTTCAGATAAGAAAAGTGTAGTTCAAGCAAATTTAGATGCTCAAAAAATTGCTTTTGCTCCAATTATGTTCCAAGCGGCAAAATCGCTTCGAAATTTAGGCATATTAGACTATTTATTCAATAATGAAAAAGCAACTATTGAAACTATTGCTGCAGCAGTAAACATATCTGTATATGGTGTAAAGGTGTTACTCGAAGCTGGATTAAGTTTGGAAATGGTATATTTGAGAGATAATGAGTTTTTATTAACAAAGACAGGTTATTTTATTCTAAGAGACAAAATGACTAATATCAATATGGATTTTACACAGGATGTAAACTACCTAGCCATTAATCACCTTGAAGAAGCGATAGTAAAGGGTAAACCAGCAGGATTAAAGGAACTTGGAGATTGGGATACTGTATATATAGGGCTTTCGGAATTACCTGAAAAGGCTAAAAAAAGCTGGTTTGATTTTGATCACTTTTACTCCGATTATACTTTCCCTGACATCATGCCAATACTATTTAGAAACAACCCGAAATCATTTCTAGACGTAGGTGGTAATACGGGTAAATTCTCTATGCAATGCGCAAAATTTGATCCTACTGTAAAAATCACTATTCTTGATTTGCCTGGTCAAGCCAATGTTGCACGAAAAAATATTACCGAGGCTGGTTTTCAAGATCGAATTTCGGCTATTGACACCAATTTATTAGACAATTCTATTCCATTTCCAAAAGGATATGATATTATATGGATGAGTCAATTTATAGACTGTTTCTCATTAGAACAAATATACGGCCTGTTTAGAAGAGCTTATGAATCTATGACTGATGATGCTAGTTTTTATATTTTGGAAACTTTTTGGGATTTACAAAAATTTCAGGCTTCTACCTATAGTCTTCACGCTACTTCTTTATATTTTACGGCTGTAGCCAATGGAAACAGTCAAATGTTTCACTCCGAAGATATATTAAAAGTTATCGAAAAAGCAGGATTCTTTGTTGATGAAATGCATGATATAATAGGTATGAGCCATACCCTTATTAAATGTAAAAAAAGAGTTTTGTAGATCATAATAAAACGTTAAATTTGCATCGCATTATTTGAAAAAAGTGATACAAGTCGATTTATTTTCCTAATAATTTCAATACATAAAAAATGTTACAAGAATTCGTAGATGTTTTAATAATTGGAGCAGGACCATCTGGATGCGTATCAGCATCTTATCTTCATAAGAACGGAGTAAAAATAAAGGTTGTAGAAAAAACTAGGTTTCCTAGAATTGTTGTTGGTGAAAGTCTGATTCCTAGAGTAATGGATCATTTTGCAGAAGCAGAATTATTCGAATCTCTAGACGCAATGAATTTCGAAAAAAAATGGGGAGCCCGCTTCATTCGTGGAGAAGAAGTTTGCGTTTTCGATTTTGGCGATAAATTTGGTGAAGGATGGGATTGGACTTGGCAAGTACCAAGAGCTGATTTTGATAACACTATGGCTCAGGAAGTAATCAGGAAAGGAATAGATTTAGAATTCGAATCGGAAGTAATCTCTGTTTCTTTTGAAGGAAAAAATTCTACTACTGTTGTAAAAGATGTAAACGGAAATTTAAAAGAAATCCATGCCAAATTCATCATTGACTCGAGTGGTTATGGAAGAGTTTTACCAAGACTTTTAGATTTAGACACACCCTCAAAATTAGATCCTCATTCGTCTATTTTTGCGCATGTTGTCGATGTAAATCGACCTGAAGGAGAAGAAGGAACAATGATTTCATTTGACATTTTAGAAACTCAAGTTTGGTTATGGGTAATTCCTTTTTCTAATGGTAATACAAGTTTAGGAATAGTTGGACCAACTACGTTTATCAACTCTCTTTCCGAAAATAAAGATAATGCAGAAGCACTGAGAAATGCAATCAAACTATCCGACTATTACGTTAAACGTTTTGCCGGAACTGATTTTATATTTGAACCTGTGAAATTAGAGAACTATTCACGATCTGTAAAAAAAATGTACGGAGATGGTTTTGCACTTACTGGGAATAGCTCAGAGTTCTTAGATCCTGTATTTTCATCGGGTGTAGCATTTGCAGCTGAATCAGGAATGCTTGCAGCAAAGCTTTTTTTAAAAGAAACTCAAGGAATTAATGTAGACTGGGAAGTAGAATTTACGGGATATATGAAAAAGGGAATTGCTGTTTTTACAACTTATGTAAAAGAATGGTATACAGGAAATCTACAAACTTTATTTTTTCATCAACCAGAGGATCCTGAAGTGAAACGAAAAATATGCGCTGTGCTTGCAGGATATGTTTGGAATGAAGAGAATCCTTTTGTCAGGAAACATGATAACTTAGTAAAAAATATGGCTCATTTAATCGAAATGGAAAAAAGTAAATAATGAGTGAACTTAAGTTCATAAAATTATTGTTCAGACACCAATCGTAGAAAATCTTGGGTAAAAATTTAACCGTAATTTGCAAATTAAATAGTTATTTAAATTTGCAAATTACGGTTATACTTTATAAAGTAACTGCAGTAAAAAATTTAAAGAATTCCTTATAACTGCTGTAAAAAGCTGTTAGGTTACCTTTTTCCCAACTCTATAATTCATTCTTCAATTGGTTTATCGTTTACTTTTAATTGCAATTTTAGGTATTTTACTAAAAAGCAAACTTTCTTATCGAATTTTGATTTTCAAATACCTTTCGAACACTAGAGGAATGCTTACATAAAAAATCGGGATTTCCGTTAGATTAAGTTTCTAAGGGATTTTTTTAATAAAAGCTTCTGCCTATCATTTTTAATAGTAGAAAAATAGAACTAATAATCAAAGTCTACATTAAATTATGTTAAGAACAATCCCAAAAAAATTAAAAGGATTGTTCTCAATAACTATAAATTATTTATATGCTTTTTTTACCAACATAGTTGCCAGTGATTTACCAGTTTTTGCATATCCCTCTGCTATACGATCTTCATTGCTAAAAGAACCACCATAAATATCTCCAGGAGCTTCATCACTTTTAATTTCAAGAAGAACATTATTTTTGTTTGCCGTTTCCACAAATCTTAAGATAGTCGATACTTTAGCTGCCTTTTTTACCATAACAACATTATATCCTGGATAGATCCATACTGCCTCTACAATCAATGTGTACTTTGCTTCTGGAAGATCTTTTTTATAGGTAACATCAACTTTTTGTTTAGTAAAAATTATAGACATCAATTCTAAAAATTTTGGTTCAAAAGATAAATCACGACTTGCATACCATTTCTTTTCCCAAGTTTCTCCAGAACCTTTCGATTTTTCATTTAAGTCTTTCGATCTTTCTGCTACGTATTGATCATTAGTTAAATTTTCCTTCATGAGTTTCAAGTCTGAATAATTAAACTCTACGTTAATTTCTTTTTGACCTTTTAGAAATCCAAAATCTCCTTTTAAAACTTTCATGTCTTGAGCAGACATAATCGAGGACGCAAACAATAGTGCAAAAACAATTTTTTTCATATAATTAATTTTATTATTAACTTCAAATATAGAACTATTAATTTTTCTAGAGGAGATGCAAGCAAAAATATTTTCCATTTACTGTTCAGTTATAAAACTCTATTCAATACATCGTCCGATAATTTACAATAAAGTAAACAAAAGGGGCATATTAAAAAATCATATCGTAATATTGCAATATAAAAATATTGCAATGGGTATTACAAAAACAGAACACTTCTCAAATACACAAAATGAACTAGCAATATTAGCAAAAGCATTAGGACATCCAGCACGCATTGCCATTATTGAATACCTAATCAAGGTTGAAACTTGCATTTGTGGAGATATTGTAAATGAACTACCTCTAGCACAGCCAACTATTTCCCAGCACCTTAAAGAATTAAAAAATGCAGGTTTAATAAAAGGAAATATCGAGGGAAACGCTATCTGCTATTGTATCAACGAAGCTGGCTTTGAAAAAATAAAAGGTTTTTTTCAGGGAGTTGACAACTATCTCGATAAAAAAAAGGAGAATTGCTGCTAAGAAAAAATATCAATCACTGATTATTAAAAATAAAATTTAAAAATTTGAACTTTTAAACATTTTAAACTCTTAAACTTTCTACTCATGAAACTATCCGAAATTAAAAAACACTTAAGCAATGTAACAAGAGTTATTTTTAAGTTACCAAATGGCTCCTATGTTCCAGAACATTTCCACGTATCTGAAATTGGCTTGATCACCAAAAATTTCATTGATTGTGGCGGTGTCGTGCGAAAAGAGTCGGTTGTGAATTTTCAATTGTGGGATGCCAATGATTTTGAACACCGATTGAAAGCTCAAAAATTACTAAATATTATCGCTCTTTCCGAAAAAGTTTTGGAACTAGAAGATCTTGAAATTGAGGTAGAATACCAAGACACTACGATCGGGAAATATGATCTAGACTATAATGGCGAAACCTTTTTACTACTAAACAAACAAACTGCTTGTTTGGCTTTAGACCAATGCTGTCCTCCACAAGAAAGTCAAAAACCACAATTAACAGTAGTAGGAACTGAAACCAACACTTGTACGCCAGGTGGAGGATGTTGCTAACCTAAAATTTAGAAAAAATCCGAAGCTGCTCCAGGACAAATAGAATAAGAGATTAAAGAATAGAAACAAAATGCAATATGACAGCAAGTAATTGTGCGCCCGCAGTAGAACGAAAAAAATTGGGTTTTCTAGACCGCAACCTTACCCTTTGGATATTCCTAGCTATGGCTATTGGTGTTTCCATCGGGTATTTCATCCCTTCGAGCAGCGGATTCATCACTTCCTTTTCAAGTGGCACAACCAATATCCCTTTAGCCATTGGCCTAATTTTAATGATGTATCCTCCGCTGGCTAAAGTTAAGTACGAACAAATGGGTGAAGTTTTTAAAAACACTAAAGTACTCGGTGCTTCACTATTTCTCAACTGGATTGTTGGCCCTATTTTAATGTTCTCACTTGCCTTATTATTCCTAAACGGCTATCCCGAATACATGATTGGCGTTATCCTAATCGGACTTGCACGTTGCATTGCTATGGTCGTAGTCTGGAACGATCTTGCTGATGGAAGCCGAGAATACGCCGCGGGTTTAATAGCGCTCAACAGTATCTTTCAAGTATTGCTATATAGCGTTTATGCCTATGTTTTCATCACTATTCTACCTCCCTACTTCGGATATCATGGTTTTGAAATCAATATTAGCATCGGGCAAATTGCCGAGAGTGTCGGTATCTATTTAGGAATTCCATTTGCGCTTGGTATTGTAAGCCGATATACTTTAATTGCCACCAAAGGAGCCAAATGGTTCGAGACCAAATACGTGCCTTTCATCTCCCCCATCACTTTGATAGCGTTACTATTTACCATTGTACTAATGTTCAGTCTTAAAGGAGAGCTAATCGTTCAAATTCCTATGGATGTACTACGTATCGCGCTTCCTCTAGTACTATATTTTGTCATTATGTTTGTCATGAGTTTCTTCGTTGGGAAATACTTTGGCGCTGATTATTCTAAATCGACTGCTATTGCTTTTACCGCTACAGGGAACAATTTTGAGTTGGCCATCGCAGTCGCTATAGGCGTTTTTGGCATTAATAGTGGCCAAGCTTTTGCAGGCGTAATCGGTCCTTTGGTCGAAGTTCCCGCTTTAATCGCCTTAGTAAATGTTGCTTTTTGGTTTAGAAAAAAATACTACAGTACCAAATAGTGTAATTATTCAGGAGCTAATTCCTGCTATACGTTCCAATCTTGTGAGCCAAACAATGGCTCACAAGTATTTCCACTGCTATCAGGGCTACGATATCGAGTTTCAGAAATGAAAATTTTTTGAGTATTTGTAAAACTATTTTATTATTTTCACAAAAGATATAATACAGAATCGCAGCGTAGCGCAAAGTATTTTAATAGAGAAGTATAAAAAATAAAAAGAATACAGTTAACAGAAGTTTGGCGAGATTACTTCTTCATTTCGTTTTTAAACCTCAGAAGGAATTTTAGTCGGAGTAACGGTTTTTATCCTACCTTCGTTTTGGCAGAAGATATACTACTTTGTAAGTCCCAAACCTATCAAACGAAACGACGTTTGCAGAGGTTATAAAACAAGACTAGCTTTGATTTGTGTAATGGTGAACACACTGACAAAAAAAAATGTAATAGCCAAGAAATAGCATGGATTGAAAAAATAAATCCTCAAAGAAATATAATGAAAAGTTCAAAAAAGGTTATATTCAAATCAACGCTCACTGACTCCATAAATATAGATACAAGTGAAGCAAAATTCCAAAACCTTATTTCGCAAGTGCCTGTGCTTATTAACATCTTTACAGGACCATCTTTTATTTTAGAAACAATTAATGAAATAGGACTTGAAATTTGGGGGAAAACTTATGACGATGTCATTAATAAATCTCTTTTTGATAGTGAGCCAGAACTGGAGGACAAAATAAAAAAAATGTTCTACGAAGTATATACTACTGGCGTACCTTTTATCTCCAACGAAATGCCTGTTCAACTTAAACGCGCAGGAAAACCGGACACGGCTTATTTCAATACAGTTTATAAACCAGTGCGTGATTTAAATAATAATATTTACGGCATTATGGTAATAGGAACAGAAGTTACTGAAACTGTAATTGCTAGAAAAATAATTGAAGAAAGTGAAAAGCGTTCAGAAAAGCAGCGCAAGATGCTGCATGATTTTTTTACACAAGCACCAGCCATGTTTGCCATTCTCAAAGGTCCTGAACATGTATTTGAATTTGCCAACCCTACTTTCATGGAGTTTATTGGCAACCATAACCTTATAGGTAAAACTGCGATTGAAGCACTTCCCGAAATAGTAGGACAAGGTTTTATTGAGTTGCTTGATTTTGTATATAAATCAGGGGAAACATTTACTACAAAAGAAATGGTCGTAATGTTGGATAAGGGCAATGCAAATCACCAACAGTTTTATGCCAATTTAACGTATCAGGCATTAAAAAATCATAAAGATGAAATAGAGGGTATTTGGGTTTTTGCTTATGATGTAACAGAACAGGTAAATGCTCGAAAACAAATTGAATAAAGTGAGAAGCGCTTTAGTAATATACTTTCGCAATCACTGATGGAAATTGCCATCTTTAAAGGACCTGATATGGTAGTGGCTTTTGCCAATGAACAGATGCTTATTGGACTCGGTAAAGGAAATGCGGTACTAAACTAACCTTTGCTGGAGGGAGCACCGGAATTAAGAGATCAGGTTTTTCCAAAATTGCTTGATGATGTATATACTACCGGAGTTGCTTTTGAAGGATTTGAAAGCAAAGCTGTGCTGGTGCGCAACGAAATACCTGTAGATACTTATTTTAATTTTGTGTATCAGCCCTACCGTGATGTGGATAATAGCATATCCGGCGTTACCGTTCTCGCCAGCGAAGTAACTGAACAGGTGCTGGCAAAAAAACAAATAGAAATAAGTGAAAAGCGTTTTAGCAATCTTATATTGCAAGCACCAGTATCTATAATGACCTATAGAGGGCCATCGTTTGTGATCGAAACAGCAAATCAATTAGCCATAGAAAGCTTAGGAAAACCTTATGAAGACATTATTAATAAACCGCTTTTTGAAATTTCGCCTGAACTTGCCGATGGATTAAAAGATATACTACAATCAATATATATTTCTGGAGAAACTTATATAAACACCGAACTAAAAATTGAAATTGTACGACCTGGAAAACCTAATCAAGCCTATTTTAATACAGTTTATCAACCACTGCGTGATTTGGATAATAATATTTATGGTATTATGTTTATTAGCACCGAAATAACCGAAGCCGTAAATGCTCGTAAAAGAATAGAGGCTAATAGACTTATAATTGAAAACATTTATATGAATGCGCCAGCTGTAATTTGTACATTTAAAGGGCCAAAACATATTTATGACTTGGTCAATCCATCCTATCAAAATTTATTTGACAAGCGTGATTTAATTGGTAAACCTCTGATAGAAGCGCTACCAGAATTAATTGGTCAAGGGATAGATAAAATTTTAGATAATGTTTATATTACTGGTGAAATTTTCACAAATACCGAAATTCCTGTTTTTGTTGCAAAATCTGACCAATCAGAACCTCAACAACGATACTATAATATGACCATGCAACCCATTTATGACGAAGATAATAAAATTATTGGGGTTATTAATTTTGGATATGATGTTACTGAGCAATTAACCGCACGCAAACTAATTGAAGAAAGTGCAGCATTGGCTGAAGATGCAAGACAAGTTGCCGATAGAGCAAAAACCAAAGCTGAAGCCGCAACAAAAATAGCAGAAGATGCCGTGATGTCTAAGCAACAGTTTTTATCAAATATGAGTCATGAAATACGTACTCCAATGAATGCCATTATTGGCTTTACAAAAGTATTAATGAAAACCGATTTATCGGAAAAACAGAAAGAATATGTACAAGCTGTAAAGTCGAGTGGAGATACCTTAATCGTTCTTATTAACGATATACTTGATTTAGCAAAAGTAGATGCAGGTAAAATGATATTTTTAAACGCACCCTTTAAAATAGCACACTCAATAACTACCATTCTTCATTTATTTGAACCTAAAATTCAGGAAAATAATTTAGAATTAATAAAGCAGTATGATTCCAGAATTCCTGAAATAGTACTTGGCGATTCGGTTCGCTTACATCAAATACTAATCAATCTTTTAACTAATGCAATAAAATTTACTGCAAAGGGCAAAATCACTTTAAGCGTTAATTTACTAAAAGAAGACGAAGAAAAAGTAACACTTGAAATTAAAGTAGCAGATACAGGAATCGGTATTCCGCAAAATAAAATGGCGGCTATTTTTGAAAATTTTGAACAAGCACACAATATCAATTCCAATTTATACGGAGGCACAGGTTTAGGACTTGCCATTGTTAAGCAATTAGTTGAAAAGCAAGGCGGAACTATTTCAGTAAAAAGCAAAATGGATGAAGGTTCAACTTTTAGTTTTACCTTAGCTTTTGAAAAAACGAATGTGGAATTAGCATTTGAAAATGATGAAAGAGAATATGAAGCTGAAATAAAACCAATAAAAGTATTGGTGGTTGAAGATGTTAAACTCAACCAATTATTGATAAAAACGATATTGGATGATTTCAAATTTGAATGTGATATCGCTGACAACGGAAAAATAGCTATTGAAAAACTAGAGACTAATTATTACGATATTATCCTAATGGATTTGCAAATGCCCGTGATTAATGGATTTCAAGCCACCGAACATATACGCACAAAAATGAATTTACAAACTCCAATCATTGCACTAACTGCTGATGTTACCACCGTTGATATGGAAAAATGCAAGTCCATCGGCATGAACGACTACATTTCAAAACCGCTTGATGAGAAATTATTACACAGTAAAATTTTAGATGTAATAAAAACGAAATAATACAAATTCTCACAGGACTAGAACGAACTCATATCATGGATGCGGGGCGAGATTAAGTTTGTAGTAGAAGTAATGTGTCATTCAATATCTTCTTTTGGTCTAAAAATAATTTGTTTTAAAATTTCAACCACAACAGACATCATTAAACTATACTTCTAAAAACAAGAAGAACGAAAATCAAAAAGCAGGGTAAAATACAAATCGTAATTTATAAAAAAAATAATTTAAAATAGTACAACTTACCAACAATGAAAAAATTAATACTGAAATTTTGGGTGTTTAATTTACTATCAATTATTGTTTTATTTATTATGTATAGAATTGTTTTCTTACAGGCAGTTCCCTCTGCTCAAAATTGGTTTGAAAAAATACTATATTTTCTTTATATTTTCTTAAACATAGGTTTTAGCTTAATTTACGCTGCTGTGATGCTTGTTGCTTCTTTGATGATTTTTTTGAATTTTAATGCAAAAATTAGAGGGAACTATTTTTTATCACTACTAGCATTTTTAGGAATACCATTAGCTGGTGTGCTTTATTTTATTAGCAGTTTCATACTAGACATTCAAAATTACAATTCAGTTTCAGAATGTGTTGCTTCTTTCATCAGCGTAATGTATACCGTTGCTGCTTTCCCTTTTATTTATCTTTTTTACATATCAATAGAATTTTTACTATTTAGACTATTAATCAAAAAACACGAAGTAAGCGAAAATAGAAAAATCATTCTGTAATTCTTTAAAATCTTGCAAAACAATTTAAATATTTTTTACTAAAAATGTAACAAATTACAAAATTCGGTATCCAATAGTCAATAAATGCAAATTAATTAAAAATACTACAAAAATGCGAAATGGTTTTTTTACGTTACTCTTTACAATCATCTGTACTTCTATAGGATTTAGTCAGAAAACGGATCTTATGCTACTGGGTTCAGATCATTTAACACAATTGTATAAAAAAGACAAACCAAATACAGATGTTTTGCTTGCTGATAATCAAAGTTCCATTAATTCCTTTACAAAATCTGTACTTGCCTACAAGCCAGATGTAATAATGGTCGAAGTTTTACCAGAGAAACAGCAAGAAATTGACAGTCTATACACGCTATACTTGAATGATAAAATAAAATTAGAAAGCATCGAAGACGGCCGAAGCGAAGTATATCAACTGGCTTTTAGAATGGCAAAGGAACTAAAACTTGCTAAGATATATTGTGTGAACGCTCCTGGAGGCACTTCGCAAAGTATTTTGGATAATGGTGATAACATTGCTCTTTACAAAGAAGAAGGAGTCGCACTAAGAGAAATTGTAATAGAAAAAGTGAACGCATTAGCAGCTAAGAACATATCATTTAAAGACTATCTCACCTTTATAAACCAACCAGATACCTACAACAAAATATATCATTTACGATACATTACGCCATCAAGAATTACAAATGGTACTTTTAAGAATCCAGATGCGATGGTTGATACTGCTTTTATAAATAAGAAATATATTGGTGCAGAACTTACTTCTATATTTAAAAATAGGGATTATAAAATATATTCTAACATTGTGACGACGCAACTAAAAACGAAATCAAAACGAATAGTATTGATTTATGGAGCAGCTCATATTGGATCTTTCATCAGCATTTTTCGCGATGATCAAGAGTATAATTTAGTAAGTACAAAAAAATACTTATAAAATACGGTACACAACATTAAGCGTTACTTAACAAATAATAATACAATTGAAAGCGCAAACACTACAGATAAACAAACTAAAGACCGAAAGGTTACTTCTAATTCCTTTTACAATTCAATTTTGCGAGCATGTTATGAAAGGAGATTTCAGCATTTTGGATAAAATGAATCTCCGAAAAGGAAAGAGTTGGCCTGATAATGATGTCATAGAAACTTTACCCAAAGTAATTAGTAATCTATCTAAAGTTAAATCTCCCACAGGATTTGAATCCTGGATGATAGTAAAAAAAGACACAATGGAAATAATTGGCGATGCAGGTTTTAAAGGATTTAACAGCAAACTAGGAAGCATTGACTTAGGATATGGTATTATATACGAAGAACGACATAAAGGGTATGCACAAGAAGCAGCAACAGCACTTGTAGATTGGGCGCTTTCTCAAGAAATTGTAAAAGAAATAACGGCAAATTGCTTGGTAGACAACGTTGCTTCGATGAATTTATTGAAAAAATTGACCTTTACAGCAATAAAAAACGACAGTGAAATGGTTTACTGGTTGCTAAAAAAATAAATACAATACGTAAAATAATATAGGAAAGAGATAATATGATCTTTACAAAAAAAATACTGAAATACTAAAATTGAATTAAAATGAAAAAAAACCATCTAATTTTACTCTTCCTTCTTGTCACTTGCTTTACCCTACAAAGTCAAACAACCAAGAAACTAAGTAGACCTGAAAAAGATTTCGAAAAATTTTGGTTAACCTTTAAGGACAATTATGCGTTTTTTAAATTGAAAGGCGTTGATTGGCAAGAAACCTACACAAAGTACCGACCAAAGGTAACGGCTAAAACCAAAGAAGCGGAATTGGTTGAAATATTGAGTCAAATGGTAGAACCATTGAAAGATGGACATATTACAATCTCTAAAGAGGATCAAATTTTATACAAAGTTAAAAAGCCATCGGCATTCAAAGAAGAATTTAAAGGAATTGAAAAACAATTATGGAAAACAAGTTTTACAACATTAGAAAGGAACGGTTTTGCAGAAGTTAAAGGAATTGGACCCATAGTAAATAATGAGAATCTGTATTATGCTTCGCAAAATGGAACTATTGGTTTTATTAGAATAACGCGTTGTTTTGGAACGCTCGAAAGTATTTTTGACGACAAAAAGGAAATTGAAGATACCAAATTAATGCTTTCTTTATTCGACAGTATTCTAAATTCATTTTCAAAAACAAAAGGAATAATAATCGATATTCGAGCGAACGGCGGTGGTCATGGCGGAGAACAATTGGCTAGTAGATTTGCATTAGAGAAAGTCATGACTCATTATAAAGCCATCCGACTAAAAGGCGGTTATGAAAACAGTACCCCACTAGAACCAGTTTATATAACGCCAAATGTTGGTGTGCATTATTCAAATCCTCTTGTACTGCTGACGAATGACAAAACAGCAAGTTCAGCGGAAGATTTCACAATTTCATTGTACAAACAGAAAAATGTAAGGACTATTGGTACCAACACTTCGGGAATGTTATCGGATATGTTTGGAACCGATTTATCGAACAAGATTTCGTTTACACTTTCCAATCAGATCTATTATTCGATAGAAAAAACACCATTTGAAGATGTTGGAGTTCCTGTACAAATTGAGATCAAGAATTCGAAAAAAGATATTGAAAACGACAGTGATCCAGTTATTCTAAAAGCACTTGAAATATTAAAATAGAAATAAAATGATTTTGGTGAGCCTTTATTTAAAGAAAATCAGCGTATTTTATGCATTGCAGTTTAGAAAAAAATAAGAAATTTTAAAAAATATTTTTGAGCAAAAACCATAAAAAGCAAAAAAAAGAGGACTAGGAAGCCCTCTTTTTCATTGCTATCAATTAGTTGCAATTAATCATTTTCATCTACATATTCAGGATCAAATTCCATAGTATCTGTTACTTCCTCAACTACCTGTTTTGAAGCTTTTAGCGCATTGAACTTTTCTAATTGTTCTGTCTCCCCTTCTTCTCCGCTAAAATAAGGAAAAACATCCATAATAGGAGATTCGGCAATCGCAGGGATTGAGTACTCGCCCATTGTGGTGCTCATGACATGAGTTGTATTGTCAAAAGCTTCTTTTACATCGTTAGCTTGTATTAACAAGTACATATTTGATCGGCGCTCTTTACCGCTTTCTTCATCGTAAGCCATTAAGGAAACCTTTGATTTGAACCAACGATCTGCGTTTTCAAAAGGATGTATTTCGGCGTAATTTGCCACTTTTATGTTTGTGATTTTAAACTCTTCACTTATATAGGCTGACATTTCTTCATTGATTCTACTTTCGGCTTCAGTATAAGAGACTGCATCTACGAGATACGGTTCTGTTGTCACTTTTTGCCCACCTGTTTCATCTGTTTTTCTATATTTTACTTTGCATTCGTACCAAATTGTGCTCATCTCTGTTTTTTTTTAGGATGTCAAAGATAGATTTTAAAGAAAATAATTATCACAATTTTGGAAATAGATATTCACAATTTGTTTTGGGTTGCGTGATTTAAATTATGGGTTGGGAGTTGAGATTCTTTACATTTGACTTTGGACTATTGATTTTTGAAGTTGACTTTTGTAATTGACTTTTGTTTTTCGCGTGAAGGATGGAAGCGGCATCCTTTTCTTTTTTTTCTTTAAAAAAAGAAAAGATACAGCGGACAGCCTGACTGCTTTGGGGAAAGGGGCAATTATGCGCTTTGTATATTGCCCATTTCCCCAAAGGAGGCACGCCCAAATGAAATTACTTATTAATTGGGTTTTGTGAGAGCAAAATTGATTTCTATCTTTGTGTATAAAACGGAAATTAAAACTACAATATTATGGCTACATTTAGCAAACAACTTTCTCTTCGTTGGTCTGACTTAGACCCCAATTTTCACTTGCGTCACAGTGCTTATTATGATTTTGGAGCCCAACATCGTGTAGAAATCATGGCTGAGTTAGGTTTAACACTTAACGCAATGCACGCGGCACATGTTGGCCCTATATTATTTAGAGAAGAATGTGTTTTTAGAAAAGAAATTAGCCTTTCGGACGCTATAATTATGCAAACTAAAATGGCCAAAATGAAGGATGATGCGTCGCGCTGGTCTATAAGTCATGAGTTTTACAAAGGCGAAATATTGTGTGCCGTGGTTACCGTTGACGGCGCCTGGATGGATACCAAACTTCGCAAACTAGCCAATCCTATTCCCGAAATTGTCGTTGATGCATTACGTACTTTTCCTAAAACAGCTGATTTTATTGCACTTTAACATCCAAGTTATCTCTATTTGAATTAGGCATTTTGGCGAAGAAAAAACATTTTTAGAAAAATTATATAAGTATATACGGTAATTTTGTAAGACTAAAGCAAGTGGTCACGGCTATTTTTGTATCAAACATTTTAAAGATATAAAATTATGAAAAATAGAAGTATTGTATGGGCCTTAGCTTTAAGCATCGGATTATTTGCAACGTCATGTAGTAAAGATGATAATGAAGGAGAAACTCTAGCACCTTTATCTGGAAAATGGAATTTAAGTCAAATAGGAACAACTCTTAATGGTAAAGAACAATTAATTGATGCACCACAAAACCAAAGCGGTTGCGAAAAAGATTATATTTATTTAAAACTTGACAATACTATTACGGACGGAGATTATGACTCAAGTGATAGTCCTTGTAAACTTAATATTAGTGAAGGAATTTATTCAAGATCACATAATAATCTAACCACTGTGGTTAACAATGTTACGAGAACGCAAGACATCGTTAATCTTTC
>JBBSSR010000049.1:0-18880 GCA_038241955.1 Flavobacteriales bacterium | reverse complement strand
TATTTCAGAATGTCTTTCTGTTATATTGTTAAATACGTCTTCCAATTTTGGAAATAAAATTAATTGATTTGTCATAATGTCATTTTTTCGGTTTCTGTTTTTTTAAAGTTACGCACAACTAGTATATACCCGCCATTCCATGGCGTGTATACACCCAAATCGGGGTGTATAGGCGCCATTCGATGGCGTAATATATTTTTCGAAGATATTAAAATATTCTTATATAGAATTAAAAACTTTTCTATTTTGTCTTTATTTAATACCTAATTATAACGCAATCCATTTGTTTAACTATTACTTATTTGCGGTTCATTTCCCTAAAAAGTTCGAGCTGCGTTTCCATTTTCTGGATTAGTGCCTCTTTCTGTGCTAGTTCTTCTTTTAGCGCTTTTTCGCGTAGGGTTTCAAAACGATAGGGCAGGTATTCGCCCAATTGTGCTATAAAATTGTGTTTCAGCACTAGACTCAGCTTCCATAAAATGGCAAACTGTAACGAATCCCTTTTGTAATAATCATTCAATCCCGTTGGGAGTATATTTAGCGCCCGAGCCACATCGGCTTTCTTGACCTTATTCTGAATGATATAATAATGTATAAAATTACCAATCAAGGGATACTGCTCTCCTAGGTCGCTTTTGTATTTATTAGTATTGGCTGTCATTGTTCGTGTCTTTATTGTTTGTTCTTTCTCTTGTTTTATCCTAAAACGAGTACCTACCACCAATACTATTGGTGGTTTGTACCACTACTAGTACGGGTCAGCACCAATTCTATTGGTGCTAATTACCTGTTGTATTGGCTGTAATGACCAATGTTATTGGCTGTTTGTACCTGTGTTATTGGTTGGTCGTACCTATACTATTGGTACAAAGTGCCAATACTAGAGGTAGGAAGTACCTCTGTTATTAGGACGTAGTACCTGTTTTTGCTACATTAGGCTTTGTATGGACTGGATTTCTAACTGAATTTTGAGCAAAAAAATGCCTCTTTCATTTGTAAAGAGGCAGTTAGTAATGCGCTACGAAATCGCATTATAGCATGGCTGGTGCAACTGGCGGTGTTGTAACGGCACTGCCACTACTTGTGGCAAAACGTTTTTTGAGTTGGTCTACAATGCTGTCTGCACCCGGTATTCCCGCATCGGCAGCAGCGCCAAAGGTTTTATACAAAGCAAGTGCTGCTGCATAGGCTTCGCTTCCTGCAAGCATTTTGGTGTCCTCGATGCGCTCACAAAGCTGTGTTGCTAGTCCTGATAGTTCGTCTAATTGGGAAAAAAGGGTTAAATCATTCTTCATATTAGCGACCGAAATGTAGGAAGGAACAATTGTAGCATTGTTTACACCTGCATTGATGGCATCTTCGGTAAAGGCTTTGTTGGTAACATCAATAGTGGTTAATGATTTTCGCTCATCGGTGGTTAAACCCACCAAGAAAGGAAGATTGGTTAAAATAGTTTGAAAGGCAGTTTTGACTGCCGTTACCTGTGCAGCTGTTGCTGTGATGTTCACACGATCGTTAAGTAAATTTGACATAAATTGGTTTTTTAATGGTTTGTTTAATAAATGATTAGAAAACAAAACTAGACTATTCTTACTTTATTTTATAATTTTTTTCCTGCTTATTTTCAATGCAGTTAAAAAATAATAAAAAAAAGACTACGTGATTGACCTGAAGGGTCCCTACAGCCCTTACCTTTTTTTGACAAGAGAATAAAAAATTATGTATACCGATTACTACTATCGAATTAAAAAAAAAGTAATTGGTACAATCTGTGGGAAGCAGGAAAGTATTGGCTGTACTGGTTTTGTACTTTTTGGCTCAATAAAAAGAAAGTTGTGGTGTTACCGGTTTTTTTTATCGGGTTCGTGTGCTCGCGTGAAGGATAGAAGTAAGCTACCGCAGTAGCACTAATAGCCTGACCTTGTTGAGTAAAGGGGCTTTATGAGCGCTGTACTAAGTAAGCCCCTTTGCTTAACGAGGGCACGCCCTAATTATTTTTGTTTCAACCACAAATTTCGGTATTCCCTGTTTTTGTCATAATCGGTGGCTTGTTTTTCGATGTTAAAATAACGATTTCCTCTAGGATCGTTTCCTACACCTGCGAGATAGGCCCAATTTCCCCAATTGCTACAGACATCATAATCAATGAGTTGTTGTTCAAAATAACTAGCGCCATAACGCCAATCTAATTGTAAGTCGTTGCACAAATAGCTCGCCACGTTTTGGCGACCGCGATTACTCATAAAACCGGTTTGTTTGAGTTCGATCATGTTGGCGTCTATAAAAGCAACGCCTGTTTTGCCGTTTATCCAATCATTAAGTTGTTTGGTGTTGTGTTTGGTAACCGCGATTCCTTTTTGTTGAATGCCTGCTTGTTGAAAAAATTTGGCGTGGTATTTTTTCATCATAAATCGAAAGTAATCGCGCCACATTAACTCAAAAACCAACCAATAGGTCGATTCATTTGCTCCGTGTAGGGCTTCGTATTTTTTTAGTTCTTGATAGATAAACCGTGGCGAAATACAACCCATGGCCAACCAAGCCGAAAATTTTGAAGAGTAGTCTGCGCCAATCAGTCCGTTTCTAGTTTCTTTATAATTCGAAATGGATTTGGTTTCAAAAAAATAATGGTTCAAGCGTTGTATTGCCTGTGTTTCTCCTCCTTTAAACGGTATTGCTGCTCTTTTATCAACGCGAATAGGAGCTAAACCCAATGCTTCTAAAGTCGGTACTAGTATTGGTGGAATTTCGGGTGATTTTATTTGTATAGGAGCAGCAAAACCTTTTCTAATCACGGCGTCTTTCTCCGTTTTTTTTCTAAAATTGGTAAAAACATCGGGTATGTCTTTGATCGAAAAAGGCAAATCTTCGGCATGATACAACGTACTTGTGCTAACGGTCTGTAATTCGCATCTTAATTTAAAAAGGACTTCCTGAACCAATTCCTCGGTTTGTTGCTCTTGAAAACCTACTTCTCTTTTTGCAAAAACTTTTTGCGCATTGTATTTTTCAACAAGTTTGGGAATCTCGACTTCTGGTTTTCCGTTCACTACCAATAGTCCGGAACCAATGGCTCGCAAATTTGCATCTAAATCAATAAGGGATTCGAGTAAAAATTGGGCTCTAAAGTTGCCTGTTTTTTTAAAGCCAAATTCGGTTGTACCAAAATTTGAATCATCAAAACAGTACACAGGAACGATGGTTTCGCTTTGTGCAATTGCTTTAATCAGTGTTTCGTTGTCTTGTATGCGCAAATCAGTTTTAAACCAAACGATTGAAGTTTTCATAATTTATGTTGTTTAACCCGTTGGGTGTAATTGGATAATGTGTCTTTTTTTGTCATTTCGACAAAGGAGAAATCGCAGCACGTGAGTTGCAAATGTGATTTCTCCTTTGTCGAAATGACATACTAAACTTAAATTTAATTTTTAGATCTAAAAATTAGCTTCAAAAACTAATTTCACCCAACGAGTTTATTTATTGCTTTTGCATTTATCACTACAGTATTTTACTTGGTCCCAAACTTTCTCCCATTTTTTGCGCCAAGCGAAAGGTCGGTTGCAAACAACACAGGTTTTAGTGGGTAGGTTTTGCTTTTTTACTCCTTTCATTTGTTGGTTTATTGGGATTGCTATGCTTTTTTAAAATCCGTTTTCCTTCTTCCTTTACATCGTCTTGTTTGCGGAAGCTCCAAACAATATCACTAGCGTATTTTCGAGTTTCCTCAATATTTACGATCGGTTCTGGATAGTCTTTGCCTATTTCGCAGTGGTAAAATTGTTGTTCGATAGCATTTAATTTCCAAGGTTCGTGGAGTAATGCTACAGGGACTTCCGCCAATTCGGGCACCCATTGTTTTATAAAAACACCGTCAGGATCGTGTTCTTCAGAATTTTTTATTGGACTGTAAATTCGAATCGTGTTAATTCCCGTAGTTCCCGATTGCATTTGTAGCTGTGGGTAATGAATTCCGGGTTCGTAATCTAGAAATTGTCGGGCTAGAAAATGCAGCTCGCGCCAATCTTGCCACAAATTGAAAGTAAAAAACGAAACCACCATCGCTCGCATTCTAAAGTTGAGGTAACCCGTTGCGACCACACAGCGCAGGCAAGCATCTACAATGGGAATACCGGTTTTGCCTTCTTGCCACGCTTTTATATACACTTCATTTTTTGGTTTTACCAATGCGTCGTAGGCTTTATTTACGTTTTCAAACTCCATACGGCATTCGTCTTCAAATTTTTGAATAAAATGGCAATGCCAATGCAAGCGAGAAACAAAATTCAGCATCGCTCTTTTGTTTTTAGAACCTTCGTAAAACTGATTCGTATATTGGTAAATCATCCGCATACTAATGTTTCCGTACGTTAAATAGGGTGATAATCTACTGCAGCCTTTTCTGCTCAAACTGGGTTTAGAGATGTGTTTGCTGTAATTAACATGTCGCTCTTTTGCAAAACTATCCAAGTAGCGCCAAGCCCAATATTCGCCACCTTGTTGAAAGTTTTTATTCCGCGTTGTAATGGCAGTAGGAAGTTCTTCTCCTTTTAGTTTTTGATAAAAAGAAGCCTCTAAATTCTCAAAGGTAAAGGCATTTAAATCAATTATTTTAGGAGTAGCGCGCATGACGTTTTCCCAACGCTTGTCCCAATCGCTTCTGGATTTTAGTTTCCGAATGACGCCATGCATTTGCGATTGTTGCCAATGAATAGTGTTTTGGTCAAAAAAGGATTGCATTGCAAGATCTCTATCGAAAGTGAGTTTGTTACCAATTTCTTGGTGTGAGAACACCGTTTTAATATCATAGACTTCCGATAGCTGTTCAAAAACAGTTTGTACTTCGCTATGGAAAATACAAATTTCGGCAGCAATCGGTTTTAATTTTGTTTGCATTTCCTGCAATGATTCGTAGATAAATCGCCAATGCCGCGTACCAGCATCCTCATAATTCATGACAGAAGGTTCAAAGAAATAGAGTAGGAGTGTGGGACTTTTTTCTTGTTGCGCCATAAAAAGAGGTTCGTGATCTGTAAAACGTAAATCACGCTTGAACCAAACAATATTTATGGGTTTTTTAAGCAATTTTAAAGTATTGAAGTGATTTCTTTATTTGGTTTTGCATAACTTAATCGATCCAGTTGCACGGTTTTATGATAACTATCCAATCCGGAACAGGTGATGGTATTGGCTTTTTCTAAATCGATAAAACCATCTTCGTGCAAACAATCGTCGGGAATAGTAATTTGAACAATCTCTCCAATAATCATAGTAGTAGTATTGATTGGGATATCGATTTTTTCCCTGAACGCAATGCCTAATTGAACGTTACTTTCGGCCACAAAAGGTGCTAGAAAGTTATTTTTATATTCAGCTGTCAAACCGGTGGCATCAAATTCGGATATGGCGGCATCATATCGAGCCGATGTTTGATGTGCTTGTTTATAAATGGATTCGTTGATATGATTGATGGTATAAAATCCGGTATCAAGGATATTGCGCATGCTGTCGCGCTCGGGAGGACTCGGACGAAAAATCATTCCAATCAATGGTGGATTGGCGCCAATGTGAAAAAAAGAGCTGAATATGGATAAATTAGTGTTGCCATTTTCATCAGCTGTTCCAACCAAAGCGACGCTTTTGAATCCGCCCAAACTATTTATGAGATGAACTTGCTTTTGCTTGTCTAATTTTTCGAGCTCCGCTGCGTTGATGTCTACTTTATTTTTCATTGCTTTTTTAGTCTCTTTAGGTTTAATTTCTCAAAGCGCTGCTTCGGCTTTTTTTTGCCACAGATTCACAGATTAAAAACAATTTCTTTACCCTCATTGCCTCTTCGGCTACTATTTTGTATTATTTCTGTGCTTCTTTCAGAAGGCAGTCTGTTTTTTTTAAATAGATTCCTTTACTGCAAAAAAATCCATTTTTTGTCACTGTTCAATTTAAAAGTGCCAATGTGTTCTTTGTTCCATTCCTTCGGACCTATTAAGGAAAGGAAATCTACAGCATTGTCTCCGCGGTACAAATGGTAGACTTCACCTATGACAGGCTCGAAAGAAAATTTTGAGTTATAGACTAATTCGTTCCATTCGTATTCCTCCATCAATTTTTCGTACTGTACTTTCAGTTCGTTGAACTTGTTTTCGAATTCTTTGTTAACCGTCGTTATACCGCGGCTTTTCCAAGAAACTACATCATCGACTCGAATGGCTGGCGCGCCAACGCTAGTGGCGTACGGCAATACATTCGCGTTATATCCTTGTTCGGGGGTGTATACTATATTGTCAGGTCTTTCTTTTTTCAAGATTTGAGAATTTTTTTAGTTAACGTTTAGAAATTTTATTGTTCGAAATTGCTCTTTGTAAATTGCATTTGAATCGGTCAATTCCTTCCATTCGTTTGGCAATATGTTTGGTTTTACAATTTTCGACCCGTTCGCGCCACAGTTTGTAACTTCTAAATTTTAGTTCCTTTTTCATCAGGGCTTTTACATCAGCTTCTGCTAATCCGAACTGAAATTTTATGGCGTCAAACGGTGTTCTGTCTTCCCACGCCATTTCGATAATTCTATCGATTTGAATTTCATTGAATACCGTTGTTTCTATTTTTGCAATGATTGGTTTCAAAATATTTTTTGTTTAACATTTATTTAAATTAATTAAACAAAATTACTTCTTTTTTTTATTCTATTGAAGTGTTTGCGGATTAAAAATTATGTTAATTTTTTTTATTGGTTTTGAATGGTGAACTTATTCGTTTGAAAAAGAGGTTGATGAAGTGCCCGCGTGAAGGATAGGAGCGGGCTACCGAAGTAGCGTGGATAGCCTGACCGCATGGAGTAAAGGGCAGTATATGCGGTTGTGTAAATAGGCCCTTTTGCTCCATGGGGACACGCCCAAATTATTGGGATATTACTTGCTGTTTTTGCAATAAATATAAGGGATGTGAAATATTTTTGAAAAATTTAATTTTAATTCATTTTTTGTATGTGCATTAGAATAAAAATTTTATTTTTGCCGTTCACTAAATTAAATTTTAAATGGCTACTTACAATAAAAGAGGATATAAAGCACCAAAAGAAAAAGAGGTAAAAGACGATGCTGTCGATAATGTAATGATTGATGAAAAAGACAGTACTACTGCTGAGGTTTTTTCGGCGTTAGACACGGGAGCGTCTAAAACAGAGGATTTTGTTGCTAAGAATCAGAAAATAATTATTGGAGTTGTTGCTGCTGTTGCATTGTTAGCGGTAGGTTATTTAGGATACGAAAAATTTATTTCTTCTCCAAAACAAGAAGAAGCTGCTAGTGAAATGTTTGTTGCGCAATCTAACTTTGAGAAAGCAACGAGTGGTGTTGCAAGTGACTCATTGTATAAATTGTCATTGAACGGTTCTGAAGGTAAATTTGGATTTGTAAAAATCGCTGATGAATATTCAGGAACAGACGCAGGGAATCTTGCTAATTATTATGCAGGTGTTGCTTACTTGAACACTAGTAAATATGATGAAGCGATTACGTATTTGAAAAAATTCAGTTCAAAAGATATTATATTAAGTGCTTTGGCAAAAGGGGCGATTGGAGATGCTTACTCTCAAAAAAATCAGCCACAAGAGGCATTAGACTTTTATTTGAAAGCTGTAGATGCTAATAAAAATGATTTTACTACACCACGTTTCTTGATGAAAGCGGGTAAAGTAGCTTTAGCATTAGGAAAGAAAGAAGATGCTTTGAAATACTTCACCAATATAAAAGATAATTTTGAAAATTCTCCTGAAGCTAGATCAGTTGATGGATTAATAGGGTTGTCACAATAAAAGATTTAAAATTGTTGATTTAAGATTGTTGATTTTTGATTTGAAAAATCTATCTTTAATATCTGAAATCTAATATTTAAAATCTAATATATAAAATCAAATGGCTACCGCAAATAAAAATTTGTCTGATTACAATAAAAACACAGTCCCAAATGCGAAAGATTTTCGCTTTGGGATTGTTGTTTCAGAGTGGAATGATTCAATTACTGAAGGACTTTATAACGGAGCGGTTAAGGCTTTGTTAGAAAATGAAGTTCCATCGCATCATATTATTCGATGGAATGTTCCGGGAAGTTTTGAGCTGATTTATGGTTCAAAAAAAATGTTGCAGACTCAGAATGTTGATGCTGTAATCGCAATAGGATGTGTTATCCAAGGGCAAACGAAGCATTTTGATTTTGTATGCGAAGGCGTTACACAAGGAATTAAAGACCTGAATGTTCAAACGGATATTCCTGTTATTTTTTGTGTATTAACAGATGATACCATTCAACAATCAATTGATAGAAGTGGTGGAATTCACGGAAACAAAGGAACTGAAGCGGCAATTGCAGCTATAAAAATGGCTTATATTCGGCAACAGGCTTCTTTATCGCACCAAATAGACAATAATCATTTATTGACTTCGGGCGCTTTGCAAATTGACAATGCACCATTGCAAATAGAAGAATAAAAAGAATCAATTACGGATTATCAATTACGAATTATCAATTAGAAATTACGAATTGGTTGTGATCGATAAAATAAAACCTATGCTGTTCGATGAATAGTATAGGTTTTTTTATGACTTCTTGCTAATTATAAATAGCACGCAGATGGCACAGATATAAGAGATAAAAACGAGTTTTTTCTATTTCTAAAAATAGTTTAAAGCAATTTATTTTTATAGGTTTTGCTTTCAATGTTAAAAAAGTTTTTAACCGCAAATTCTACAAATACTCACAGATTAATTAGCGACAATTTGTGCAATTTGTGGTTAATTTTTAAACTAGTTTGTTTGGTGTAATTTTAATCTGCGATAATCCGCTCAATCCGTGTCATCTGTGGCGCAATTTTTATACTTTTTTTATGTTTTAGAAACTACCAAAAGCCAATAGAAATTCCTTAAATTTGTTGTCTTTGATTTTAATGTTTATCTTAAAATCAGCATTCAATCCCGATAGCTATCGGGATATTAATCTTAAATCAAAAATCGTTCGATGTCGAGTATAATTCAATTGCTTCCTGATCATGTTGCCAACCAAATTGCCGCGGGTGAAGTCGTTCAGAGACCTGCCTCGGTAGTGAAGGAATTGTTGGAAAATGCAGTTGATGCGAAAGCAACAGACATCAAGTTAATCATTAAAGATGCTGGGAAATCCTTAGTTCAAGTAATTGATAATGGTGCTGGTATGAATGTTACGGATTCTCGAATGTGTTTCGAGCGTCACGCCACATCCAAAATCCGCCAAGCCGAAGATTTGTTTTCGCTACATACCAAAGGTTTTCGTGGTGAAGCATTGGCGTCTATCGCGGCGATTGCTCACATGGAGATGAAAACCAAGCAAGAGCAAGAAGAGCTGGGCACGCACATTATTATAGAAGGAAGCAAATTCATGTCGCAGGATGTGGCTGTTTTGCCAAAAGGAACTTCTTTTGCAGTCAAAAATTTATTTTTTAATATACCGGCCCGTCGTAATTTTTTAAAATCAGATACGGTAGAATACCGCCACGTGATTGATGAATTTCAGCGCGTAGCATTGGCACACCCAAAAATACATTTTACGTTTTATCATAATGGTAGCGAAATGTATAATTTGCCAGCATCGAGTTTGCGACAACGCATTGTTAATTTCTTTGGGGGTAAAACCAATGAAAAACTAGTACCTGTAGTTGAAGACACAGAGATGATGAACATTCAGGGTTTTGTCTGTAAACCGGAATTTGCGAAGAAAAATAGGGGTGAACAGTTTTTCTTTGTCAATGATCGCTTTATCAAGAGCGGCTATTTGCATCATGCTGTAATGGCGGCCTACGACGGAATCTTAAAAGACGGAGCACAACCGAGTTATTACTTGTTTTTAACGGTTCCGCCGCACACCATAGATATTAACATACATCCTACCAAAACCGAAATTAAGTTTGATAATGAAAGTGCTTTGTACGCCATTCTTAGAGCTTCTATCAAACACAGTTTGGGTCAGTTTAATGTAGCGCCTGTTCTGGATTTTGAAAGAGATGCGAATTTAGATACGCCTTATCATTATAAAAACAGGGAAAGTGAAGTGCCAACTATTCAAATAGATGGTAATTACAATCCTTTTTCTGCAGAAAAAGCTACTAAAGTTTTTCCTAATTATAAAAAAACAGAACCAACTGCCAATTGGGAAAGTTTGTACGTAGATTTGAAGCACGATACAAGTATAGTTTCAGGCAATACCGATTTTATTTTCGAGAAAGAGGAAGTAACCTCTTCTTTGTTTAATGATGAAGACGTTGAACAAACGGTACAAAAAACGTATCAAATTCATAAAAAATATATTGTATCGCCAATAAAATCAGGAATGGTAATTGTAGATCAGCACCGAGCGCATCAGCGTGTGTTGTACGAGCAGTTTTTGGTAAATATGACTGTTCATAAGGCTTCGAGTCAACAATTATTGTTTCCTATTAATTTGTTTTATTCGGCTAGCGAGATGGTGCTTATTGCAGATTTGCAGCTTTCTTTAATGAATACAGGATTTGTTTTTGAGGAATCGAATTCAGATCACATTGTCATTTCGGGTATTCCTGTAAATGTATCAGAAAGCGAAGTAGTAGCTGTTTTAGATCAGTTATTGAGCGATTTGCATAACGGAATCCCCGAGAGTAGTTTCAGTCAGAACGATACGATTGCCAAGTCAATGGCCAAAAGTTTAGCAGTAAAAACAGGAACCTATTTAACCGAAAAAGAACAAGAAAACCTGGTAAATGGACTTTTTGCCTGTAAAGACCCAAATGTTTCGCCTTTTCAAAAACCCACTTTCATCACCATGCGTGTGGAAGATTTAGATAAAAAATTTGCATTATGATGAATATTACACCTACAGTAAAGCAATTATTAATAATTAATGTGTTGTTTTATATTGGATCAATGATTGTTGGAGAGCCTGCGTACAAATTACTTTCAATGTATTTTTTCGAAAGCCCTGATTTTCATTTCTGGCAAGTTCTTACGCACATGTTTATGCATGCACCGTTGCCAAATATTATGCACATTGGTTTTAATATGTTTGCTTTGTATTCCTTTGGGTCTGCTTTAGAACATTTTTGGGGTGGTAAAAAGTTTTTGTTCTTTTATATTTCTTGTGGCTTGGGAGCGGCACTTTTGCATACACTTGTTAATTATTATTTTTTCGAAAATGGTATAAATACTTTAGTTGCAGGAGGCTACGACAAACTAGAAATTCTGAAAATATTGAGTGAAGGAAAATATGAGACCAGATGGCAAGAAGTATTAACGCCTTCGGATTTCCAGGCTTTTATGGGAGCTTACTTGGGCAATGTTGTGGGAGCATCAGGAGCTATATACGGACTATTAGTAGCTTTTGCATTTATGTTTCCAAATGCAGAGTTGGCGTTGATGTTCATTCCTATTCCTATCAAAGCAAAGTATTTCGTTCCAGTAATCTTGTTAGTCGATTTATATTTAGGTGTTACAGGTGGATCTCTATTTGGAGGTTCAAGCGGTATTGCTCATTTTGCGCATCTTGGAGGTGCGGCAGTTGGTTTTCTAATGGTTTGGTTTTGGAAGAAAAATGATTTCAACAATAAGCGTTGGAATTAGTATAGAAAGCAGAATTTGGTAAAATTATAGAAATAAAAAAGTATGAATATTTTAGACGATTTGAAATTGCAGTATAAAGCAGGCGGTATTGTCATGAAAATGATCTACTGGAATGTAGGTTGTTTTTTGGTCTCGCTATTGTTTTTTTATCAGTTTAAGGGCGGGAATTTTGATTTCCCAAATTGGATTGCGCTATCCTCTGAAGCATCCGTTTTTGTGTTCAGACCTTGGACTTTTTTAACCTATGCTTTTTTTCATGACGGATTCTTTCATTTATTGTTCAATATGATTATTTTGAACTTTGCTAGTTCTTTATTTTTAACATTTTTCTCCCCTAAGCAGTATTTAGGTTTGTATATTTTGAGTGCTATTTTTTCAGGATTAGTTTTTGCTATAGGATTTAATGTACTGCAATACAGTGGCGCAATTGTTGGGGCATCGGCAGCTATCATGGCTGTTCTTGTTGCTACAACAACGTATAGTCCATTAATGAATATAAGACTATTACTAATTGGTAATGTAAAACTGTGGCATGTTACTGCGGTGATTATTATTTTGGATTTAATGCAATTTCGTTTAGGAAATTCTGGCGGACATATTTCACATCTAGCAGGTGCTTTCTTTGGGTTTATTTTTATAAAACTTCTTCAAAACGGAACCGATTTAAGTAAAATAGTGAGTTCCGTTTTGGATCTTTTTGCTAATTTATTTAGAAAGCCGGCAACGCCTTTCAAAAAAGTGCATAAAAACTATAAAAAACCTGCAGAGAAGCCAATTTCGAGAATAATTGTAAAAGACAAATCACAGCAGCAAATTGATGAAATTTTAGATAAAATTAGTCAATCGGGTTATGACAGTTTGAATAAAGAAGAGAAAGAATTTTTGTTTCAATCTGGAAAATAACGTATTTTTATATAGAATAATTAGAGTTCAAAGTGTCAACTTTTATAACATCTAGTTTAAAACCAAATAAAAAATGAAGAACCTTTCATGGTTTAACAAAGGGATGTTTTTTTTGAATTTAGTGCTTATTGTACTAACATTCATTGCGTACTTACTTCCTTTTTTGGCTCCAAAAATATTTCCTCTTTTATCTGTCTTTACGTTGTTTATGCCCCTATTTTTTTTAGTAAATGGGCTGTTCTTCCTGTATTGGGGTATTCAGTTCAAGAAACGAATGATTTTATCGGGTTTAGTTCTCTTGATCGGAATTACTTTTTTCAACAAGTTTTACAAGTTCTCAGCTAAAGAATATCAAAAAAGCGATAAGGACTTTACGGTAATGAGTTATAACGTACGATTGTTTAACGTTTTTAAATGGATTGATAGAGATGATATTCCCAATGTTGTTTTAGCATTTATAAACGAACAGAATCCTGATATACTTTGTATCCAGGAGTTTTCAAATTCGGCTAATATTGATTTAAAAATATATCCTTACAAATATGTTTTTATGGAAGGAGATAAGATTAAAACAGGTCAAGCCATCTTTTCTAAATTCCCTATAATTGATCAAGGAAATATTGTTTTTCCTAAATCTAATAACAATGTCATATTTGTTGATATTAAAAAAGGCAAAGATATCATTAGAGTTTACAATATGCACTTGCAGTCTATAAAAATATCACCCGATGTAAATGAAATTTCAGAAAATATTGATGTTATAGATCAAAAGAAATCGAGGTCGCTTTTTATCCGTATTAGTAAGGCTTTCAAGCAACAGCAGGAACAAGCGCTTATTTTTAAGGAGCACGAAGTGAACTGCAAATATCCAATAATAATATGTGGAGATATGAATAATAGCGCTTTTTCATATGTGTATCGAAATATAAAAGGAACGCTAAAAGATAGTTTTGAAGAAGCAGGTGAGGGTTTTGGCGCTACCTATAAATTTAGGTATTATCCAGCCAGAATTGACTATATTTTTGCCGATGAAACCATGGAGGTTAAAGAATTTGAAAGTTTCTCTAATTTTCAAAACTCCGATCATTTTCCTATAATGGCAAAGTTGACGTTGGAATAAAAATTGAAAGCAATGAAATTACAACGTCTGATTTTTTAAGTAATCCATGGCAAATTTCCCTTCGTTGAATAATAAGTCGAGAACACTTAGATTGTTCAAAAAACCATGCTTATCATCAAAAACTTGGGTGTAGTTTTCGAAAATAGCAGTATCTTTTTTTCCGTTTATTAAATATCTAAAGTCGGTAAACACTGCAGGATCTATTTGGTGAAAGTATTCAGTAGTTGTATCAAATTCAATTTTCATGCGTAAACATCTGCAAACAATTTCAAAAGCTTCAAAATTGAGATCCATCAAAAAGGTATATTTTTTTTGAAAAATGGGCATTAAGTCATCTTCAAAAAATTCAAAAAAAGGCGAACTTCTATAAGCAGCTTCGAGTGATTTAAAATGCTGCTTCTGCCAGTCAAAGTCTGATTCAATTTTAATTTCTTTTGTTTTTTGATGTCCTAAAGCCGAATGTTTTATAGGAATATTTAGTAATTGAAGTCCATTCGGGCTATAAATGTAAGTTCGGTTTCTATTAGTTTGTTTCTGAAAATTATCTTCCATTTCAAATGTAACCTTACTCGATTGAGCCACAGCAACAAAATGACTAATCGATGGAAAATAGGAAGGATGTAATAGAATATTCATTTTTTTAATTCTTAAGGCTTAAAATCTAATGCATTTTTTATTATGTTAAACCTTTAACTTGTAAGTTAAATATCTTTAGTAGCTTTTCTTTTTTTCCAAAAGTAATCTCCAACAAAAAAAGCTGCAAGGGCAATTAAAAAATGAATTAAATACGATTTAGGTTCTCCATTTTCATTTACGAAAGAGAATACCCGATTCCACCGAACTTTTTGAAGGCCTTTGCCATCTTTATCCCAACTAAACCAAATGAATACTGGCTTGCCAACTATGTGATCGAATGGAACATATCCCCAAAATCTTGCATCTAGAGAGTTTTGCCGATTGTCTCCCATCATCCAGTAATAATCTTGCTTAAATGTATAGGATGTTACTTGTTGACCGTTTATGATAATTTTGTCGCCATTAACCTGTAAAGTGTTTTTTTCGTATTCCTGTATGATTCTTTTATAAAATGGTAGCGTATTTTTGTCTAATTTAATTGTTTTGTCTTTTTTTGGAATGTATATAGGTCCAAAATTGTCTATGTTCCACCCTAATGATCGTATTTGAGGGAAAACATCTCCATCTTCACCTTTTGGCTGTATAATCTTTTTTACACTTTTAACAACTGGATTTTGTGCTATCCTGTTTGCTTCCTTATCCGTTAACGTCAATACATATTCTCCGGAATTAGTAAAGACAAAATTACCATTTGCATCTTTTAATCCATCTCTAGCACCATACATGTGCACTAGGGAATTCTGGTCCATATTCGTACCTTGTGTATTAACAAAAAAGTTATATTGAAGTCTAGCACTTTCTGGTAATATACTTAGTTTTCCATTAATATAAACGTCTCCTTCGCGAATTTCAAGAGAATCTCCGGGTACCGCAACGCAACGCTTTACTAAATTTGTTTTTTTGTCTATTGGCTTGTAATAATTTCTTGCTGGTTTAAAATTATCCATATCCAATAAAGTATCGGCAGGCTGATTAAAAACTACAATTTCGTTTCGCTTAATCGTTTCAATCGCTGGAAATCTGAAATAGGGAAGTTGAAATTTATTTAAAAGCGATGTTTTCTTTTTTGTAATATCATCATTGAATAGGTATGATTTCATTCCTAAAAACGGAATAGAATCGTGCATCATAGGCAATGCAATTGCCGTCATAGGAGCTCTTGCACCATAATTTAACTTGCTGACAAATAAGAAATCACCAATATATAACGTCTTTTCTAATGAGGAAGAGGGAATTGTAAATGGCTGAATAATATAGGTATGAACTACTGTAGCAACAATTATAGCAAAAAGTAAAGAGCTAACTGTACTGGACGTTTTATGGTTAGCATTTAAATTTCTATCTCCATTATAGTTTAATTTTTGTGTGTAGTTTAGGTAATATATATAAAATCCTAAAGTTACAATGACCAATAAAGTATCTAGTTTAGAGTTCCTGCCAAAACTTCGTATTGTTTCAACCCAAATAACAGGAAACATGATAAGATTAATAATTGGTATAAAAAGCAATATTGTCCACCAAGTAGGCCTTCCAATTATTTTCATTAGTACCACTGAATTGTAAACTGGAACTAATGCTTCCCAGCGTTTTCTGCCTGCAGTTTCATATAGTTTCCATGTTCCTACAAAATGGATTACTTGAATGAATAGAAAAAAAATGAACCATTGGGATATCGACATTTTAAGCTTTTTTTAATTTTCTTTTTTTAATTTTCTTTTTTTCCAAAAATACTCTCCTATAAAAAATACTGCCAAACAGATTAAGAATATTTTAAAATACGATTGTGGTTGTCGTTCACCGTTGACGGTTGTGAAAACTCTTTCCCATCTAATTTTGTTTAGCCCTTTGCCATTGGTGTCCCAACTCATCCAAATGAAAATTGGTTTTCCTACAATATGAGTTTCAGGAACATAACCCCAATAACGACTATCTTCAGAGTTATGACGGTTGTCACCCATCATCCAATAATAGTTTTGGTCGAAAGTGTAGGTCGTAGCCACTTTTCCATCTATTCTAATTTCAGTACCATTTACTTTTAAATCTTTTTTCTCATAATCGGTAATTATATTTTTATAAAACGGTAATGATTCTAGGTTTAAAGCAACTGTTTTGCCTTTTTGAGGGATATAAATAGGACCGTAATTATCTCGGTTCCATTTGTTAATGTGCGGAAAAATTCCATCCTCCACGTTTTTAGAAATAATTCTTTTGACACTTATTATACCAGGAGTATTTTTCAGTCTTTCAGCTCCTGCAGCTGTTAGTGCACTTACAAAAAGAGTGTCTCTAGCTTGATTGACAAATCCTGCGCCATCCGTTACATCCATGTCCTTAAAAAGATATTCTAAATCAATAGGTATTTTAATATCTAATGCAACATTATAAGAGAACTGTGGTTTTGCACGTTCGGGTAAAATCAATTCTTTTCCGTCAATGAAAACTACTCCATCTTTTATAGATAGACTATCTCCAGGAATACCAACGCAACGTTTTACATAATTTGATTTTTTATCGATAGGCTTGTTTACTCTAAGTCCAGATCTATCTCTAAATTTGTACACGGTATCCACGGGCCAATTGAAAACAACAATATCACTATGTTTAATCGATTCTATCGCAGGTAATCTTAAGTAAGGTAATTGCGGCCAGTTCAAATACGATTTCTGTTTTGTTAACGGAATGGTATCGTGCACCATAGGCAGTGCAACTGTTGTCATAGGAATTCTTGCTCCGTAATTTACTTTACTAACGAACAGAAAGTCTCCAACTAACAAGGATTTCTCTAATGATGAAGTTGGAATGGTATACGGTTGAATTAAATACGTATGAACTAATGTAGCTACAATTACAGCAAAGAGCAGCGAACTAAGCGTGCTTGCTGCATTTTGTTCTTTATTTGTTTTTGCATCTGGATTATAAGTTATGTTTTGAGTGTAATTAAGATAATAGATGTAAAAACCAAAAGTGCCAATTACAAGCAATGTGTCGATAAATGTTTTTTTGCCAAAACTACGCACTGTTTCTACCCAGATAACAGGAAACATAATCAGATTGATAATGGGTATAAAAAGTAAAATAGTCCACCAGGTTGGGCGTCCTATTATCTTCATTAATACGACCGAATTATACACCGGAATCGCTGCTTCCCAACGTTTTCTTCCAGCAAGTTCATAGAGCTTCCAAGTTCCTAAAAAATGAATAACCTGAACGGCTAAAAAAAATACAAACCAATGATATAGTGTCATAATGTGTTTATTTGGTAATTTTTAATTTGTTTGTGTTCAAGCGTTATTTAAATGACCGCTTTAATAATTATTTTAGTCCAAGTACATCTTTCATAGTAAATACGCCGTGTTTACCTACCAACCATTCGGCAGCAATTACAGCACCTAAGGCAAAACCTTCTCGATTGTGGGCGGTATGTTTTATTTCGATGGCATCAACAGCAGAGTTATAGGTTACTGTGTGAGTTCCAGGAACGGTTCCTACTCGAACAGCTTCAATATGAATTTCTTTTTCTGTAGGTTTGTCTAAAGTCCAATTGGTGTATTTACTAGTATCAATGATGCCTTTGGCCAATGAAATAGCTGTTCCGCTTGGCGCATCGAGTTTTTGATCATGGTGAATTTCTTCCATTTGAACGGTATAATGATTAAATTTTGACATTATTTTAGCCAAATACTCATTAAATTCAAAAAATAAATTTACTCCTAAACTAAAGTTAGAACTAGATATAAAAGCACCATTTTTTTCTGCGCAAAGTGCAATCATTTCATCATAATGTTCCAACCAACCTGTAGTGCCAGAAACAACAGGGACATTTGCATAAAAGCAATTGGATATATTAGCAACTGCAGCCGTAGGTATGCTAAAATCGATAGCTACATCGGCGGTAGGCAATGTGTCGTAGGTATTGAATTCGTCTTTTTTCAAAACAATTTCATGTCCTCTTTCTAAAGCAATTCTTTCGATTACCTGTCCCATTTTTCCGTATCCTAAAAGCGCAATTTTCATTTGTTATTTCTGTTTTGGTTTAAAAGAAGAACTATTTTTCCATCTTTAAAAACTATAGTTAAGCGTTAGTCCCAAATTTGGTTGTAATGTTACATTATCGGGACTAATTTTTGGACTCAGTGATAAGTTTTCATTCACATTAAATTGTATTAAAGCGGCGTCAACATTGGCATCAATAATATTTAGTACGTAGAAGGCAAGTACAAATAGACCTGATAAAGAAGCATTTCGTTGGTAAACTTCTTGAGCTTTTATTAATTGTGTATCACTAAACTTAATGTAATAGAGATCTGGGTTCCCAGCTAGTCTACTTTTATAGGCATCACGATAGGTTTTGTACTGCTTTTTATTGTCTAAATACAAATACAAACTCGTTCCCATTGCACCATAAACGATTGGAATTTTCCAATATTTTTTATTGTATGCTTGGCCCAATCCTGGTAAAATAGCCGAATAAAAAGCCGCTTTTGCCGGTGTCAATGGATCAATATCATTAGATTTTATAGTGTCTTTTGATTTTAGGACTGCATCGTTAGCTATCTGTGCAAAAACAGTTATGCTTCCAAAAAAGAATAAAAAAAGAAATATG
>JBBSSR010000048.1:0-21140 GCA_038241955.1 Flavobacteriales bacterium | reverse complement strand
TATGCTCTTTTTTATTATTTTAAGTCTTTATGATGTCAGAAAATCAAATTAGAGTTTAAAAAACAAACTAAATAAAAACAAACCTTTATTTAAGCGATTTTTTTATGATTTTTTGAAAAGAGAGACTTTTTCAGTGCCCTCAGAAATGGAAGCTGTTTTTTTATTAAATGCCTTTCTAGAATATCAAACTTTGCTATAAAAAGAATTAATTTTGCAATCACAAATTCTCAACATAATTCATTTTCTCTTTGAAAACACTTCTCTATAAAAACACAAAAATATCTTATTCTGATACAAGGAAAGGTACACCCATAGTCTTGCTTCACGGTTTTCTCGAAAACAAAACCATGTGGAACAACTACATAGAGGCTTTTTCAAATAAAAATAGAGTTATTACTATTGATTTATTGGGTCATGGTGAAACGGAATGTTTGGGTTACATCCATACGATGCAAGATATGGCTGATGCAGTTCATGCTGTTTTAAATGAATTAAAAATTCATAAAGCAATTTTTGTAGGTCACTCCATGGGTGGCTATGTCGCTTTGGCTTTCGCCGAATTATATCCCGAAGCAATAAAAGGATTAGTTCTTTTGAATTCAACTACTTTTGCAGATGATCACGAGCGCAAAATAAACCGAAATAGATCCATTAAAATAGCACATAACGATTACATAACATTGGTACAGCTTTCTATTGCCAATTTATTTAGCATTGATAATCGGGAGCGACTGAGTGACGAAATAGAAAAAGCAAAATTAGAAGCATTAAAAACACCATTGCAAGGTTATATTGCAGCACAAGAAGGCATGAAAATAAGGAAAAATAAAGAAAATTTATTGCACCTTACCGATTATCCAAAATTGATCATTCTTGGCAAAAAAGATGGTATCCTTAATTATGAGGACAATAGCAAACAAGTAGAAGGAACTAATGTAGCGCTAGTTTCGTTACCAGATGGTCACATGTCTCATATAGAAAACAAAGAGGAATTGCTTACTATTTTAACTGCATTTTTCAAGAAAATCTAAATCATTCCAGCGGTTAAATATCCTTTTTCTTGCAAATCCATTTTGTCTTTAACAGTATAGATTTTACCCTCTTTCATCAATAAGAGTTGTGTCGAAATGCCAATTACATTTTCATAATCATGATCAGTAATTACAATTCCTTTTCTAGAAGAATTATCTTTTATCAATTGATTTACTTTTTCAACCATAATAGGAGATAATCCATTATAAGGCTCATCTAATAAAACAAATTTAGAAGAATTAAAAAGTACCAATTTTATTTCTAAATACCGTAATTCTCCAGAAGATAAATGACTTATTTTTTTATTCAAAATGGATTGAATTAAATCATCTTGTAAAAAACTTTCGATTTCTACAAAATCAATAGACAAAGAAATAGCTTTTTTAACCGATAAATGATTGGGGATAAATTGCTCTTGATGCAGATAACTAATATCTTTTAATAATTGGGATGTTTTGTTTTTTACGACACCATTTATACGAATACATTTATTTTCGGCAGAAACAATACCAAAAATGATTTTTAATAACGTTGATTTTCCCGAACCATTTCTGCCCAGCAAACCCGCAATATTGCTTGTCTCACATTTAAAATAAACATCGGAAACCACCAATTTGTTTCCAAAATGTTTCAAAACACTATCCACTTCTAAAATATGCTTGCTCAAAATAATTTTCTTATATAAAAAATCAATATTATTCCTAAAACAGAGGTAGACAAGGTAAGTAGATAACTATAACCTAACAGTTGAATTTTAGAAATTCCATTATTGGCATAAAACAAATAATCGCTTTTTCTGTACGTTTCTTTGTAAAGCACGCTTAGCAAAAAACCAAAACTTGCAAAAATAAAAAAGAAACTATCAACACCACCAAAAAGCAGACAGACTAAGCAAACAGCAATGTTGATCAAAAGTGTACTCTTGAAAAATTCAAAAACATTATCCAATTTTCTATACATTGCTTATAAAATTTTCTCTTCAAAAGGAATTGTTGCATTTAATATTTCATTCAATAATAAAACAATTTGCTCTAAATAATTTGATTGTATTTCATCGTTAATAATCGAAACACTCTCTTTTTCTTCTTTAAAATTAAACGGCAAGAAACCCGACTTTAAATTTTTAAAAGAAATAATTCCCGCTTCAATCGGTTTACCATTTGCATTTTCCTCATACATATAAGCGTATGCCAAAACCTGAATAATTTTATCATTTTTAATATCATCGGTCAATCCTCTCCAAGATTTAAGAGTAACACTTGCTTTTTCTACTTTCCCTGTTTTGTAATCAATAATTCGAATAATTCCATTGCGCTCTTCAATTCGATCTACATTTCCCCTAATCAAAACAGGAAAAGGCAAACTTGGATGTTGTACCAATCTTTCGAATGTTTTTTCAAGTCCGAGAATTTTTATCGCATCGCCATTTTTAATACTCTCTAATTCGACTTTCAAGAAATTGAAAACATTTCGTTTCGCTACTTCAAAAGCTAATAAATTTCGTCCTTTTTTGATTTCTCCTTCTTTATAAACCAATTTAAACTGAACCAAAACTTCAGCATCTATTTTCTTGATACAATTTTGAATATCAACTTCGGAAATAAATTTACCAATAAAAGGAGTATATAAAACACGTAAAGTTTCGTGAATAATAGTTCCAAGAGTATTCAAGGCAATATTCTCTTCAACCTCTTCAACCTCACTAATTCTTAAAATCTTTTGAAAATAAAACTGAATAGGATTTCGTATATAACTTGTCAATGCAGAAGGTGAAAAACCTTTTGTGGCAATTTCTTTTAAACGCAACACCACTTGTTCCGATTTTGGGATCGACATTGGCGAATAAGCAGTCTCCGGTAAAACTGCATTATAAATTTCATGGGTTAAACTATGATTGGGTTGTTTCTCTACTTCCAATTGTGTAATAAAGCGACTTTTTTCTCCAGCATCTAGACCTTCGCTCTCCGTATTATAAAGCAAATAAATGTTTTTGGCACGTTGTAATAAATGATAAAAGTGATAAGTATAAATCGCGTCTTTCTCTTTAAAAGTAGGCAATCCCAATTCCCGCTTCACATCATACGGAATAAAGGAATTTTGTGATTTACCTGCTGGAAATTTGCCTTCGTTCATAGAAGTAATAATAACCGTTTCAAAGTCCAACACTCTACTTTCGAGAACACCCATTATTTGTAAACCATTTAGAGGTTCTCCTTCAAAAGAAACTTCGGCTAAATCGATTACTTGTTTGTAAATCGCATGAAGTGTGTCAATTGTATCAATTTCTTTATGATTAGAATAGTAATTAATCAGTTTGTTAATCACTTTAAAAATGGCGTAAACAAAAGATTTGGTTATTTTTTCTTCTTCATTTTCATTGTTTAAATTATTCTTGACCTTTAATAATAAATTAGAAATTATTTCTAAAACTGCAATAGAGCCATTCTCCCACTTTTGGAATACAAGCAGGAACAAATCATTGGTGGTATCATTTAATTCTAATAATTTATGATGACTTATAAAGGTGTAATTATTTTTATTAATAATCCGAACCAAAGCACTCGTTTTAGCATAAGGTTCAATTAATGGATGCGTTAATACATCTAATACATCCTTATAATAAAAAACATAACTACTATTACTTCTAGACAACGCGTTGGTGTGCATTTTAAACAATTTGGCGATCAGAATTTGCGCAGGATTATTTTTACTTGAATATCCCATAGTAATATTGAGAGCACCAACAGTATTTGGCAAAGAATATAACAATGGAATTAACAAATTCTCTTCTCCTAAAACAATAGCGACCTTATCAAGTGAGGAGTTTGGATTCTCTAAAATTAAATTTTCAATAATACTTCCAGCAATTTTAGCCTGACCAATTGTTTTTGGTGTACCAATAACTTGAATATTTTTTGTGCTCGCAAAATCATCCAAAATCCATTCAAAAGGATGTGATTTATAATGCTTCCAACTTTCTTTAAAACGACGCACAAATAAACCAGCATCATGATAGGGATCGTTTAGAAAAGTTTGATCCGCATCCCAATATATTTTGGCCTGATTTGAAGCTATAAGGTATTGAATTATTTTTTCTTCAGAAGCATTCAGTGCATTAAAACCAGCGAAGATAAATTGTTTATCTAGAATACTTGTCGAATCATCATCAGTGTTTTTTACTGCTTCCCGATAAATCAATCCTTGATATCCAATTCCCTTTTTGAGTAAGTGATCATAAAGAGATTGATAATATTTAGGTAAGAGTTTCCAGAAATCAATGTATTTTTCTAGTAATGGAGTTTTGTTTTCAACTTCTATTCCCCATTTTTTAATGTCTTCAATATCTTTTAAGTAAGATAAAACATGATTAGGATCTAATAGGTAACGATCGATCTCATTAAAATCTTGAAGTAGCGTTTTTGCCCAATTGGCAAATAGTTCGAAAGATTGTTGGTTTGCCTTTTCTGTAATAGACAAATAGACTTCATAAAATTCAAAAAGCAATTCTATGGGATCAATAGTTCTTATTCCCGCAATATCCTGAATAAAGTCTTCTATACTAATAATTTCTGGAGAAAATACATTCTCCTGAATTTGCCGTTTTAGAGCTTCAATGAGGAATATTTTTGCTCGCTTATTAGGCAAGACTACAATTGTATTGGTTAATTGACTGCTGCAGTCTTTTACTATTACAGTTGCTATTTTATCTAAAAAGGAGATGTTTACCATTTTATAAATATAAAAAAAGCCATTCAATTAAGAATGGCTTTTTAAAATAATTAATAAAGTAAATCGAAATTTAATTTCTTATTTTACTTCGTAAGTAGAACCTATGTGTCTAACTTCAGTTCTTCTATTTTGAGCTTTACCAGCTTTTGTTTTGTTTGTAGCAATTGGTTTAGATTCACCAAAACCTACAGCTGTTAAGTTATTACCATTAATTCCTTTATCAACTAAGAAAGTTCTAACTGCATTAGCTCTGTCTTCAGAAAGTTTTTGGTTTAAAGCATCAGAACCATCACTATCAGTATGACCTTCTATACTAAATTTAGCAGTAGGATAATCTTTAAGGATTTCTTTCATAGCATCTAAACTAGCGATAGTTGCAGCGTCTCCAGTTTTGAAACTAGATTTTCCAGAATTAAAGAATACTGATCTCGCTTGAATTTTAAGTTTTTCAATAACCTCAACTGTTACTTCAGGACATCCTTTATTGCTAATAGGACCTGCTATAGTAGGACAATCATCTACATCATCATTAACTCCATCTTTATCAGTATCTAATACTGGAATTGGACAACCACCGTTTGATTCTGGACCAGCAACAGTAGGACATTTATCAGAAGGGTCTGGAGTACCATCACCGTCTGTATCAGGACAACCTTTAAATTGTTTCAAACCTGCAGTTGTAGGACATGCATCATCTGGATCTGGAACACCATCTCCATCTGAATCAGGACAACCTTGGTACTCAGCTGAACCAGCTACTGTAGGACATTTGTCTTTAGAATCTTCGATTCCGTCTCCGTCAGTATCAGGACAACCATTGAATTGTTTTAAACCAGCAACTTCTGGACAAGCATCATCCTTATCATAGATTCCGTCTCCATCAGTATCTTTAGCACCAAACTTGAAAACAAGACCAGCAGAATATTGAGTGTAAGAAGGTGCATCCGGAGTATTAGTTCCAGCGTAAGTCCTATCCCCTAAAGATTTTTTGTACGTTCCTAATAACGAAAGGCCAACGTTTTCAGTAAACCAAAGGTTTAACCCAACACCTGGATTTATTGTTCCGTAGCTTTCTTTCCCTAAGAAAGTGTAACCACCACCAACGCTTATTGTTGGCTCTATTACTTTTGATTTAAGCATTTCCATGAAGCTGTAAGTAACAGTTGCATCGATACCATAATACATTAAATCACCAGGATTTACAACTACATTTGGAGCTGTTACGAATTTATCAATTTGGTTTACAGAACCTGTAACTCCAAGGATCAAACCAGTCCCTAAATAATGAGATACATTAAGATAAGAGACAGATGGAAGAACATTCCAGTTATCCTTTACTTTAAAAGGTTGATCAAAATGGTTTACGAAATCAGGTCCCACGCTTGATCTAAAGTCAACCGCATTTACTCCAAATCCGACAGCCCATTTATTGTTACTGTCTTGTGCTTGAGAATTCAATCCCATCACAACTGTCACAGCAACTAAAAGTTTCTTAAGATGTTTCATACTTTGTTATTTAAATTACAATTAGTTAATTTGAAACAAAAATAGTACGATTTTCTTTAACAACAAAATAAAATGTTAAATAATATAACTAATCATAAATATTATATAACAATTACACTACTAAAAGACGCTTTCCAACTACTGTAAAAGCCTGAATTGCTTTGTCTAAGTGTACTTTAGAATGTGCCGCGGATAATTGCACTCTTATCCTCGCTTTATCCTTTGGAACTACTGGAAAAAAAAAGCCAATTACATAAATTCCTTCTTTAAGCAATTCTTGAGACATTGTCTGCGCCAATTTTGCATCGTAGAGCATCACTGGAACTATTGCAGAATCTCCTTCTACAATGTCAAAACCAGCTTTTTTCATTCCTTCTTTAAAATAATTGGTATTCCACTCTAATTTATCTCTCAAGGTAGTGTCGTTTTCTAAAAGTTCAAAAACCTTAATAGAAGCACCAACAATTGCGGGCGCCAATGAATTAGAGAACAAATAAGGTCGTGAGCGCTGACGCAATAATTCTATAACTTCTTTTTTTGCTGTTGTGTATCCACCCATAGCGCCGCCTAGTGCTTTTCCTAATGTTCCTGTAATAATATCTACACGACCGATAACTCCTTTGGCTTCCATCGTTCCTTTTCCTGTTGCACCAATAAATCCTGCGGCATGACATTCATCAACCATCACCAATGCATCATATTTATCTGCTAAATCACATATTTTATCTAGCGGTGCTACAATACCATCCATAGAGAAAACACCGTCTGTAACTATTATTTTAAAGCGAGCTCCTGCAGCATTTGCCTTAAGTAATTGTTGTTCTAAATCTTCCATATTACTATTTTCATAGCGGTAGCGCGCTGCTTTACACAAACGGACTCCGTCTATAATAGAGGCGTGATTTAAACTATCTGATATTATAGCGTCGTCCTCTCCAAACAAAGGCTCAAAAACGCCGCCATTTGCATCAAAAGCAGCGGCATACAATATAGTGTCTTCTGTTCCGTAAAAATCCGCTATCTTTTTTTCTAGTGTTTTATGAATGTCTTGAGTTCCGCAAATGAAACGTACAGATGACATTCCGAAGCCATGAGTGTCCATTGCATCTTTGGCAGCCTGAATAACTTCAGGGTGAGAGGACAATCCTAAATAATTATTGGCGCAAAAATTCAAAACCGTTTCGCCCGTTGAAACATTGATTTCTGCTCCTTGTGCAGAAGTTATAATTCTTTCTTTTTTGAAAATTCCGTTGTCTTCAATAGTTTGAAGTTCCAACTGTAAGTGCTGTTGAATTTTACCGTACATTTTTATTTAGATTTAAAATCGTTTAGTTTAAAAGCAAAAAATGCAGTAAACGTTACAATTTGATAATTAATTTATTTTTTTACAAATGTACTACATCGATTTCGACTCCTATATATACCAATGCTTTTTTTACAACTCTAAAACCCATTTTTTCTATTGCAAATTGATACGCTTCCAATTGACGTTTGTACTTAGGATTTGGAAGACCCGTTTTATAGTCCAATAAAAAGACTTCTTTGTTTTTATTAATCGCCATTCTGTCTGGCTTAATAGTTCCTCCTTCTTTCTGAATTATCGTTTTTTCATTCAGAATTTCGACCTCATCCGCAAAATGATTAACCAAATCTTTATGATTTACTATTTCAAGAATCGTATTGTAAACCGTTTCTTTCTGGAGTGTTGTGATTAATCCATTTTCAATTGCTTTATCAATTGCTAGAGTAACATCATTTTTGGTTGCTATAAAAGAAAGTATTTCGTGTACTACATTACCAAACTCTATTGCTTCTTGCTGGTGAGTTCCCCACATCAAGGCTTCTCTTTGGGCAATTTTTATATTTTTTGGATTCAACACGTCTACAACGACAGGAATACTTTTTGTAGTATCAATATGTTTTTCTTTTTTAGATAATTTTTCTGAGTTACCAAATGGATATTCAATTTGGCTTTCCTCATAAACACCTCGTTTTATTAAATATTTAATAAAAAAAGCAGCCATATTAGCAGCATATTCACCATCTTTTTTAGGTTTTAAATTCTGAGTAATAATATACAATTGCTCTTCTGCTCTAGTTAAAGCCACATACAAGACATTGATATTATCTAGTAATTCTTCTTGTTTTTTTAAATTGTAAACCGCCACAGCATCTTCTCCAAACTCTTCTATTGCGCTACTGTTATCAACCAAAACTTTTGGCATATCAAAATCCTGCGCTTCGGAATTTAACCATAATTTGTCTTTTGGTTTTCTATTATAGTCTTCATCTGCAAAAGGCATTATGACAACAGGAAATTCTAATCCTTTTGATTTGTGAATCGTCATAATACGAACCGCATTGGTTCCTTCGGGTGAAGGAATACTAAACTTCTCTGCATTTTTATCCCAATAATTTAGAAAATCTGAAATTCCTGCTTGGTTCCGAACATCTCTTTCTAGAACTATGTCTAAGAAATATTGAACGTAGGCATTCCCTTCTGCGGATGAGCAAGTATTCGCAACTTTTTCATTATCAACGACAAGAAACTTTGAAATAATGATCTCAACGGATTCGTACAATGATTTTTTTCTAATGTTTTCAAAAGACAGTTCTATATTGCAATTCTCTAGCCATTTCTCGAAAGTCAGTTCGTCTTTCAAATCCATTCCTTTGGCTATGAAATCATTAACAGGCAATTCAGATTGTTTGTTTTGTGCCAAATAATAAAGAAAGTTAGCTTTTGATTCTAAATCGGAGCTGTTCTTTAAATATTTTAAAATATGAATGATTAGGCGAACTTCGGTAGCATTTTGAATCATTAAGGTTTCAGAAGACAAAAGCGGAACCCCTTGCTCCGTTAGATAATTAGCAACCGCAATTCCCTGACTTCTTTTTCGAGTCAAGATTACAATATCCTTATAGTCAAAACCTGTTGTAACCACTTTTTGAATCGTATTTAAAGTAGCCAATACATATTGTTGCGTTTTGTCTAAAGTCTCTTCTTCATCGCCATCTTGTTCTTCTATTTTTGGCAAAAAAGATATATTCACGTAACCGCCTACTTTATTATTTATCTTTTGATGGCTGTGATTTTTGTATAAATCTTTATAATCGGCATTATCAAATTCATTGGATAACATTTGAAAAAAATCATTATTGAATTCAATCACCTGAGAGTAACTCCTGTAATTTTTATCTAAATGTTCGAGTTTTTTATCGGGATTACTAAAAGGATTTTGGTCTTTACTCAATTCTATAAACTGCTCCGCTTTTCCGCCACGCCAACGGTAAATAGACTGTTTTGGATCTCCTACAATCATTAAAGTTCCTTTTTGACCTAAATCGTCTTGGCCTGCAAGTGCATTATCGATCAGCGGAATTAGGTTTTGCCATTGCATCTCCGAAGTATCCTGAAATTCATCGATAAAAAAATGACGGTAGCGTTCTCCTAATCGTTCGTAAATAAAAGGCGCGGGTTGATTTTGAATTTCGCGGTGAATAATAGCATTAAACTCTGATATTGATAGCACATTTTGTTCATTCTGAATTTTATTTAATTCATTGCTAACTGTATTTAATAACGATAAAGGCGTAATGTTTTTTAAGAATGCTTTGTAGAAATTTCTCTTTTCAAATTTCTTATAAATTGTCTCTAGAGTTTGCAATAATTCGGGGATGCTGTTTTCTATTAACGCTCGGTCTTTTGCTGTTTTATTGATGGCAATATCATCAAACTCACGAAACATTTTATTTTTTGAGTTGAATTTTCCGTCTGCAATGCTTTGAAGATGATTGGGAAATGTACCTCTTGAGAAAGATTTTAAATCTATTCCTTTTTTGTCAATTAGGAATAAAGCTGCTTCGGCAAGAATTGCATTTTCTTTTTCTAAGGCTGCACATGCTTGCACTAATTTTTCCTTTACAGCAATAAAATCACTTATTGAAGTATTTTTAAAATGTTCGATTTCACTGCGGTGATTTTCATTGAGCACTAATCTTCCTGTTTCTAGTATTTCACGCGAAATATCCCAAGATTTATCATCGTCGGTTTTTTCCATTGTGAAATCGATCAGCAACTTCGTCAACGTTTCATCTTCTCCCGCTTGGGCAATTATGGCATCTACGGCTTCAATCAGCAAATTTTCGGTATCCAACGTTACTTCGAAAGTCATTGGCAATCCTAGATCATGTGCAAAGGCGCGAATTACTTTATGGGTGAATTTATCAATGGTAGAAATATCGAAAGCTGCATAATTATGAATAATATGCTTAATGATTTGTTGTGATTTGGTTTTAATTTGAATTAGTGAAAGTTCTGTATCAATAGCCAAATCGCTCATTAAATCCATTGCTTTTACGCTCGGCTCGTCTTTGGCAAATTCAGATAGACTGCCTACGATGCGGCTTTTCATTTCGTGAACGGCTTTGTTGGTAAAAGTAATGGCAAGAATATTGCGATACGCATCGTTCTTTTTTGCTGTTAGAATAATTTTTAGGTATTCTTTGACAAGTGCATAGGTTTTTCCTGAACCTGCGGATGCGTCATATATAGCGAAAGAAGGTCTTTGCATTTTGATTTTATATTTTAGATTTTTTGATCTTTACTACTGTTTCTAAAATTCGTGAAGCCCTAGCCCCGATGGAAGGGAAAATCCTTTTTTCCCGATTTTTCTTCGGGACAAAAAGATTGGAATAACAGCGGGAAATAGCTCCTAATTACTTTATTTATAGTGCTAAAAATTGTTCTATCAGTTTATTTGATAAAATTATAACGAAATAGAATTTCCAATTCCAAAGTTAAATGTTTAAATTTGAATAATATTATAAATCATTAAACAACTATATCATGGCTTTTGAATTACCAAAATTACCGTATGCGTATGACGCATTAGAACCAAATATTGATGCTCGTACAATGGAAATACACCATACAAAACATCACAATGCGTACACTACCAACTTGAATGCTGCTATTGCAGGAACAGATTTGGAAGGAAAAACGATTGAAAATATCTTAATTAATCTTGATAAGGCGAATGCTGCAGTTCGCAACAACGGTGGCGGTTTTTACAATCACAACTTGTTTTGGACTGTTATGACTCCAAATGGTGGTGGATTACCAACAGGTGAATTGCTTGCCGCTATTGAAAGTTCTTTTGGAACTTTTGAAGAATTTAAAGCAAAATTTGCTAAAGCTGGAGCTACTCAATTTGGTTCTGGATGGGCTTGGTTATGTGTGCAAAAAGGTGGAAAACTTGATGTTTGCGGAACTCCAAATCAAGATAATCCTTTAATGCCTGGTGTAGGTTGTGAGGGAACTCCAATTTTAGGAATGGATGTTTGGGAACATGCTTATTACTTACACTACCAAAATAGAAGACCTGATTATATTGAAGCTTTCTTTAATGTAATTAATTGGACTGAAGTATCTAGACGTTTTGCTCTGGATAAATAGTTTTAGAAGAAAGTAGAACAAAGAATATAGAGAATAGATGGATGAACTTAAAGGTTTGTTCGTCTATTTTTTTTTTGGAAAAAATAAAACTAAGCACGTATAGAGTAGAAAGATGAACTTTTAAGTTTGTTCGTCTTTTTTGACATCCTCTATTTTTGTTTGAATCTGCCAACTGCTGCCTGAACATTACTTTATGTTCTCTAGCTCGAGACTTTACTCCAATAAAAAAGGTGAAATTTTACTTTCACCCTTTTTGCCCCAAATTTACCATAAACTTAACCTACTAAAATCATGGTGGTCAAATATACATAGCAATAAAATATTCTAAAAAATTATTCGATGAATGTCCTAAAAAAACGTTTATCTGCTAATTTGTACTTATTTATCTTTGATTTAATTTTTAAATTTTTAGGAAGTAAAAAAATAGCTATTCTAATTTTTGACTTTATTCCAATAAAAAAGGTGAAATTTTACTTTCACCCTTTTTGCCCCAAATCTACCATAAACTTAACCTACTAAAATCATGGTGGCTCAAAAGTACGATGAGATAGAAGAGTATAAAAATATATTCGACGAAATGCCAATAAAAACGTTTAACGGTCAATTCGCCATTTTCTAGTACGCTCTTGCGTCCTTTCCTTCGTAAAAATTCATAAAGGCACGGTTCACAACACGATTTCCTCCTGGTGTTGGGTAATCTCCTGTAAAATACCAATCTCCAAGATTTTTTGGACAAGCGATATGCAAATTTTCAACGGTTTGAAATATAATTTTTATCTCGGCATTGATATCCGGAGAACTTAAAAGTTCTGCAATTTTATCTGAAACTTGTTGTGGTGTAAAAGGATCATAAATAGCAGTAACATAATTGACTACTTCACTATCTATGAAATTTTCCTGCGCTTTACATTTAGCATATACTTCATCGACGATATGGTACAAATTATTTTCTTTCAATAATTCTAATGTCGCTTTAAATGCTATTAGCCCTTCCATCTTTGCCATATCGATTCCGTAGCAATCTGGATACCTAATTTGTGGTGCAGAAGAAACGATTACAATTCGTTTTGGATTCAGACGATCCATCATCTTCAAGATACTCATTTTTAGCGTTGTCCCACGAACAATACTGTCGTCAATGATCACAAGGTTGTCTGTTGGTTTAATCACACCATAAGTCACATCATAGACGTGCGCGACAAGATCATTTCTACTACTATCTTCGGTAATAAACGTTCTTAGTTTTGCATCTTTAATAGCTACTTTCTCTGTACGTATTTTTACTGCTAATAATTCCTGTAATGTCTCCTTAGTTAACGTATCTTTATTCTTTAAGATATAATTATTCTTTCGTTGATTTAAAAAATCTTGAGCAGCTTCTACCATTCCGTAAAATGATGTTTCGGCTGTATTTGGAATATAGGAGAACACCGTATTGTCAGTATCATTTTCTATAGCCTCTAGAACGGCTGGCAAAATTAATTTTCCTAATGTTTTTCTTTCCTGATAAATTTCGGCATCACTACCTCTAGAAAAATAAATTCTTTCGAATGAACATGCTTTTTTAACAGTAGGTGTTAGAATTTGATCCATTGTAACAGTACCATTTTTCTTGATTATCAAGGCACATCCTGGGTCGATTTCCTGAACTTGATCGAAAGGAACATTAAAAACGGTTTGAATTACAGGACGCTCTGATGCTACAACAACAACTTCATCATCTTGATAAAAATAAGCAGGACGAATACCCGCTGGATCTCTAAAAACAAATGCATCACCATGACCTAACAGTCCTGCCATAGCATATCCGCCATCAAGATTTTTTGAAGAGCGCATCAAGATTTTAGCAATATCTAATCGTTCTGCAATTACAGGTGATGCGTCTCTTTTAGACAATCCCATTTCTTTACATTCTTGATATAATTGCATCACTTCATCGTCAAGAAAATGACCTATCTTTTCCATTACGGTAACGGTATCAGCCATTTCTTTGGGATGTTGTCCCAATTCAACTAGGTTTTCGAAAAGCTCTTGTACGTTGGTCATATTAAAATTTCCAGCCAAGATCAAATTTCTGTGCATCCAATTGCTTTGACGTAAAAAAGGATGAACGCTTTCGATGCTGTTTTTCCCAAAAGTTCCATAACGCACGTGACCTAAAAATAGCTCTCCTACATAAGGAATATTTGCCTTTAGTTTTGGCATATCATCACCATATTCGGGATGCTCTACAAGTACTTCATTGATTCTATCGTTTATTTGTTTGAAAACGTCTTGAATAGGTTGTCCATCATTTGAACGAACACGACTAATGTATCTTTCGCCTGGCTCTACATCCATCTTAATACTTGCAAAACCAGCACCATCTTGACCACGGTTGTGCTGCTTCTCCATAAGCAGATACATTTTTTGTATGCCATAGAAAGCCGTTCCGTATTTTTCTTTATAGAATTCAAGCGGTTTAAGAAGCCTAATTAAAGCTATACCACATTCGTGTTTTAAAGCGTCGCTCATTGTGTTGTAATTTGTTTTTGTTGGTAATTATAATCTGTCAACCTTGTTTTTCAGAATTAAAAACGAATATAAATTCGTACTAATTTTTATTATTTTGAATCTATTAATCAAAAAAGCCCCGTTTCCGAGGCTTCAGGACATTATATTTCTATATCAAATTGGGTCAAGGATTTGAACCTCTTTAATCTTGAGACTGTCTCATTTTTGTCTAATTCAAGCATTCTTTCAGTACCAAATTTTTCTACACAGAAAGAGGCTAAATTAGATCCATAAATAACTGCTTTTTTCATGTTATCGAAAGAAACATTCTCGCTTTGAGTGATGAATCCTGCAAAACCACCAGCAAAAGTATCTCCAGCTCCTGTAGGATCAAAAACATCTTCTAATGGTAAAGCGGGAGCGAAGAAAACTTCTTCGTTATGAAATAGTAAAGCACCATGTTCTCCTTTTTTGATAACCACATATTTAGGCCCCATTGTATGGATTTTTGCAGCTGCTTTAACTAGTGAGTATTCTCCTGAAAGCTGACGTGCTTCTTCGTCATTAATGGTAATAACATCAACTCTTTTTATTATAGCTAATAATTCTGGTAAGGCACAATCCATCCAAAAATTCATAGTGTCTAAAACTACTAATTTTGGTTTAGTTTCCATTTGATCCAAAACACTGCTTTGTACTAAAGGATGTAAATTTCCCAACATCACTATCTCAGCATTTTTATAGTCTTGTGGTACCTTCGGTTGAAAGTCAGCCAAAACATTAAGCTCTGTTGCCAACGTATCTCTTGAATTTAGATCATTATGATACAAGCCACTCCAGAAAAATGTTTTCCCTCCCTTAACCACTTCTATTCCAGTAATATCAATATTTCTTTGTGTCAACAAATCGAGATATTCTTGCGGAAAATCATCACCAACTACAGAAACTATAGCGGATTTTACATTGAAGAAAGAAGCAGAAATTCCTATATAGGTCGCTGCTCCACCAAGAATTTTATCTGTTTTTCCAAAAGGGGTTTCAATTGCGTCAAAAGCTACTGTACCAACAATCAATAATTTATTCATATTAAGATACTATTTGTTTTTTACTCGAATATGATATTTGCATAACTACCACTGGTTGTGACCTGTTTACAATAATGCTTATTTCATTTATGAGTTTCAAATTAAGGCGCAAAGATACTTTATAAGTTGCAAAATAACAATAATTGAGTATCGCAAATTTTCATAATAATTTACCTTCCATTTTTTCATAAAAAGCATCTATAGAAAGTTCCTTTTGCATCGAAGCCATGACAGCTAGTTCATCGCATCTTTCGTTTTGAGGATGATTATTATGGCCCTTTATCCATTTAAAATCTACTTTATGTTTTTTATATATAAGGAGAAAACGTTTCCAAAGATCTGGATTTTTCTTGCCTGCAAATCCTTTTTTTTCCCAACCAAAAACCCATTTTTTCAATACGGAATCCACAACATATTTAGAATCAGAGATTACTAGAACGGATGTATTTTCGTTTTTTAATTTCTCTAAGCCAACAATTACTCCTAACAATTCCATTCTATTATTTGTGGTATATCGAAACCCTTCGTAGAATTCTTTCTTATACGGTTTACCAACCCATTCCATAACAACTCCATAGCCACCATTTCCAGGATTTCCTTTTGCAGCTCCATCAGTATATATATGTACATCGTAGTTCAATAGGCAGGATTTATAGGTTTAAGAGTACTTTTTCTATTTCTTCTGGAAAATGTTTTTGTTCCAATTGATGGATCTTTGCAGCTACATGTTCTGAAGAGTCACTCTCTATTAACTGCACATTTTGTTGAAAAATAATATTTCCTTCATCATAGTTTTCATTTACATAATGTATGCTAATTCCGGATTCTTTTTCTTTATTAGCAACAACTGCGTTATGAATATGCATCCCATACATTCCTTTTCCACCGTACTTTGGTAACAACGCTGGATGTATGTTTATGATTTGATTTGGATAGGCTTCTATAATATTTTTGGGGAATTTCAATAAAAAACCAGCAAGTACGATCAAATCTGGTTGAAATTTTGATATTTCTTGTAAGATATTTACTTCTTTTAGATCTTCTTTAGAAAAAATGACAGTGGGCACATTTAGTTTTTTAGCTCTATCAATAACTGTTGCTTTCGAATTATTTGTAAAAACAGCCACAACGGTTCCAGTGTTTCTTGTAGTAAAATATTGGATAACATTTTCAGCGTTAGTACCCGATCCCGAAGCAAAAATCACTATTTTTTTCATAATTCTATTCATTTGGTTTATGCAAAAAAAAGAATAATAATTGAAAATAAATAGGATTAAGAAATCTTTGTTGAAATAAATTTTATAAATTAGTACACACATTTATTAACTAAATAGTTGTTTTAAAATAAAGTTGTTTTATTTTTGCCAACAAATTAAATTCTAAAATTAAAGATTATGTCAGACATTGCATCAAGAGTAAAAGCGATTATCGTAGACAAATTAGGCGTTGACGAAAACGAAGTTGTAACAGAAGCAAGCTTCACTAATGATTTGGGAGCTGATTCATTAGACACTGTTGAGCTTATTATGGAATTCGAAAAAGAATTTGACATTCAAATTCCAGACGATCAAGCAGAAAACATCGCTACTGTAGGTCAAGCTATCTCTTATATCGAAGAGGCTAAAAAATAATAATTTCGCACCCGTTTACTTTATTGTACACGGGTGTTATTATTTTTCAAAATTAAAATTATGATTGAATTTCAATCAAACGATATTATACAATATAATGCCCATAGCTCTTTAGTAGTACTATTTACTGTATAGAAAGCGTGGGTTTTATTTGTTTAAAAGATAACAAAATATACACATTATGGTTTTAAGAAGAGTTGTTGTTACAGGCCTTGGTGCTCTTACTCCCATTGGAAATAATATTCACGAATATTGGAATGGTCTAATTAATGGTGTTAGTGGTGCAGCTACAATAACCTATTTTGATGCTTCAAAATTCAAAACTCATTTTGCTTGCGAATTAAAAAACTTTAATGTTGAAGATTTTATAGAAAGAAAAGAGGCTAGAAGAATGGACCGTTATGCGCAATATGCAATGGTTTCTGCTGAAGAAGCTGTTCTTGACGCGGGATTTAATCTTGAAAAATTAGATAAAGATAGAATTGGTGTAATTTGGGGGTCAGGAATTGGAGGTTTAGAAACTTTTCAAATCGAAATGCTAAATTTTGCAGCAGGCGATGGAACTCCAAAATTCAATCCTTTTTTCATACCAAAGATGATTTCAGATATTGCTTCCGGGCATATCTCTATAAAATATGGATTTAGAGGTCCTAATTTTGCAACTGTTTCGGCATGCGCTTCTTCTACAAATGCAATAATTGATGCCTTCAATTATATTCGTTTAGGGTATGCAGATGCTATGGTTACTGGAGGTTCAGAGGCAGCAGTGACAATTGCGGGTATGGGCGGTTTTAATGCGATGCATGCTTTGTCTACTAGAAATGACGATCCAAAAACAGCTTCAAGACCAATGGATAAAGACAGAGATGGATTTATACTTGGCGAAGGTGCAGGTGCTTTAATACTTGAAGAATACGAACATGCTGTAGCACGTGGTGCCAAAATTTATTGTGAAATAGGCGGTGGAGGAATGTCAGCAGATGCCTACCATATTACAGCACCACATCCAGAAGGATTAGGTGCCAAAAATGTAATGTTAAATTGTTTAAGAGATGCAGGTTTACAACCATCGGATGTTGACGGAGTTAATATGCACGGAACTTCAACTCCTCTTGGTGATTTAGCAGAATCTAAAGCAATCCAACACGTTTTTGGAGAACATGCTTACACCATGAATCTAAATTCTACAAAATCAATGACAGGACATTTACTTGGTGCCGCTGGAGCGATAGAAACTATTTCTTCTATACTTTCTTTGAACCATGGAATTGTACCTCCAACAATTAATCATTTTACAGATGATGAAAACATTGATTCAAGACTAAACTTTACTTTTAATGTGGCTCAAAAAAGAGATATGAATGTTGTGATGAGTAACACCTTTGGTTTTGGTGGTCATAATGCTTGTGTTTTGGTTAAAAAATTAGATTTCAAAGTATAAATGCGTCTATTAAAAAAAATATTCTCAAAATCCCGTTCTCTAGAAGACGGGATTTTTTTTGACGCTATTCAGCCCATTCTTGGTTTCAATCCAGACAGTCTAGACATTTATAAAAAGGCATTTACGCATCGCTCCTTTAATCGATTAGATCCAAAAGGCAATCCTGTAAATTACGAACGATTAGAGTTTTTAGGTGACGCTATGTTAAGCTCTGTAATTGCAGCTTATTTATATAAAAAGGCTCCCCTAGGAGACGAAGGTTACTTAACCAAAATGCGTTCTAAAATTGTAAGTAGGGAACATTTAAATGAATTAGGTAAAGATTTAAATCTGATTCGACTTATCGAAAGTAAAGTGCCTTTGCATCATTTTGGAGAAAATATACATGGCAATATTTTCGAAGCCTTAGTTGGCGCTATATATCTTGATAAAGGATATACGTATTGCGAAAAATTTATTCAAAAAAGAGTAATTACCCCTTATGTAGATATTACACGATTAGAAGGAAAAGTAATTAGTTACAAAAGCTTGCTTATCGAATGGTGTCAGAAAGAAAAAAAATCATTCCATTATGATATTTTTGAAGACAACGGTATTGATGGAGAACGTTTATTTGGCGTAAAACTAAGTATCGAAGATAAGGTAATTGCAAAAGCTAGAGCCACATCAAAAAAGAAAGCAGAAGAAAAAGCATCCCAAAGAGCATACTTTGCTTTTCAAGAAAAAATTGACAGAAAATAACTATTCTCTTATCAATACTACATCGTTTTCGTTAATAAAATATCAAAATCCTAGTCGCCAAGCGTCCTTTAGCTAATTTAGAAATGCTATATTTACATCTTATATTTTTTATGTAATGGCAATTCACAAACTGGATCTTGGCGAATTTGACGAAATAGATTATCGTCTACTTGCTATTCATACTACATTAGAGGACTACCGATTGGCTTATTTTATCAATCAAAAACTTCATGTAAATCTGAATAAATCTAACAAAGAAATTCAAATTACAATTAAGGAAGGAGAAGCTCATTTTTCTAGATTTCATTATTATGAAGAGAAAAAAGAGATTACTTGGGATTTGATACAAAATAAAAACCAAGTCGTCCAACAACAAGAAAACGAGAGTCAAAACTTATTTTCTACTATTGCAATGGAAGTTTCAACAAAAGTATATATGCTTCCTGAATTTAAAAAAGTAGATTACTTTTTGAAAATCGAGAATACTGAAGCCACTGGATGCATGATAAAAATGCAAAACACATTAAATACAATTGATAATATCTCAGCGCTATATCTTGTTGATATGAATAAAATAAAATCTAAAAACAATTTAATTTTTTAATACAAATGCTTACAAACAAAAAGACCAAAATTGTAGCCACGCTAGGGCCTGCATGTAGTACACGAGAAATCATAAAGGATATGATTGATGCAGGTGTAAATGTATTTAGAGTAAACTTTTCCCATGCTGACTACGAAGACGTAAAAAATAAAATAAGTATTATTCGCGGATTAAACGAAGAATTTGGATATACCACCGCAATCCTTGGAGATTTACAAGGCCCTAAACTTCGCGTTGGAGTTATGGAAGATGGTGTAATTGTAAAAGATGGTGATTTAATCACTTTTACAACTGCAGAAGAAGTCTTAGGAACCGCCAAGAAGGTTTTTATGAAGTATAAAAACTTTCCTAATGATGTTAATCCAGGAGAAAGAATTTTACTCGATGACGGTAAACTTCTTTTTGAAATCGTAGAAACGGATAAAAAAACAGAGGTAATTGCACGTGTAATACAAGGTGGAGAATTAAAATCTAAAAAAGGGGTTAATTTACCTAACACTAAGATTTCATTGCCTGCTATGACAGAAAAAGATGTTGCAGATGCTATTTTTGCAATAGAAATGAAATTAGACTGGATTGCACTTTCTTTTGTAAAAACTCCCAGAGATTTACAAGATTTACAAGAACTAATTGCAAAACATTCAGAGTATAAAATTCCAATTATTGCTAAAATCGAAATGCCAGAAGCACTAGAGAACATTGATAGAATTGTTGCTTATTGTGATGCATTAATGGTTGCTCGTGGAGACTTAGGAGTTGAACTTCCTGCACATGAAGTACCATTGGTTCAAAAAGAATTAATACGCAGAGCAAAAACAGCAAGAATACCAGTTATTGTAGCTACTCAAATGATGGAAACTATGATTACTAGTTTGACTCCAACTCGTGCGGAAGTAAATGACGTAGCCAACTCGGTTATGGATGGCGCCGATGCCGTAATGCTATCAGGAGAAACTGCAACTGGGAATTATCCAGTACAGGTTATTCAAAAAATGACTCAAATCATTGAAGCCGTAGAAGATTCTCCGCTTATTCAAGTGCCTCAAAATTCTCCTCAGGTGAGAACAAACCGTTTCATTACCAAAACAATTTGTCAGCATGCTGCGACTATGGCGAATGTTATTAAAGCAAAAGCGATATGTACTTTGACAAATAGTGGATATACAGCATTCCAAATTTCAGCTTGGAGACCCTCTGCTCATATTTTAGTTTTTACTTCAAATAAAATCATTGTTACTCAACTTAATTTATTATGGGGTGTAAAATCATTTTATTATGAAAAATCAGTGAGTACTGATGACACGGTAACTGATGTTAACGAAATTGCTAGACAAAAAGGATTTGCTAAAAAAGGAGATTTCCTTATCAATTTAGCAGCTATGCCAATTACCGATAAAGGAATGGTAAATACGCTAAGAGT
>JBBSSR010000047.1:0-21647 GCA_038241955.1 Flavobacteriales bacterium | reverse complement strand
TGTTGACCAAATCAAAGTGTTCTACAATTAATTCAGGAAGGATAAGTTTTAAAAGTTCTATGTAATTCTCCAAAGCTTGTTTTTTTAATCAGCTAATTTAGTAAATCTTTGATTCCTCCCCAACTTTTAGGATTGATCCAAGTAAAACACCCTATTTAAGTACAAAAAGACTAAATTTACTCGCTAACTTTATTAAAATGAATCAGAACGAACAAACAATTCATAATTTTTATACCGCTTTTGCTACTTTAAATGTTACAGCAATGTGTGAATGCTATCACAAAAACATCCAGTTTCAATATCCCATCTTTGGTGTTTTGAAAGAAACCGATGTTTGCCATATGTGGAAAATGCTTATCGAAAAAAGTGAAGGAAATATCAAGATTGAATTTAAAGATATCAAAGCCAATTCATTTACAGGTTTAGCTCAATGGACGGCGACCTATAATTTTAGTAAAACCAATAGAATAGTAGTGAATGTAATAAATACACAATTTCAATTTCAAGATGGTTTAATTAGCAGGCATACAGATCTTTTTGATATTTGGAAATGGTCTAAGCAAGCTTTAGGTTTCAAGGGATTATTTCTTGGCTGGACTGGCTTTATGCACAGAAAAATTCAAAAAAAAGCTGCAGTATCTTTAAAAAACTATATTGAACGTCCTGTGTAATATATAACGCCATTTTACTTGCTCGTACCTGTCTAACTAAATATACTACGCTTTTTTTACAGCATCAAAATTGATTTTTGAGAAGAAATTGGTCCAAAAGTCAGTATTTAAACTTCTAATTTTGCTCTTAGCAAATGATTATAAATTTTATCTATAACGTAATAGTCTTTCTATTTAATCATAAAAACAGTAAAAATTACAAATAAAAAACTGCTGTAATATCAATACGTTAACTATTATCTAAAAGTATTTTTTCGCTTAAAACAACTCCTTAAAAGCCTTATATTTACTAGTATAAATGCGATTTTAAAAGTACTAATGTTAACGATATAATACGAATAGAGAGGAAAACTATCACTGAAAATTTATATTTAAAAACAGGCAATTGGAACAAAGCAGTTGATGTTTATGATTTTGTTTTGCAAAATATTACTCCTTATGAAGGAGACCAAAGTTTTTTAGTAGGTCCTTCTGCCAAAACAAATAAACTTTGGAATGTTTGCAAAGAAAGTTTACTTGAAGAAAGAAAAAAAGATGGTTGCTTAGCAATCGATACTACAGTAATTTCAAATCTTACTTCTTTTGGACCAGGCTACATAGATAAAGAAAATGAAACTATTGTAGGTTTACAAACTGACATGCTTTTAAAAAGAGCAATGAAACCATTTGGTGGAATCAAATTAGTTGAATCTGCAGTGGCAGAAAGAGGTTTGAAAGTATCTGATGAAGTGGTGAAAATTTTCAACTATGCTAAAGATCATAATCAAGCTGTATTTAGTGCTTATGATAGTGAAATTAGAGCGTATCGTTCTAAACATTTACTAACAGGTTTGCCTGATAATTATGCAAGAGGAAGAATCATTGGTGATTTTAGAAGAGTAGCTCTTTATGGAGTAGATCGTTTAATTGAAGCTAAAAAAGCAGATTTCGCTGCAGTATCAGGTGAAATGTCAGATCATAAAGTTCGTCTTAGAGAAGAGATTTCAGATCAAATAAAAGCGTTGCAAGACATGAAAATCATGGCAAATTCTTATGGTATTGATATTTCAGTACCTGCGGATAATGCCAAAGAAGCAGTACAATTCACGTATTTAGCTTATTTGAGTGCAGTAAAAGAACAAGATGGAGCAGCTATGTCTCTTGGTAATGTTTCTTCATTTCTAGATATTTATATCGAAAATGATTTGAAATCAGGTTTAATAAACGAAGAAGAAGCACAAGAATTTATCGATCAGTTTGTAATGAAACTTCGTGTAGTGCGTCATTTACGCCCAGGAGCTTATGATGAAATTTTTGGTGGAGATCCAACTTGGGTAACAGAAGCTATTGGTGGACAACTTAATGATGGAAGAACAAAAGTGACTAAAACCTCTTTTAGATTCTTACAAACATTATATAATCTGGGAGCATCTCCTGAACCAAACTTAACTATTCTTTGGTCTCAAAAATTACCAAAAGGATTTAAAGACTTTTGTGCACAGGTTTCTATTGATACTTCATCTCTTCAATATGAGAATGACGATTTAATGAGAACCAATAGAGGTTCTGATGATTACGGAATTGCTTGTTGCGTTTCGTATCAAAAAATTGGAAAAACTATTCAACATTTTGGAGCTCGGGCGAATTTGCCGAAAGCATTACTTATGGCTTTGAATGGTGGTCGTGAAGAAGATAAAGGATCTGTAGTTATTAACAACATTCCACAAATGGCAGATGGAGTTCTTGATTACGATACTGTTATGAGTATGTTCAAAACTACATTAGCAGAAGTAGCAAGAGTTTACGCTAAATCAATGTATATTATTCACTATATGCATGATAAATATTATTATGAAAGAGCCCAAATGGCTTTGATTGATAGTGATCCAAATATTGATATTGCTTATGGTGCAGCAGGAATTTCTATTATTGCTGATTCACTTTCAGCTATAAAATATGCAAAAGTAACTCCTGTTAGAAACGAAATCGGATTAACAGTAGATTTTAATATTGAAGGAGATTTTCCTAAATTTGGAAATGATGATGATAGAGTTGATAGTATTGCGCAAGAAATCACCACTATTTTTATTGATGAATTAAGAAAACACAAAGCATATAAAGATGCTACTCCTACCCTATCTTTATTAACTATTACTTCTAATGTGATGTATGGGTCTAATACAGGTTCTACTCCAGACGGACGTAAAGGTGGCGAGCCTTTTGCTCCAGGAGCTAATCCAATGCATGGTAGAGATACAAATGGTGCTATTGCTTCTTTAAATTCTGTGAGTAAATTAAATTATGAAGATGCACAAGATGGTATATCGTATACCTTCACAATGGTACCAAAATCTTTAGGTTCAGATAGAGAAGATCAAGTAAATAATTTAAAAACCATTCTTGATAGCTATTTTGGAAGAAATGCACATCACTTGAATGTAAATGTTTTGGACAAAGAAACCTTAATGGATGCTTACAATCACCCAGAGAAATATCCGCAATTAACCATTAGAGTTTCGGGTTATGCTGTGAATTTCGTAAGATTATCAAAAGCACACCAACTAGAAGTTATTACCAGAACTTTTCACGAAAATTTGTAATAGTCGATTTCTATAAATTTTAAATTAAATAACATTAACCTGTCTAAAAAAAACGAATCAGTTTAATTTAGACAGGTTTTTTTAAAATCTTTTTTTTCCTATGTACCTTCCAAATCAACAATATGCTGATGATTCTGTAGATGTAATGAATCCCGACTTATTGCGAATACATTCTATTGAAACATTAGGAACTCATGACGGCCCAGGAATCAGAATGGTCGTTTTTGCTCAAGGTTGCCAATTTAGATGTTTGTATTGCCAAAACCCTGATTCTATAGACCTTCACGGTGGAAGTTTTATTGCAATTGATGAACTAGTAGAAAAAGCGCTTCATCAAAAATCGTATTTCGGTATAAAAGGTGGTGTAACCGTTTCGGGTGGAGAACCTTTATTACAAAGAGAAAAATTAATTTATTTTTTCGACCGCTTGCACGAAAATGGAATAAATACTTGTTTGGATTCCAACGGTAGAGTTTTAGATTCAAAAACAGAACAATTACTTGAAAGAACTGATCTATTGTTATTGGATGTAAAACACATCAATAAAGAATGGCATCAAAAGTTAACAGGTGTAAAAAACAAAACAACACTACGATTAGCCGAATACCGAGAAAGTACAGGAAAACCAATGTGGTTACGTTATGTATTGGTTCCAGGATGGAGCGATCAAGAAGAGTATCTTCACGAATGGGGAAAGCGTTTTACTTCTTACAAAACAATTGAAAGAGTGGAAATTATACCTTTTCACCAAATGGGAAAACACAAATGGGAACTTTTAGGCGAAGAATATAAGTTAGCCGATACTCTACCGCCTTCGAAAGAAGAAAAAAACAAAGCCTTAGAAATATTCAAATTGTATTTCAATAATGTAGTACTTAAATAAAATCCAACATCTGATTCTTTAAAAATTGATTAAAAACATGTCAAAAAATAAATACCTTATAGTTTTAGCCGGAATGGTTATGCAGTTGTCAATAGGATCTATATATGCATATAGTAAATGGATTGAACCTCTAGCTAAAGAACTAAACTGGGACGCTCACGATACCAAAACAGGATTCAGTCTTGCCATCTGCTTTCTAGGATTAACCGCTGCTTTTATGGGTAAGTTTGCTCAAAAAATTGGTCCTAAAAAAGGAGGATTAATTGCAGCTGTTTTTATGACAATAGGATTATTAGGCAGTGCGTATGCCGTAAAAATTGATTCCATATATTTATTTTATGCAACATTTGGTATTTTGCAGGGTATCGGTTTAGGATTTGGATATATTGTTCCTGTTTACACTGTTGTTAAATGGTTTCCAGATCGTCCAGGACTAGCCTCAGGCATCATTATCATGTCATTTGCTCTGGGTTCATTGGTAGCCTCTTTTTTGATCAATAGTCTGTATACTTCAGTTGGACTATCTGGAGCGTTTTTGATTCTCGCTATTGGTTATGGAATTTGCATGGTTTTAAGTGCTTTATATTTGTCGAATCCTATAAGTAAAGACAACTCTCATCATAATCATGTAGATTTGACTGCTACACAAATAGTGACAGATAAACGCTTTATTGCGCTATGGTTATTGTTGTTTCTAAATGTTTGCGGTGGAATAGCTATAATCTCCAAAGCAGCAGTTTTAGGGGAAGAAGTTGTAGGAATGAATGCAGCACAAGCTACGCTGTTTGTTGCAATAATAGGTTTAGTCAATGGAATTGGACGCTTGTTTTGGTCGAGTATTTCGGATAAAATTGGTTGTTGGACAACGTTTATGATTTTTATAGGCATAAATGCTGTTTGCTTTGCCTTAATTCCAACTTTTTCAAACAGTTTAATTTCGTTTCAGGCCTTAACTTTTATAATAATTGCAGGTTATGGTGCTGGTTTTGCTACTATGCCTTCTTTTATCAAGGACATTTATGGTACTGCTAGTTACGGACAAGTATTGGGTTATGTCTTAACGGCGTGGTCAGCAGCAGCATTTGTAGGTCCAATTTTATTAGGTCTAACCAAAGAAATAACAATTTTTTACCTCTTTTCTGCCTTGTTAATTCTAGCTTTACTTGTCGGAATGTGGCTAAAAAAACTCTTATCTAAAGCTGTTTTTTTAAACTAAAAAAGACTCAAACATCGCGATTAGAGCTTTTTGATTTTAGAAAATAATGAGTACTATTTGTCACGAACTTGTATGAGTTCGCATTAAAAAATGATCTACAGAATTACTTAAAACCATTAAAATCAAAGTGCCAATCGATCTCTTTTTTATACCATAATTGACCTTGTAAAACTGCCAACGGACAGACGAAATTATTGGTATATAATGCTCCCGTTCCTAGTCCTTGAGGCATCAAATTATGTTGCAAATACGTCCATTGGGCAATTGCATTTAGACCAATATTACTCTCTAAAGCTGAGGTAATCCACCATCCAATTTTGTGCTTTTCAGCCAAAGAAATCCATTCTTGAGTACCCCGAAAACCACCCACAAAACTAGGTTTTAAAATGATGTATTGCGGCTTTATTTTCACTAGCAATTGTTCTTTTTCTAATGCTGTAACGACGCCTATCAACTCTTCGTCTAATGCAATAGGAAAAGGAGTACTTTTACAAAGCTCTGCCATACTGTCAGTGTTGTTTTTTTGAATAGGTTGTTCTATGCTATGTAATTTAAATTCAGATAATTGATTTAATCTAATTAAAGCTTCATTTGAATCGAAAGCACCATTCGCATCCACACGAATTTCAATTTGTTCTGGTGTAAAATGTTCCCTAATAAAGCGTAATAATTGTAATTCTTTATCGAAATCAATAGCACCAATTTTCAGTTTTATGCAACGGAAACCTTCGGCTAATTTCTCCTCGATTTGTTGCTTCATAAAAGCCTCTTCTCCCATCCAAACTAAACCGTTTATGAGGATTGATTTTTTCCCTTTTGTAAAGACTGAAGGAAAGAGTAAAAAAGGTGTTTCACTAGCTAATGATAGGAACGCCATTTCTACCCCAAATTGAATCGAAGGAAAGTGAATTAAAGCTTCCCAAAGTTGGTCAACTCCAAGATGAATATTAGCACAAACCCATCGTAATTTTTCTTCGTAGTCAGGTCGATCGTCACAACTCAAACCTCGCAAGATGCCACACTCCCCTATTCCTTTTTTACCGTCTTGTTCTAGAACTATAAACCAAGTTTCTTTTTCGGTCATTACACCTCGAGAAGTTCCAGAAGCGCGTTTGAAGTTTAGAATGTATTTGTGATAAGCTGCTTTCAAAATATTGGTGTTTTAAATGGTAGGGTTGTCTGTTTTTTTTTAGTAAATGAAGATTGTTTTTAATTTCGAACTTTTAAAAAAAATCTAATAGAGAAGGAATGTGAAATAGAATTTGTTGCATAACAAAAATCTATTTATACCTAACAGGTTAAAAAAACCTGTTAGGAAATGGTATCAAAATAATACTCATTAAAAACTGAACACTGAACACTGAACACTGAACACTGAATACTGAACACTGAATACTGAACACTACTTAATCATTTTCAGCACACGTTCAAAATCCTCATTTTGGATTCCTACTTTTTGAAAAGCTTTAAAATCTTGTTCTGTTTTTTGACTCCAACTCAGAACATCCGTTACGTTTTGGTTCTGATACTTTTTGTAAATCGTTTTCGCATCCTTGTAATTGCCGTTCAATAAATACGCATGTGCCAGATTCAATTGAAGGAGTAACTCCGTTGGATCTATTTTTTCGCCATCCTGCAAATATTTTAATGCTTTACCGTATTGCTTAGTTAACAAGTAATTTGAGCCAATGGCGTTGTAATCTAATGCGGTTGCTTTACCTCCATTGATTACCATAGCTAATTTAGTGATTGCTTCGCCATTCTTGCCTTGTTTTGATAAAACAGCGGCTTGGTTACGTAAATCAGAATAAACGGCGTTAGAAGTGCTTGATTCGCCAAAACAGTTGTTTCCCGCATCTTTAAAAGCTTTTGACTTTTCTTCTGGCAATAGTTTTTGAAATTCACTGTACTTGTACTTCTCTTGAATTTTATCTAAAACGCAAACACAAAAATCATCTGAATTAACCATTTTTTGAGCCAAATTTGAGGTAGCGCATTGCTCTATGATTTCTTTTCGATAGTCTGCGCTCCAACCACGGCTAGATTTTTTATCAACCCACGGCACTACTTCGAGAATAATTTTTTGCGTCATGAGCCAATTTTTACTTTCAAAAGCAAACCATAATGCAGTGCCATTAAGACAAGTTGATTTTTCGATAGAAAGTAATTTAGCATCTTTACTAATGGGTTCGCTTTGCACTAAACATGATCCAGCAGTTTCACCGGTTTCTTTGTATTTTGAGGACAATTCATTATTCGAAAAAATGGCGAAGGTACATTTGTCATCCCCCGAGATTTTAGAGGCTATAAAAACGGCTCCTGCTGATCCTTGACTAATTCCTGTTGGATCTGGAATCGATTTTAAGACAGAAACCAAACTGCTTGACAGTTGCTGATTTTCGTCAAGAACCGTGATTCTATAAACAACTTCTGTTGTACCAAGTGGTAAATCTTCGGTTTTTACAACGATACGATCTCTTGCTGGAAGCTTAATTTCTTTGGAAGTGGATCTGGTTTTATCCCAATATCCGTCTTGTTGCGCAAATATAAACGTTGTAAATAGAAGGGCACTAAATGAAAGTAGCAATTTGTTCATCTTTGAAAATGGGTATGGTTTAAAAACAAATATTTTGAAATCCCGAATGTCGTAGCCCTGGCTTTTTATAAAGTAATTTTATTTCACTTTAAAAAAATATATAAGTAGATCGGATTATACAGTTCAGCCTTCAGCATAGTGTGCAGGAAATAGTTCCTAATTATAGTTCTATAAAACTACCTATTTCGAGCAACATCAAGTCTTTGCCTTTGTCAAAAAATTTCTTGATGGCGTATTCATGATTGATTTCGATATAGCCAAAAGTATCATAATGATAGCCTAGAATTTTATCACAAGCAACAAAATCGGACGCTATAATAGCATCTTCTACGTCCATCGTGAAATTATCACCTATGGGAAGTATAACTAGATCGAGCTTTGTTCGCATGGGAATCAACTTCATATCCATAGTGAGCGCGGTATCTCCAGCGATGTAAATATTTTTATGTTCGCCTTCAAAAACGAAACCGCCTGGATTACCTCCGTACGATCCATCGGGAAAAGAGCTGGAATGCACCGCGTTGACATATTTTAGTTTTCCGAAGTCAAAATGCCAACTTCCGCCGTGGTTCATTGGATGATTTTGAAAACCTTTAGCACCGTAATACCCCGCAATTTCGGCATTGGAAACAATCACAGCATTGGTTCTTTTGGCAATGGCTTCCACATCATAAACATGGTCGCCGTGTGCGTGTGTAAGCAGAATAAAATCAGCTTTTAGGGTATTAATATCAATCTGCGATGCGTTTGGATTCGCAGAAATATAAGGATCAACAAGTATATTTTTACCGTTGATTTCAATTCCTAAAGAGGCGTGGCCGTAATATGTAATTTTCATTTTATATAGTTTTAAAGAAACAAAATAATGTACAATATCAAAAAAAGAACAACAAGTTATCTAATTGATTTTAGCAACTGAAATTGATTTTTTGAAATTGTCTTTTATCGTCCGCCCATGAATGTGTTTACAAAAATATCTGAAATAAAATAGATTAAACAAAGTGATAATAATATGGAAAGTAAAAAAGTGCTTAGCGCCACTTTCTTTAATTCTGGATCAAGGCTTTGAGGGTTTTTATTTCTATACACCGAAATAAGGTGCGTCATTAAAGGAAAATAGGCTACGACAAAAATATACTGATCAAAATTAAAATCAAGCAAAAACGCAAATAAAAGCACCAAAATCATAGCCGAAATCACTAAGAAAAAGTGATAGATTTTAGCATTTTCTGCTCCCATTTGAACTACAAGAGTATTTTTTCCTGCTTTTCTATCCGAGACTTCGTCCCGCATATTATTTAGATTTAAAACAGCGACACTCAAAAAGCCAATTGCTGTTGCGGGAAGCAGTAGCAACCAATCCATTTCTTTTGTGAACATAAAATAAACACCCATTGTACTTACTAATCCGAAAAATATAAATACAAATACATCGCCAAAACCGCGATAACCATACGCAGAATTCCCAACCGTGTAGCGAATAGCCGAGCCAATTGCTAAAATTCCTAAAACTAAAAACAGAATTGAGTATAGGAAATATTCGGCTCCAAAAGCGCAATAGATTAGTATTATAGCAGACAACAAGGTAAGCACCGAAGTGATAATTATGGCTTTTTTCATCGACTGAGGTGTAATTGCTCCGCTTTGTATCGCTCGTTTTGGACCCACACGATCTTCATTATCAGTACCTTTAATTCCGTCGCCATAATCATTGGCAAAATTAGATAATACTTGTAAACCCAAAGTTGTTGTTAGTGCAAAAATCACAATGTACCAGTCGAAAATAGCCTGTGACATGGCGTAAAATGTTCCTACTACAATTCCAGAAACCGACAATGGTAATGTCCTTAATCGCGCCGCTTGTATCCAGTGTTTCATTATTCTTGTTTAATTGTTTAAGAGTTTAAAAATGTTTACTGGTAAACTCTGTTTTCTAATATTTATATTTTAAAAGCTACTTTTCTACATCCAATTACTATCCGATGTTTCAATTTCATACAACCATTTATTAACGAATTGTTTGATGACTGCAAAATTACCTAATTGAAAAGCAATATTACCTCCTGCAGTATGTAAAGTTATTGAACCGATATTAACATTTTTATGCCAAAAGAGCTGAGAAGTCGTAATTGCCTGAATTTTGCTAGGCTCTATGATTTCATTATTAATATCCCAAGCGCCGTTTTGCAGAATTATAAAATCGTCAGTTATAAAGAGTCGGTTGTTTCTAAATTTGAAAAATTCAACGATTCCAATAAAAACAAAGAACAATAACACGAAATAATCAATTGAAGCAAACGATTCTAGTATCAAATCTCTGATGAAATAAAAAACCACTAATGGCAATCCAATAGTTAAGAAAATCGAAAATCCAAGTTTTCTATAATTAGGCTGGAGCATAAATCCTTTTTCAGGAATTTTTCCAAACAACAATTGCATGATTGCATCCTTTTCGTGTGTGTTACATCCTGGTATTTCTATAGCTAATTTGCGCTGTTCTTTTTCCCCTCCAGTCGCCTGTTTTATTTTAAGTTCTAAAACATTCATCTTTCTTTGAAAATAATTCTGTTTTACACTCGTGATCTGAACTTTCTCTGGTTTTACGATTGTACTTTTTGTGTTCAGTAATCCATACGAAAGCAATAAAGATCCTTTTTCTCTTGCTATTTTAAAATCAAAATAGGTAAAAACCGTTTTAACTAAATTGATCACAATTACTGCTAGAAAGAAAATCATAGAAAGTAATGGTATCAACTTTAGAACTTGGCTCTTATCGACGTAATCTTCAATGTTTTGTTCGTGTAAAACATCTCTTCCGGTAAATTGCTTAATATGATCAAAGAGTGTAATGAAAAAAGCTAGAATTACAAAAAAGCTTTTAATATAGTTCGAAGAAATTCCAATTTTTACTAAACTCAGAAAACTAATTTTGATGAAGGGAACTGGAGAATCAAATCCTTTTTCATTCGCTATTACGTTAGAATCACTAACCGAGTCGACTGCATTTGCAACTTTTAAATTTTCATTCTCTAATAAACGCGCTTTTAGTCGCAATGCTAGTTCGTGGGAAATGGCTTTGATATTTCCTTCCTTTTTGTTTGAGCCTGCTGTATCGACTGCTAATTCGTGAACACCTACTAATCTTTGAATCAGCGACTGATTAATATTAACTTGCTGAATTTTATTGATCTGAATGGTAGTTTTGGTTTTATTAAAAACACCTTCGTTTATAATGAACTCCTCATTTTCTTGATCAATATAAAAAGTAAATTTCAAGTACTTTAGATACGAGACAATTCCAATAATGATTAAAAAGGTCAAAACACCCGCAAGTACCATACCGAAATTAGATGCATCGTAATCTTTAAATTTTAGTGCAAAAATCACCAGCACTGGCCAGAATACTTTAGCATATAGTTTGAGAGAATAGATAAATATGACAAAAATCCCTATAAGTGACTGTCGCTGCGGTTTACTAAAATCGGTTTCCATTACAATTGTTTTTGAATTTTTCCCATTAACAATTGTTTGATATTTTCGGCTTCTTCTTTCGCTATTCCGGGAATTTCAATATCGCTGGAACTACCACCAGCTGTAAAAATTTCTATTTTGGCTAAGCCAAAAAAACGAGAAATCAAACCTTCATGTAAAGCAACATGTTGCACTCTGTTATATGGAATTACAAGGGTATTAGTTGCAATAATACCATGTCTGAAAAGGACATCATGGTTTCTAAACGCAAAGCCTTTTTTCCTGAAACTAATTCTAGAAAAGAATAACACCAAAGTTAGTAGAACAAAATAAATCAATGCCAATTCTATATAAAATACTTGTAATTCTGGATTAAAAAACAAAAAGATTCCAATACCGACACCTAAAATTAAAAAAAGAATAGCAATATTAATTAAAGTCATTTTCCAATAATCGTGATGTAAGAATGAGAATTGTATTTCCTCAAACTTTGGAAGCTGTGTAGTATCGATAATTTCGTTTGTAAAGTTTTCCATTTATGTGTTTTGTTTGCAGGTTTCAGATTTAGTTAATCAAAAAACACAACTGAATTCCTGCATCTACTATTCGTTCTGGATAATTGTCTTTCTGAAAAAGAAGTAAACTGTGAAAATTTAAGTAAGGATTTAATCTAATCGACACTTTACTTGACTGTAAAAATTCAGTACCAATTCCTATTCCCGCACCAATCCCAGACTGGTTTGAAAGGTATTTTTCTTTAGAAATATCTATATCTGTTAATAACCCTCCGTTTATAAAAAAATGTTTTGATAAATCAACACGTAAAAACAGCGGAACATCCACTAGTGCGATATCATATTTTTTCGTTGACATATCATTTCCAGGATAGAAGCTTGGTGTAACTTCAATAGTATTTTTATACCAGTTAATTGCAGTTTGAAAATGAAGATTCTTACTAAACTTTCGTTCATATTGAAGTCCAATTGCAATGCCAGTCTTCAAATCAACATTAGCACCGCCGTCTAACGCTGTTGTAATTATACCTCCATTATTCACTGCTACGCTTATACCAAATTTATTTGTTTGACCAAATGACTTGGTAAACGATCCAATAAGAAACAACAGTAGAAGAATATTCTTCATAGTTCTATTTATTTTTTAAAATTCAAAAACCTCACTCTACGGCAACCATTTTTTTTCAAAATTTGGTTTGCGTTTTTCAAGAAAAGCATTTCTACCTTCTTTGGCTTCTTCGGTCATATAGGCTAATCTCGTCGCTTCACCAGCGAATACTTGTTGTCCTACCATTCCATCATCTGTAAGGTTCATTGCAAATTTTAGCATTTTTATCGCCATAGGTGATTTTCCTAGAATTTCTTGCGCCCATTCATAAGCGGTGTCTTCGAGTTCAGCATGGGGAATCACAGCGTTTACCATTCCCATATCCATCGCATCTTGAGCCGAATAATTACGTCCTAAAAAGAAAATTTCACGTGCTTTTTTCTGTCCTACCATCTTCGCTAAATAAGCCGAACCATAACCGCCATCAAAACTAGTGACATCGGCATCTGTTTGTTTAAAGATAGCGTGTTCTTTACTCGCTAGCGTTAAATCGCAAACGACATGCAAACTATGCCCTCCTCCAACAGCCCAGCCTGGGACTACGGCGATTACCACTTTTGGCATAAAACGAATTAATCGCTGTACTTCAAGTATATTTAATCTGTGTTGTCCGTCCTCACCTACATAACCTTGGTGGCCCCGAGCATTTTGATCGCCTCCGCTACAAAAAGAGTATACCCCATCTTTAGACGAAGGTCCTTCTGCCGAAAGCAAAACCACACCTATAGAAGTATCTTCTTGCGCATCGTAAAAAGCCTGATATAATTCTGCTGTCGTTTTAGGACGAAATGCATTTCGAACATCAGGTCTATTAAAAGCAATTCTCGCTACTCCGTTGCATTTTTTGTATGTTATATCTTCAAATTCTTTCGCAGTTACCCAATCCATTCTATTTGGTTTTTAATTATTTCAGCGTAAAATTAAACCATATTTCCATAGGAAAATAATTCTTTTCAAAAATAAATAGCATACAATTTTCTAAAATAGTAAAGCATTTGGTCTTTCCTAAAATTATTATTTTGTCATCCTTTAAAGAATTATAACGCTCGTTTATATTAAATACTTACTTTAGCAACGTTTTTTTTATTTTTGCAACGAACACATTTGCAGGTGTTAGTTAGTTTTAACGAACAAAAACGAAAATATTAAACAATCAATTTTGTAATTTAACTACAACTTTTAATATAAATGAATACATTAAAAAATTTGTTATTTCTTACTGTTTTTGTATTATCCGGAAATAGTACTTTTTCACAAGACATCGCTGATAGCACTGCATATAAAGATAACGATCAGAAAATCACAAACAATTTATATTCACAAACGGTACACAATACAACTGTTCTAACGGTTCAAAATAACGATACAATTTCAGTGGCACAAAATACGATGGCTTATCCCCCATCTTTTAGAGATTACAAAAGACTTGGATACAACACTGGAATGTTTATAGGTGCTACCGTAGTTGCATTTGGTATTTTGTACTCCATGCCAGAAAGCGCAACCAACTGGGACAAGGCAGCAATGAAGGAAAATGGAATTGCATATAAATGGAAACAAAACGTAAAAGAAGGACCTGTAATAGATAAAGATGATTGGGTTTTAAACTGGGTTACTCATCCCTATTCTGGAGGTGTTTATTATATGACAGCTAGAAGTAGTGGTTTTACTTGGTATCAATCTTTTTTATATTCGGCTTTTATGTCTACTTTTTTCTGGGAATATGGAATTGAAGCTTTTGCAGAAGTTCCTTCGATACAAGATCTTATCATAACTCCTGTCGTGGGATCTATGATTGGAGAAGGTTTTTTCTACGCTAAAAAAAGCATCATGAGACATGACAAAAAAGTTTTAAAGTCTAAAGTATTGGGAACCACCGCCTTATTTTTAATTGATCCTTTCAACACCATTTTAGACGGTTTTGGTTATAAAGCAAAACAAAATAGTCAACTAAATTTGGCGCCAGTAGGTTTTGATAAAACATCAAACAAACCGATCTGGGGTCTTAACTTCAATGTGCAGTTTTAGAAGATATAGATTTAGATTATCAAAAAAATTAAATTATAAGTTCCTTTCTGTCAATACTTTTTTCAATAGTTAAAGTTTATCGAGAAACTAAAAATAAACTAGATTTTAACAGTGACTAATTGAAATTAGGTTTAAATTAGTGTTTGTTAATCATTATTTCACATTAATCAAATGTTAACTATTAGTTCTGATTGACAAAGTAGTTCACTGATTTATTAACCTAAAAAATGATTGTTTTTGACTAAAATTAAAAATGTTGTCGCTTATTTTTTTAGGGTTTCAAATTTGATGTTTATTTCAACAACCAACTTAAAAAGTAAGCAAATAAATAAACGATTTGCCGCAATAGTAATTGATATAAAGTAACACTAAGGTTAACATAAAGATTTACAATCTAAAACCTGTATTTTAAAATAATTTAAAACTTACAGCACTATTTTTTTAAGAATGTAAACTTTCAATATATAAATACAACCTATGGTTTTATTGTGAAATATTCCTTTACCTATAAACAAACGATTTATTTATAGACAAATCATTCGAAAAAGCAATTATTACTTTAAACAATACTAATTTATTATTTTAAGTGTTTAAAGAAGCTTTTAAGAATGTTCGAAATTTATTTTATTTTTGTTTCTACCAACTTACAGGTCAAAACAAATCTAAAGAGAGAAAGACTAATCATATGATTAGTCTTTCTTTTTTTTATTCCTTAACCAAGTAGATTCCGTCTTCTTTGATCTCTATTAGTTTTTCTTTGTATAAAGCACCTATCGCCTTTTTAAAGGTTTTCTTGCTCATCTTTAGTACTGTTTTGATGTCTTCGGGATGTGAATTATCTGTCAGTCTTAAAAATCCCCTACTAGCCCTTAGTTCATCTAAAATCTTTTCAGAATTAGGCTCTATGCTTAGATATCCTTGAATCTGTAGTGAAACGTCAATTTTATTATCAGGCCTAATGGCTTTAATAAATCCTCGCATACGATCTCCTGTGCGAATGGCGTCGTCATAGACTTCGTCTTTGTACAATAAGCCTTTGTGTTGCTCATTGATAATGACATTGATTCCTAACTCCGTGATGTGCGAAACGATAAGTTCTACTTCTTCTCCTTTTTCAACGGTTAGGTGATCATTTTTCAAAAATTGATTCAATTTACTAGAAGCTACCAAACGATTGGTTTTTTCATCCATATATAGATAAACCAAATAGCGTTTTCCTTTTTCCATAGGACGCGCCTGTTCTTTAAATGGAACTAGGATATCTTTCTCCATTCCCCAATCCATAAATGCACCAATTTGATTAGTATAATTTACACGCAAAAGTGCAAATTCATTCAATAATATATAGGGTTCTAATGTGGTCGCTACGGGGCGTTCTTCGTGATCTAAATAAACAAAAACAATAAGCTCCTCGCCTATTTCGAATTCGTTTGGTACATATTTATTGGGTAAAAGTATGTCGTGTATTCCTTCTGGATCTTTTTCTGGGTTTCCCAAAAACAAACCCACTTTGGTATCACGTAATATAGTAAGCGTATTGTATTTTCCTATTTCAATCATTTTCTTGTATTTTCTAAAGTGCAAAGGTACGAAGTTTGAAAATGAGATTTATAAAAACATTTTTAATAAAGAAAAAACGCCCCTATTTAGGACGCCTTCATATCTATATAATTGCTTTATTATATATAAACACTTTCTTTCTTAAATTGAAGTACCAATAAATAATAAACTACCGCTCTGTATTTATTTCTATTCGATTTGCCATATTTTTCAAATACGCTTGCGAGTCCATTTTCCATTGCAGATCCGTACTTCAAACCCAGCTTTTTTATTAAGAAATTATTTTTTATGGTATTTAATTCCGCTTGTTGGGTTCCTGCAACTACCGAAGAATCTGGATTGTATATTGAAGGACCGCAACCTATTGTTACTTTTGTCAACAAATCCATGTCCGGATTGATACCGCATTTTTCTTTTAAATCGGCAGCATATTTTACAATTAATTCATCTCGCGCGCTCATGCCAAAAAATTTAAAGTTAGCTGGTTCTTTTAACTACCTCAAATTTAGCACTTTATTTCGAATAGGTTGGATTTTTTATGCAGTAATTTTCAACTAACAAATTAATTACCAACTTGTTACAAAACAATTAAAAAACCATTAAAAAACTATTGAAAAATCATAAAATTGCAACAGATTAAAATAACTCTTTAAAATACTGCAACAAAACAATGTCATTCGTTTCAGTTGGAGTAAAAACCTCTAGAATACTTGGCTTGTCATTTAGAGTATATAATAAATCTATTCCTTTATCTAGACTACTTTCATCGCTGGCAGAGACATAATTAAATCCATACATTTTAGCTAAATTCGCTGCATTTAAATGATGCGAAGTTTCAAAAAAAGTATTAAAAACAGGAGTTTCGTCATGACCTGGCAAGATTCTAAAAATTCCACCACCACCATTATTGATTAAAATAATTTTGAAGTTCTTGGGTATATAATTATTCCAAAGTGCATTGCTGTCATATAAAAAGCCAATATCACCTGTTATAAAAACGGTTTGCTTATCATTGGCAACAGCCGCACCAATCGCCGTAGAAGTGCTGCCGTCTATACCGCTGGTTCCTCTGTTACAATACACTTCGATAGATGGGTCAATAGGAATTAACTGCGCGTATCGAATAGCCGAGCTGTTGCTAATTTGAAGTTGACTATTTGCAGGCAACCCTTTAATCACTTTCTCAAAGACCTTAAAATCTGAAAAAGGAATTTTAGATACATAAAGATCGTGTTTTTGCTTTCTTAATTCTTTTACTGAATTCATTTGAGCAAAATAATCACTTTCTACTTTCGTAGTTAAAGGAAAAAATATAATGAAAAAAAGATTGGGTTCTACTTCAAAATGCTTGGTCAAACAACCAAAAGTATCGTATGCTCGCAACGAATCAATGTGCCAATGATGCTCTGGCTGGTATTTCCTCAAAAAGGCTTTTATACGTTTCGAAACTACCATTCCGCCAAAAGTGATTAAGATTTCTGGACGAAAAGCCTCAAAATCTTGCGCTGTGAAAGGAGTAATTATAGTATCAATATTGTTTATAAAACTAGGATGATGCAGATTTGAAGTGGTTTCGGTCATTACCACAACCGATTCGTCTTTCGCAAAAGCTTCAATTGTTTGTTCATTAATTGCATTCGGCTCATTTACACCAATAAGAATTAACTTTTTGGACGCATTGTTCCAAATAGTGGCGTATTTCTCTAGTTCTTTTGTATCTATCACCTGCGGCACTTTTGCGGAAGCGAGAACTTTACTGCTCACAATTAACTCGGTAACCGTTTCATACAAAGGCTCCTCAAAAGGTGCGTTGATGTGCACAGGTCCTTTTTTTTCTATAGCCGTATTAATGGCTTCATTGATTTTTTTGTCGTTTTCTAAACCAACCGTTTCTACCAAATTGGCGTTGTATAAAGAATGATTTGCAAAAACATTTTCCTGACGGATGGTTTGCCCATCGCCAATATCAATTTTGCTTTGAGGACGATCTGCCGAAACTACGATAAGTGGAATTTGACTATAAAACGCTTCTGCGAAAGCGGGATAATAATTTAACAAAGCCGATCCAGAAGTACACACCAATGCGGCAGGTTTACCTGTTTGTTGTGCAATCCCTAATGCAAAAAAGGCAGCAACACGCTCATCAGCAATACTGTAACATTGAAAAGCAGGATTACTGGCAAAACCAATCGTGAGTGGCGCATTTCTAGAACCGGGAGATATAATTATGGTGGTGATTTCTTTGGCTATAAATAGTTGAAGTATACTTTGTGCTAAAGGTATTTTGGGGTATATCATTGATCCGAATTTGAGAGTTGTAAAGATACAAAGTTGCTAAGGTATTCACCTAATTTAAATAAGTTTTCTTATTTTTGAAGTTCTCGAACAATACTAAAAAAACACATAGCAGTATGCGACTACTATATACTTTCTTATTCCTAACTTTTTTTCAATTTTCGGGTGCACAAACAACTTGGACACGAACCGAAATCAGCTATAAAGATGCTCTTGTTAAAGCCAAAAATGAAAACAAATCCATTTTTATAATGTTGTACGCTACTTGGTGTCCTCATTGTAACGTGATGAAGGCAACCGTTTTTAGTGATGCCGATGTGATTGATTTTTTAAATAAAAATTACGTTTGTGTTTGGGCGGATATTGATAAAGAAGAGGGAACGAAACTTAAAGATAAGTTTCAAACACGAGGTTTACCTGCCTTTTTATTTTTAGATAACAACGAAACACTTTTGTACAGCATAGCGGGCGAAATGAAAACGCAAGGTTTTAAAAATGAGGTAAAGACTGCCTTGAATCCTACCATGCAACTGCCGTATTTAGAAAAACAATTTTTAGACGATCCTAGTAATGCCAATAAATGTTTAGCTTACATTCAAACGATACGTAAAGGAGCACCAAGAACAGCTTTGTCACAACCAAGCCATATTTATTTAGAAACTCAAACAGACCAACAACTAATTTCGGAGACCAATTGGCGCGTTATTTCTAATGGAGTATCGGATATTGAATCACGTGAATTTCAGTATGTTTTGAAACATAAAAAAGATTTCGAAAAAGTAAGTTCAGCAGACCGTGTAGATCGAAAAATTACTAGTATGGTTACGGAATTACTAGAACCTTATACGCAAACTTTGGACAGTGTAGGATACTTTCAAAAAAGAAAAATAGCAAGAACTATTCAGTTGCAAGAAACAGACGCACTTATTTTTTCTTATGACCTAAAAATGGCGGAACGCACTCTAAATTGGGGACTTTATAAAAAAACTACTTTTGATGGAGTCCAAAAATACGTTTGGAATAGTGATAACAAGCTAAAAGAAATTGGGCAAGTCTATCTCAAAGAAATAAACGACGTAGAAGCACTTAAAAAAGCGATTACTTGGGTAAACAGAGCTTTAGAACTAAACAATTCTGCCGATGGGAATTTACTACTCTCTCGACTGTATTTAAAAATAAAAGACAAAAAATCGGCTTTAAAATATGCTCAAAACGCTAAGATAATTAGTGCTCAAATGGGTTGGATCACCAAGGATGCCGACGACTTAATAAAAGAGTTAAATTCGAAATAAATAGATTTATGTCCGTTACTATTAGACCTTACACAACACAAGATACGCAAGCCATTTTAGAAATTATCAATTACAATATTCTAAATTCGACTGCTTTGTACGATTACAACATACGAACATACGAGCAACAAAAAACAATTTTAGAAGATAAATTAGCAAAAAAATTCCCTGTAATTGTAGCAATTGAACAAGACAAGGTTGTTGGGTTTGGAATGTATAGCGAGTTTCGATTTAGAGAAGCATATAAATATACTGTAGAACACTCTGTATATGTAGATAATGACTCTCACGGAAAAGGGATTGGAAAACGTTTACTTTCAGAATTAATAGAGTTAGCACAAAACCAAGATCTCCACACAATGATTGCAGTAATCGATGCCGAAAATCAAAGCAGCATCGAGTTTCATGAAAAATTCGGATTTAAAACTGTTGGTGTTATTAAAGAATCAGGTTATAAATTTGATCGTTGGTTGGATTCGGTTTTTATGCAATTGATATTAAAGTAAAAAAAAATCAAACACGAATTGCACGAATTCGCACGAATTCTTTTAAGTATTGCAGTTGATTTTTTGCAATTCACTTTTGTAATTGAATTTTGAAATTGATCTTTGAAATTGACTTTTGCAATTGAATATTCATACTGTCGATATCCAAATGCATTAAAGTGTATCTTTGCACTTTTATAAATACTATGAGCTTTACCCTGCTTTCTTCCCCTTTACAAGGATTTACCGACTTCCGTTTTCGAAATGCGCAAAATAAATTTTTTGGGGGAATCGATACTTTTTATGCTCCATACATCCGTTTGAACGGAAAATTGGAGATTAAAAATTCGTATCAACGTGATTTACTTCCCGAAAACAATAACACTTTAGAGGTAATTCCACAAGTAATTACTAATGATGCCGATGAATTCATATTCGTTGCAAAATACGTTAGAGAACTCGGTTATAAAGAACTGAACTGGAACTTAGGTTGCCCGTATCCGATGGTGACAAAGTGCGGAATGGGTTCTGGTTTGATTAAAAACACTGAACAAATCAATCACATACTCGAAAGAGCACACGCCGAAACCGATATAATCGTATCGATGAAAATGCGTTTGGGATACGATACTACCGAAGAAATTCTAGATGTTTTACCAGTTTTAGAAAAATATCCAATAAAAAATATTGCCATACATGCGCGTATTGGTAAACAACTCTACAAAGGTGGCGTGCATCTCGATGCTTTTCAGCATTGTATCGACAATACCAAGCAGAAATTATATTACAATGGGGATATTACTTCGGTTGCAACATTTCATGCAATGCAAGAACGCTTCCCATCTATTGACCATTGGATGATTGGTAGAGGATTGATCGCAGATCCTTTTTTGCCGAGTATGATAAAAAACAATACTACCGCATATCCTAAAAACAAAATGGAATTGTTTAGTGCTTTTCACGACACGCTGTACGAAGGCTATAGCGAATCACTGTCTGGACAAACACACATTCTCCTAAAAATGCACCATTTATGGGAGTATTTTTCAGTTCTATTTTCGAATCCGCACAAAGTTGCAAAAAACATTAAAAAATCAAAGAGTATCCGAAACTACGAAGCAACAGTTAAAGAAGTAATTGCACAAGAAAAATAACTTTCACCATCAAACTTAAAAATGGGCCACAGATTAAACGGATTGAACGGATTAATACAGATTTTTTATAATAAAGTTAAATAGAAATCCGTTGCATCTATGTCATCCGTGTACCAACTGCGCAGTAACCAAAAAAAAAAGAGCTTGACTAGCAGAGGGCACTGAAAAAGTCTCTCTTTTCAAAAAATCATAAAAAAATCGCTTAAATAAAGGTTTGTTTTTATTTAGTTTGTTTTTTAAACTCTAATTTGATTTTCTGACATCATAAAGACTTAAAATAATAAAAAAGAGCATA
>JBBSSR010000046.1:0-21803 GCA_038241955.1 Flavobacteriales bacterium | reverse complement strand
TGTTGATTTGTTGAATTACAAAAAGTTTGTATTCAAAACTTACTTGTTTGCCGTTTCTTTTTCGGACGGGCTGATTTTCGGGTGTTTCCATTGGTTACTAAAGGTGTTTAAATTTTAGTCAACCTATTTTAGGACTCGACAAATACGATTATAAATTCCAACCTAATGTTAACCCAAATGACACCGGCTTAATTTCAGCATTTTTATCAGTACTATACAATCCATTGACTTGTCTATCTGAAACAGTGTTAGAATTGTAACTTATAAAAGACTTGTCATCTTTTTGATTAAGTATAGAACCATATCCATTTTCTAGAAAAAATGCTGTATACAAAGCATTCTTTTTTCCCATTTTAAATGTAAACCCTAATTCAAAAGAACTCATAATAATTCCCTTTGTTTTGTACTCTCCTGATGATGAATAATTAGGCTGACTTCCAAAGCCATATTCTGGTAAATCATTAATAGTTAAGTTAAAATCTGGATAGTAAGCAGTACCATTTACATTGTCCGCAGTAGCTTCTATTTTATAGTTCACTGGCAGAAAATATTTGGCTCCAGCCCTAAAATTAAAGTCAGTTCCTTTATCAATGTTCATTTTAAACTGCACGAAAAGCGGAATTTGTATGGCATGTAACGTTTGTTTTTCTCTATAATTTCTCGCATTAACATTGTAAATGAATGCTGAAGTTGATGGATCGACCTCGTACGTTGAAAGACTTGATAAGGAATTAGTTAAAAAAACTTCTTGTTTATATTGAGCAAATTCTAATCCAGTTCCTATTCCTATATGATTTGTTAATGAATAGATATAACCTGCTTTTGCAGCTCCACCAAGTCTATTTCCTGCCGCTGTACTTTCAATGTCACTTTGGATATTTCCTATTCCTCCTTGGATTCCTACATAGAACTGAGCGCTTAGTCCTTGAGAAATTAAAACTATAATTATAGCTATTGTGTTTTTTATATATTTCATATTTATATTTTTAATAGTATGGTAATCCATCCCCATTTGAAATAAATGGGGATTTTATACTCTTAAATTATTTAATTTTTAACGAGAAGATTTTTTGTAAAATATTTACCAGTTGACAGCGTCATATTTATAATATAAATGCCTTCAACACTTGGAGATTTTAAGGTCACCATATTTTCAGTAATAATTTTATCTTCCAATAATAATCCCGCAATGTTATATATTTGAATATGTGCATTCTGCAATCTTGGTAATGACACATTAGTAACAAGCTGATAATCTGAATTACTTTTGACTGGATTAGGAACAATTTTTATATACTCTTCCTCTATCGTTGGAGATAAAATTAATGGACAAGTAATAACAAATGTTCCATCTAATTTTGTCGCTACTGCATAATAGGAACCATTTAAAGAACCATTCTCTTTAAAATATTGAGCGGTTTGACTTGGCACTAAAACTCCATTCTTATACCACTTGTAAGCTTTGTAACTCTTAGAACTATTGTCAAAGAAAATAATATTATCAAATTGTTTTCTAATCAAATTTGGTACACTTTTTAATACTGGTAAAACTACTGCTGCGGATGGATTGTAATTATTGTCCCCCAATTGAGATGCTGTAATAGTTACTAAACCATAGTTTTGGAAAATTAAAGAACCATTTATAATTGTAGCAACATTACTATTAGAAGAAACATAATTTATTAGTAATCCACTACTAGAAGTTGCTGTTAGAATAAGTGTGTTTTCTCCATCACAACCTAAAGCCAAGCTTTGATTCCAAGTAATTACCTGGTCTGCTTTGGTAATACTAAAATCTTTGCTAAGATAAGTTATAACATAATTTGTACCTGCATTCAACGTACCTTGTAAAATAGCATACGTTCCCACATTACTTCCAGTTGCTCTTGTTAATGCTCCAGTAAATGAATCTCCACTTACTAAACTCGGTGAAACTGAATAAGTAAAAACAGGATCAACTGTACCATAGACTTTTGCTTGAGAAGCATTTGCAGTTACCGTAATTGACTGCGTTGTAATCTCAAAGTTTTTACCAACATAAGTAATCATATAGTTTGAACCAGCGGTCAAATTCCCCTGTTCAATAGGATAAGTTCCCACATTACTTCCAGCTGCTCTTGTTAATGCTCCAGTAAATAAATCTCCACTTACTAAACTCGGTGAAACTGAATAAGTAAAAATAGGATCAACTGTACCATAGACTTTTGTTTGAGAAGCAGCTGCGGTTACTGTAATTGGTTTGGCTGTTACAGTAAAGTTTTCACCTACATAAGTAATCATATAATTTGAACCAGCGGTCAAATTTCCCTGTTCAATAGCGTAAGCTCCTACGTTGTTTCCAGCTACTCTAGTTAATTCGCCAGTAAATGAATCTCCACTTACTAAACTCGGTGAAACTGAATAAGTAAAAGTAGTATCAACTGTACCATACACTTTTGTTTGAGAAGCATTTGCAGTTATCGTAATTGACTGCGCCGTAATGTCAAAGTCTTTACTAACATAAGTAATCATATAATTTGAACCTGCGCTCAAATCACCTTGTTGAATAGCATAAGCTCCTACGTTGTTTCCTGCAACTCTTGTTAATGCTCCAGTAAATGTATCATTTCCTACTAGATTAGGTGAAACTGAATAAGCAAAAACAGGATCAACTGTACCATATACTTTTGTTTGAGAAGCATCAGCTGTAACCATGATTGGCTTAGCTGTGATTGAAAAGTCAGCGCCAACATAAGTTATTAAATATTTAGTACCTGCAGTAAGTGACCCTTGATTTATAGTATAATCACCTACGTTCTCACCAATTACTCTATCTAAACTACCTGAAAAACTATCACCAGGCAACAAACTTGGTGTCACGATATAAGATAAAACAGTATCACTCTCTCCATATACTTTGGTTTGAGATGATGTTGCTGTAACAGTAATTGGTATTTGGCTCAATTTTAATATAAAAGCTTGAGAATTAGAACAATTATTTGCATCAGTTGCTGTAACTGTAAAGTTACTATCAGCAATCTGATTTGAAGTTCCCGTTATAGTACCATTTGACAATAAATTAAAACCTGAAGGCAAACTTCCTGTAGCAACTGCATAGGTTTTTGCACCAGTACCACCTGTAACCATAATAGATTCACTATATGCCACATTAAAGTCATATACAGGCAAATTTGTTGTTGTAAAACTCAATTGTGTAGGCTCAGTAACTGTGAAACTTTGAGAAGTTGTACAAGAATTAATATCAGTTACGGTACAAGTCCAAGTTCCAGCGGTTAAACCAGAAACTGACGTTGTTCCGTCGCCAGTTGGGTTACCAGGTGTCCAGTTGTACGTATATCCGCCAGCACCACCAGTTGCAGCATTAACAGTTGCAGCTCCGGTAGAGCCAGTATTACATGCATTATTAGTTTGCGAAGCGACTGTTAGAACTAGTGCGCTAGGTTGCGTAACGGTAAAGCTTCGTGTTGCTGAACAGCTATTAGCATCCGTTACGGTACAAGTCCAAGTCCCAGCGGTTAAGCCAGAAACTGAGGTAGTTCCATCACCAGTTGGGTTACCAGGCGTCCAGTTGTACGTATAGCCACCAGAACCGCCAGTTGCAGTATTAACAGTTGCAGCACCACTGGAGCCACCAAAACAAGCAATGTTAGTTTGTGAAGCGGCTGTTAGAGCTATTGCAGGAGGTTGAGTAACAGTAAAATTTTTAGTAACGGTGCAACTGTTAGCATCGGTAATGGTACAAACATAAGTGCCAGCAGATAAACCGCTTGCAGTAGAACTAGTTCCGCCTGAAGGAGACCAAGAATAAAAATACCCTGAAGTTCCTCCCGAAACTATTACCGAAGCTGTACCATTTGACCCTCCATTACAAGACACATTAGTTTGTGAAGTTGTAGCAGTCAAAGCAGTAGGTTGAGTTACCGTAAAGCTTTGAGTAGCAGTACAGCTATTAGCATCCGTTACGGTACAAGTCCAAGTCCCAGCGGTTAAGCCAGAAACTGAAGCAGTTCCATCACCAGTTGGGTTACCAGGCGTCCAGTTGTAGGTATAACTACCAGCACCACCAGTAGGTGTATTGATAGTTGCAGCACCATTAGAACCACCAAAACAAGCAATATTGGTTTGTGAAGCGGCTGTTAGAGCTATTGCACTAGGTTGCGTAACTGTAAAGCTTTGTGTTTTTGTACATCCATTTGCATCGGTTACGGTACATGTCCAAGTTCCAGCGGTTAAACCAGAAACAGCTGTCGTGCCATCACCAGTTGGAATCCCAGGTGTCCAGTCATAAGTATAACTACCAGCACCACCAGTTGCAGTATTTACAGACGCAGCTCCGTTAGAACCAGCATTACATGAATTGTTAGTTTGCGAAGCGGCTGTTAGAACTAGTGCGCTAGGTTGCGTAACGGTAAAGCCCCGAGTAGCAGTACAGCTATTAGCATCCGTTACGGTACAAGTCCAAGTGCCAGCGGTTAAGCCAGAAACAGAAACAGTTCCATCACCAGTTGGGTTACCAGGCGTCCAGTTGTACGTATAGCTACCAGCACCACCAGTTGCAGTATTAACAGTTGCAGCAGCACTTGAGCCACCAAAACAAGCAATGTTAGTTTGTGAAGCGGCTGTTAGAGCTATTGCACTAGGCTGAGTAATTGTAAAGCTTTTTGTAGTTGTACAACTATTGGCATCAGTAATGGTACAAACATAAGCAGTAGCACTAGCAGCTAAACCACTTGCTGTTGCTGCCGAACCTCCTGAAGGTGACCAGGAATAAGTATACCCCAGAGTTCCCCCCGAAGCTGTTACCGAAGCAGTACCATTTGAGCCTCCATTACAAGACACATTAGTTTGTGAAGTTGTAGCAGTCAAAGCAGCAGGTTGAGTTATCGTAAAGCTTTGAGTAGCAGTACAGCTATTAGCATCGGTTACTGTACATGTATAAGTCGTAGGAGTTAAACCAGAAGCAGTTGTTCCCGTTCCTCCGCTAGGACTCCAAGAATACCCATAAGGAGATATACCTCCAGTTGCTGCATTCACAGTTGCAGTACCATTTGACCCACCAAAACAAGATACATTGGTTTGCGAAGCAGCTGAGAGTGATGGATTTGAAACTGTTAATGTCGCTGAATTTGTATTTGTAGTACAGGAACTATTAATGGCTTTACAACGATATAAATAACCACTCATTCCTGCTGTAGCTCCAATAATTGTTAATGTATTAGTTGTAACATTTGAATAAACACCTCCATTTATGATATCTGTAAAACCGCTTCCAGTATTAACTTGCCATTGATAAGATATCGCTGCCGTAGCAGTAATTGGAAAAGTAGTATTAGTACCAATACAAATGGTACGATTTGGGGGATTACCAGTAATTGTTGGAGTCGTGCAAGTTATCGGTGGGCTAACCTTTATTTTGTTTATACTATGATTTGTAGCAGATTGATCACCAAGATAGCCTCCAGCGCTAATATAAAATCGTACTTCATCTACATTTTGAAAAGTTGCATCTAATGTTACTGTAAAAGGATTATATCCTGAATTATAACCTTGAAAAGTGGTAGAAGCTACTTCGCTACCATTTTTATATCCTTTTATGGTATTTGTTAAAGAAGATGATTCTCCCCAATTGTAATAGTCGAATTGATTGAGTTTAAATTCGCTACCATCAGCAGATTTAATTATCATTCCTTTTGACCCTCCATTATTTTGATTGGTTAGTGCTGTATAAGATGCCGTTGAACTACTAAGATAAGAGTTGTTTTGCCATGATAAAGGCGATGATAAAGTTCCGTTCGTATCAGATATGTTGTATATCTGTAAATCAATATCCGAAATAGCTTGCGAGCCACCTTCCCCATCAGAGGCAATGTTATCGCCAGTAATATCTGATGAATTTTGTGTAAATGTTAAAGTTGGTGAAGTACTGAGTAATACGCCAGCAGGTGCCTCAAATAGACGAAAGTTATCTATAGCTAGTTCCTGAGATACGTTGGCATTAGCAAAACAGTTAAAGCGGAGGTCTAAAGTTGTTCCAGTTTGTGGAATATTTACTGAATATTCTGTAAAAGTATAATTTAAACTAGCTCCATCTCCAATCATGTCTCCATCTGTATCTAGATCAAGAGTGTATTGTGAAGCAACAGAATTGGCAGGTTCCTTGCTGTAAAATGCTATTGCTTTTATCCATGCACCACCATCAATACGATATTCTACAGCAAGAAAATCTTGAGCAGATCCCCAATTAATACCTTGCCATCCCCCAAGGTTATCGGCAGCAAAAAGACCTTTAAAAGATAAACCAGTTTTTCCAAAGATATTGATTCCACTCCATGTAACTTGTTGGTTTGCAGGTATACTGCTATTTGTGCAAGTAGGGCCTTTATCAATATCTTCTGCAGCCCAAAATTTGCTACCTTGAAAGGCAGAATAAATAAATGGAGTATTTTGAATTGAAAGATCAGAAGCTTGGCTTCTCATAAAATACGCCGTTGCGGGTGTTCCTCCACAAGAAAATTCAGCAATCGAAGGGGTTCTAGATCCAATACTTGGAGCACCAGAATCTTCAAAGGTGTCGCTCCAAAATTGCGTTTGTGCATTTCCTTCTATATAAAAGAGGCAAAGCAATAATGTAAAAAATAAAGTAATTTTTTTTTTCATAATCACATGTTTTAAATTAATTGTTATTTTAAATAATAGTAAGTAAAGAATGTAGTATAACAAATTCAGTACTACTTATAATACCTGAGTCTGTACTAGGATTTCAACGGCAATTTGTTGTTTATCGCTATAGGCCTTAAAAGTTTCCTTTCAATAATTTTATTATTTCTACTTGGAAAAATTCTTCCGGTAGCTCTTTAATAACTGATAATTAAATAAGGATTCATAATTGAAACAGGAATATTTGCTCCCGCTATATCTATTGTGCCTGTAACAAAAGTTTCGCCAGTGAAAACATTAGGAGTTGCTCCATTGCCAGAATATATAATAGCAGTAACAGCAAAATTACCATCAGGAGAAGTTTCATCTCCCATAATTGATGATGCCTTTATTTAAACAACTGCAGCGTTTAAAGTTAGAATGTGTTATGATATATTTGTTAATATTGTAACATTTTCAGCGCTATCTTTATTTTCTATAGTATAATTTCATAAACCGCGTCTCGTTCTATAGGAAGTCATCCTTGAAAATCAGGAAGTCCGAAAGTCTGCGATCCATTTCCTCCATAAATTGTAGCTAATAAGGAAAATAAGGGTGTATTTTTCGAAAGACTAATTATTTGACTTTGGCATGTTTGATAGCCTTTAATTTCAAAATTGAATCCAAAAATTGTAATCTCTCAAATGAAAGATTCTGTTAACATAGTTTTTGTTTTAGTTTGAAAGATAAAGAAAGTAATTATTTGTGAAGTTTATGTGCGTACTTTTACCCGTTTTCATTTTTAGATATTTCTAAAAGATCATTTCTAAGCTTTACAGAAAATTTCAATTTTATGTTCAATAATTTTGGAACAAGAAAAGGCATAAAATTTTAATGATTTCTTAAATTTTTAAAAAAAAAACATTTTTTTTGTATTTTTGCTAAAGTTTTTACAATTTAAATATTTTTTCTTTAATTTTAACTTGAAAATAATATAGTTTAGTACAAATTTGTAATTCTGTAATTTTTTATTGTGATGATTTTTGAATTATTCAATTATTTTTTTGTAGGTTTTGAGCAAAATAAAGTTATAATTATTTAATTATTCTGTGACCATCCACATTAATTAGTGTTATATTTGTCGGTTAGCGGCTGAAAAAATCGCTTAACATCTATTTTTAAATAATTACATAAGGTAAATACTGTTAATTTTTTATATAAAATTAATTAAAAAGTATTACTGTATAAATTATTTTTGGGTTTAATAATTTTAACGTATCAAATTATGGAAATAAAATTAGGAACTAATAACTTAGAAATTTTTCATAAAAATATTCAGCTGAAAGCTTTGATTGATACTTTAGAAAGTGATAGAAAACGCATTGCCCAAGATTTACACGATGATATAAGCTCAAAATTAAATGTCATTTCTTTAAATTGTCATCTTCTAAAAACGCCAAACTTGTCCTCAAAAGACATTGATGAAATTACCAATACCATTATAGAATATACGTCTAAAGCATTGGCGAGCTCAAAGAAAATGACTCATAGATTATTACCTCCTGTACTTGAAAGATTTGGATTGAATGCAGGCATCGAGGAATTATGCACAGAACTGAATGAAAATAAATCTGTAGAAGTTCAATATGAAAACACTGTAAAATTTGATTTTAAAGATAATGATAAGCATATTCATGTTTTCAGAATTTTACAAGAGTTGCTTTCGAATTCTATTCAGCACGCAAAGGCTACCACTGTTTCAATCGCTTTTGATAAAATTGAAGGAAAAAATATATGTAGATATTCAGATAATGGAATTGGTTTTGAAATCAAAGAAATAGAAAATACAATGGGAAATGGCATGAGGAACATTGAAAGTAGAATCAGTATTCTTGAAGGCAACCTTAGTATAGAATCCTCTTTGAATGCTGGAATGTCCGTGAGTTTTAATTTTTAAATTATGAGTGATACTATTAAAATAATTTTGGTTGATGATGAAATTCTTTTTAGAAAAGGAATTGCATTTTTGTTAGACCGAGAAGAAAATATTGATATCCTTTTTGAAGCTTCAGATGGAGTAGAATTAATTGATTTTCTAAAAGGAAATAATGTCAAACCCGATATTATAATAATGGATTTAAAAATGCCAGTACTAAACGGAATAGAAGCAACTAAAATAATACACAGAGATTTTCCTGGTATTAAAATAATTGCTTTAACTAGCTATGATTCGAAAGCCTTTATTGCAAATATGATAGATGTTGGAGCGGTGTCTTATTTGATTAAAAATAGCACGCCACAGGAGTTATTAACTACTATTAATGAAGTAGCGATAAAAGGATTTTATTACTCTGATTATGTACTGAATATCATTCAAGATGATGTGCTTTCTACTAAGAAATCCAAATGTAGTTTTGATTCTAGTTTTATTACCTCCAGAGAACTTGAGGTTTTGCAGTTAATTTGCAAACAAAAAAGTACTATAGAAATAGGAGAGAAGTTATTCATTAGTCCAAGAACTGTAGAAGGTCACAGAAATAATTTATTACTTAAAACGGAGTCTAGAAATATCGCTGGTTTGGTCGTGTATGCTATTCAAAATGAAATCGTATCACTTGATATGTAAGGGGGATTTTAAAATTATTTTAAATTGAACCAATATAAAAACGAAATGACCTACCTTAGATTATTGATCTTTATCTTTGCTTTAAAATAATTTTATAATGATACCCAAAAGAATTGTTTTTATATTTATTTTTCTATTATCTATTTCGGCTAAAGCTTCTTTTATTTTGTTGCCAATGGATGAAACAACGCAGCAAAATCACCTTAAAGCGTATGGTATAACATACTGGTGCCTAGCCAAAAACTACAAAGCAAACTGGTTACTTAATTATCGTGGAGGCTCGTTCTTGTTGCCTGATACCGAAGAAATCCGCAAAGAATGCCAAATTCGAGGGGTAAGCTTTGAGGTGATTTCGGATAGCGAGGAGGCTGCAATCTTAAACGAAATATCGAGTCCTTCCCAAAATATGGAATCCGTCATTCTAGAAAAAGCGCCTAAGATCGCGGTTTACACTCCAAAGGGAAAACAACCTTGGGACGATGCTGTGACCTTAGTTTTGACCTATGCCGAAATTCCTTTTACGCCTATATATGACGAGGAAGTTTTGAGTGATCAATTAATTTTGTACGATTGGTTGCATCTGCATCACGAAGATTATACGGGACAATACGGTAAATTTTATGGCGCTTATAAAAATGTTCCTTGGTACATTGATCAGAAAAGAGAGGCAGAAGCGCTTGCGAAAAAGTTAGGCTATGATAAAGTTTCACAAGAAAAAGGAGCCGTTGCCAAAAAAATACGTGATTTTGTAATTGGTGGAGGATTCTTGTTTGCCATGTGTTCTGCAACGGATAGTTTCGATATTGCTTTATCAGCCGATGGTGTTGACATTTGTGAGCCAATGTTTGACGGTGATCCTAGCGAAGCCAACTATCAGTCAAAATTAAACTATGGAAATACCTTTGCATTCAAAGACTTTATTTTAGAAAGAAGACCTGAAGTTTATGAGTTCTCGGATATTGACATGACTTCGAAACGTAGAATCCCAATGGACAAAGATTATTTTACCTTGATGGATTATTCAGCAAAATGGGACTTTATCCCAAGTATGTTGTGCCAGAACCACACGCAGTTAGTTAAGGGTTTTATGGGTCAAACTACTGCCTTTGACTCCAACCTAGTGAAATCAAATGTTTTGGTAATGGGTGTTTGTGAGCTTAATGGCGAAGCCCGATACATTCATGGCGAAAAAGGAAAAGGAATGTTTACCTTTTATGGTGGGCATGATCCAGAAGATTTTCAGCATCAGGTGGGAGATCCTGCTACGGTTTTAGACTTGCATCCTAATTCTCCAGGCTATCGCTTAATTTTAAATAATGTTTTATTTCCTGCAGCGAAAAAGAAAAAACAAAAAACTTAAAAAAAAAATTCTAAAATCTAATTATTCATTAGGTTTTGGAATTTTTACTCTAAAATATTTTATAACTTACTTATTCTCCTTCATTTTCTTTGTCTAAATATTCCTGAACGAGATCAATTGCATTAGTCACCACATCACTCAAAGCGGTAATATAACTTCCTTCTTCGGCGCTGTTTATGGCATGGCGTATCGCTTCGGTTTCTTTTGGAATAATTTCATAAGTGACTACTTTTTCAGAGGTATTAATGCCTTCAAGAATTAAGTTTATAATTTCTTCTTCCGTTCGACCTCTTAAATACTTTTCTTGGCGAATGATAATATGATCAAACATTCTCGCGGCAATCGAAGCACATTCTTTGATATCCTCATCTCTACGGTCACCAACACCAGCTATAATGCCAATTTTCTTTGTAGCATCAACACTTTGCAGGTATTCTTCAACCCCCTTATAACCTGATGCATTATGTGCGAAATCAATTAATACTTTAAATTTTTTGAATTCAAAAATATTCATGCGACCCGGTGTTTGCGCTGCACTTGGAATAAATGTTTGCAAGGATAAATTAATATCTTCGGTTTTAAAACCCCATAGGTAACTGGCAAGAGTAGCGGCAAGTACATTTGCAATCATAAATTTTGCTTTTCCACCAAGAGTCAGTGGTACATGTGTGGCTCTTTCAATACGAATTTTCCATTCTCCTTTTTTAATAGTGATAAAACCATTTTCATATACGGCTACTATTTTCCCCTCTGAAGTCATTTTTTTTATCAGAGGATTTTCTTCACTCATACTAAAATAGGCAACATTACAGTTCAGTTCATTCCCTACTTTTATGCACTGTTCATCATCTGCATTTAAAACTGCCCAACCCTCTTTTTTAATGCTTCTTGCCACAGTACTTTTAACTCTGGCCAAATCATCGAGTGTATGAATATCGTTTAATCCTAAATGATCTTCTTGAATATTGGTTATTATTCCAATATCACAACTGCTAAAACCCAAACCGGCACGCAATATTCCACCACGGGCTGTCTCTAGAACTGCGAATTCTACAGTGGGATCTTTCAAAATATATTCGGCACTCATTGGTCCCGTCGTATCACCTTTTTCCAACATGTGATTCTGAATATAAATCCCGTCCGATGTTGTGAAACCTACTTTATAACCACTATTTTTCACAATATGTGCGAGTAAGCGTGTAGTCGTAGTTTTACCATTGGTTCCCGTAACTGCTATAATTGGTATGCGGAATGATTTTCCGGGAGGGTATAACATATCTATAACAGGCTCTGCAACATTTCTTGGTAATCCTTCAGAAGGAGCAAGGTGCATTCTAAAACCGGGCGCAGCATTAACCTCTAGAATAACTCCTCCATTCTCTTTTAGAGGCTGTGTCAAATTCTGAGCCATAATATCGACCCCGCAAATATCCAATCCTATCACTCTTGATATTCTTTCGGCAAGAAATATATTCTCTGGATGCATCATGTCCGTAACATCTACAGATGTACCGCCAGTACTAAGGTTAGCAGTAGATTTAAGAAAAACTGTTTCTCCAATTCTAGGAATGGTTTCTAATGTATAATTTAATTTTTCTAATAGATCTTCGGTATCGCGATCAACGTCAATCTGAGTTAGAACATTGGCATGGCCGTAGCCTCGCCTTGGATCGCTGTTCGTTATTTCTATTAATTTTTCGATAGAATCTTTTCCGTTTCCAATCACATTAGCAGGTACTCTTTTTGCAGCAGCAACTAATTTGTTATCAATTACCAATATGCGGAAATCAAATCCTGTGATGAATTTTTCGACAATAATTCGTTTGCTGTATTCTTGAGCGAACTTTAGACCAGAAACTGCATCATTCCAATTGGTGACATTGATTGAAGCCCCTTTTCCATGATTTCCATCAAGTGGTTTTAGTACTATTGGATAACCAATTTTGGCAATCGTATCTGCTAATTCTTCTTCGGTTACACAGATGCTTCCACTGGCAACAGGGATCGAAGCCATATCTAGCATTTTTTTTGTAAGTTCTTTATTGCAAGCTAAATCAACCGCTATACTACTAGTTTTGCATGTTATGGTTGCCTGAAAACGCATTTGATTGATACCATATCCTAATTGAACCAGCGAATTTGTACCCAATCGAATCCAGGGAATGTTTCTAGAAACAGCTTCTTGAACAATACTTAATGTACTAGGGCCTAGTTGAAAACGCTCTCTTATTTCTCGCATTTTTTGTAAATCAGCTTCCAAATCATATTCGGTTCCTGAAATCAACGCTTCAGCAATGGCTACAGAACTTTCAGCAGCAAAAAGACCAACATTTTCTTCAACGTAGCTAAAAACAACATTGTACGTTCCTGGTGTTTTGGTTTCTCTTGTTCTTCCAAAGCCAGTTTCCATGCCAGCTAATGACTGAATTTCTAATGCAATATGTTCAATCACGTGACCCATCCAAGTGCCTCGCTCTACTCGAGAGAAGAATCCACCGCGGCATCCTTCGGAGCAGCGATGTTCAATCATAGAGGGAAATAGTTGTTCTATTCGTTCTCTAAACCCTTCTATTTTATTGGTGGGATATTCTTCCATTTCTTCCAAATCCAGTCGCATCTGGATTAAGTTTTTTCGCTGTATGCTCCAGATATTAGGTCCGCGAAGGGTTTGAATTTTTATTATTTTCATTGAAAGAAGGGTTTAATTTAGTATTTTAAAGAAAGAATATAAGTAATTGCATGTTAAAATAAGATCTATAGAGCAATAGTCAATTCTTTAGGAAATTTATAATTATTTACAAGTAAACTGCAACTAATTTAATGTTTTTTAAGGTTGCAATCAAAATAATCTAGTCGATATTTAAAATTAAAAAAAAAACTGACTTCAATAGGTTCTTTTATCTTTTTGGTTATTTTTACAAAATGAACATACGAGGAAAATTAATAATTATTGGGGGTGCTGTTGATAAGGGAAGTTTTACAGAAACTGATTTAGATAAAAATGCTAAAAACAATATCAATTTTTTTGAAACAGGAATTTTAAAGAGAATACTTGTTGAGTCAAAGCATAATGAGAATTCTCGAATTGAAATTGTGACTACAGCTTCTGTAATTCCAAAAGAAATAGGTCCTGAATACGTAAAAGCTTTCGAACATCTAAATGCAAAAAACGTAGGAGTTCTTTACATTGAAAGAAGGGAGCAAGCAGCGGAAGAATCTATTTTAGAACGTTTGAAAAATGCAGATATTGTTATATTTACGGGAGGAGACCAGCTTAGATTAACTTCAATATTAGGGGGAACGCCATTTCATGATATTTTATTAGACAAATATGAAAACGAAGAATTTGTATATGCAGGAACTTCAGCAGGAGCTGCGGCAGCATCAAATAATATGATTTATCAGGGTAGCAGTTCTGAAGCGCTGTTAAAAGGAGAAGTTAAAATCACAAGCGGTTTAGGTTTTATAGGCGGAGTTATTATTGATACTCACTTTGTACAACGAGGAAGAATTGGAAGACTTTTTCAAACTGTTGTTGGCAATCCAAATGTGCTAGGGATTGGCCTAGGAGAAGATACTGGCTTGTTAATTACTGACAATCGTATGATGGAAGCAATTGGCTCCGGTCTGGTTATTTTGGTTGATGGAAGAGAAATAAAGGATACTAATTTAACGCAAGTTGAACTTGGTCAACCTATTTCTATAACGCATCTTGTAACTCATGTAATGAGTAAATACGACACATTTGACCTTAAATCACATAAGATGAAGATTCACAACTCACAGTACGTGAGTGAATAAGATAAACTAATTTCCTAATTAGAAAGCTATAAATTTCACAAAACAATAATTAGTAAGATGTCTAAAATAATCATACACGGCGGTTTTTTCTCAGAATCATCTACGAATACAGAAACTAAAATTGCCAAGCAGAATGCATTGAAACGAATCGTTGAAGCTTCCTATATTTTTTTAAAAAATCATTCTGCGGTCGAAACCGTAGTTTTTGCCGTTTCACTTTTAGAAAATGATGAATTATTTAATGCAGGAATTGGTTCTCAAATACAAGCGGATGGAAAAATTAGAATGAGTGCTTCTATTATGGATGGTGAAACCCAAAAAATGAGCGGTGTTATTAATATTGAGGAGGTAAAAAATCCTGTGCAAGTAGCTCAAAAATTATTAAAATATGACGATCGAATTCTTGGCGGCAGTGGGGCAACTCAGTTTGCTCGTGAAAATGGATTTGAGAAATTCTCTACTGAAATTCCACAACGTCGTGCTGAATATGAAGCCAAGCTAAAAGCAACAGGAACAGGGACTGTAGGTTGCGTAGCTTTAGATAAAAACGGAAAAATTGCCGCTGCTACTTCTACGGGAGGAAAAGGTTTTGAAATTCCTGGCAGAATATCCGATTCAGCTACCGTTGCGGGAAACTATGCCAATGCCTTTTGTGGAGTAAGTTTAACAGGAGTGGGTGAGGACATTGTAAGTAATGCAACCGCGGCCAAAATTGTGACACGAGTTACCGATGGTTTTTCTTTAGAACAAGGTTTTGATAAAACTTTCGTCGAACTAAAACCCTACGATGGTTTTGCTGGCGCTATTGCTATTGACAGTAAAGGAAATATATGCCATCAGAATTCTCATCCAAGTATGGTTTTTGCCAGTTTTGATGGTGCGAAATTTGAGGTTTTTATTTAAAAAGTAAAAATATAGTTTTTTAAATCAGTTGGGTTTCTTTTTCTTTTCAATTTAAATAAAATTCAACCCAAATTGGAATATGATCGGATATTTTTCGTGCTTCTTGCAACGAAGCAAAACCCGTAAAGAACAAAATAACTCCTGCATTCTTTACTGTTACCTTCGAGGAGTTGTAAAACATATTATCAAATTCTGAAGTAAGGTATTGATTTTTTTTAACGATCTTTTTCAATGTAGTCTTTTGATTCACTAATATAGAATTATAACCCATTTTCGTGAGAGGATTAAAAACAGAATGGGATTGTGGACAATTGAAATCACCTGCAAATAGTAAATTGAGAGTGTCATACTCTTGAGGTAAAAACTTAAAATATTTAATCTCGGTTTCGGGTTGTTTACTTTTGGTAATGGCATGAAAGGATGCAATGGTTATGATTTTTCCTTGTATCTCAAATGTGGCAAAATACGGCTCACGATCAATTTCAAGATGAAACTTTTTTTCAAGCCACGGCTTCCCCTTTAATTTTAAATGGTTAGTTTTCCAAAGAAATGCATAACGTTCTGTTTTATAAGCACTGCTTGAGGTAGGACCACTAATTTGATAATCCCATTTAGCATCTTTGCTGCTAAGCTCATCTGCCAATCTTGCCACAGCTTGAGCGCCACCATGTCCCGCTACGACTTCTTGAATAGTCACAATATCGTAGTCTTTTACTACATTGGCAATAAATGCAATATCTTGATCAGATTTGGATTTACCAAAGTTTTCGATGTTCCACGAAAGAAGTTTCGTTTGAGCATAAAAGGAGGTAAAAAAAAGTAAAAACAGTACGCAGTAAGCCTTATTCATTGATTGAGATTGATTCGCAAATATAAAGATTGTGTAGTTAATTGTATGCCTCCCAATCACAAAGCATTAAATTATAATTTATTTTCCTTTTACTGAACCATAAGATTTTAGTAAAAAACAGTATCAATAACAATACAGCCAAACAGTAGTAAGCAATAATACTATTTTATTTTTTTCCAAAATGATAAATATCATTTTAGTATGAAAAAATGAAGATTAAATTTACAAGACAAAGTTTTGAAGTAGTTGTTTATTTTAAAACTATTTTTTTTGATCTCAATCATCATTTATTTTGAAAAATATACTTAGAATACTCGTTCTTCTCTTTCCGTTTTTATTATTTAGTCAAGCTCATACACAAAAAGAAGTTAATCAGCAAGTTCAAACCTGGATATCTTTAAATACAGTAACAAAATTTAGCGAGCATTGGGGAATTATTGCCGACGCGCATATTCGTGAGAATGGTTTTTTTGAAAGTAATAACTTTTATTTTCTTCGAGGTGGTATTTCGTATATACCAAATAAGTTTGTGACTATTACTACAGGTTATGCGCACATGTGGTTGGCTCCAACTAAAGAAGGTTGGTCAAATTATTCCAACGAAAACAGAATATACCAACAAGCGCAACTAACTACAAAAGTGGGTAACGTAAGTATAGTTCAAAGACTTCGAAATGAGCAAAGATGGCAAGAGAAAATGGCCAACGATGAGCCTACAGGAGAAACTCGTTTTACAAATAGAGTGCGCTATTTAGCGAGTTTTACCATCCCAATATTTAACAATAAAAAATTTCCATGTTTGGTTGTTTCTGACGAGCTTTTAATTCAATTTGGAAAGGAAGTTATTTACAATACTTTTGATCAAAATCGCTTATTTATTGGAATTAAGCAGAATATTACTCCGCAATTAAGTTATGATTTGGGATATATGAATGTGTATCAAGAAAAATATTCAGGATACCAATACGACATGAATCATACTATTCGATTGTTCTTTTATCTTAATTCGTCTTTGAAACATAATGCTTCAAAGGATAATGGAGAAGTCATAAAATAAATCAAACTTCAATTTTTAGAACTGTTACAGCCTTTCATTAATGATCACTGCAACTAATAAAAAGAATCAATAAATGAAATACTCTTGTTCAGATAAAGAATAATCTTTTACTGTGATATATTTTTTAGTGCAGATGTGGTCATATTGCAAAAGCAGTTGTTTATTTTTAATTTTAAAATAAGCTAATCCTGTTTATGTCTCTTCTTCACTCAAAGAAATAAACTTTTGGATATGGTTAATAATCGAATTCATAGAAACAAATATACTCGTTATAAATCAAAAAACCCATTAGCCGCGGCTAATGGGTTTTTATATAAGTAAGTAATTCTAAATTGAGTTTATATAACGTTTATTTTACTTTATTAAGTACTGCTTTGAAAGCTTCTGGGTGATTCATCGCTAAATCTGCAAGAACTTTACGGTTCAATTCGATTCCGTTAGCTTTTACTTTACCCATGAATTGTGAATAAGACATTCCTTCCAATCTAGCTCCAGCGTTGATACGTTGAATCCATAATGCACGGAAATTTCTTTTATTCACTTTTCTATCACGGTAAGCGTAGCACATTGCTTTCTCTACCGCATTCTTAGCAACTGTCCAAACGTTTTTACGTCTACCAAAGAAACCTTTGGCTTGCTTCATTATTTTTTTTCTTCTTGCTCTTTTTGCAACTGAATTTACCGATCTTGGCATAATTTTTATTGTTTTTTTTGTAGCTGGCGTCCTGAATTTAATCAAAGGAACTTAAAGGCCATACTCCAAGGTTATTTTAAATTGTTTTTAACCTAAAGAAAATCTTTAAGATTTAGTCTTAATACTTAATTCTCAAGACATAATGCTTTTACTAGATAATTCTTAATTGTTGTTTGATGCTTTTCATATCTGTTTTGTGAACTAGCGCTGAGTGAGTCAAAGCTAATTTACGTTTTTTAGATTTTTTAGTCAAAATGTGACTTTTAAAAGCATGCTTTCTTTTAATCTTTCCAGAACCAGTAACTTTAAAACGTTTCTTGGCGCTAGATTTGGTTTTCATTTTAGGCATTTTTTCCTAGTGTTTTAATTTATTCTTACTTACTGTCTTTGCGAGGAACGAAGCAATCCGCTATCGTTAATCATATTTTTTTATTATGCTAATTGTAAAAAGCAATCTACCGTGTTATTCCGTTTTTTTATCGCTAGAACTAGGTTGAACTTCTGTATTTTTCAGAACTGGTTTTTGTTGATTTTCCTTTGTTTTTGGTGGCGATTGTGTCGATTTTCCTTTCTTCGGTGCAATAAACATAATCATTCTTTTTCCTTCAAGAACTGGCATTGCTTCTACTTTTCCATACTCTTCTAAGTCCGTTGCTAGCCTTAATAATAAGATTTGACCTTGGTCTTTATAGATAATCGATCGTCCTTTAAAGAATACAAAAGCTTTTAATTTCGCTCCTTCTTTCAAGAATTTTTCAGCATTTTTTCGCTTAAATTCGTAATCATGCTCATCTGTTTGAGGACCAAAACGTATTTCTTTTACTACCACTTGAGTAGATTTAGCTTTCAGTACTTTATCACGTTTCTTTTGTTCGTAAACAAATTTCTTGTAATCCATGATTTTACATACTGGCGGCTCTGCATTTGGTGAAATCTCAACAAGATCCAATTCAAATTGGTCTGCTAATCTCAAAGCCTCTGCAAGTTTAAAAACTCCAGGCTCTATGTTTTCACCCACAAGTCTTACTTCTTGAACCCCACGAATAAGATTATTTATTCTGTGTGCATCCTTTTTTTCTACGCGAGGTTGATAACCTCTGTTGCTTCTTATTGCTATGACTTTATAATTTAAGTTAAACTGTAAATACTTTTAATGTTTTTTTGATTTCCTCGTCAACAATCGAAGCAAATTCTTCTATTGTAACGCTGATATTACCTTTTCCTTCTTGACCATGACGGCGAATAGAAATGGTTCCGTTTTTCTCTTCTTCCTCTCCTACAATCAGCATAAACGGGATTTTTTGCATCTCTGCATCTCTAATTTTCTTCCCAATAGTCTCGCTTCTGTTATCAATCAGGGCGCGAATTTCGTGATTTTCTAGCAAATCTAAAACTTTTTTAGCATAATTTTCATATTTTTCACTCAAAGATAATATTATTGCCTGTTCAGGCATTAACCAAAGAGGGAAATTTCCTGCAGTATGCTCTAATAAAATGGCTATAAATCGTTCCATAGATCCAAAAGGAGCTCTGTGAATCATTACAGGTCTATGCAATTCATTGTCAGATCCTTTGTAAGTCAACTCAAAACGCTCAGGTAAATTATAATCTACTTGAATCGTTCCTAATTGCCATTGTCTTCCCAAAGCGTCTTTTACCATGAAATCCAGTTTTGGACCATAGAAAGCAGCTTCGCCATATTCAATAACAGTATTTAGCCCTTTATCTGCAGCAGCATTAATAATTGCGTTCTCCGCTTTCTCCCAATTTTCATCAGAACCAATATATTTGTCTCTATTCTCTTTGTCTCTTAATGAAATCTGAGCTGTAAAGTTTTCAAAACCTAATGAACCAAATACATAAAGTACCAAGTCGATTACCTTTTTAAATTCTTCGTCCAATTGTTCTGGAGTACAAAAAATATGTGCGTCATCCTGAGTAAATCCACGTACACGAGTTAAACCATGTAATTCTCCACTTTGTTCGTATCTGTAAACAGTACCAAATTCAGCATAACGTTTTGGTAAATCTTTATAGGACCAAGGTCTTACATTATAGATTTCACAGTGATGAGGACAGTTCATTGGTTTCAATAAAAATTCTTCTCCTTCATTAGGAGTAAGGATCGGCTGAAAACTATCAGCGCCGTACTTCGCATAATGCCCCGATGTCACATACAGCTCTTTTTGACCAATATGTGGTGTAACCACTTGCTCGTAGCCAGCTTTCTTTTGTGCTTTTTTCAAAAATTGCTCCAAGCGTTCTTTTAATGCAGCACCTTTAGGTAACCATAAAGGCAAACCTGCGCCAACTTTTTGAGAAAAAGCAAATAATTCCAATTCTTTCCCTAGTTTTCTATGGTCACGACGTTTCGCCTCTTCTAGTAATTCTAGGTATTCAGTTAAATCTTTTTGTTTCGGAAATGAAGTTCCGTAAACACGAGTCAACTGTTTGTTTTTTTCGTCACCTCTCCAATAAGCACCAGCAACACTCATTACTTTCATTGCTTTAATGATACCAGTATTTGGGATATGACCACCACGACACAAGTCAGTAAAAGTATCATGATCACAAAAAGTAATAGTTCCGTCCTCAAGATTAGTAATTAACTCCGTCTTGTAAACATTGTCTTTGTATATTTTTAGCGCTTCTGCTTTAGTAACAGGACGCAATTTAAATTCATGTTTTCCTCTTGAAATTTCAAGCACCCGGTCTTCAATTTTCTTAAAATCAGCATCTGTAATCTTTTGATCGCCAAAATCCACATCATAATAGAATCCATTAGAAATCGCAGGTCCAAGAGTTAATTGTATTCCAGGATACATCTCTTCAAGAACTTGCGCCATCACGTGCGAAGTCGAGTGCCAAAAAGCTTTCTTACCATCGGCATCATTCCAAGTATATAAAGTAAGACTACCGTCGGTCGTTAGTGGTGTCGATGTTTCTAAAGTTGTACCATTAAAAGAAGCCGAAATTACATTTCTAGCAAATCCTTCACTGATGCTTTTTGCAACATCCATCGGAGTTACTCCAGGAGCAAACTCTCTAACTGACCCATCGGGCAAAGTAATCTTAATCATTGTTTTATTTATTTAAGAGTGCAAATATAAAGCATTACCAAAACACATACAATATTTGTATAAGGTTTGTTTTATATATAAGTACAAATTTATTCATCAATATACAAAACATTATAATGGCATTCAGGAGCTATTTCCTGCTATCCGTTACAATCTCCTAGTGCCGAACCCCGGCACAAGGAGGATTTTCACTACTATCAGGGCTATGGCATCTGTTTTTATAAGATAGAATTGTGTACATATATAGAATACGAATGTTAAAACATTTTTCAAAATCAATGACATCAGATTTTCATAAGATCGAATAGTATGTTTATCCTAACAGGTTTTCAGAACCTGTTAGGTATCCATCGGTATAACTAATCCTCATTTTAGATATTCGCGGCTCCTAATAATATAGTATTTAAGAACATCTACATTAATACAAGAAACGTCATAGAACTCTTTGAAAACTTCAAAAGAATTAATAAAGGCACTAAATTCGAACTTTAAATTAGGAACACATCAATAAGAGTGTTTGTAAATCCCGACAAAAGAGCCTATTAAGAAATAATCAAAAAATAGTTCAAAAAAGACATTGTTTAAACGAAAAAAGTGTCTACTTTTGCACCCGCAACAGCGCATACGTTCATTATAAATCTTGGCAAGTAGATACGAATTAAATAAGAAAATTTATTTTCAAAAAAAGATTCAAAAAAGCTTGTGAGAAATAAAAACGTAGCTTACTTTTGCACCCCGCTAAAAGCGCAACGTTCCTTGAAAAACTGGATAAGAAAAAGAGAAGTAAATGAAAATA
>JBBSSR010000045.1:0-21963 GCA_038241955.1 Flavobacteriales bacterium | reverse complement strand
TTTCAAAATGCCACTTCTTTTATTATTCATTTTTTTTGAAGAGAAAACTAAAAAACCTAACCCAAAATTGGCAAGCCAATTTTATAGTTTTAAACCTAATTTTTAACAAAAAAAAGGTCAACGTAGGCTAGGACAAGACAATTCTACACACATATCTTTGCCTAAACCAAATAGCTTTTTAAAAAAGAACGGTGATTAAATGAACATCTAAACCATTTTATTTTTATCTGAAAGAGGCTACGCCAAATATTTGAAATAGCCTTTTTAATCTATCTTCTATTTTTTTTAAAACACTGAGAATTCCACTTATATTTTAAAAAGGAACATCACTATCATCGTCTTCGTCCGTATTGAAATTACTTCCAAAGGCTTCATTTGCCGATGGTAAATTTTTGGTTATAAAAGGGTTGTCGTCTTGATTCATGCTTGACGGCAAATCATCATAACTACCACTGTAATCTTCTAAATTATCAAATTTACCTAGGTTTCCAATAAACTTTAAACGCACGTTTTCAAGACTACCATTTCTGTGTTTGGCTATAATAAATTCTGCTTGTCCCGCTGTATTAGATGCTTCATCATCATCCCATTCATCAATTTTATAATATTCGGGACGGTAGATAAATGACACAATATCTGCATCTTGCTCAATTGCTCCAGATTCACGAAGATCCGAAAGTAAAGGTCTTTTGCTAGAACCACGCGTTTCTACTGCACGAGATAACTGCGACAATGCAATAACGGGAACACTTAATTCCTTCGCTAATGCTTTTAAATTTCGAGAAATTGTAGAAATCTCTTGTTCTCTATTTCCACCCCCTTTTCCGTTTCCGCCAGCGGTCATTAATTGCAAATAATCGACAATTATTATTTTTATTCCGTGTTGGGACACCAAACGTCTTGCTTTAGCTCTTAAATCGAAGATAGAAAGCGACGGTGTATCATCTATAAAAAGGGGTGCTTTTTCTAAATTTTTAACTTTAGTACTTAGTTGTTCCCATTCGTGTTTCTCTAATTTCCCAGTACGCAATTTCTCCGAAGACAAACCTGTTTCTGATGAAATTAATCTTGTTATTAACTGTACAGAAGCCATCTCAAGCGAAAACAAAGCGACGGGTTTACCATAATCTATTGCCATATTTCGAGCCATAGATAATACAAATGCCGTTTTACCCATACCCGGTCTTGCAGCAATAATAATTAAATCACTAGGTTGCCACCCCGAAGTAATCTTATCTAACTTATCAAATCCAGTGGCAATACCACTTAGTCCTTCTTGGCCTGCGATTTCCTCAATACGTTTTTTTGCTTGTAGTACTAAACTCTGAGCAGTCTCGGAACTTCTCTTGATGTTTCCTTGTGTAACTTCGTATAATTTGGATTCTGCTTTGTCTAATAAATCAAAAACATCGGTAGTTTCATCGTAGGATTCTTCAATAATTTCTGAGGAAATACGAATGAGACTTCGTTGAATAAATTTTTGAAGAATAATTCTAGAGTGAAACTCAATATGAGCCGATGAGGAAATCTTTTGCGTAAGCTGAATTAGATAAAAATCACCTCCTGCAAGATCTAGTTTCGCATTTTTTCTCAACTGTGCTGAAACTGTTAATAAGTCAATTGGTTGCGTGTCTGTAAACAACTGAACAATTGCTTCAAAAATATGTTTGTGTGCTTCTTTATAAAACGCATCCGGTTGTAGAATATCAATAACCTCATCTACTCCCTTTTTATCAATCATCATGGCACCAAGAACTGCCTCTTCTAAGTCTAATACTTGCGGTGGTAATTTACCTTTTTCTAGGTTTATTATAGTTGTTCTATCGACCTTAATTGGACTTATATTCTTGAAATTTTCCATACAGCGAAAGTAACTAAAATTCTAAAAAAAACACTATTGAGTTATAACTAAAAATTGTTTATAACTATCGGTTTTTTGTTAATAACCATAAAAAAATCCGAAGCTATAAGGCTTCGGATTAAAAGTATAAAAAGTAAGTTTACTCTTTAAATTCGCCCATTTTACAGTACTTATCCATTCTTTGAGCGATTAAATCTTCTGTTGATAAATCTTTAAGTTCGTTGTATGCTTTTGTGACATATTGTGCCACATTTGCAAATGTAGTTTCTCTATCGTAATGAGCTCCTCCTAGAGGTTCTGGAATAATATCATCTACTAGTTTTTGTTTCTTCATATCTGCCGAAGTCAATTTTAATGCATCTGCAGCTTGTTCTTTATAATCCCAACTTTTCCATAAAATAGAAGAACAAGATTCTGGAGAAATTACAGAATACCAAGTATTTTCGAGCATGTAAACACGATCTCCAACACCTATTCCTAAAGCTCCTCCCGAAGCTCCTTCACCTACAATAACAGTAATAATAGGCACCTTAAGACGCACCATTTCAAAGATATTCCTAGCGATAGCTTCTCCTTGTCCACGCTCTTCAGCTTCCAATCCAGGATAAGCACCTGGAGTATCTATTAAAGTCAAGACTGGTATATTAAATTTCTCGGCCATTTTCATGAGACGCAATGCTTTTCTATATCCTTCTGGATTTGCCATTCCAAAATTTCTAAACTGACGCGTCTTCGTATTGGTTCCTTTTTGTTGCCCTACAATCATAAAAGATTGTCCATTAATTTTTCCTAGGCCGCCAATCATTGCTTTATCATCTTTGAAACCTCTATCTCCGTGGAGTTCTAAGAAAGTTTCTCCGCATAATCCTTTAACATGATCTAAGGTGTAGGGTCTATTAGGATGTCTTGACAATTGTACTCGTTGCCAAGCTGTTAAGTTTTTATAAATTTGCTTTTTGGTATCTTCTAATTTTTTGTTGATTTGCTTACATGTATTTGTAACATCAACATCCGATTCTTTACCAATGATAACACATTTATCTAATTGTTCTTCAAGTTCTTTTATAGGAAGCTCAAAATCTAAATATTCCATAGGATTTGTGCGTTTATATTATTGTTTTATTTTTTTGATTTGAATCTACAAATATAAAATTTAATATTGTTTTAAGAGTATTTTTTTACTGAACAATACTAAAACAGCCTTAAATACCTCAAATTCTGCCTATTAATCTTCTTTTCTATAATGCTTAATTACTCCATTTAACAATACCGTAATTACAATGATAATAGCGCCAATGTAAAACTCCACACTCATCTTTTCTTTTCCGCCAATGATAAAATATGCAAGAATAATACCGTAAACAGGCTCTAAATTAGTCGTTAACATTACTGTATAAGGCGAAAGCTTTTGCATTACTTTAACCGATGCTGTAAACGCATAAGCAGTGCACCCTGAAGCTAAAACTAATATTAAAATCCAATTTTTGGCTGTTAAATTAAAAATGTCAGTTGTGAACTTTCCTTTAAATAAAAAATACAAAGTAATAAATCCGAATCCCGCTAAAAACTCGTAAAAAGTAATAACAGATGGGTCGTGATCCTTGATTAATTTACCATTCATTAAAGTGAATAAAACACCCAAAATAATAGAAATCAGAGCTAAAAGCATACCGTTTAAATAGGTAGTCTCTACTTGCATAATCAAGCCTAAACCTGCGATAATAATTAGTCCAAAAAAAACTTCGTACCACAGCACTCTTCTACCATAAAATAGCGGTTCTAGTAAAGAAGCAAAAAAGGCTCCTAAAGAAAAGACAGATAAGGTTATAGATACCGTTGAAATTTTTATAGCCTCAAAAAAGAAGATCCAATGCAAAGCAATGAATAAGCCTACTACAACTAATTTCACTAAAGATCTAGGAGATATTTTTAAAGATTTCTTTTTTATTAAAAGAAAAATAATAAGAAAAACAGCCGCAAATAACATTCTATACCAAACCAGAAAATCGGCTGAAACGGTAATTAATGCTCCCAGTATTGCGGTAAAACCCCAAATGAAAACGATTAAATGTAAATTGAGGTAACTTTTTAAATTATCGTTTTGCATTTCGTAATAAATAAATTGCTAAAATTCCGAACACAATGTTAGGAAACCAAACTGCTAAAAATGGAGAAAACGAAGATTTTTCGGCCAAGACTCCAAATACCTTGTCAAAAAACACAAAGGCAAAAGCAACAGCGATTCCTATTGCAAGATTAACTCCCATCCCTCCTCTTCTCTTCATTGAAGATACTGAAACGGCTATAATTGTTAAAATAAATGCTGATACGGGAACACTGTATTTTTTATACAGAACTACCATATACACATTAATATTAGAAGATCCACGCTTTTTTTCTTTGTCTATAAAAGCATTCAGTTTACTTAAGCTTAATGTCTCCGCGATATAAACCACGGGTGCCAAATCATCGAGATCAAAACCAAATTTCATTTTTTTCTCTGGTTCTTTAACTATTACATCTCCTAATTTTCCAACTGTTCGCTTAGTATAATCATATAGTGTATATGTTTTATCTTTTGGATTCCATGTTATTCTACTAGCCGTAATTTTATATGCTAATTCTTCCTTTTTAAAGTTTTCTAAAGAGAAGTTAAAAGCCGTTTTAGTGTCGTTATTGAAGCTATTGACATATATAAATTCATGGTCATTAATTTGTTTATATACATCTGTATTATCTCCTCTCATAAGTTCCTTTCCTCCACTTCGAAGATAGGTATACCGAAAATTATTATATCCTTCACTAGAAACAGGTACAACGTAAAACCCCATTAATAAAACGATAAGTGATATGATCGAAGCGCCAATGATGTAGGGCCTCATGAATCTAGTAAACGAAATTCCAGAACTCAAAATAGCTATAATTTCGGTATCATTTGCTAATTTTGAAGTAAACCAAATTACCGATATGAACAAGAATATCGGAAATAGATTATTCATAAAATAGATCGTAAAATGATAGTAATAAATTGCTATTTGCAAAATAGGAATTTCATTAGCAATCATTTTATTGATCTTCTCCGATATGTCTATAATAATTCCGATAGGAGCAAACAACAATAACATAACCGCAAAAGTGGCTAAATATCTTTTAAGAATGTATTTATCTATTATTGTTAGCATATAAAAAGTTTAATCGTTAAAAAGTTTAATCGTTTGGAGAAAATAAACGATTAAAACAATTTAACCTAAATTTACAATCTTTGGCTCATGTTTTTCACCATCATTTCTTTCCACGTCATAAAATCGCCGGCTAAGATATGTTTTCTAGCTTCGCGAACGAGCCACATATAAAAACCAAGATTGTGTATCGTTGCTATTTGTTTCCCTAAATATTCATTGGCAGCAAACAGGTGACGCAAGTAGGCTTTAGAATATTCAGTATCTACAAAGGTAATTCCCATTTCATCTACTGGAGAGAAATCAGCTTCCCATTTTTTGTTTTTAATGTTTATCGTTCCGTTTGCGGTAAATAACATTCCGTTTCTAGCATTACGAGTAGGCATTACGCAATCGAACATATCAATTCCTAGCGCAATATTCTCTAGAATATTAATCGGAGTTCCTACTCCCATTAAATAACGAGGTTTGTCTTCTGGTAAAATTTCACAAACTACCTCTGTCATCGCGTACATTTCTTCTGCTGGTTCTCCTACCGAAAGACCACCAATAGCATTTCCCAATTGATTAGAATTTGCAATATATTCTGCCGATTGCTGACGCAAATCTTTATAACAACTTCCTTGAACAATAGGAAAAAATGTTTGATCATAACCGTATTTTACAGGTACTTTATCCAAATGGTTGATACAACGATCCAACCAACGGTGTGTCATGTGCATCGAGCGTTGCGCATATCTGTAATCGCAAGGATAAGGCGTACACTCATCAAAAGCCATGATAATATCGGCACCTATGCTACGCTGAATTTCCATTACATTCTCTGGTGTAAAGAAATGATACGAACCGTCAATATGCGATTTAAATTTTACTCCTTCTTCCTTAATTTTTCTATTTGCCGAAAGAGAATAGACTTGGTATCCTCCTGAATCAGTCAAAATATTTCGATCCCAATTCATAAATTTATGCAATCCACCTGCTTTTTCAATAATCGCAGTTTGGGGACGCAAGTATAAATGGTAGGTATTTCCTAAAATAATATCTGGGTTTATATCTTCTTTTAATTCCCTTTGATGCACACCTTTTACAGATGCAACTGTGCCAACAGGCATGAAAATTGGGGTTTCAATCACACCGTGATCTGTAGTAATACTTCCCGCACGCGCTTTAGACTGCGGATCTGTTTTTAGTAAGTCAAACTTCATATATTCTTTTTTCAGTGCGCAAAGATAGTTTAATTCGACAATTAGATAATTTGAAAATCATATAATTTAGTTAATACGATTATTTTTGGGCGTGTCCTAATCGCGATAGCAATCGAGAAGGCTATACATATCAATCTTTTTTATCATTCCATTATTGACAGAAGATAAAAGGTTTTCCCTCTTCAAACGAAGTTCACTGCATACAACTGAAAAGTAAAATATAATGAATTGATTTTTCACGCAAATCTCAAAAAACAACTAAAAACAGTACTATTCAGTACTTAATAATTAATCGAATATGTATTTCAATATTCCAAACTATCTAAATTTAGGTTATCTTTCCTTTACTTATAAACAAAAAAAGGTACAATTATGAGACTACAACCTACTTTACTACTTATTTCTACTTTACTATTTCTAGGCTGTAGTCTAAAAGAGGACGAATCAGCAGCAATTAAAAAGTTACTTGAAAAAGAATCTGCCACATGGCGGTCTGGCGATAGTAAAATGCATGCAGACTGCTGGCATATTCAACCGTATAGCAAAATTTTAATTTCTACAGTTGATGGTCAAATGTTTGATATTCCTGCTACAAACATGACAAAACCAATTGAAAATGCCACAGGGGGTACCTCTATGAATACTAATTATAAAATGAGCATTCACAAAGACAACGCCTGGGTAAGTCATGACGAAGTTTCTATTGCTAAAGATGGAAAGAAAAGTTATTCACACGAGATTCGATTATTAGAAAAAATAAATGGAGCATGGAAAATTGTGGGACAATCTATTCATGCTTATAAAATCCAAATAGAATAAGAAAAAAACAACTAGTACAAGATATTGAAATTAATAAAATTGATTTCCTCTTATGTAACAAAAGTTACAGTATGAACTTACTTCTTATATTACTTTTGCATTATTAAAATTAAAAAAAACAAAAAGATGACAGTTGAAAACATAATTAAAGAAAAGCTAGGCACTATTGTAGATGTACGAACTTATGAAGAATTTATGGGTGGTCATGTTGCCGATTCTATCAACATTCCGATGGGTGAAATACAAAACCGTCTGAAGGAAATTCGGGAACTGAAAATGCCTCTTGTATTATGTTGTGCCTCCGGAAATAGAAGTGGTCAAGTACAACAATATCTTTCTGGAATAGGAATCGATTGTCACAATGCTGGCTCTTGGTTAGATGTTAATTATTATCAATCAAAATAGAAATCATGATTAAATTACTTAAACAGTTATTTGGTTTCGGACCAACTGTAAATTACGCCGATTTGGTAAAAAATGGTGCTATTATCCTTGACGTAAGAAGTAAAGGAGAGTTTGCAGGAGGACATATCAAAAGCGCAATCAACATTCCTGTAGATATTTTACGAAATAATTTGACCCAATTGAAAGACAAGAATAAAACTATTATTACTTGTTGTGCTTCGGGAATGCGAAGTGCATCTGCCAAAAATATTTTAAAAGCTAGTGGCTACACTACTGTTTATAATGGTGGTGGTTGGAGTAGCTTGAATAATAAACTATAATTTATATTGAAATTCTAGGTAATTCAAAATAAATTTTTGGGTTACCGTCCGCATGAGGGATAGAAATAAGCTACCGTAGTAGCATAGATAGCCCGACAGCATTACGATAAAAGGGCGAATAAGCGTAGTGCATATTTGCCCTTTTGTCGTAATGGTGGCATGCCCAAATGATTTTATTTCTTGTAAATAATTCTACAACAAAATATATTCTGATTATTAATTGGTGATTAGGCTGGATATTTGCATTCCACTCGAAATTGCTCTTGAAATCATTTGGCTTACGGTAAAAAAAAATTACTTTTGCAGGAGTTTAACTTTTACACACAAAATGAAGCCTAACACACAACAATTAAACGATTTAACTATCCAAGTCAGAAGAGACATTCTTCGTATGGTACACGCTGTAAATTCAGGTCACCCAGGAGGTTCTCTAGGTTGCACGGAATTTTTAGTAGCACTGTACCAAAACCTTATGGATCGCAAAGAAGGATTCGACATGAACGGAATTGGAGAAGATCTTTTCTTCCTTTCAAACGGACATATTTCGCCTGTATTCTATAGCGTTTTAGCACGAAGTGGCTATTTCCCTGTAAAAGAATTAGCAACTTTCCGTTTGATCAATTCAAGATTGCAAGGACACCCAACCACGCATGATAACTTGCCTGGAGTACGTATTGCTTCTGGATCATTGGGACAAGGATTATCTGTGGCGATTGGTGCTGCACAAGCTAAAAAGTTGAACAACTGCAACCACTTGATTTACACCCTTCACGGTGACGGTGAGTTACAAGAGGGTCAAAACTGGGAAGCAATAATGTATGCTTCTGCAAAGAAAGTAGATAATCTTATTGCGACTATTGACCTTAACGGAAAACAAATTGACGGTACGACTGACGAAGTTTTAAACATGGGCAGTATACGTGCTAAATTTGAAGCTTTTGATTGGGATGTTCTCGAAATAAAAGAAGGAAATAATATCGAGGCTATTATTGCGGGTATGACAGATGCGAAATCTAGAACTGGAAAAGGAAAACCTGTTTGTGTTTTATTGCATACTGAAATGGGTAATGGAGTAGATTTTATGATGAACACTCATGCTTGGCACGGTAAAGCACCTAATGACGAACAACTAGAAAATGCTTTGGGTCAAAACTATAATAGAGGCGGCGAACAAGACTATTAAATCCCCACCTAGCCTCCCCGTCGCGGCGGGAGGAACAACTACAAAAATAGATACTTAATAATTATAAAAGACCTATTCACCCTAATAGGAATTCCCCCGCCGTGGCGGGGGTTAGGGGAGGAAAATGAAAAAATATACAAATACAGGAAGTAAAGATACTCGTTCGGGTTTTGGAGCGGGAATGACTGAATTGGGTCAAAAAAATGAAAATGTAGTGGCACTTTGTGCTGATTTAATTGGATCATTAAAATTTGATGATTTTAAGAAAAACCATCCAGAACGTTTTTTTCAAATAGGTATTGCTGAGGCAAATATGATTGGAATTGCTGCTGGATTAACTATTGGTGGTAAAATTCCTTTTACAGGAACTTTTGCTAACTTTTCTACAGGAAGAGTTTACGATCAAATTCGTCAATCGGTTGCATATTCTGATAAAAATGTAAAAATTTGTGCTTCTCACGCGGGATTAACTCTTGGTGAAGATGGAGCAACACACCAAATATTAGAGGATATTGGTTTGATGAAAATGTTACCAGGAATGACGGTAATTAACACTTGTGATTACAACCAAACAAAAGCAGCCACATTAGCTCTTGCCGATCATCATGGACCAGCTTATTTGCGTTTTGGTCGTCCGGTGGTGCCTAACTTTATGCCAGCAGACGAACCTTTTGTAATTGGAAAAGCAATTCTTTTAAGCGAAGGAACTGATGTTACCATTGTAGCTACAGGACACTTAGTTTGGGAAGCACTTATTGCTGCTGAAGCATTGGAAGCTAAAGGTATCTCTGCCGAGGTAATTAACATTCACACTATTAAACCATTAGACGAAGAAGCAATTCTAAAATCATTGTATAAAACCAAATGTGTTGTTACGGCAGAAGAGCACAATATTCTTGGAGGTCTTGGCGAAAGCATTTCTAGAGTACTAGCGATGAACCATCCAGCTCCACAAGAATTTGTAGCGGTTAATGACAGCTTTGGCGAATCTGGTACACCAGAGCAATTAATGGAAAAATACAAGTTAAACAATCAAGCGATTGTTGCAGCTGTAGAAAAAGTGATTAAAAGAAAGTAATTTTTCTTTTCCTATAAAAAAAAACATTCGTACTTGCGAATGGTTTTTTTATGCTTTTATTTTTCTAACATCCAAAAGCATTAAATGCGATTTCCATAATGTCTAAAGAAATTCATACTAGTTCTTTGGAGTTATTTTATTATGCGTTTTCAGCAATCATAAAATCTAAAAATATTAAAAAAAGAAACCCCATTGCTCTCACAATGGGGTCATTTTTATTGATTCATTTTGATACAATTTTTATCTAAATGTCTTTTTATTCGATTAGGATCTGTTTGATTAGCATCGCAATCAGGAATTTCATCAAATGAATAGTAAGTTCCATCCGCTTTTTTTATTTCTCCTCTTGTTGCATAACCATCTCCATCATCATCAAAATCTAAAAAGTTAGGAATTCCATCGCCATCTGTATCGTCGGGATTAAAAGTGACACCATTTTGCAACTCATAATTATTCCACATATATCCATCACCATCTATATCTTCCTGAAAGGATTTAACGCCATCTGGTGAAGCAACTTGCACTTGTTTATTATCAATTATAGCAGTATAACTATCATGATCCAAACGCGTTATGTCATACAATTTAACATTAAATACTAGAGGAGAATAAGCAGGAATAACTGATCTTGCAACATTAAAATATGCCAATCCAGAAGGGATAAACATTACAGCTGCTCCAAAATCACTATAAATAATTGTTCCATCTCCATTTGGATTTGAATTATATTTACCACCTTTTAACTGCGGGAAAATTTCCTTCCAGCCTCTTATGTAATTATACAAATCTATAAATCCAATTGGGAATTTTGATTCTTCAAAAAAAGTTGATTTAATTGTAGTAACATCAGCTTCTGTTACACTAGACAAATACTCACCTTTATAAGCAGTCAAAACTCCGTCTACATTGCAAGGAGATTCTCCACTTCCTTCTCTCAATATTAAATAATACAATAAATAAGTAATACCGTGAAGTTCAACCTTTCTATTTTTTAAAGTATAATTTTGCTGATCCCAAATTGATACTGAATGATCTGCATCTAATTTTTTTATAACAACATCTTGGTCATCTGTCAAGCCAGGATGATCTAAAACTATTATGTAATTTGTTTTTAAATAAGTCTCTATTAAAGCACTCTCCGTAGCATATTGGGTAGCATAATCTCTTGGTGGAGTTGGTGGTTCCGGTTTATCATCCTTAGAACATGAATTTAATGTAATTGTAGCAATCAATAAAATAAAATAAAACTTAATTTTGTACATTATACTTACTTTTTAGGTGGCAAAGATACATTATTGATTTACTTTTGTAAATTATTTAACTTCGATTTTAGAAAATTCATGAGAATAGATAAATATTTATGGTGTGTACGATATTACAAAACGAGAAATCTGGTTACAGAAGCGTGTAAAAAAAACCATGTTACTGTAAATGGACTCGTTGCTAAACCCTCAAAAGAAGTTTTTGCTACCGATAAAATCACCTTTAGAAAAGACCAAATCACGCAAATAATTACGGTACTTGATATTCCTGACAACCGTGTAGGTGCCAAACTCGTTGATTTGTATAGAAAAAACGAAACTCCTGCTGAAGCGTATGCGCATTTAGAATTACTGAAGTTATCAAAAGAACATTATAGAAAAAACGGTACGGGAAGACCCACCAAAAAAGACCGACGTGATATTGATGAATTTGGGAATGAAATAAAAGAAGAGGAAGAAAAGGACTAAATACTCCTGCCAAATTCGAAAAATACAATTACATTTAAAAAAGTCTAAAATCTGTATTCAAAATATAAAAATCTCATGAACATCATTCTGACCAACCAGCAAATTGAGCATACTATAAAAAGAATTGCTTACCAAATCTATGAAACTTATGTAGACGAAGAAGAAATTGTGATTGCGGGTATTACAAAAAATGGCTATGTATTTGCTCAAAAAATTGCTGAAGTACTGGCTACGATTTCTCCAGTTAAAATTTCGCTTTGTGAAGTACATATAAACAAACAAAGTCCACAATTACCAATTACGACTTCATTAACCAAAGAACTTTATAGCAACAAGGGTTTAATTCTTATAGATGACGTGTTGAGTTCGGGAACGACTTTAATATATGCAGTAAGGCATTTTCTTGACGTTCCATTGAAAAAATTTAAAACCGCAGTGCTTGTAGACAGAAACCACAAAATGTATCCTATAAAAGCAGATTTCAAAGGAATTTCACTTTCTACTTCCTTATTGGAGCATGTTCAAGTGGTTTTTGACGAAAATGGGGAGAGCTACGCGTATTTAAGCTAAAAGATTTAAAATCTCGTTTACCGTTTCTTCGATTGTTTTACCATCAACATTTACTTTATGTTGCGCTTGATTGTAATAAAAACTTCGATCAAAAAGATGTTTGGCTATAAACTCTTTCATTTCCTCATCACTTTTATCGGCTATAAGTGGTCTTTTACTTTTATTAGAGACCAATCTTTTAAACAGCGTTTCTATAGATGCTTTTAGATAAATAGACAAAACATCTTCTCTTTGCAACAACTCATGATTATTCGCATAGCAAGGCGTTCCTCCGCCCAATCCTATAATTATTTCGTTGGGGGATTTTAGTAACTCCAAAAAATAAGTGTGCTCTAATTTTCTAAAATGAATTTCTCCATGATTTTCAAAAATCTCTTTTATGGTTAGATTTTCCTTTTTCTCGATATATTCATCCAAATCTACAAATGGAATTGAGATCATTCCCGAAAGTTTATTGGCGATTGTAGACTTACCACAACCCATGTAACCTAATAATATAATTTTTCTCATTTGAATAAAACCTTACATATTAAGGCGTTAAGAATTTTTGATTAAAAAAGACAAATTTATAATAAAATAGCTTGGAAATTTATAAAAAAAGTTCTTATATTTGCACCCGCGTTCAAGAAAAGAATATGACTCGATAGCTCAGTTGGTAGAGCACATCACTTTTAATGATGGGGTCCTGGGTTCGAGCCCCAGTCGGGTCACAAATTATGTGATACAAACATACTTTTCTTGAAGCACTGACTCGATAGCTCAGTTGGTAGAGCACATCACTTTTAATGATGGGGTCCTGGGTTCGAGCCCCAGTCGGGTCACAAAAGGTTGTTCGCCATTGCGAATGACCTTTTATTTTTTTCGGCCACGTGGAGAAACGGTAGACTTGCCAGCTTGAGGGGCTGGTGCTCGCAAGGGCGTGTGGGTTCAAATCCCACCGTGGTCACGGATAGTATTGATTTTATTGACTTAACAAATTTTTTAGTCAACATTTAGTCAACATTTTTAAAAAACGTCTTATTTCTTATGATTTAAGACGTTTTTTACATTACTTAAAGTTACTTCTGCATAGTATTAAATATTACTTTATATCTCTGAGGTAAATTTATACTTCTTAAATATCTATTTTCTTTATTCAAAATATTTACATCTTATTTAATATTATTAAATTATTGTTTTTACTATACTAATCTTATAAATTTGAAATTATGAAACATCACTCGCTAATTCTTCGCACCCCAAAATCCAAATTGCCAAAAGTTGTAACATTCGATTTTGTCACAGATTTGATGAGTCGTGGTTTATTGCGAATTGAATATTTTGGGATTGAAATTGACAATCAAGCCGACTACTTAGATGCTCACATGAAGCAACAAAGCGACGAAAGTACGTTCATCAATGTAAATTTTGATACAGAACAAGTTGTAATTTATAGTAATCTAACTATTATAGAACTAGAAAATTACCTTAAAAAAATTACTTCTAATTCAAATGATATGCAAATATCCAACGACGAAAACGACATTACAATCAATTTGTAGTACAGTAAATGAACTATTTTATTTGTAGAACGCTTTCAATGCATTTACTATAGAGTAGAATAAGCTATAATATCACTTTCGTATGGAAATGCAAACTCGTTTATAGGAACATTAGAATCTAACCATAGTACTTCGTCTTTCCTCTTAAGAACAATAGGCATCCTCTGTTTGTGATTATGAACGTAGCTCATAACCTCGTTTGCCTGAGTTGTAACCATTGTAAATGAATTTATTATTTGTCCATTAAGTGGGTTCAACCATGTATCGTAAAGACCTGCAAAAGAAAAGATTGCTTCAGTTTGGGATTTTATAATAAACTTTTCTTTCTTTTTACCAGCTTTATCTAACCAACGCCATTCAAAAAAACCTGATGCCAATATTAAACATCTATTTTGATTAATGTTTTTAAACGTGGGCAATGAGTCTATTGTTTCTATTCTAGCGTTTAAAGCATTTTTACGTCTGTCTATATCTTTTGCCCAGCTTGGAACTAATCCCCACGAATAATCAGTTGTTAGCGTTTCGGCAGTATCATTTTTTATTATTGGTAAATATGGATGAGCAAAACCATTTATAAATGAGCCAGCCTCAAATTGAGCATTACTGGTTTTAATATTAAAAATATCTTTAACTTCTTTTTTGGTAAACTTAACCTCAACGTAATAGCACATAATAAACTAATTTAGAATATAAAAATACAAATCTATTTTATATAATTTAATTTTTGAAAATAACACTTATTTCATAAGTAATCGTTCCAAAGTATTAGCTGGATAACTTTCAGCTACTCGAATTTTATTTTCTAACTTCAAATAACGTTTTGTTGGTTTTCCGTTGTAATGGGTTTTAAAGTACTTTTTATAACGTTGTTCGTAAACCTCATCAGGAAGAATGGCTTTTTCAAATACTTTTGTCATACCCCTATACTTTTTTGATTCAATTTGTTTTTGATACATCATATTAAAGGCGGTACGGTGCAAAAACATTCCACTATTCAAATATAGCTTTCTGCAAAGTTTTAATGTAACAGGACAAAGAAAGTAATACAAACAACCTTTGCCTAAATTTGAAGCCACTTCAATAATTTTAACTTTGTATCTTTTTGGTTCTCCATTTGCATTATAGTCCAAAATAATATATTTATCAATTGTAGAGAAGATAACTTCAATGCCGATGCTCGAATGTTTGTTTCCATTTCTGCTCCAGCTTACTGTACCGTTTTTAGATCCATTTTTTAAGTATTCCCATTCTTTGAGTTTACTAATACTTATATTCAAACAGTCATCAACTGTAGTATTATAATTTGCTTGTCGTGGCATACGTTTATTTTTAAAACCTAAATTTCTAAGGAATAATGAAGTATAAATATAATCTATTTTAATTGAAATTACGATTAGTTATGATTATATTTGTTTAGGTTTTATGCAATGCCTGTGTACAACTATTTGAACAAAAAAAGGCGTTCCGCAATGGTTCGCCTTTACTTAAATTTATTTCTTAATGCTTTTCCTCATAAGATAATGATAAACATTTTGCCCTCCTACTGTGATAGCATAAGAGTTTACATAATCATATCCATTTGCAGACATAAAGTTAAGTGCATCTATCATAGAATTAAAAATTATTCCTTGTCCGTTCTCATCTTTTAATAAAGTAACATCGCTGTTATTAGACATTGAAATATACTTTGTTTTTTGTCCAATATCAATTGTAATTGTAAGCTTTGTTGACATCATTTTTGATGTGCCTAAGATTTGCAAATATTCTACTTCTAAGTCCATAATAGGTATTCCATTGATTGTTTGTGCAACACTAGATAAGCTAAACAAAAAACTAATTCCAAGTAATATTTTTTTCATCTATTTTGATTTAAGTTGATTAATCAAATTTAATAAATTAAACAATAAAAATCATCTTATTTCATTACCAAAATCATCAACCAAATCAAACGTATCAATTAAAAGCCTTATTACGGGTGTGTGTTGTTCTAATCGATGAACGGTTTTTTCAGCAGTAGTATATTGAATTTCAGTTTCTTTTTTACCGTGCGAAAAACAATTCTTTTCAATTATGTACACGTCTGCTAAATCTGTGCCTTTTTCGTAATCGGAATACTCCAGCCAATCATTAACGACAATTTTAAAACCAAACCCGTTTAATTCTGTTGCTTTTATTAACCAATCGTTAAACTCACTTTTATCAGGAAATGCAACTATATTATAATTTTTAATAGGCTTCAAAAAATCATACTTCAAACCGCTTTTGCTTCCTGTGGCTAACCAAGTATATTGAGGTTTAAAAACACTCATCATAACGGCTGTCTTTTCACTCTCTACTAAAGCAATTGTTTTTTGATTGGTTTCGTTTACCAAGTGCAAACCAAACAAACATTGATTTAAATTAAAATCAATCATTTTTAAAACAGAATGTACCCAATTTATCAACCCTTTGCCCTCCTTTGTCTTTATTCGTTTGCCCTTAATTTTATCATACTGCAATATTTTTCCAGCGTGTACACGTTCCAAATTATCAATTTGCCAAAATACCGTTGCACCGTTCCAATATTTTGACGTTCCAATTAAGTATTTTAAAATCACTTGCCTTACCTCATCATCTGAAAAGGTAGTTCGTAGGAATTGAATAAAATTATTTTGTTTGAAATTGCGACCGCTTAGACTTACTAAATCGTAACTATGAAAAGACGGTTCGGGCGGTCGAATGTTTTTTACTTCAACTACTGTATTATTTTCTTTTTCGGGTGTTAACCAATACTGGCACTCTGTTTCACGGTCACAACGCCCAAACTCATCACTAAGATAGTCGGCTGTTTCAGTTTCAATGTATTTAACAAACGTTCGTTTATTGCATCTAGGACAAACAAACTTCTTTGAAGACTTATCTAAGCTATATTTATATTGTATCATTTTTATAGGATTTTAATTTGCACTTTGCATTTTCAACACTTTCAACACTTTCAAAATGTCAATAATGTCGATAGTGCAAAGTGCAACTGTTTATTAGTTTAAAATTTCTCGTTCAGATTTTATGGTTTTCTCATACGTTCCATGCTTTATTTTTTTGAATAAAATCGTATCGTTTAAAAATTCCTTAACTCGTCTTTCAAGAAACTCAAATTTTGCTCCTAATGTTACCGCTTCAGCTGTTGTAAATTTTTCGGGAATAGTCCTGTAAAAATCCTTTTTATTTTGGTTTAATGTCTCCAAATATTCAGCAGGATTTTGAATGACTGTCAAAACTTTAAAGGCACAATTCATAAAATATCTACATAATTCTTTTGCACCTTGAACAGCTGTAATGCCAATACTTTCGCTTTCGGGGTCGTACATTAATTGAAGTAACAAGGATAAACGAATAAAATGATTGTCATACTTTGAAGCAATTTCGCCTTTGATGCTGTTTTGATACTCATTAACTACATCGCAATTTTCGGACTGCCATTTGTAAAAAAACGTTTTCGCTTCAGGTGTCCATTTTAAAATTTTACTTTCAATTTTGCCGTCAATCTCATAAACGGTTGACGTGTTAATATAGTTCTGAATAAAATCTTTATACTTATTATAAATTACCTCATCGTTTTCAATATCATTAATAGGCTGTTTGAAATTGGATTCAGGAAACGCAAATAGAAATCTTTGAAAAAATCCGTTATTCAATTTTTGAATAGGAAACGAACTACTTAACATTCTAGGTTGTAAACCGCCAATAATAGACAAATAAGGGTTTGTTATAAATAAAGGTATCGGGTTTCCAATACGGTCAATTGTGGTGGGTTGGTTGCTCCAAAAAGAAAGATAAACACCTATTTGGTCACCTTTTGAATATTGATTCATACCCTCAAAAAAAGTAGCCATTTCATCGCTTACAACCGTACAACCTCTTAAATTTTCGCTTAGTCTTTTGTTCAATACTTCAGGTGTGAAATTTGTTAAAAGACTTTTATTTAAAATAGGTAACGATACGGCTGGAACTTCTTCCTTATCTTTTTTAGTTAGTTTTTGATAGGCAAAATGTTCAAACATTTGCTTTTCAAAAATATCGTGGCTTTTTTTGTCGAGTTCTCTTATCGATTCAAATATTAAATTTATTGGGTGGGTTTTATTTGCTCCAGCATTACCAATAACACAACTATACATTGAAGCATATTCAAACCAATTATTTTTAACTCTTACTTTTGCCGTTGTTCCGACCGTTGTGGCTACTGCTGTTAATATTGCCGTTCCTATGTAATCAATAGGGAATTTTAACGACTTGTTTAAATCGGTCGCTAAATCCCTAAATAGTATCGGGAACACTTCAATAGGGAACAGGTTTTGTGTCGGTGTTTGTTCGCTGTTCATAGCTTTGTCAATTACATCGCTTAAACCGTCCAAGCCTGTCAGATTTTTGTCGCTATCTTTCATCTTTAAAAATTTCAGAATTAAACAAAAATGTATTGGTAGTAAGTAAGTTTGCGTAATGCCCTGTAAATTGACAAACAACTCTTTTTTTAGATTGTTTAAGTTGTCCTAGTTTTTCGAGTTCTCTTTTCCAGCGGCACATTGCTTCTATTTTTAACTCAAAGGCTTCGCAAATTGTTTTTTTAGTTTCAGGTTGCACCTTTAATGCTTTAAAAAAAATGGTTGTTTCAGGGAGTTTTTTAAACGTTTCGTAATCACTAATATAAAATGATAAAACATTTTTTCTAACAAAATCTATGTGAAGTTTTTTTTCTGCTTCGGTTCTATTTTGTGCCTGTGTTTTGCTATTTCTCATACTATTAATGATTAATAGGTTTAACAGCTTGTAGAACTTCTGCACGTTTGTATAAAACCCGATTACCAATACCAAACGATTTTAACCGCCCAGATTTGGTATGTTTCCAAAGGCTCGTTTTATTTATTGATAGTAATTTGCAAACTTCTTCCCGAGTGATAAATTCGTTTTCGGGTTCGTTTGGTTCGTTTGTTGTTTGAAGTTGAAACAACGGTTTTAGAGCTTCGGCAAGTTGCTCAATTGTAATGCCGTTTAAGAAAATAGGATTATTCATATCGCCCTTATTTTGTGATTAATAAGAGCGAAATTGGCTTTAAATGAATGTTACAAATTTGTGATACCGTATCACTTTTGTATCAAAATTCATTTGGGTGCTTTCTAATACATTCATTTAAAAAATCGGGGTAAATTTTGATATTTTCCTTTTGACAATGATTGATAATTTCTTTAAGTCTGTCTAAATGTAAAAATATATTTTTCGTACTTAGTGAATAAGTGCCAATTGATTGGGAAAAATAAGTTTGGTCAGTATCTTTAAAACCTAAAGTTGTTGCGATATGTCTAAAGGATAAATTTCCTTCTCTTAATTTATAAGCCTCTCCGTTTGCCAATTGAACCCCTGTCAAAAACCACGGTTGTTCTTGGTGGTTCTTTTTATTAATTCTATCTATTTGAGGTTCTGCAACTTTATTATTTATTTGCCCATTGTTTTTGATATTAACTAAAAATGTTTTCGGAACAGATTTTTTAAATTGTTCTATTATTTCTTTAAAAGGTTCATTGAAAGAGCTTTTTTTTAAATCAATAAAATACACATCTTTAAATCTGTAAAAAACTTCATTAAGTAGTGAAATACAATGCTCGTAGGTATTAATTATTGATAAATCATTAGTCATTTTTGATTTACTATTAATAGCAAAAACATATTTTTTTAATCCCTCAATACTCAAAAGTGCATTTAGTTTTGCAACAGCCATATTATTTGTTTCTTGCTCGTCTTTTGTTGATAGATACAAACTCAAAGCCTTGTAAAATTTAATTATATCAGCATTTATTAAAAGTAAACTTTTGTTGTAGCAATCTATTATTTCTTTATGGTTGTCAAAAGTGGTATACTTTAAAAATAAATCTTCATTTGTTTTGTACCACATTCTAAAGTAATTATCTAATGTTTTATTTTTTTCTAATTGAATTCTTTCATCAAAGTTTTTTTTCCAAAAGGATTTTTCGTTTTTCTCAATCTCAGAAACTTCTTCTTTATTATAATATTTTATAAGTGTCTTAGTGTATTTTTTGAAAGATTCTAATGCTAACTTCAGCATTATGCCGTATGAAGTATTTTTAAAATTACAATCTTCATCAGGAGGGTCAATAAAAAATTGCATTGAACCTGTACCCTCAAAAAATTCAGCTGTTGGATAATTTGTTTTTGTGTTTTCTTGATGTTCACATATTCTAAACCAATAGTGAGATGTTTGTTTTTCAAAACTAATTATAACAAATCTCAAATAAACTTTACTGGAATTATAATCAAGCTTTTTAATTTGCTCATCTAAAAAAAATTTACAAAAATTATGATTAACTAATTCTTCAAATAGCGTTTCGTAATTATTCATTATTGCCTGTGTTTCTAATAACCTCCATTGTTGGAGCTTCTTTTATTCTTGGTGCTAATTTACTGAAATACTCTAACATTTGATAAGCATTGTCATACGTTGTTTTTCCTATGTATGATAAAAACATTCTTTCTGACCCGTGGGCAGTTATATTCATTAACACGGGAGTTGGAATACGTCCGTAAAAATTAGTAGCAAAGGAGCGTCTGCAAACGTGCGAGCTTATTAGTTCGTGTTTTAGAAACACTTTTTTTATTGTTGGTGCGTTGTTCTTCTCTTTTTTACGTCCTGTCGTGGGTTCTATCAATCCAGCTTCTTGACAAACGTCTTTTAGGTATTCATTAAATTTTGTCAAAGATATTTTATAAGGCATACCGCTTTCAATTATTTCAACCGCTTCGGGTAGTAATGGAATAGCAACCAATTTGCCTGTTTTTTGTTGCTTTAATTCGATTATTTTTATACCGTTTATGTCTTTTATGTTATTAGCTGTAATGTTCAACAAATCGCCTCCACGCTGTCCAATTAAACAACCAAGCAACAACCATTTTCGAGCATTTATTAAGGCTTCACGCATTAAGGTTGCACTTTTTATTAGATCCTGTTCGGCTTCGCTTAAATAAATAATTTGTTCAGGCGGTTTTTGTTCTGAAAGACCTTTGATGTTTTTTATTTGTGTCGAGGTTTCAATATCATTCTTTGAAGCATCTAAACAAATCGTTCTCATATTTGCAATATTCTTACCTACATAATTAGTTGAATAATTTTTACCAAATAACCAAAGTTTATACTTTTCGATAAACTGTAAATTAATATCTTTGATTAAAACGCTTTTACCTTTCAGTATTTCAGTTTGATAACGAATAACTGTCTTTTTAAAAAGTCGAATATTTGCAACACGTCCAGCACTCAAACCAAGCTCTTTTTTTTGATTTTGTTTATAGGGTGCTTCTTCAATATATTTTTGAATGTAGTTCGTTAAAATATCAAGTTCTAAAGCAGGCGTTCTGTTATTGAAAATATCAATTTGAAGTTGTAGCCAATCGCCTGTAAATTCCACGCCCTCGCTAATAGCATTATTATAAGAATTGTCTAAATGCTTCGCTAAATCATCCAGTTTATAATTTAATGATTTTAATTCATCATTTCTTAAAATTGGCTGTGCCTTTTTATCGTTCCAATCTTTGATGTCGATTATTAAACCCGTTTTCCTTTTTAGATTTATTGTTCTACTAATTGAATAGCGAACGTAAATATTTGAAGCATCGGTTTTACTTTGAAGTAGAAATTTTATTGTTGCCATTTTGATTACTTTTTGAACAGCTCAAAAATAATCAATATAAATGGCTTAGTCAACATTTAGTCAACATAAGGTGTATTTTAGCGAAATATTACGAATTGAGACGAACCTCAAAATTTAAAAATCCCCTATTTTATAGTACTTAGCAGAATATTTCATTTTATTAAAATACACGGGGTTAGTTCCCACCGTGGTCACAAAAGATTACACATCCTTTATAAACGCTCGCTTTGGGCGTTTTGTTGGATCAATCCTAAAAGTTGGGGAGGAATCAAAGATTTACTAAATTAGCTGATTAAAAAAACAAGCTTTGGAGAATTACATAGAACTTTTAAAACTTATCCTTCCTGAATTAATTGTAGAACACTTTGATTTGGTCAACA
>JBBSSR010000044.1:0-27810 GCA_038241955.1 Flavobacteriales bacterium | reverse complement strand
TTAACTACAGATTAACGTAAAAAACAAGTAATTTATAGCCTTAGAAAACAATGAATAATAATTTTTTCTTTCAAATAACATCTTGCTGTTGCGATAAATCTTTCAATTTGGTAATTTTTTAGATAGAAATTGATAAAAAAAATTCAAATGAATAAATTTACTATTTACGTACTTTTACGTAGCCTGTATGCGAAGAAAGAGTATGATTTTTGTAAGAATTAAAAATTTATTTTTTGAGAAAATGTACTGTCAAAACAACCCTTAACAAATATATTTTAAAGACTATTGCTATTCCCTAGTAGTACAATCTGAAGTCGAGTAATTTACATAGGGCATAATTTTTTTGATATAATTCTTCTACAACATCGGTTACGTCATCATGTTGCTGACATAAACTAAAGAATGCTTTGTCAATAGCACAACTAGTGCCGTTTTGCAAATCCGAGCCATATCCTGAAACGGCTCGTGCTCCTGTTATGTCTAGGAAATACTGCGCTTCTTCCTCGCTTAAGTCCAAAACTTTTGCATTAGAAAAATGCAAAATCTTTCCTTTCATTTTTCCTTCAAAGATTTCGGCGATTTCCTCAAAACTATAATAATAATCATTAAGACAAATATTATTCCCCTCGCCTTGCATTACTAAGTAGATGATTTCATAGTCTTTAAAATTATGGTCGTCATAGAATAGGGCACTCAAACTTTCCTCTAGACCTTCTATGCTATCGCAGGTTTTATGAATACTTGCAATACCTTCTTCGATGGCTAGGTTTTCTAGGTTTTGAATGGTGACAGTGGTAGTGGTCGTCTCTATGTCAGAAACTGCTTCGAGACAGAAAATAAAAGTTTCATCTTGCATATAAAATTGTGCTAGATTACAAATATAATACTATTTATACCGAGACAATAAGGAGTTTGCACTGATCTGTAAAAATGTAACATAGCTTTTACACTTTTTAGTATGATTTGTCGAGGCGCTGCATCGATTTTTTTTTGCCACAGATTCGAAAGATTAAAAATGATTTTTTTAAGTTTATGAATCTGTGATGCTGCAATAGGGTATCTTATTTCTCACATCAAATTCTTATTGATTGTAATTAATAATGTTACTGTTGAAAGAAAAGTCTTTGCTCTCCGCGTAAAGGATAGAATTAAGCTACCGAAGTAGCACAGATAGCCTGACCGCCATTAGAGAAAAGGGCGAATGAGCGGTATAAAAGTAGACCTTTTTTCTAATGGTGGTTACGCCCAAATAATTTCTATTATAAAAGGATGCTAGCTATTGGATTGATAGTGAAATATTTAAAAAAGTAGTGCGGTTTTTCTGAATGATTTTAGTGTATAGCACGTATAAATACGGGTATAGTATATTTAGTTGTTGTATGTTATATCAATTTATATATATTTGGCGTTTGTATAGCTTCTACAAACTAATTTTGTACCTAAATTTTATGGGAAAACCTACTCTCACCAGACGAGCATTATTTGATAAACTTTTGAAAAAGTTATTTGTAAGTGCCCAGCAAAAAGACCCGCTTTTTGAAAAATATTCCCGTAAAATTTACATAGGAAGACGCTATTCGTCCTTGACGAATCCCAAAAAAGATATAGTTAGCAAGCCAGAGACGGAAAGAGTCACTAATCTTACGAGTGGTCTTGCTCTCTATACGGGTTCTTGGACTACGGCTGAAGCCTTGCATTTATTGAGAAGAACGGGTTACGGTTATAAGAAAACGCATGTTGATCAAATAGCAGGAATGTCTATGAGTGCTGCGGTTAACCTAATTTTGAATGTAGATAATACACCTCCCGCACCTCCTGTAAATAACTATAATAACGAAAAACCAGACGAGAACGGTCTTCCTTATGGAGCCGATTGGACGAATGATGCTTTTGTTACCAATGAAATTGGAAATGATACCAACGGCAACCGTACATCTGGATTAAGTTCCTGGTCATTAGGTCTTGCTTTCAATCAAGACATTACTATTCGAGAGAAAATGACTTTGTTTTGGTACCATTTTATGCCAATTGATTTTGAATTTGTGAAAGATTCGTCGAATGCTTATGCTAATACTAACTCGGCTCGTATTTGTTACAAGTACATGAAGATGTTTCGAGATCATGCCACTGGAAATTACAAAACCTTGATTCGCGATATGGCTACACAGCCTGCTATGATGTTTTATTTGAACAATCAAGCCAATACAAAATCGGCGCCAGATGAGAATTTTGCCCGAGAAGTAATGGAACTTTTTACATTAGGAAAGCATCCTGACAGTCAATATACGGAAAATGATGTAATTATGGCTGCCAAAGTACTGAGTGGTTGGCGTGTACAGGATTTGAATACTACTGCCGAAGCTACTAATTTTGTGGTTAACGTGCACGAAACAAGTACGAAACGATTTTCGGCTTTCTTTAACGATGCGATTATACCAAATAGAGGAGCTGGAGAATTGGATTTGTTTATTGATATGATTTTCTCAAAATCGAAAGTTGTATCGGAATATATTTGCCGTCGTTTGTATCGTTTCTTTGTGTATTATGATATTGACGCTAATATAGAAGCGACAATTATTACACCTCTAGCGCAATTTTTCGTAGCTAGCAACTGGAATATTTTGCCTGTTTTGGATCGCTTGCTAAAGAGTGAACACTTTTACGACATGGCCAATAGGGGAGTGTATATAAAATCACCACTAGACGTGATTGTGGGTACAATGAGAACCTTTAATATTAATTATAACGTATCAGATCCTACAAATTACGATGCGCAATACGAACTTTGGAAAACCTTTAATCATGCGATGTACGATATGCAACAATCTATGGGAGCAATTCCTAATGTTGCAGGATGGCAAGCGTTTTATCAAGAACCTTCTTTTCATGAGTATTGGATAAATTCTAATTCGATTCAGAGACGCTATGGTTTAATTGATTATATGTTCTACGGATTTGATTTAGAAAAAAATGGATTGACCACTCGAATTGAAGTCGATGTTCTTGCCTTTGTAAAACAATTTCCAAACCCGACGTGCGAAGATCCCAACCTATTGGTGAGTAAATGTATCGAATACCTATTACCAATAGATTTGAGTGTAGTTGCGCAGAATGCTATTAAAAAACAAACCCTGCTAACAGGCCAGGATGCAGATTATTATTGGTCTGGTGCTTGGCGATCCTATATAAATACCCCAAATGAAATGACAGAATCTATTGTAAAAACAAGAGTTCGAAGTTTATTACTCACTATTGTTGAATTGGCAGAATATCAGTTAATGTAATTTATAAAAAAAATGGAAAGAAGAAAATTTATAAAGACAACTGCTATTGCATCGTCAATACCTTTAGTGTTGAATCATATCCCCGTCATGGCTTCGTCACAAATAGAAAGCAAAAGTTTGCAGTTGCTTGCTTCAGCAGCGGCTGGTTGCGGAAAAGTATTAGTTATTATTCAAATGAATGGTGGTAATGATGGATTAAATACTGTTTTACCTCGGGATAAATGGGAAGAATTGACAAATGCACGTTCTAATATTTTAATGAAAGAAACGGACGTTTTGCCTTTGCGCTACAATGACACTACCGGTTTGCATCCCGCAATGAAGGAAATGCAACAACTGTACAACAATGGAAAAATGATGATTGTACAAGGTGTTTCTTATCCAAACCCTAGTTACAGTCACTTTCGTGCTACTGATATTTGGTTTACCGCATCAGACAGTGATGAAACGTTGCAGTCGGGTTGGTTGGGGAGAGCGCTTGATACTATATATCCTAGCTTTCCTGCAGGTTATCCTAGTGAAGTTAATCCAGATCCATTGGCTATACAAATAGGTTCAACATTGCCGTTTTCGTTGCAAGGGCCAAAAATAAATATGGCTTACAGTGTGCAAAGACCAGAGGATTTATTGAATGTAATCAATGAAACTTCCGATCCTGCACCAAACTCAGATTACGGCCATGAATTGACTTTCTTGAGGTTAATGAAAGATCAAAGTAATGCGTATCGAACAGCGATTCAGCGTGCTTATAATGTTCCTAAACCGGTATCTGCAACTTATCCTGCTGGTAAAAATGGTTTAGCGGATCAGTTAAAAATTGTAGCTAAATTGATAAATGGAGGATTGCAAACACCAATATATATTGTAAATCACCCAAAAGGTTTTGATAGTCATGAGAATCAAGTTATGGATTCGGATCGAAGTCTAGGAAAGCAAGCCGAAAATTTAAGTATTTTGTCACAAGCAATTGGTGCTTTTCAAGAAGATCTAAAGATCATTGGTAAAGCAGATATGGTGACAGGAATGACTTTTAGTGAATTTGGAAGAAGAATAAAAAGTAATGACAGCTCAGGAACCGATCATGGTTCTGGTGCGCCAGTACTCTTTTTTGGAGCAGCGTTAAACACGGGAAGAGGAGCAGTAGAGGGAACAGCTAATCCTGTTTCGGGAATGATTGGTGCGTCACCAGATTTACCACAAACAGCTACGGTAAAAGATCAAATACCTATTCAGCATGACTTTAGACAAATCTATGCTACGATTATGCAAGATTGGTTGTGCATGACCGAAGCACAATCGGATGCTGTGTTAGGAGGATCATTTGAAAAATTACCTATTTTTAAAACAGATAAAAACATCTACTATCCAAATGTAGATTTTATGTTTATTTATCCAAATCCAGTAACAACAAATGTAATTAATGTTCAGTTTTATAATTTTATAAACAGTACAATAACTGTTACTATTTATACAATGTTAGGAACTAACGTTTTTGCAAATGCTTATCAATTAGATGGTGATGTTTTGACTTTTACCACTAGTTATAAATTGTCATCAGGTACTTATATTGTGCAAGTAGTGTATAATGAGACGAAGTTTAATGCTAAGATGATTGTTATGTAGGAACTTGTAAATTAGAATAAAGAAAAGAGGCTGTTTCTTGAGACAGTCTTTTTTTTGCTATAAAAATTTGTAGAGTAATTCTATAAATTACCCATAAGCTGTTATTGGACGATGTGATTTTTTTTGTCATTTCGACGAAGGAGAAATCACACTATTTGAGTTGCAAATACGATTTCTCCTTCGTCGAAATGACATAATTAGCTTTTAAAACTAATTAGACCCAGCGGGATATAAAATCAAGAATTAATCATTTACTATTTTGCACATCTCCAGAAGCGTTCGCATAGAATTAGGTAGCGTATATACTTTTACATTGGTATGAATTGCTGATGCACTTTCAAATGCTACTGTAGCGACATAATTAGTTTCAAGATCGAAACTAAAGAGTTGCCAGTTTTTGGTATTTTCTAAAAGATTAGATGTTACGGTATGTTCTCCATCTAAACAGGGAATGTATTTAAAATCGTCATCAATTCCTTTTCCTACTGCCTTTACCAAAGCTTCTTTACGGGTCCATAAAGTGTAAAAAGCGTGTTTTTTGTGTATTGAATTTTGAATGATTGCAATTTCACTTTCGTTAAAAATATCTAGAAGAACTTCATCGACTTTAAAATCATCAGCTAGATATTCAATATCAATTCCAATCTTTTTACTAGAAACTGCAATGACGGCAAAGTCTTCGGAATGGGAGATATTAAAGTGTAAAAATGGATGAGAGGCCAAATAGGGTTTTTTATTCAAATGATAATTAAAGGAAATATTTTTCACATCTAATGAAGTATATGCTGCCAAAACTAGTTTCAAAATCGCTCGGTAAATAATAAAACGGTGTCTATCTATCTCTTTATGAAAGCGATTGGCTCTATCAATCTCAGCGGAATTTAAGAATTTAAATAAATCATCTTTTAAATGAGCGAAACTCAGTAAATTTATTGTGTAAATAACTACTTCATGCGTCTCCAAGGAATAGATAGTATTAATATCTAATTGTAAACTCTTTATATTTTTAAAAGAAATATCGATTTTAGATGTTTGCATGTCTCTCGTCTAAAATGGCTTGAAGCATTCGCGCCACAGTTTTGTCATTAGGAGGAGCGACAATACTAAGATGATTGCCTGTTATGTTATGAATATTAACACCTTTTAAAGCTGCTTTTTTCCATCCCAAATGGGTGGAGTCTAACTTATAATTCAAATTATCTTTTGCTCTAAATAGTTCTACTTCAAAATGTTGTGGAGTAAGATGGTAACGGTCAACTATTTTTTTGACATGACGGCTAGCTTCGACAAATTTTTCTAGTGCTAAGGCTTCTTGTTCCGTCATAACATCCTTTAAGCCAAAATATTTTTTTAAGATATATTCTTTTTTCGAGCCAACGCGCAACTTTAAAGAGGACCAACTTGTCAGCATTCCTTTTAAATAATCTAATCTTCTGTACGTTCTATCATAATAGCGTACTAGCTGTTTTTGCGAATAAGTGGGATAATAGTAAGAAGAATCCACATACGTGTCTAATAATGCAATAATACTTACCCTTTTTCCTTGTTCCTTTAATTGGCGTGCCATCTCAAAAGCGACTATTCCACCAAACGAAAAACCTGCTATTGCATAAGGACCTTTGGGATTTACTTTTATAATTGAATCAACATAATGAGCTGCCATTTCTTCTATGGATTTAAACCAATTATCATAACCGTTAGGACCAATTCCTTGAAAACCGTAAATGGGTTGATCTTCATCAAAATGATTGATTACATGTGCAAAGTTTAAAATATTAAGTCCTGCACCATGAACTATAAAAAGAGGCGTTTTAGTACCGTTTGGTTTAATAGGTACTAAATGATCAGATGTAATATGATTTTCTACATTTAATAATTTAGCAAATTTTTCAACTGTTGAATGTTGAAATAAGGCAGAAAGCGGAATTCGTTTTCCTGTTTTTTTCTCAATTTTAATCATGACATTTAATGCCATAATAGAATGCCCGCCCATTTCGAAGAAATTACTAAAAATATCAATGCGGTCTTTTTTTAAAATATCTTGCCAAATTTCGGCTACTAACTTTTCATTCTCTGTTCGGGCGGAAGTATATTCTTCTTCATTTTCCGAATTGGACTTATAATCAAATAATGTTTTTCGATCTACTTTATCGTTCAGTGTCCTAGGCATTTCATCTAGAATATGAAAAACATGAGGTACCATAAAGGAAGGTAATTGCGAAGCCAGTTCATTTCGCCATAATCGAATGGCATCGATTTCCTTAGTGATTTCGTAATCGACAACGATAAAAGCTACGAGAATATCATTCTTAGCCAATACAATTGCAGATTTAATTCCTTTTATTGAAGTTAACGTATGTTCTATTTCGCCAATTTCAATACGATGACCTCGAACCTTAACTTGATGGTCAATACGACCAAGACACATTACTTCGTTGCTAGGAAGTAATTTACCTATATCGCCAGAGAGATACATGATAGCTCCTTTTTTAGTAGAAAATACATTCGGAATATATTTTGCTTCAGTTAGTTCTGGTTTTCCTAAATATCCTTTTCCAACACCATCTCCGCCAATAGCAATTTCTCCAATGGTATTAGGCGGTAAAAGATTACGTTGCTCATCAACAATATAATACTGCATGTTAGCAATTGGGGGACCAACAGAAATGATGGTTTCCTCGTCCTTGATATGCTTGCAGGATGAAAAAATGGTTACTTCAGTCGGACCATATAAATTCCATAGTTCATCAGATCTGTCTATTAGTTCCTTGGCTAATTTAGCAGGTAACATCTCACCACAACACCATATTTTTATAGGTAATTTTTTTGACCATCCAGAATCTAGAAGCATCTGATAGGTAGTGGGTGTAGCCACAACTAATGATATTTTTTCCTTATCAAGCATTTCGTAAAACAGTCTGCCATCACTAGGAGTTTCATGGTCTGGTATCACTAAAACAGCACCTTTAAATAGAGGAAAAAATAATTCAAAACTTGCAATGTCAAACGAAATGGTAGAGATAAAAGGAACTCGATCGCTTTCTTTTATACCAGGTTCATTTTCTAAAGAGCAAAATAGATTTACTGCATTTCTATTTGTTATTTTGGCGCCTTTTGGTTTCCCAGTTGATCCAGAAGTATACAAAAGATACAGTACATTTTCTGGATCAACAATCGTATCCAATTTTGTTAAAGGATATTGATCTAATGATTGCATGGCATCGTCTATCAAAAGAGTACTGGAACATTTGGGTAAGGTTAAAGACAACGCTTTACTGGTTAGCAAAAATTTAGCTTCAGAATCTTCCATCATATATTCTATACGTTTGGTTGGATATTCATGATCTAAAGGAAGGTAAGCAGCTCCACATTGTATAATTGCCAAAATAGCATAAACCAATTCCGGACTTCGTGGGAAAGAAACAGCTATATAATCTCCCGATTGAACGCCGTGTGCGGTTAAGTAATGCGCAAATTGATTGACTTTAATATGCAAATCACGGTATGATATTTTAGTATTATTGTATTCAAGAGCAATTTTGTCTACTGAAATTTCTCCTCGATCACTTAACAGTGTTGCTAATGAAACATTAGGATATGGAGCTTCGGTATCATTTAAAGTTTGGTATGCATCTAAGTAATCGACTTTTATAAGATCCGCTAGTGGGCTATTTGGTTTTGATAGTAGACTTTGTATCATTTCTTCAAATGAAACCATCATTTGATTTATGGATTCTTCCTTAAATAACGTTGTGTTATAGGTACATTGCAAAGTGGGAACTTTCACCGAAAGGCAAGCATGAAGTTTAATCTCGAAGGAAGAGTATTGTCTAGCATTAATTTTAAATTCATAAGTTAGTCCACTAAATGAAAATTCATTTTCTTTATCGCTATCTAAATCAACAGTTAATGTAACCGGGACAAGAGGAACCCTAGAAGGATCTCTAGCAATAGCTAACTTTTGAAGTAGATGTCCAAAACTTATTTGATTGTGTTTATAAGATTCTAATAATTGTGTATTTCTTAGTTTTAAGTACTGTAAAAACGTACTATTTGTATCAATTTTACTTCGGAGAGGTAGAAGATTTGCACAATCTCCTATCAAATTCTTCATGTGGTATCTCCTGCTTCCTGAAGTTGGAAACCCTACCACAACATCCTTTTGACCTATAATTTTACATAAAAAGATCTCAAATGCTGCAAGTAAAGTTGTTGTAATAGTGCAACCTGTATTAAGTCCCAGCTCTTTTAACCCAGTGATAAGTTTAAGGTCAACTGCAAAATCAAGACGCTGGCTATTGTATGTACGCAAAGAAGGTCTTGAAAAATCTATTGGTAAGTTAATTACTGGAACTGATTCTTTGTAATTAGAAAGCCAAAAATTTTCTATTTCTTTATATTGATTATTTTCTAATAGAGAATTAACTTTCTCTGCATAGTCACTGAAGCGATCTGGGGTTTTAAGAGTTGGCGCTGAATTTTCGACGAATGACGAGTAAATTTTGCTAAGATCTTCTACTATTATTTTAATGCTGAGACCATCTCCAATAATATGATGGTAGGTGAAGATCACATTATTTTCTACGGCATTTACCTTAATTAATTTAACTTTAAATAAAGGACCATTGACAAGATCGAATAAAGAATTAACTTCTTCTTTAATTATACTTTCTTTAATTGCTTCCTTGTCAACCGCTTCAATTTGCGAAATGTCATTATAAGATATTTCGATTTCAAGATCTTTATATACATTCATAAAGATTCCATCAGAACTAAAAGAGGCTCTCAAACATTGATGACGATGAACTAAAGTATTTACCGCATACTCAAAAGCTTCCTTAACAAAATCGCCTTTGACGTTGAGAGAATAGGACAAATTATATGCTTTGTTTGCATCGCTACTCCCAATTATACAATCCGTCCAAATTTCTAACTGCGTATTGGTTGTATGAATTACAATTTCTATTTCATTAGAAAGCGTTTCTAACTGAATTCTATTTTCATTTTGCAACTGATCTTTCATTTCGTTTCAAGAGTTAGAGAAGATTTTTTATTATAGGATTCCATATGATTCAACAGTTTACACTAATTTGTGAAAGTAACAATAAAAGTTGAATATGCTTTTCATCTAAAATTTTCTGAAGCATTCGTGCTAGCACCTTGTCATTTGGTGGCGCTACAATATCGAGGTGATTGCCAGAAATATTATGAATTTTGATGCCTTTTAAAGCTGCTTTTTTCCATCCCAAGTGCGTGGGATCTAATTTATATGTCATATCATCTTTGGATCTAAATAAATCTACTTCAAAGTTTTGTGGTTTAAGATGATAGCGATCAACAATTTTCTTAACCATACTATCGGCTTCTATAAAGTGTTCATGAGCTAATACTTCTTCTTCGGTCATGGTCTCTTTTTGATCAAAGTGTCGTTTTAATAAATACTCTTTTTTTCCATTAATACGCATCTTAAAAGCCTTCCAGCTCAAAAGCATTTCCTTTAGAAAATCCAATCTTCTGTGAGTAACATCAAAGTATCTAACTAATCTTTTGCGTCTATACGTTTCATAATAGTAAGAAGAGTCTACATAGGAGTCTAGTAGAGCAGTCAAGCTTACTGTCTTTCCTTGTTCATTTAATTGACGAGTCATTTCAAACGCCACTATGCCACCAAATGAAAAACCTGCTAAAGCATAGGGACCTTCGGGATTGATTTTCACAATAGCCTTTATGTAATGAGCCGCCATTTCTTCAATTGATTTGTACCAATTACTATAACCTTCTGGTTTGATTCCCTGAATACCGTAAATAGGTTGATCTTCATCAAAATATTTACTCATCGTTACAAAATTTAAAACGTTTAGTCCAGCTCCGTGAATGATAAATAAAGGTACTTTTTTTCCGTTAGATTTTATAGGAACTAAACAATCTGAACATATTTTGGTATCTAGGTTTAATAATTTGGCAAACTTAGTTATTGTAGAATGCTCAAATAATGTAGAGAGAGGTAATCTTTTTCCTGTTTTTTGCTCTATTTTACTCATCACACTGACAGCACTTAAAGAATGACCGCCCATTTCAAAGAAATTTCTTGAGATATCTATGTTGTCTAACTTTAAGACTTCTTTCCAAATGGAGGCTACAACTAGTTCGTCTTCGGTTTGTGGCTCAGTATATTGAATTTTTTGATTCGTTTTAAATTGTGATAATGCTTTACGATCTATCTTGCCATTAAGAGTTGTTGGCAATTTTTCCAAAATATTAAAATGATGAGGTACTATATGTGAAGGCAATTGTGAGGCCAAAGTTTCGCGCCATGTAGGTATTTTTAGTTCGGCACTTTCGATGCTGGAATCTGAAACGATATGAGCTATAAGAAAATTTTCATCAGCTAGAACTACAGCGTATTTTACACCATCAAGTGATAAAAGTGCTTGCTCCACTTCGCCTGGTTCAATTCGATGTCCTCTAATCTTAACCTGTTGGTCTAAACGGCCTAAACATTCTATTTCATTAGTAGGAAGTAGTTTCCCTAAATCACCTGTGCGATAAATTATATCTGATGAACAACTAGAGAAACTATTTTTTACAAATCTTTCAGCCGTTAGTTCTTGTCTGTTCCAATATCCTTTTGCAACACCGTCTCCACCAATTACAATTTCGCCAGCAGTTCCTGGAGCTACGAGCCTACATTGCTCATCAACTATATAAATTTGTGTATTTGCAATGGGTTTACCAATGGTTATTATACTATTGACTGCTTTTATTTGTTTTATGGATGACCATATTGTAGTTTCTGTAGGTCCATACACGTTCCAAACGGTATCACATTTGTCTAAAAGTTCATTAGCAAGATCTGTAGGCATTGTTTCACCACCACAAAGTGCTTTCAAAGGAAATGGTTTTGACCAACCTGAATCTAAAAGCATTAACCAAGTAGTAGGAGTAGCTTGTAAAAAACTAATATTTTTCTGTTGTATTAAATTAAGTAAAAGCCGTCCATCTCTCGCGGTTTCTTGATCAGCAAGAACTAATGTTGCTCCTTTTATAAGTGGTAAATATAATTCTAAACCAGCAATATCAAAGGAAATTGTAGTGATTGAAAGTAACCTGTCCTTTTCATCAATACCTGGTTCTTTGGCCATGCTGCAAAGAAAGTTAACCAAGTTTTTATGACTGATTGGAACACCCTTTGGATTGCCCGTTGATCCCGAAGTATATAATAAATAGGCGAAATCCTCTGGATCTACTTTAGTTTCTAACTTTGTGACGGGATATTGCTTCAATGAAGCTGTAGCATTTTCTATTAAAACAGTAGAAGCCACTTTTGGTAATGATACCGATAAAGCTTTGCTAGTCAATAAAAATTTAGCATTTGAGTCTTCCAACATAAACTGCAATCTTGAAATTGGGTAGTCAGGATCTAAAGGAAGATATGCTGCGCCACATTGCATTATTGCTAAAAGTGAAACGACAAGTTCTGGAGATCGAGGCAAAGAAACAGCAATAAAATCACCGGAAGCAATCCCTTGTTCCTTTAGATAATGAGCCATTTGATTGGTCTGATTCTGTAACTCCTGATATGAAATCACAGTATCGAGAAATTCTAGTGCTGTTTTCTGTGGTGATTTCTTACTTTGAATGGAAAATAGATCATAAAGAGCAACATTAGGATAATTCATGCTTGTAGCGTTTATATGGCTGTATTCGTTTGTGAAATCTTGAAATGTAATTTGGTCTATAGTTTTAGAGGGGGAATCAATAATCTTTTGAATTATTTTTTTAAAAGAAAGCATCATTTTCTGAATAGTTTCTGGCTTAAAAAGAGCTTCGTTATAAGACCATTCGAAAACAAGATCTTTTTCAGTACCACTTGCATTAACAAATATCTCAAAAGCCTCAAATGCTCTTGGATTGCTAATTAATTTGTAAGTTAGATTAGAAAAATGAACACCATGCGTCATACCCATATCAGTATTGAATACAATTGGTACCAACGGAACTCGAGAAGGATCACGAGCAACACTTAGCTTTTGTAAAAGATGTCCAAAACTTAATTGGGAGTGGTCATAGGCATCAAATAGCTCGGATTTACGTTGTTTTAAATACTCTTTAAAAGTGATGTCTGGAAGAGGGTTACTTCGTAACGGCAGTAAATTAACGCAGTGACCAACTAAATGATTCATTCCAGTAACAGCCTGTCCTGCAGAAGGTAATCCTACTACTAAATCTTCTTGACCAGTTAACTGATATAAAAACAGCTCGAAACTAGTCAATAATGTAGTTACTAAACTAGAACCAAAACTTAATCCTGTTTGTTTTAGATTTGATAATAAATTGCTATCTAAAGCAAAATCGAGACGCTGGCTTTTATAAGTTCGAAGAGAAGGTCTAGGAAAGTCGGTGGGAACATTTACAATAGGTATTGATTTCTGATACTTTGCATACCAAAACTTTTCAATTTCTTTGTTGGCATCACTATTAGAAAATAATTGCTCTTCATTTGCGTAAGCACTAAATGGAATTGGTGTAATTAAATCTGGCGTTCTATTTTCGACATACGCTGAATAAATGGCACCTAAATCTTGGAGCATGATTCCAATAGACCAACCATCACAAATAATATGATGTGCAGTAATAACTAATCGATGCGTATTTTCTGAAAGTTTGAGTAATCCAACTTTTAGTAATGGTCCGTGAACAAGATCAAAAAGATAGTGAGCATCATCACTGATATATTGATTTAAAGCTTGTTTTTTTGTAATTTCCTCTAGACTAGATAAATCGATATTGGTAAGTTCTATAGTAGCTTCTTTATAGATTGACATATACATACCATCGGTACTAAAAGTAGCTCGAAGTGCCTCGTGTCTTTCGATCAATGTCTGTATTGCATAATCCATTTTGATGGAGTCCAATGCGCCGTTAAATTCCATTGAAACCGATTCATTGTAGGCTCTTGATGCATCTTTGCCACCACAATAGCAAGCTGCCCAAATTTCAGATTGCGCTTTTGTGGTGTACACAACGCACTCTAATTCAGGACCTGCAAATGGATCAAATTTGGTTTTTACATCTAACATTTTCTCTTGACTGTTTAACTTCTATTTTTAAAATGGAGTAGGACTCCAATTATTTTTTATGCTATTAGCACTATATTTAAAGTAATAATTTTTTAAATATAACTTATAAACTAATTCTCACGTACTCCCCAACGTTAGTAGCGTCTTCCACAAACCAAGCTGGATTTCCTTCTTTATCTCGTCCTAGTTTCGCTCCAGTTACTGGTGGTTTATTAATAATACCATTATTATTTGCTTCAGATCGCTGTAAGTTTATATTTGAAGATGCAGTACAGGTAAAGAATCCTGCCAAGACCATTTTTTCAAGACAACTTTTGAAAGTATTTATGATTTGCGTAATGTCTTCTTCTTTATAGGCTTCTGTTAAGAAACAAGGAAATCCGTCCCAAATATGAATGCCGTTTTCGCGAAGTAAAGTGAATAATAATTCACCATAAAGAACATCATCATTAAACTTAATTCTCCACAAAGAGCCAAAATGATTGATTATCATAGGTAAGCCTTTTTGCTTAAATTCAGCGTTTAAGTCAGCAGCTAGACCGCTAGTCATATTATTTAGTCTTTCTTGTAAAGCAGGACTTTGTTTTTTAAGATGTAGGAGTGCCGCCTTAGAAGATGCAAGTGCCAAAGGATGTCTAACAAAAGTTCCAGCAAAATAAGTTACACCTACCTCTGGAATGGAATCGTCCCCATACTGCCAATGTCCTCCATCTAAAGCATCCATATATTTTCGCTTACCAACAATAGCACCAATAGAAAGACCTCCACCCATTACTTTGCCGTATGTTGCAATATCAGCTTGAATATTGAAAAAGGCTTGCGCTCCGCCAGGATGCATTCGGAAGCCAGTGATAACCTCATCAAAAATAAGCGCTATATCAAATTGAGTAGTAAGTTCTCTTAGTTTGTGTAAAAAGGCTACTGGCTGAAATTCAGGTCTTCTGCTTTGCACTGGTTCCACAAGTACTGCTGCTAATTCGTCTGCTCTTTCGGTAATGATGCGAAGACTTTCTTCTGTTCCATATTCTAAAATTAGCATATTCTGAACTGCTTCGGGCATAATTCCAGGAGCAGCAGGAAAGGTCATTAACTTTTTTGAACCGCGAACTAAAGCTTCGTCAATTATACCATGATAAGAACCAGAAAAGGCAACAATCAAAGATTTTCCAGTAACAGTTCTGGCAATACGCATGGCACCTAATATTGCTTCAGATCCAGTGTTACAAAGAGCGGCACGTTCGTGATTAGTGAATTCACAAAGTAATTCACAAACTTCGCCAGCTAATGGGTGTTGTGGCCCTACTTCGAATCCTGTATCTACCTGTTTGTGAAGTGCTTCTTTAATAAAATCGGGTTGATGTCCAAAAAAGCAAGAACCAAACCCGTTAAGAGCATCAATATAGATATTGCCGTCTATATCCCAAAGACGATTTCCACTGGATTTTTCTATTACAATAGGGTAAACTATTTCTTTGGTCAATGGTTTGAATCCAGAAACAACTCTTGGATCGGCCATAAAACTTCTATTTTTTTGAGCATAAGATTTGCTTCGAGCTGTCTTTTTTGTGTAACTTTCTATCAGTTCATTAAGAAATTCCTTTTGAGAAGAATTCATTTCATTTGCATGTTTTTCAATTTTTGGAGACGCTCCAAATGGTTTTTGATGTTCAGCAATTTCTGCAGCTGTTCGTGCTTCTTCCATTTTATTTTTTATGACTAAATCTGCCACAGGTCGTTGCACTATTTCTTGGACAACTTCATTAGACTGTACCAAAGTATTTCCTTGCAGGAGTTCCATTTGTTTTCCTAGTAGTTGCAGTTGTTGCGCGATCAGTCCTAGCGCAGTATTGTTTTGACTGTTTAATGGAAGAGAAGTGTTATTTGATATTGGTGTAGCGGTTGCAATTGAGTTTGAAACTGTCTGTGTTGCTATGCTATCATTGTATTCTTCTTTTGGAAGATTTTGATCAAGGTAATCTGCTAAAAGAATTGGTGAACAAAATTCTTCATTGAGTTGACGAAACGTTATAGGAAGTTTGAAGTCTTTCTTTAATCGAATGGCAAGTTGAGTAAGCGTCAATGAATCTAAACCAAGATCTAGAAAACTATGAGAAAATGCATCAGCTGCATACTCTATGCCTGAGGTCTGACTTACAATTGAAGAAATTTTAGTAAGAATAGTAGTTTTTCTCATGGGCTTACTTGTATTTAGATTGCTAATCGGATTTTGAATGGGAATTGTAGTTTGACTTGTATTTTGTATTTGAGAATTTGGAGGGTCAATCCAGCAAATTTTACGATCGAAAACATAACTCGGTAAATCTATTTTTTGTCTTTTTTGATCCGTATAAAAAGCAGACCAATCAGGATCAAATCCTCTCAACCATAGCTCTCCCAAAGAATTAAGAATGGTATTGTATTCGTTTTCCGGATTTTTAGATAATGTTAAACTTAAAAAAGTAGGAACTATTCTTCCTATTCCTTGTTGCTTTGTCAAAGCAGTTAGTATCTGACCAGGACCCATTTCTAAGAAAATAGGATCTTCTAATTTTAGTAATGTATTTGCAGCGTCTCCAAATCTAACGGCACTTCGCAGATGATTAGACCAGTATTTTGGATTAATCGCTTCGTCATCCTTTAACCATGATCCCGTTACTGTAGAAACAATAGGTATATTAGGTTTATTAAGAGGAATCTTTTTTACTTCAGCTTCAAACATGTCTAGAACCGGATCCATCATACTAGAATGAAAAGCATGACTAGTGAATAAAAGCTTATTTGCAACCTCTAAAAGATCTAGTGATTGTGCAAATTCTTTCACATATTGATTTTCGCCTGCAACAACGCATAATAAATTCGAATTTATTGCTGCAATCGACAGTGTTTCTGGTAGTATATCAATCAATTTATTTTCAGGAAGCCTGACGGATAACATACTTCCACTGGGAAGTTCACTTACCAAGCGACCCCGAACGGCAATTAAATGTAACGCATCTTCTAATTTAAAAACTCCTGCTAGATGAGCTGCTACAAATTCGCCAATACTATGCCCACATAATGCAGTTGGTTTGATTCCCCAGCTTAACCAAAGTTGGGATAATGCATATTCTGTTACAAATAAAGCAGGTTGTGTAAAACGAGTATCTTTCAACTTAGCCTCCGTTTCGGGAGTCACTTCTGTAGGGTATAAAATATCGCGAATGTCTAATTGTAATTCTTCTACTAAAATATCCGCACATTGATCGACTGCCTCTTTATAAACACTTTCGTTTTTATAAAAATGTAAACCCATTTTAGAAAATTGAGAGCCTTGACCAGGGAAAAGGAAAACAAGTTCGTGTGGTGCGATTTTAAGGATTCCGTTTTTAGTAGTTGATTTTTGTGTCGAAAGCAGCTCTTGACTTGCATCACAGCTCTTGCCTGATACAATAAAGCTTCTGTGCATAAAGCTGTCACGTGTTTTATTTAATGAGTAAGCAACGTCTGCTAATGGGACATCCGGATTTTCTTTAAGGAAATTTCCCAATTCCGTTTCATAACCTTTTAAACTATTTTTTGATTTTGCAGACCACATTAGTAATTGTACAGGTCGACTTGAGCTAGATACTTTTTGCTCTAAAGGATATTCCTCTACAACAAGATGTACATTAGTTCCACCAACGCCAAACGAACTAACACCAGCTCGTAGTGGTTCATCTGATTCCCATTTACTCAATTTTGAATTTACAAAAAATGGACTATTTTTAAAATTAATCGCTGGATTTGGTTCATCAAAACCTATAGATGGGGGAATCAATTTGTTGTTCATCGCTAAGACTGTTTTTATCAATCCAGCTACACCTGCAGCAGCAGTTAAATGTCCCATATTACTTTTTATAGATCCTATGGCGCAAAAACCAGTTGTAGGTTGATTGCCAAAAGCCATTTTAAGACCTTCAAGTTCTATAGGGTCGCCCATAGGAGTTGCCGTACCGTGTGTTTCTATATAGCTAATGGATTCAGGAGCAACTTCTGCATCTTGAATTGCTTTCATAATAGCAACAGCTTGACCTTCGGTACTTGGAGCAGTAAAACTACCTTTGTTACCACCATCATTCGTAACGCCAATTCCTTTTATAATTCCATAGATTTTATCGCTATCTCTCTGGGCAGCTTCTAAATTTTTTAGAAGAACAACTCCAGCTCCATCACTGAACACAGTCCCTTTTCCTAAGGCATCAAAGGAACGACAATGCCCATCTCGACTTAACATAGAACCTTCTTGATACAAATGTCCACTAAAAATTGGAGCAGTTACACTAGAGCCTCCAGCAAGAGCAATATCACACTGACCGTTTCTAATTGCTTCTGTAGCTTGTGCGATAGCAAGAAGTGAGGTAGAGCATCCAGAATGAATACTCACAGCTGGTCCTTTTAAATTTAAATGATAAGCAGTTCTTGTAGCAATATAATCTTTCTCATTAACTGTTTCTGCTACAAGATATCCTATACTATCTAATATATTTTTATTAGGAAGTATATTTTTTTTATAATACGTATTGGTTCCCATGCCAGCATAAACACCTATACTACCATTAAAGTGTTTCGGTAAATAACCAGTTTGTTCAAGAGCTTCCCATGCAATTTCTAAAAATAAACGTTGCTGTGGATCCATGACTTCGGCTAGCTTTGGATTTATTCCAAAAAAAGCAGCATCAAATGTATTTGCAGAAAGTACAATACCTCGAGCACCTACATAAAGTGGGTCATTGCGCAAAGACTCCGAGATACTGTTATCAAGTTCTTCTTTTTTGAAAAAAGTGATGGTTTCTTTGCCCTCTTTTAAAATTTCCCATAATTCAGATATAGTTTCTGCTCCAGGAAATCGTCCCGCCATCCCAATAATGGCAACATCTCCTGATTGTCGATCTACTTTATTTTTCGAAAAATTGAGTAAAATTGTTTTTTTCGTAACTTCGAGAAAATCACAAAGGGCTGCGATCGTGGGATATTGATAAATATTGGTAACGGAGACATTTAAGTTTAGACGTTTTCTAAGCAGGGTAACTACTCGTTGCGTTAAAAGTGATGTTCCACCCATTTCAAAAAAGTTGTCATCTATACCTATAACAGGTATCTGTAACTGTTCACTCCAAATCTTTACGATTTCTTTTTCAGTTTTTGTTCTTGGTTTTCTTAAAAGAGGAGCCGAATTGGGTCGAACGTATTCCGGAAGCGGTAAATTATTCTTGTCTATTTTTCCATTTGTTGTTATAGGAAAATCATTTACCCACATAAAAAATGAAGGAACCATAAATTCAGGCAGTAGTTCCTCAAGTTGTTGTCGGATACTATCGGTATCCTGAATACTTCCTGCTGCTTGTAAATAAGCGACTAAGTTTGCTTGGTCACCTATATGGTTGCTTACTAATACGGTAGCTCTTTTTATTTCAGGTAAATTATTAATTACAGTCTCTATTTCACCTAATTCTATACGATGTCCTCTAACTTTTACCTGTTGATCTATTCTTCCAAGACATTGAATGGTTCCATTGGGTAGCATTTTTCCTAAATCACCAGACAGATACATTTTAGTACGGGACTCATTGTGAAAAGGAATAGAAACAAAACGTTCGTCAGTAAGCTCGGGACGATTTAAATATCCAAGTGATACGCCATCACCTGCAATAGCAATTTCACCAACTTCTCCATGGTTTACGGGCGTTCTTGCTGGATCTAATAGGTAAAGTTGAGTATTGGCAATTGGTTTTCCTACGGTGATTGGATTATCATTAATTGAAATGCGAGTTAGTATTGAACAAACTGTAGTTTCCGTCGGGCCATAAATATTCCATAATTCACTACATCTTGAAAGTAATTCATGCGCCAACGGTAATGGAACTGGTTCACCACCGATTAATGCTTTTATATTTAAAGGTGTTTCCCAACCTGAATCTAAGAGGATTTGCCAAATACTTGGCGTACCCCACATAAGAGTAATTTTATCATTGAGTGCTTTCTTTAGCAAAAGCTGACCATCTCTTCTTGTATCTTCATCAACTAAAACTACGCAAGCTCCAAAAAGTAGAGGAAGGTAGATTTCCATTACCATCGCATCAAATGAAATCGTTGTTACAGCAAATATTTTATCTTCTGCTGTAATCCCAGGCTCAAGAGCCATAGAATAAATAAGGTTTATTACATTACAATGTGCTACTTGAACGCCTTTTGGCTTACCTGTGGAGCCGGAGGTATAGATTATGTAAGCTGGTGATTCACTAGAGACTCTAAGATTTACAGGTTCTGTTGGGAAATCTTTTATTGCAGTTAAAATGTCTGCAATCGAAAGTGAAATTACATCATACGGTAATTCTTTATTTGAATTTAATCCTATGTAAAATGCAGCAGCTGAATCTTCAATCATCACATTTAGTCTCGCATCAGGATACATAGAATCAATAGGAACATAAGAAGCGCCACATTGTAAAACAGCAAAAAAAGATGCGATTAATTCAGGGGATCTATCCAACGATATAGCAACAATTTGTCCTGGTCTTACACCTTGGTGCCAAAGATAATTTGCCATTCTATTGGTTATAGTGCCTAAATCACCGTAGGAAATTTTTTTATCATTATACTCAAGAGCAATTGAATTAGGACGCATTTCAACTCGCTCGGCAAAAAGGGTATGTAACGTACTTTTGGGATACGGCATTTTTGTCCAAGGTATTTGCTTATCTAAACTACAGTTGTCAGGATGTATCATTTTAATTGTATTAATAATAAATGGAGTAAAATACTGTAATAATGATAAATCTAAAAAAAAGGTTCTTTAAATCTAAGTTTTTAGTTTCTCAGTGACTATGAATTATTGTACTGTTTATAATCAAGTAGTTAGTCAATAAATGAATGTAAATTTTATAAATAAGTTATACTTTAATTTGACATTTATCAAAATTACTTTTGTGTAATGAACTTCAATATATTACTCAAAAAAAGGAAAAAAAAATAACTTATACTTGCATTTTCTATATACTACTAGTATTATCGATGAATGACATTTTTTACTTTTTTTTTGTTTAACTACAGTCTTTTTTTTAAAAAACAATGATGTGTTTTAGAAAGAGTTTTTGACAGCTGTAAATCAATTTTGGTTTTAGTTGCTATAAAAAAAATAATCTTGACATATAAAACATTATAATATTCTTATTTATATTAGCAGAATATTTGCAAAAACAAATAACTATCAATGGAAAAATTAAGGAATTTTATAAAAATGCACGAGATTTGGATATTTTTAGTTTGTGCACCTCTATCGAGTGCTATTTTTGTTTATGGAATGTATTTACACGTAGTTCCAGGTCGACTTTATATACACGGTCGCTTTTTCTCTCTTCTAATTCTTCTAATGGCTATGGTAAAGTTTACTAGAGGAAACAGTGGTTTGAAAGATCTTTTTGCGCCAATGTTAGTCTGGAAAATCCCTTTGAAATGGTATCTTTTTGCATTCTTTTTTGCTGCATCAATTGCTTGTTTGACTTTGTGCCTAAAAGCGTTTTATTTAGGAGGAGATTTTAAGATCTTCAAATTGTATTTTCATGATGTTCTTGAAATTAAGTTTTTTTTAAATATGATTTTATTTGCTTTAGTTGGAGAAGTGGTGTGGGTCAGTTTTGCTGTCAGAAAGCTGACAAAAATCATGAATCCTTTTCCCGCTAGTCTCATTGTAGGTGTTGTGTGGGGGCTGTGGTGGACGCCAATTGTTATGTATAACGTTGGGGTTATTGAAAATTTACCTATAGTAGCTTTGCTTATCAATATGATGGGTGCAGCAGGAATCTGCACTATTGTATATGAAAAAACTAAAAGTGGTATATGTGTATGGGTTCTTCAGATCATGCTAAACACTTCTTGTCTTGTTTTTCCCGTTTCACCAGGATGCGGTATCCCAACCTATTGGGCTTTTAGCATTTTATATTTCCTTGTTATGGTAGTTTTAATGTATTATTTTAAAATAATTAAACGTAACAAAAAATTAAAATTAATAAGCGAATAACTTTACATCTAATTTTTTACTACTTGTTTTTAGACTGTTATTTAATTAAGGGCTTTTTATGTGTTATTTTCTCCAAAAAATAATTAAGTAGTACTTAGTTTAGAACTCCTGTTTTTTATAAATATCTTTTAAATAGAAGTCTGCTTTAGCACATCACGACACTACTTTAACAATAAGCACGTTATTAATTTAGCAGAACATCTCTGTATTAATGACTTTTAAAGAAAATTTTGTAAATAATTATCCAATCCTTTAAGTATAACGTAAAAAGCTCCCTTGAATATAATTAATCAAATAAATCTGCGTTAGTTAATAAATATCAGCTATTTATGTTGGAATTAGATTTCGTTATTAAATTATGATGAGCGTTAATGTCTTCTTAAATTAAATAAAAAATCAATTTTTAGAACGATATAAAATGTAAGTAAATATCCGTAATATAATTAATATTGTGTATTTAATCGTTAAAAATGTTAATTTTATCGATTATTTTTTTAAAAATAAATATTTTCGCAGTGTAATTTTTAAAACGCTTTTAAACTGTGAAATATCAAAAATTAAATAAAATCAATCCGCTAATACTATTTTTAGTATTATTTTTTTCCTTCAAAGGGATGAGTCAAAATCCCCAGGGAAATATGAATCAAAGGATGGAAACCATAATTGCAGCTGGTGGTGATGCAACTGGAAGTTCTGGAACTGCTACTTACTCAATCGGGCAAATATTTTACACCTATAACGGTTTGTCATCAATTTACAATGTAGCACAAGGAATACAGCATGAAGAGTTTGATAAAGCTCCAATTAAGCCAGAAATTGTTAAACCTTTACTAGAAATATCTATTTTTCCCAATCCAACATCAGATTTTGTCAATTTAAATATGAAGGGTGTTGAGTTGGCCAATGGTCAGCAATCCTATCAACTGTATGATATACAAGGAAGGTTATTAAAACAAGGCATAATTGATCAAAATGAAATTCAGGTTAGCTTAAATAATCTTCGAAGATCTATTTATATTCTTCGAATATATGATAACAAAGAAGTTGTTAAAACATTTAAAATACTAAAAAGATAAAATAATGAAACTTTCACTTACACTAGTATTACTTCTGGCGACTACGGTTACCGTTTTTGCACAAGCACCAGAAAAAATGAGTTATCAAGCAATAATTAGAGCACAAGATAATAGCTTGGTTACTAATTCGGCTATAGGTCTTAAAATCATTATACATCAGAGTACTGCGTCAGGTACTACGGTGTATCAAGAAACCCATTCACCTAGTACAAACAACAATGGACTGGTTTCGCTTGTAATTGGTACAGGAGTAATTGGTACAGGTAATTTTAGTACTATAGCTTGGGATAAAGGTCCTTATTTTATAGAGACCCAAGTAGATGTTGCTGGTGGTACTAATTATAATATTATTGGAGTTACACAACTTTTGAGCGTTCCATATGCTTTACATGCAAAAACTGCGGAACGATTAGTAGGTCAAGCTGGGGCAACTAGTTCGAAAACCTTAATTGTTTCCTTTCCAAATTCGAGAAATATTGCCGTTGGTGACATTAATAACACAATAGAATGTACAACTACTGCCACTTTAACCTTAACTGCTGGATTTGGGAATATGTTAATAGGGGATACTATTAATTTCGAAGCTCATAATGGTGCTGTACTAACAATACTTGCAGCCGCTGGCGTAACTATCAACTATACTGCTAATTTTAGTGCAAAGTTTACTAGTGTTCCTGGAAATGTAAGATTTGGAATGCTTAGAAAATCAGGATTAAACTCCTATATTATTTCTGGACAATGAAATATCTAATTTATTTTTTACTTTTTTCAACTGTAGTTTTTTCACAAAATTACCATTACGCACTAGAAGAGGCTCAAGTTAAACCTGCAAATGTGCCAACTGGTTTTGTAGCAAGTCAAATTACAAAAAGTACGGTTAATTTAGCTTGGATTGCTCCAAGTGATAGCACTCCTATTTCTGAATATAGAATTTATAACAAAAATATATTGCTTGCTACATCTGTGGGAACTGGCATTACCTATAAAATAGTAGGATTATCACCTGAAACGGCATATAGTTTAACCGTAAGAGCAGTTTATTATACAGGCACTATTTCTGGTGATAGTAACATACAATCATTTATCACCGCTAGTGTTCCAGGAGGAGTAAATAACCAGCTAGAAGAAATTGAATACTTTAAGGCATATTTGCTGCCACTTGCACAAAAAGGAACACTTCAAAAAGCATTAGATACTTATGGATCCGTTAGATTAGAAAAAGGAGATTACTCAGGTGTTAATGTTGTAATGAAAAGTAATCAAAGATTATATGGACATCCTTCATCAACAAGTTTAGCTAACATAACTATTGCAGCTGGAAGTAGTAATGTTATTTTAGAGAATTTCTCACCAGCACCCAATAAAGAATTAAATATAATTTTTCAAGCGGGAGGGGCGATCTCTAATTGCATTATTAAATCGATGTTGTATAGTAATATAAAAGCTAAAAACGCAAGTATCGATAGCTGTACATTGATAAATATTATTGGTTCTATAAGTTTTGACTGCAGTGAGTCAGGTTATTTTAGGAATAATAAAATAATTAAGCACCAAGCACAAGGCACTTCAAATATGCTTGTAATGAAAGGAAATTATGCAACGCCAAGTTATGGTAATGTTAATCTTCATTCTAATTACTTAACTTCAACAGGTGTAACAACTGATTTAGATAATTTGCAATCTTCAACATTTTTAGGAATAGATTGCGAAACATATGGCGGTCTTACGAGAGAATTATTTTATGCTAAAAATATTGGGAAATTAAATTTGGCGGTTGTACAAGGAGCTATTCAATATAATACTAATTATGGTTATGCTAACATAGATGCTATGAATGTTAATTTCCTTACGCAAAATGGTGCAGCTAATTCAAATTCGATTTTAAGTTCAAAATCAAATTTGTTTAGTTTGAATTCAACTAACAAAACGATTAGAAGTGATGGTGCAGAGAAAGGATTTGCTTTAATTAGAGATGTAAATTCTAATGATATTTTTTATTCAGGAGTAATTCAAAATAAAAAAATAACTGATCAAACAACAATTTCTAAACTTACTAATTCTATTTTAGGGACAAAATATTCACCGTGGGACAAACCTAAATGGGAGACGTTACCTGACCCATTAGGAGCAAATTGGAAAACGGATAGAACTGGCAAGCCGGATCAAACTTCTTACATACAAGGTCTAATAAATAAAAATGGAGTTGCTGAACTTCCAGAAGGAGTATTCTATATAGGGTCAACCTTAAATATTCCCTTAGATAAAGCCCATGGACTTATAGGACAAGGAACAGGTAAAACTGTAATCTGTGGACTAACTGATGATTTTCCGTTAATTTCTATAACAGATAATATTTTTGGAAGTTTTACTTTGTCTAATTTGACATTGCAAGGTGGAAGTAGTGGTTTATACGCTACTAGTAAAAACATGTTATGGGCTTATCAAACTGTAAAATTCATTGTTTTTAGAAACCAAAATAATGGTATTCAGTTGCATGAAATATTCGGTTTCGATAATAATTTTTTCGATAATGTATCATTTATAAATTGTAACAAAGGTGTATTTCAAGATGCTTTGGTTCCATTTAATCCTAATGTTCTTGCAGGGTGGAGTTATATTGATAAAACTTTATTTTATAACAGTCAATTTATTAACTGCGATACGGGATTGTCATTTAACGGAAAGAGAGCAAATAATATGAATGCGTGGGTAGACTGTAAATTTGATGGAGGAAGTCAAGCATTTGATGGTGGTGGAGATTCTACAATTTTTGCAAATTGTGAATTCTCTAAATATACAGGTAATAGTGTTATATCAATTAATCAAGTATCTATCTTTAATTCAAAGTTTTATAACAATTCAGTAAAAGTCGCATCTATTTCTTCAATCAGTAGTGATTTTGAGGGATGTAATTTTTCAGACAATAGTAACCTGCTCGCTTCAAATCCATACAATTCCTTATCATATAGAATTATCAATTCAACAGTAACTGGAAATGCTTTGGTCAGTGGTAGTAAGCCATCTAATGCAGTATTTGTTAATAGTACTTTTTCCGCAAATTCAACGCTAAGTAAATTACTAGTAAACTTGAAAGAGGGCGTGCCAACTGTAATAATAGACGCGAAATCTAATCCATATCCACAACTTTTAGTAACTCAATAGGTATAGGGATTTTGATTGTGGATTTTTATAAAAAGCAAATTGCCATATATACAATAGTAATAGTTGTAGATAAGGCAATTTGCTTTATGCTTTAATGCAATTTTCAGAGGAGATACAAACATTATTGTTTCAGAAATCGTCAATCAACCTGTAGATAAATTTTTGACAAATTTTTCCATTACATAATTTCATCTTATCTCTTTTTCGAATTCTTATTTCTAAAAATCGATTTTTTTTGTAAATTTAGCTGCTAGTAAATAGAGGACTTATTTTTTTACTTCAATCTTCTTTTCTTTTACAAAATATTTCACCTATTTTTTTGGTGAAATTTTTTTTAGTAAAAATTCTCAACTTTTTAGATATAAATAGATTTTAATTTTTCTATCTAGAAGTGTTTCCTTATATATTTAAATTTGCATTCTGTCCTACAAAAGTGTCCCTTGTTGTACTAAAAATAAGTATCTTTTATATTATCATCCTACAAAATGGACTGCTTTTAGGTAATAATAAGTTGACTTTTGATCAGAAAAGTCAATAAATTGTATTTAGTCGGATTTTAAAATCAGTTGGACTGATTTATTATTTATAACTGAAAACATTATATATTTTTGATCAAAATTTAAAAGTGGGTAGTAATTTTTTCTCTTCTTTAGCTTTTTACTAATGAAATAAATAGAAGAAAAGAGTAGTTTTTTTGCGAAGTAAAACAAAAATCAATTTACTGTTTTGTCAAAAAAAATCAATATTAGTTTGAATATTAACATAGTAATTTAAAACATGAATTATTTATATTCTTTATTTTTATGAAATACAGTGTATACGAAAACATCAGAAAAATTCGAGAATTAAAAAATTTGACTAGAGAATTTGTTGCGGCTGAATTAAAAATGAGTGCAAGTGGATATGGTAAAATTGAAAGAGGAGACGTTGATTTAACGGTTTCTAAATTGATTGAAATTTCAAAAGTTCTAGACGTTTCAACTGAGTTTATACTAAAATTCGATGTTTCGATTTTTTTTAATGAGACAATGTAAATTATATTGAAACGGTACATTTATTATTTATGTACCTATATTATTTTAAACTTTATCAACGAAGTTCTAAAAAAGACCAACTTTTACAACTTGTTTAACTTTTTACTAAGCACCTTAAATGGATTAGAATTAGTAATAAAAAATTAAGAGTATGGAAAATTACTGTTTAAAAATTAAAAAGTATCGATTGCAAAAGAATCATACTCCAGAATACATTGCTATTCAAATGGAAATTAGTTTAAAAAAGTATCAGAACATAGAAAAAGGCATCAGTGAGCTTAAATTGTCAAAATTGGATCGATTAGTTGAGATTTTGGGAATTCAAAAAAGTGAAATATTTACATTAGACAATTGATTAAATTATAAAGTAAATTTTGACACTATCCTAAAATCTGTGTAAGTTTAAAATTTCAGGGTTAAATTATTTATAGTTTAATCCTGTTTTCAAATATAGCTAAAAATTGATTGAGTATAACTCCCCAATTTCTAATTGGCATTGTCCATTTTTTAGTACTC
>JBBSSR010000043.1:0-28245 GCA_038241955.1 Flavobacteriales bacterium | reverse complement strand
TTATCTCTTTCATCTTTAAAATGATTTCTACAAGACTCTTCACTTTCGAAATTTGCGGTAAAATTGAATAGATTCATAATGATTTTTTTATAAAGATAAAGCAAATCTCTTAATTATGAGTGATTGCGGAGAATCATATAATTTTTTTATCAACCTTATTTTTATTAAAATAAATGAGATATTTCCCGATTTTTTTTGAAAAATTTGAGTCCAAAGAAATTTCAGAGTTTATTCCATTTTTTAAAACATCTTGAAACATCAATTGCAATTCTTTCAAAAAAAACATTTGTGATCTCATCAACTTTTTTGTTGTAATTAATTTTCTGACTAAACTTAATAGATAATTCTGGAAATCTAATTGTATCTTTTGGTAATGAAACAAATGTTCCTCTCCTATAAGCCAAAGTGTCAACAATTTCTAAAAAAGTGTCTTCTACAAGTTGTTGTTCTAATTTACTTTTATTAGTACATGATAAAGTTATCATGATTAATAAAAAAACGATTTGTTTTATCTTTAATTTTTTATTTATCATAATCTTATTTTTTAAAATTCCTTTCCTGTTTATTCACCATGGTGTCCTAGCCTAGATAGAATCACATCCCACGCTTTAGTTCGTGTATATATCGCATAGTTGGACCCGAGTGAAGCGAACTGACTAATTAAATAGTTCCTAAAAAAGATGGATTATAACTTTATACAATAGTAATTACCAGCCTTGCGTCAAACCATTCTTTAAAACTTCTTCATATTTGTCTTTATCAAAACTATAAAGATTTGGGGCTTTGTGCGCGACATTTTTCTTCTTTTCATCTAGATTAGTAAGAATACCAATAGCCATTATTTTTCGTAAAAAATTTCTACGGTCGAGTGATCTACCAAGAATTGTTTCATATAACTTTTGCAACTCGGGAATGGTAAATTTCTTGGCAAGTAAATTATAGCCTACAGGCATTAAATTAAGCTCTGTTCGCAGTGTTCCTAGTGCTTTATCTAGAATTTCTTTGTGATCGAGAATTAATTCAGGGACTTCATTATGATCGACCCATTGTACGATTTCGGCAGTATTGTCGGGTTGTGGAATTGTTTTTAGAAAATCGACCAAAGCATAGTACCCTATGGTTACAAACCGACTAGTATACCATTTGCCCACTTTTGGTGGAATATTAAAATGAGCAAGAACCTCCTCACTAAAATGGCTGTCATTTCTTTTGACAGCGCCAAAAGTGGCAAACTGTCTCAAAAAGATACCTTCAAGACCAGTGCGTCGACGCAATACACTCACTGCCGCAAGATCTATATCTTCATCAATCGAAATAAAACCGCCGGGTAAGGACCATTTTTCACTGTAATTTGTTTTTATTAACAAAACTTTGAGCTGATTGTCATGAAAACCGAAAATCACGCAATCTATAGATAAACCAGGTTGGTAATCCTTACTGTTTTCTAAAATCGTTTTTAACATGGCTCTGTGGTATAGAAAATTTTAATCAAAGTTTTACGAGTGCAATTTAGTTTATTTTAGTACAGAAATAAACTAAATCGAATCTTTATCACACAAACATTAACTGTTTAAAATGAAAATCTCTCTTTTGAGAATCGGTATGAAAATAAAATTATAAGTATAATTTTTACTCAGATACTGCTTACCTCCAAGAAATACTGCTAGTCTCTTTTTTTTATTAAAATGTTTTTTATACTGAAATTAAATGTACATTGCGTCAGTTTAACACTTACAATTATGAAAAATGTATTTTCGATATTACTGAAAATTCTAGTTCGCCGACAACATTATGCAGAATTTGTAAAGATCTGTGTGATAGAAAATTTTCCTAGAAGAACTTTCAATAGGTAGTAAAAAGTAAAAATTCAGATTTTAAAAATAACTGTATTATTTGTTTATTTAATATTTTTTGTTCTAGAGACTTTTTAATCCTAAACAGTCTCTTTTTTAAAAATATTTGACTATAAAAAAATTAATGCGGTCAAAAATCTACACGGTTCGCAGGCAATTTTAACTAGTACGATAGTTGCTTTTTCCTGTTTTTAAAACTCAAGTTACGATCCATCATAAATACCACATTCTCTCCCCGATTCTGTCTTTTAAAGAAGGAAATAATGGATGTTTTCAAAAAACAAATTGAATATTGACAAAAAATGGCGATACCATTCAGAAGAATGATATCGCCTTTTAATTTACGTCAATAATCAAAATTATTTTTTACTAATTCTCTGTTTTTTACTATTATTTGTAATCAATTTCAATAAAAACAGGAAAGTGATCAGAAGGATATCTCAAAGCTTTAGAGTCAGATAAAACCCCGTATTTGTTGACCGTTAATCTGTTTTGCTTCGATATAAAAATATAATCTATTAGTACATTTGTTGCCTCATTGTAATTAAAGTCATTAAAGGTACCATACGGCCCAAAAGGTTTTTCTTTAGAAAGCGTTCTTGCATCATTCATTTTATTTTTTAAGGCAACTATTCGTTCTGTCTCCGGCTCAGAATTAAAATCACCCATCAACATAACAGGGTGTTTTTTAGTATTTAGTTGCTCTATTTTAGAAAGAATTAATTCCAATCCTTTGGTTCTTGCTAGCTCGCCAACATGATCTAAATGCGTATTAAAAACCCAAACTAAATTAGCACTTTGCGTACTTTGTAAAAGTGCATACGTACAAACCCTGTTGTAAGCTGCATCCCAACCTTTTGAAGGGATTTCAGGAGTTTGTGACAACCAAAAAGTATTGTCCACAACGACTTCGAATTTTTCTTTATTATAAAAAATAGTCGAGGCTTCACCTTTACCATTTTCGTCTCTCCCTTTTCCTAAATAACCATAATTTGGCAATGCAGCAGCAATATCAAGTACTTGATTGGGTAGCGCTTCTTGAATTCCAAAAATATCCGGTGCATAAAATTGAATTTGTGACGTGAAAAAATCTTTTCGATGCGACCAATCATTTTCTCCATCAGAGGCTACATCTAAGCGAATGTTATAGGTCATTATTTTAAAAGTTTGAGCTTGCAAAAAGAAACTCATCATACAAAAGCAAACTATAAAAACAATCTTTTTATTTTTCATACCAGTCTTTTTTATGATTCTTATTTTACTGTTTACAGATAGACAAAACGGATTGTTCTCTATAAAACTACCTGAAAGTATACTACTCTTATTTCATTTTGTCAGACTTTTTAAATTCTAAAAAATTAAGATTAAAATTTCCTCGTTCAAAGTGAACGCGAATTTTATTTATTCCTTGTTTTAGATTCACATTTTTTAGTGTTACGGTTTTCCAAGCCATTAATCCTTCAGGAAATGGAAGTTCTATTGATTCAGAAATCTTAACACCCTCTACCTCCAAATATAGTTTTCCACCTTCTTTTTCACTTGAAAATCGAACATCAACATCAAAGCTACTTTCTTTTTTCACATCAACGGTAAATTGCAACCATTCTTTGTCTTCAATAAACGAAACTTGAAAACCGTTGGTTATTTTATCTGTACAGGATTCAATATCAACACCATCATTTCTCATTTTACCTCCTTTGTTCCATTTCGTAAATTTAGTACCGTCATAATTGGCAACATCTTTATCGGAATAAGCGTAGCCATTTTGACCCAAATCATATTCTGTTGCAAATACTATTCCAGGCAATGAATGTTTTTTATAGGGTTTTGTATCATCTGTTTGTACTTGTCTAAACATGGCATCAATCACATCATACCGTATAGTTAGATTTTTCATTTTATAATTCTCCGCTAGTTGCATCATGCTTTTTTTTGCAGCATCATGATTTGGCTTGTCAACGCCGTTTTGCCAATACTCCAATACTGCATCATATCCTGCTGGCTTAGTTACCGAAGTAACTCCTGCTAAATTTTCAATTTTTTTCATTGGCCAATAAGCCCATCCTATGTTATTAGATTCCATCAACGAAATTGATTCTTCAAACCAAACATTCGAGTTTTCACCGCTTTCTCCTAACCAAATAGGAACATTGTATTCATTTCGGTAATCCAACATTTTTTGTATAGAAGGAATGTCGTTCTGATTCCAATATTTATGAAAACTCAACGCCATATTTTCGTCCCAAAGCGGGAACATACCATTGTAATTATTTCCCCAACAATTTCCTTCAATGAAAATTAAATGGTTCGTATCAATGGCTCTTATCGCTTTTGTAATTCTAACTTGCAAAGCTCTCAACGGAGCATTCAAAGTTTCATCGCAACCGTTTTGATTCGTGCCTGTAAAATTCCAATTGGGTTCATTAATAATATCATAACCACCTATCCACTGGCTGTCTTTATATCTTTCTGCCAATTTTTCCCAAAGCGCCACCATTTTATCCTGATTTGCAGTGCTCTCCCAGAGTGATGGTTTTGAGTCATCGTAGTCGGATATTGCAGCATCTTTCCCTTGTCCCCCAGGAGCAGCATGCAAGTCAAGAATTAAATATATTTTATTGGCAGCACACCAATTCAACAAATCATCGGTCATTTTAAAACCTTCTTCCAGCCAAGTAATCTTACCGTCTTTTTCGGTTTCAATCGCCGGAGTGTATAAATTATAATGCATGGGCAATCGAATAGAGTTAAAGCCCCAAGCTGCCAAAGAGTCAATATCTCTCTTTGTAATTCCGTTTTTTTTGTAGGCTTTATAGAATTCTTCTGTAGCTGTAGTGCCAATTAAATCGTTTATTTTCTGCTTGATTTTATACTGAGAACCCGCAAAAGCACCCGTCTGAATCATGTAGCCTTCCTGCACCATCCAACCGCCCAAACCCAAACCACGCAAAATGATATTTTTACCATTCGCATCAACAATTTTTTGTCCGTCTCTATGCAAAAAACCTTGACCAAAAGAAGCCACAGCAAAGCACATAAAAGAAAATATAATTATTTTTTTCATCTCTAAAAATTTAAAAAAATCAGTATAAAAAGAATTTGGGCGTGCCACCATTATAAAAAGGGGGCCAACGTATAGCATCGCATAGTCGCCCCCTTTCTATAATGCTGTCAGGCTATCCGTTCCGCAGCGGCGGATTACTTCTATCCTTCACGCAAGTGATTACCGTATCAACAAAATTTTAGTTGTTAATTTAATACACTAGAGTCTGCATCCCGTGCGCAGGAATAGTCACTTTAGTTTTCGAATCATGAACATATAAATTATAATCGATAGCAGCGTCTGTAGTATTCATTACCACAGTTACTACTTTTCCATCGGTATTTATAAAGGAAGCACTAGACAAAGTTGTTCTGCTTACTGCTGAACTTATTCTTTTTGCATTTACTTTTATAAACTTTGAAAAGTGACCAATGTAATAATAAGAAGGCGTGTAAATTAATTCTCCCGTGGTGGTGTCTGCATGAATGGGTGCAAAACAAAAGTTCCCCACATGATTTGGTCCGCCATTCTGATCTAATAATATATTCCAATCTGTCCAAGCCGTTGTGCCATTATTAAAATCATTAATCATAGCGATACCGTAACGTTCTGCATTGGGCCAAAACTGAAATTTTTTAGCATCAAATTTTTCCAAACAACCTTCGGTAAACATTAAATTTTTATCAGGGTAAGCCTCTTGTACTTTTCGAACATTATCAAAATTTTGATCAGCACCTGTCCAAGTTTCATACCAATGAAATCCTAGTCCCCAAACATATTTTGCAGCTTCTGGATCAGAGTAAATCACGTTTGCTCTGTGGTACATTAAATCGCGATTATGATCCCATATAACAATTTTTTTATCTCCGAGTCCTTCTTTTTTTAGTGTAGGACCTAAATGATTTTTTATAAAGTCTCTTTCACCATCTGCGGTGTACAAACAAGATTCCCACGTTTGTGTTGCTAATGGTTCATTTTGAGTAGAAGTTCCCCAAATAGGAATTCCTTCCTTTTCATATGCTTTTATAAATTTAGCATAATAATTTGCCCAAGCTTGATAAAACTCAGGTAATAAAACGCCTCCTTTTAGCATGTTATTGGTATTTTTCATAAAAGCAGGTGGACTCCAGGGAGCTACATAAGTCAATAATTTCCCGCCAGCAGTTGCAATGGCCCTATGTATCATAGGAATGCGGTTCTTTTTATCTACATCTATAGAAAATGTTTTTAGTGCAGCGTCCCCTTCTTTAATATACGTATAGCTACCACTCCCAAAATCGGAGCTGTGAATAGTCGTTCTTAAAATGGAATACCCAATTCCTTTGTCGGATGTGTAATAAGCATCTAGAAATTCTTGTTGTTTTTCTTTAGACAATTGAGCAAAGACTTCGGCACTTGCATCTGTAATTGATCCTCCTATTCCCATTATTTTTTGAAAGGTAATATCTGGTTCTACAAAAACCGAAATTTCGGTTTCAACAGGTTGAGTTGCTGTTTCAAATGTCAAAGTTGCTGTTGGCGATAAACGCTCTTTGGTATTTTCAGCTGTGGTATATACTTGAATCGTTTTGTCTTTTGTAGAAAAATGGGCTTGCGATTTGTTTTTTTGCTGTGCGAAAACAAAAAACGAAGTTAGTACTAGTGCTGTGGTTGTTATTCTTTTCATATCTTTTACTGTTAATTTTAAATCTTTCAAAATTAGTTAATTTTTATATGCGTTGTTATTAGATTACCAAACGTAGGTTCCTACAGACCCTGCTTCTAACGAAGAAGTAACCCATTTTCCGTTGTATTTTATGTTGAATAATTCAGATGCGGTTCCGTCATTTACAACAACTACTACTTTTTTACCCTCATGAGTTTTAAATGCTACATTATAGAGATGAAAAACTCCAATTACCTGAATTGAAAATGACCCATAATCCAAAGAGAATGGGCCATTCTACCAACTCAAACCTAACTTAACTTATTTTTAATAATCAGATCTATTCTATAAATAGTCTAATTTCAATACTTTAAATTTTGATTCCAGCTTTCATATCGGATTCACCACTGCGAATCATTAAATACACAACTCCTGTATTATTCGTAGTAGTAGTTATCAATACATGTACTTTCCATCCTACAACTGAAACGAAAGTCGTTTTTCCACAACCCGCCCAAGTTTATAGACGGCAATTTATCAACTTGTGTGGCTGTAAATGCTTGATTAACATTTGGGTTTAAAAGAACATTATCAACAGTGTCTGTGCTACAACTCCCTAAAATAGATAAGCGAAGCCACGACAAACGATAAATAAAAATATCTTTTTCACAAATTCGTTTACAAATTAAAATCCAATTTTTAATTTCATTAATAATTAGGGTTCTGAATCATTTTAGTGTTATTAAATTCACTGTATGGAATTGGGAATACTTCATTTTTACCAGCAGTAAATCCTTTGAAAGCTAATTTAGAGGCAGCTTGACCTGTTCTTACTAAATCATACCAACGATGTCCTTCTCCAGCAAGTTCCAATCTTCTTTCATTCATAATCGCATCCATTGAAACTGTTACAGTTTGTAATCCAGCTCTTGTTCTTACAGCATCTAAAAGTGCCTGAGCTCTTGCTCCTGTTCCTCCTAAAGCTTCAGCTTCCATTAAATAAGTATCAGCCAAACGAATAATATACGTATTGATTGAGAAGTTCAAGAAAGGATTTGCCGCTTTAATATCAGCATTAACTGGTGCATATTTAATAAAATGGTATCCAGTTTCTTGGTAACTGTCTGTAAAAGTCATGTTTCCTGCTGCTTTTTGCGCATTAGCATCTAAAATAGTAGAAGCGAAACGAGGATCTCCTTGCATAGCAGTTGCTAATTGTGTGGTAACAACATTAAATCCCCATCCATTAATATAATCTGGTAGGCCAGCTGTAATTCCAGCAGGAGTTCTAGAATAATCTCTCACCCCCATTAATTGAGACGCTACATTTCCTTCATCATTTCCAGCATTAAAATTACCCCAATCCGCATTTGATTTATCTGAATAATTAATTTCGAATATAGACTCGCTATTAAATTTGTTAGCATGATTCCATAAATCTGCAAAATTATCCATCAATTTGTAACCAAAACTGCTTGTTCCTCCAGGGGTTCCATTAACTAAAGCTAATTCAGTAGCAGCTTGAGCCATTTTATTATCGTATAAATATACTTTACCCAAAAGTGCCGTTGCAGCTCCTTTAGTAAAACGCCCTAATTCGCTTGTTGCTAATGTCATTGGCAAACCATCTATCGATTCGTTCAAATCTTTTTCTATTTGAGCATAAACAGCAGTAGGATCTGCTTGCAAAACATTTGGAACTTCAGACTGAGCAAGTGGAACTAAAATTAAAGGTACATTTTTGAACATCCTAACAATATCAAAATAGTAATAAGCACGCAATGCTTTTACTTCACTCATAAATCTTGCCTTTTTAGCAGCATCCATTGGAATATCAGGAAGCTTTTGAATCATTACATTGCATCTAAAAACACCTTGATAATAATTAGCCCAGAGGTCTGGAGAAATATTCGTAGGATTTACCGTATAGTTTGATGCAACCTGAAGACCTGGTTGATCACCAGATGTTGACCCGCCTGCATAGAAATCATCTGATGCTGAATTTAAAAACAACAATGGACTTGCAGGAAATGTTCCAGCAAATTCACCGACTTTATCATAGGCAGCTACTAAACCTGAATAGGCATCTGTTTCATTTTTGTAAAAATCACCTTCAACTACTACTCCATCTCCTTTTACATCTAACTTTTCATCGGTACTACACGATCCAAGCGTAAGCAATACTCCGAAAGCGATGAACGATTGTTTAAAACTAATAACTTTCATATATATTTTTTTTTAATTAAAATTGCAAATTAACTCCTAACATGTATGATTTTGCCTGAGGATAATATCCTCTGTCAACACCTTGTACATTGTCCCTACCAGCAATAGTTGTCGATCCAATTTCTGGATCAAAACCAGTATAATTTGTAATAGTGAATAGATTCTCACCTGTTACATATAATCTTACCTTTTGTAATGAAATACTATTAATCCATTCTTTTGGAAATGAATATCCAAGTTGAATGGTTTTAAATCGGAAGAAATTTCCACTTTCTAAATTAAAATCTGATGGATTACTAAAGTTTTGATTCGTATCAGCAGTAGTAACTCTTGGATAACTATTAGTAGAACCTGGCCCAGTCCAGCGGTCTAAAACAGATGTTTGATAATTTGCATTTACAATATCCAGTCTTCTCAAACCTTGATAAATCATATTTCCACCAGCACCTTGACCAAAAACTAACAAGTCAATTCCTTTACAATCTAAGTTTATAGTAAGACCATAAGTGAATGTAGGCAAAGAAGATCCTAAGAAATCTCTGTCATTTCCATCAATTTTACCATCTTCATTTAAGTCTTGCCAACGGAAATCACCAGGCTTAGCACCAGGCTGAATTATAGTACCATTAGCGCTTTTATTGTTGTCGACGTCTGCCTGTGTTTGAAAAATTCCATTTGTTTTAAATCCGTAAAATGAGTTGTAAGCATGGCCCACTTCAGTTCTATTGATTTCATAAGAACTTGACTGAACTAATTCTGTTCCAGGAAGATAACTAGTGCCCGGTGCGAGATAGGTAATTTCATTCTCTATCTGTGAAAAATTACCATTTACGGAAAGATTTAATTCTCCAATTCTTTTATGATATCCTAATTCTATATCGTACCCTTTATTTTGCATACTTGCTAAGTTTGCATATGAATTACCCGTTGATCCCACATAACCAGGTGAAGGAACAGGCATTATAATACCATCCGTTTTTTTGTTAAATAAATCCACAGTTAAATTAAAATCATGAAATAAATTCATCTCAAAACCAATGTTACCTTGTTTAGTTTCCTCCCATTTCAAATCAGGATTAGGCAGTGCATTTGGACTTTGTCCAGGAGTTGGATTTCCTCCAATTGTATAATTTCTATTAATACCAATGGTAGAAGCAAATAAGAAATCTGGGGAAGAGTCATTTCCTGTTACTCCGTATCCTCCTCTAATTTTTAAAGTATTTACTATATCATTGTCTTTCCAAAAATCCTCTTTTGAAGGAACCCAACCTAACGAAGCAGAAGGAAAAGTTCCGTATCTATTATTAGGACCAAATCTGGTAGAACCATCACGACGAATAACTCCTGAGAAAATATATTTTTCTTTATAATCATAATTTAATCTTCCAAATAAAGATTCAATCCTATGTTCATATGCACTAGAATTATATGCATTAGCAATTTTATCTTCAATAGGAATCCCTACATTAAATGAAGCGTCTTCATGAGTTGTTGCAGGAACACCGTTGTATGTAATATCATTACCAGAAGTAATATTATCAACATATGTACCTCTACCTAATAATACACTGAAATTATGATCTCCAAATTTTTTGCTATAATTTAAAGTATTTTCCCAGTTCCAGCTAAAAGATTTTTGGTAAGATCTGAATAATTGATTTTTATCTCTTTTTGTAGCTCCGTTTAAGTAAAATACAGGAGTAAAATTATCAGAACCAAAATTGGCTATTTTACCACCAACAGCAGATTTAAACTTTAAACCTGATAAAATTTCAGCTTCTACATAAATATTACCTACAAAATTATCAGAAAAATTATTATTACCTAATAAGGTTTGTGTAAAAGCTAATGGGTTTGTTTCCTCTTGAGTTACATTAGTAGAAATTCCGTAGTAATTTCCATTTGCATCTCTTATTGCATTAGGATTGTTAGCATAAATAGATCCCGCACCTGTATCAGCAGCATTTGCAATAACAGGAGTTAATGGATCTAAGTTGATTGCAGAAGATAATGGACCACCAAACTCGTTATTGGTATTACCAATACCAATCGTTTTTTCATGAGAATAACCAAAAGTTTGACCAACTTTAAAATATTTACCTAATTTGTGTGTAGAGTTTAATCTGAAATTTTTTCTAGTATAATCAGAAATATCAGTTGTAACAATACCTTCTTGACCTAATAACCCAAAAGACATGTAAAAGGTAGAAACATCATTTCCGCCGCTTAAACTAAGTTCATGTGAATAACGTTGTGCATTATTATTAAAAATAGCATCTTGCCAGTTCGTTCCTTTACTGTAGTTTATTGGATTACCATTTACATCTTTTGTAGCAAATTTTTCACCAGCACCCCCACCGTTAGTGAAAGCTTCATTCTGGATAGTCACATATTGAGAAGCATCTAACAAATCAAGCTTTTTAGCAGCTTGAGAGGTTCCTGAATAACCTGTATAACTAACAGATAATTTACCAGATTTCCCTTTTTTAGTAGTTACCAAGATAACACCTGCAGCTGCACGAGAGCCGTATATAGCTCCAGAAGCACCATCTTTAAGCACCTCGATAGACTCGATATCAGATTGATTTAAGAAACCAATACCGCCATTGTCTATGATCACACCGTCAACAACCCATAAAGGATCATTATTGTTCAAAGTAGTGAAACCACGAATACGGATGGTTGAAGCAGATCCTGGTTGTCCTGCATTGGCAGCAATAGAAACCCCAGAAACTCTACCTTGTAAAGATTGCTCGATTCTAGTAACAGGTAGTCCCTCTAAATCTTTTGCCCTTACACTAGAAATAGAACCTGTGACTACACTTTTCTTTTGCGTTCCATAACCCACGACAACAACTTCATTTAGTTCCTGCGAAATAGAATTAAGTGTTACGTCTACTTGAGTTCGACCATTAATAGATTCTTCCACAGTCTTATACCCAATAAAACTGATTGATAAGATACCATTACTTGGTGCCTTGATTTCAAACCTTCCATCAAAATCTGAGCCCTGCGACTTAGTAGTGCCTTTTAATAAAATTGTTGCCCCTGGAATTGGCATACCCTGCTCATCAATTACTTTTCCCTTTATAGCGACGTCCTGCGCCTGACCATAAACTGAGAATAATAATGATGAAATACAAAAAATAAATGTTTTCAATAATTTCATTTTTCTAAATATATTGGTTAATTAATTAGTTATTTGATACAATATTAGAGTTTATTATATTGCATCAATAAAAAACAACCATTACAAAAACACATCAAATGATAAATTAAAACTTTACAAAAACACATCAAAAATTATATAATTAATTATAAATCAATATGTTAAATTATTTTAAAGATTGTTATTTAAAAGTTAATTTAAAAAACAAACACTACATTTATGGAAATTTAAAAACTTAATGCATTACTACGCCTTTGCATCTATCAAAACCTTTCTCGAATCGTACAATTATGAAATTAATAAAGCGGAAAATTATTATTATCACCTTTTTAGTATATACCGTAACATCTTATAGTCAAGTAAAGAATATTGGTTTACCTGACATAAGAAATTATTCTAAAACCGCTTATAAAGGGGGGACACAAAATTGGGACATCAATCAAGATAGCAATGGAAATATTTATTTTGCAAATAATGAAGGCTTACTGCAATTTGATGGTTCCTCTTGGCGTACATATAACTTACCAAACAGTTCTGAAATTAAAACCGTAAAAATTGATGCCTCGGGAAAAATATTTGTGGGTGGTTATAACGAGTTTGGGTATTTTGAAGCAAACGACAAAGGAAAAATGATTTATTTTTCTTTATCAAAATTAGTCGATAGAAAAAAAATTAAGGTAACTGATTTTGTTTGGAAAATACATCTATTTAAAGATGAAGTAATCTTTCAAACATTTGCTAGATGTTACATATATAAGAAGAATAAAATAAAAGTGATTGAAGCTCCCAAACGTTTTCAATTTTCATACCAGGTCAAAAACCACCTATACATTCAAGATATTTCTACAGGAATAATGGAATATCACAATAACAAACTTACACCATTAAAAGGAAGTGAGATTTTAAACAATACCGAAGTTTGGGGAATGTTTTCATTACCAAATAATAAAATTTTAATTGCCACCCTTGACAAAGGACTTTTTTTATATGAAAATGAGAAAGTTTATCCTTGGCAAACGGAGGCCAATGAATTTATCAAAAAGTTTAGTTCATTGGGAGGTACAAACATTAAGAATGACTTTATAGTATTAAATACAGTGCTAAACGGAATGATTATTTGCAATAGTGACGGCAAAATAATTCAACATGTTAATTACATAAAAGGCTTACAAAATAATACTGTGCTATCCTCTTTTGTTGATAAGGATTATAATTTATGGTTGGGTTTAGATAATGGTATAGCCTATATTAATGAAAATTCACCCTTTACGTATTTTGGTTTTTCTTATAATTTAGGAACGGTATACGGATCAGTTATACATAAAAACTACTTATACGTTGCCACAAACCAAGGTGTTTTCTACCATCCATGGAACTCTTCCTTTAAAGAGGAAACTTTTAAATTAGTAAATGGTACAAATGCACAGGCATGGAGTGTGCAAGTAATAGACAACCAGCTATTATGCGGCAGCAATAGTGGCGCTCTAGTAATTGACAAAGGAAAATTGATCAAAAATTTAGATAACAATGGCTATTTTTCCTTTAAAAAAATTCCCAATCGTCCCAATTTTTTTATTGGCTCATATTACGACGGATTTACAATTTTTGAAAAAACAGATAATTCGTTGGAGTTTAGAAACAAAGTCGAAGGCTCATCAGACCGATCTGCCAGCTCATTTGAACTAGACGATGCTAATGTATGGGTAAAAAAAGATAATTTTCTTTACAAGATGGAGTTATCCGAAGATTTAAAAAGATTTAAGACAATTAAAAAGTACCAAAGTTTATTAAAATCTTCACCAGGCATAGACTGCATACAAAAGATTAGAAATCAAGTATATTTCGTAAGAGAAAATCATTTTTTTAAATATTCTAAGGAACAAAACTTATTCTTTGAAGATAATGAAATCAGTAATTTATTTGAAAAGATTCCAAGAGTTAATTCTCTTAAGGAAGATGAACAAGGAAATATTTGGTATGTATTTAAAGAATCCTTAGGAGTATTGATGAAAAGCAAAACTGGAACCTATTATAATAATGTTGTCCCATTTTCGAATCTAACCGGTAATTTAGTAAAGAATAATATATCAATAAACACAATTAACTCCAATAATATATTTATTGGTTTAACAGATGGATTGGCCCACTATGATTCAAAATTAGTGGACACCTATGTTACTAAACCTAAATCCTACATTCGAAATGTCATATATGCTGGTGACACGCTAATCTTAAAAAATGGACAAAAAAAGTGTACAGAAATTGAAATTCCATATGTTTCAAATAATGTAAAATTTACGTTTTCAACACCTACTTTCGAAAACTTAGAAAATGTAGAATATTCTTATAACTTAGAATGCTTTGATGAATCGTGGAGTAGGTGGTCTACAGTATCTGTAAAAGAATATACAAACTTGCTCGAAGGGAATTATAACATGCAGGTAAAAGTTAGAAATAGCTATGGGATTCAATCGGATGTTACAGGAGTTAGCTTCAAAATCTTGAGGCCATGGTACCGTACCTACTTGGCATACCTCTGCTACTTACTCCTAGTTTTTCTTGGTATCTATTTTACAACTAGACAAATAAAATTTAAAATACGAAAAAATAAATATTATGAGACTATCGAACAAAGAAGACTTTATTTAGAAAAAGAAACCAAAATAAAACAAGAACAGTACGAATTAGAAAAAGAAATTGAACGACTAGAAAATGAAAAACTACAGATAAAAATTCTATCGAAAGACAAAGAACTAGTAAATAATACTTTGCAAGTGGTAAAGAAAAACAAATCCTTAAACGGCATTATCTCTAAATTGAAAGATATTGACACTAATTCTTTTGACGAGTCAACTAAAAATCAAATTAGCAAACTTAATAAAAGTATTGTAAAAGAAGTAAACACAGATAAAAGCTGGAAAGATCTAGAAAAACATATTAAAAATGTACATTTTGATTTTCTGAAAAAATTAAAGGATAAGCACCCTACGATTTCACCACGAGAAATGGATTTGTCAACCTATCTACTTATGAATATGTCTACTAAAGAAATTGCCGAATTTATGAGTATTTCTACTGCAGGCGTAGAGTTGGCCAGATATAGACTTAGAAAAAAATTGGAGTTAAATAAGAAGGAAAATCTAATAGGGTACTTAATGAATATTTAAAAATAGGGAATCAAAAAACTTGATTCCCTATTTCATTTAGTTTATAAATTCTAATATTCTTTCCAAAGCCATTCCTCTAGATCCTTTGATTAAAATCATATTATCATCAAATGACCTTGTATTAATTACTGTTTTTGTAAGTTCTTCAAAGGTTTCGAAGAAATGAAAGTTGTCCTTTTCTATTTTATTTACGAAAAAGTCTTTCCCAACAAAGTAACACGTTATCTCAGTATGCTTTATAAGCGAATGAACAATTGCTTTGTGTTCACTTCTGCTTTCGTTGCCTAGTTCAAACATATCGCCCAAAAATAAAATTTTTCGCTCTTTATTCAACAAAATAAAATTTTCTATTGCAACTTTCATACTGCTCGGGTTAGCATTATAAGCGTCTAAAATAATTTCATTAGTTCCCTTAGTAAGTAACTGCGACCTATTATTTTCAGGAATGTAACTTTCTAGAGCTTCTTTTATAGAATCATTATTGATTCCAAAAAACTTTCCAATAGCTATTGCCGCATTTACGTTATTTGCATTATATAGACCTATAAGATGCGTAGTAATTACTTGATCAAGATACTGAATTACAACAAAAGGATTTGCTTGTATTGATTGAATCAAAAAAGACGCATTTACTTTACCTACCCCAAATGAGTATGTTTTTAAATTATGTGATTTTTCAACTTGTATTGAATCATCAAGATTTACGAATGCCTGTTTATCGTTTTCCAAAAGGTAGTGATACATTTCACTTTTTCCTTTAATAACTCCTTCTATGCCACCAAAACCTTCTAAATGAGCTTTTCCAAAATTGGTAATGTATCCAAAGTCAGGCATTGCCAAAGAACAAAGGAATTCAATTTCCTTTTGATGATTTGCTCCCATTTCAACAATCCCCATCTCTGTTTTTTCCGTAAAAGAAAGAAGTGTTAACGGTACTCCAATATGGTTGTTTAAGTTACCAACAGTTGCTTTCGTGATGTATTTCTTTGAAAGAACAACATTGATGAGCTCTTTGGTTGTGGTCTTGCCATTGCTACCCGTTAGCGCAATTATAGGTAGTTTTAAATACATTCTATGAAATTTTGCTAGTTCCTGCAAAGCTAATAGACTATCGTCCACTAAAAGAGTTCTTTCATCCAAATAATAATCACTATTATCAATAATCGCATAAGAAGCTCCTTTACTTAAAGCTTCTTGCGCAAAAGTATTTGCATCGAAATTTTCTCCTTTGATCGCTATAAAAAATGAATTAGGTACAATTTTACGCGTGTCTATTGAAACTGAACTGCATTTCAAAAATAAACTATGAATGTATTTAAGATCCATATCAAGTTAGTTTAAAAAACAAAAGCCCTAATTAAAGGGCTTTTGTTTATATTTTTTAATAAAATTAATTTCTTGGTGATCTTTTTGTATTGGCTTTAGAACCAACTCTAGACATCGCACATCTAAATCCGATATAATCCGTTGCCATATCTTGCGGGAAATATCTTCTTTGTGCAGGATCTAACCAATATGCTCTATCTCTCCAAGAACCACCTTTATAAACGCGAACTGCGTCGTTAATCATAGTTGTTCTTTTGCTAGATTTATCATATTTCTTATCCATAACACCCAAACTATCAACGGTTATATTATGTTTAGGAGCATTGTACATAACCTCTTTGTCAGTCATTTTTCCATTGTCAGCATCAGCTGCACCAAATTTATAATATTTGCTAGACTGTTTATCACCATCTCTATAATTAATATTGTCACTGGTACTAAAATTTTGTCTTAGATAAGTCTCGTTCTCATCAACGGGAACTTGACGAATTTCCCCTGGCAAACCAATAGCAACTAATTTACCATTACTTAATGTATCGTAAACTACATTTTGAGCAGTGATAATAACAATTTTACCATCGTCACCAATTTTATTTTTAGTGTAAATATTACCCCTAAAATAATTGAAATCATTAGTCTCTACATCAACAATAGGTCTGTATACATCGGCAACCCATTCTGCAACGTTTCCGGCCATATCATATAAACCGAAATCATTTGCAGGATATTTTTTAACTTCATTAGTAATATCTGCTCCATCGTCAGACCAACCTGCTATTCCACCATAATCACCATTACCTTGTTTGAAGTTAGCCAATTGAAATCCTCTATTCGATCTTTTCCCAGAACGAGTATAGGCTCCTGACCATGGATATTTCTTTTGTCCTTTATATATATTATATTCTCTTTGACCAACATCAGCAGCTGCAGCATATTCCCACTCTGATTCCGTAGGCAATCTATATTCTGGCAAAAGTATTCCTGAAGAACGCTGCGCATAAACATTTTTTTGCTCTGCTACTTTACCGTCTTTATCTGCTTTAGGTTCTTTTCTAAATGCTTTACCTTTTAAAACTACTTCTTCATTACCACCGTACGTAAGAGTAGGAGCGGCTAAGTAAGTTTCTGTACTAAAAGTACTTTCTGCTGAAACATCTACTGTTTTCGCATTCTTTTTAAGAAAACCATTTTTTTCCAAAACAGCTTCATTTACACGATCAGTTCTCCATCTACTAAACTCAACAGCCTGAACCCAGTTTACCCCAACTACAGGATAGTTTGCGTATGCCGGATGTCTCAAGTAATTATTAGTCATAGTTTCGTTATAACCCAATCTATTTCGCCAAACCAATGTATCTGGTGAAGCTCCTTCATATATATTTTTGTAAATTTCTTCAGTTGGAGGGTATACTTTTTTCAACCACTCTAAATACTCTAAGTACATCAAGTTAGTGACTTCAGTTTCGTCCATGTAGAATGACATTACGTGTTGCTCACTAGGAACATTGTTCCAATCATGCATCACATCATCTTGAACTAATCCTTTTGTAAAAGTTCCACCTTCTACAAACACTAATCCTGGAGCTGTTTCTTGTGTTTTGTGCTTGGCTGCAACATTAGAGCCTCCATTTACAGTACTCATGTTCCATCCAGTTCCTCTTGAGGCACTGCTACTTGTTTTGGATTTCTTGCTACAGCTGGCTAAACCCGCGACTAATGTCAAAGACAACACTATTTTTAAGGCTATAATTTTATTTACTTTCATACTTTCTAGTAGGTAATAATTAATTTAGGTGGTGCAATGTAATAATTAACCATTAAAACACAAAACCATTTTACAACTTATTTTAATGTTTTTTTAAGATATTATTCAGAACGCAAAAATATATTTTTTATTACAAAAAACAACAAAAAAAATATTTAATATTTTTTATTTGCCTTAACCCTCTGTTTTCTTAATATTTTGTTAACTACAATTATCAGAAATTTCGCTTTTCTTTGAATGTAGCATTTAGATTTTTAAAACTTTTCAATATAAACAAAGCCGCAATTTCTTAAATTAATCTATAAAAAATACTTTCCGGATCAAAATAAAAAAGTATTTCATGTTATAGTGTAATTGCTCAGTAAGGCTTATAGACTAAAAAACTCAAAAAATTCTAAGTAGGTATTATAATACAGGAATTGCAAGTGAAATCATTATTACAAACAATATTTATCAAAAAGTAAAGTTATATACAAACTGCTAGTGTCTTAAAATTAAACTAAAAAACAGTTCTTTATCTAGGTATTAGCAGTGACAACATGTCTAACGTACTATGTTGAAAAATATGAAAAACTTGTAATTCTTTAATTATATACTATATTTACTCAAATTAATTTTTCTTAAAATGATGAAAAAAGCGATTCTATTATTTACATTTTTATATGCATTCAATTTTAGCAATGCACAAGAAACAGTTACAACTACTGCAGTTCCTTTTCTATTAGTTGCAGCCGATGCGCGAGCAGCGGGTATGGCTGATAATGGTGTAGCAACTTCACCCGATGCTTTTTCGCAACAATGGAATCCTGCAAAATATGCGTTCTCGACCGATCAACAAGGCGTTTCTGTAAGTTATACACCTTACTTAACAGAATTAGTTAACGATATTTCTCTGGGACAAATTACTTATTATAATAAATATAGTGAAAAAAGTGCTTTTGGAGCTAGCTTTCGTTATTTTGGTTTGGGTGGTATTGAATTAAGAGAGGATTACGATAGTCAAGTAGTTGTCGTTTCTCCAAACGAATTTGCGTTTGACCTATCTTATTCCTTGAAATTAAGTGAAAAATTCTCTATGGCAGTTGCTGGGCGTTTCATCAATTCTAATTTAAAAGTGGCAACAGGTACTAACGATGCTTCTTCTTCTAGCAGTTTTGCAGTAGATGTTGCTGGATTTTATCAATCGGATGAAATTGCATACAGTGCTTTTAATGGAAGATGGAGAGGTGGATTTAATTTTCAAAATATGGGTCCTAAACTGAGCTACGATAATGATCAATTAAATTCCAATTTTTTGCCGGCAAATTTAAAATTAGGGGGCGGTTTTGACTTTATATTAGATGATGCTAGTAAAATAGCATTAAATTTAGAAGTAAATAAATTATTGGTCCCTTATCGAGATTTGGATGGAGATGGCATAATCACTTCTGAAGAAAAAGTTGACTACAAATCTATCGGTTGGGCTCCTGGGATGGCTAAATCGTTTAATAACTTTAATGAACTAACCTATTCACTAGGATCAGAATATACGTATCAAGATTCATTTTCATTTCGTGCAGGATATTTTTACGAAAATCCTAATTATGGTGCTAGAGAATTTTTCTCACTTGGAGCAGGATTTAAATACAGTTCCGTAAAAGTTGATGTTTCGTATTTATTTTCAGCATCTAAAGTTCAAAATCCATTAGAAAACACACTCCGTTTCTCTTTGACATTTAATTTTGGAGAAAAATTTGAAAATAACTAATCATTTTTAAAATTAAAATCAAAAACAGAATCCAAACTTCATTCAATTGAAATTTGGATTTTTTTATACCATTATAGATAATGAAAGAAATAACAATTACTACAACATTTAAAGCTTTTAATGCAGTTCAAGAGCTGCCAGCTAGTGTTCAAGATTTAATGTCAAAAGCAGTACAAGTAAGAGAAAATGCGTACGCTCCGTATTCCAAATTTAAGGTTGGCGCAGCCATACTGTTAGATAATGGACAAATTATTATAGGGTCTAATCAGGAAAATGCAGCTTATCCATCTGGTCTCTGCGCCGAAAGAGTGGCGATTTTTCAAGCTGGATCTATTTATCCCGGCGCAAAAATAGTAACGATGGCGATCACTGCAGCTTCTTCTAATAGTCAAACTAATAGTCCAATCCCGCCCTGCGGATCTTGCAGACAGTCGATTGCAGAATATGAAACTAAACAGGAGTCTCCAATAGAAATCTATTTTATGGGAGAAATTGGAGAAATCTATAAATCAGATTCCATAAAAAACTTGCTTCCTTTTATGTTTGAAAAACATTTACTTTAAAAAAAATCAAAATTTAGCGTATAAATTTTAGTTCTAAGTAGGAATGTCTTATTTTTGCATCCCGACCCCGTTGGGGCGCAAATTTGTGGTGAGGAAACTGTTTTGCGTTACTAGGTCCATAATTGATAAAACAATAACACTTAAGCAAAAGAATTAATTCAGATGAAAGAAGTTACGAAAGAGGTTTATTTAAAGTGGTATGAAGACATGCTGCTTTGGAGAAAGTTTGAAGACAAACTTGCGGCATTATACATTCAACAGAAAATTAGAGGTTTTCTACACTTATACAACGGTCAAGAAGCGGTATTAGCTGGAGCTTTGCACGCAATGGACTTGACAAAAGACAAAATGATTACTGCATACAGAAATCACGTACAACCTATAGGAATGGGAGTTGATCCAAGACGCATTATGGCGGAACTTATGGGAAAAGTTACTGGAACTTCGAAAGGAATGGGTGGTTCGATGCATATTTTCTCTAAAGAGTACCGGTTTTATGGTGGTCACGGAATTGTTGGTGGTCAAATTCCATTAGGTGCTGGACTAGCATTTGGTGATAAATACAACGGCACTGGCGGAGTTACTTTGACCTATTTTGGGGATGGAGCAGCTCGTCAAGGTTCACTTCACGAGGCTTTTAATATGGCCATGTTATGGAAACTTCCTGTTGTTTTTATTGTTGAAAACAATGGATACGCGATGGGAACTTCTGTCGAAAGAACAGCAAATCATACTGATATTTGGAAATTAGGTTTAGGTTACGAGATGCCTTGCGGACCAGTTGACGGAATGAATCCTGTTAAGGTTGCAGAAGCTATGACCGAAGCAATAGACCGCGCAAGACGAGGAGACGGACCTACTTTCCTTGAAATGAAAACGTACCGTTACAGAGGACATTCTATGTCTGATGCACAATTATACAGATCGAAAGAAGAAGTAGAAGAATACAAAAAAATTGACCCCATTACACAAGTTTTAGATGTAATTATGGATCAAAAATATGCGAACGAAGAAGAAATTGAAGTAATTGACCAAAGAGTAAAAGACTTGGTAGAAGAATGCGTTCAATTTGCAGAAGAATCTCCATATCCTGAAATACAGCAATTATACGATGTAGTATACGACCAAGAAAACTATCCATTTACCCCTCATAAATTATAAATCAATTATGGCAACAGTTATAACAATGCCTCGTTTGAGCGATACTATGACGGAAGGAACAGTAGCAGCTTGGTTGAAAAAAGTTGGAGATAAAATTAGCGAAGGAGATATCCTTGCCGAAATTGAAACTGACAAAGCAACAATGGAATTTGAATCCTTTAATGAAGGAACTCTTCTATATATAGGAATACCCGAAGGAGAAACTGCACCAGTTGATTCTTTACTAGCAATTATAGGAAAAGAAGGAGAAGACGTATCAGCATTGATAGCTGGAGATTCTAAACCAGCTGTTACTGAAGATGCAACAGCGAAGACAGAAGCTAAAACTGAAACAGCTGCTCCTGGAAAAGCTACATCTGAATTGCCAAAAGGAGTTATTGTAGTAACAATGCCTCGTTTGAGCGATACTATGACAGAAGGAACTGTAGCGACCTGGTTGAAAAAAGTAGGTGACAAAGTTGCTGAAGGTGATATTCTTGCTGAAATCGAAACAGATAAAGCAACAATGGAATTCGAATCTTTCAATGAAGGGACATTATTATACATTGGAATTCAGGAAGGAAGTACAGCTGCTGTTGATAGTTTATTAGCTATCATTGGTCCTGCTGGAACTGATATTTCTGGAATTGCTGAAAATTATACTTCTGGAGGAACTGCAAGTGCTCCTGCTGCCGAAGAAACAAAAGCTGCTCCTGCTACTGAAAAAGCTACAGAAGCTGTTGCTGAAACGGCTAATGGAGGAAGAATTTTAGCTTCACCTTTGGCTAAGAAAATTGCTTCTGACAAAGGAATCCAATTGACACAAGTGAAAGGCTCAGGAGAAAATGGACGTATTGTAAAAAGCGATATAGAAAACTTTACTCCAACTGCCCAAGCACAATCTGCTCCTGCAACTACTGACGCTAAATCAGTGGAAACTGCAAAAGGGGAGACTCCAAAATTATTTGTTCCTGCTGGTGAAATTTTCACCGAAGAGATCAAAAATTCTCAAATGCGTAAAATTATCGCAAAACGTTTGGCAGAATCGTTGTTTACAGCACCACATTATAATTTAGTGATTGAGGTAACAATGGACGATGCAATGCAGGCAAGAGCTACAATTAATGCCGTTCCAGATACAAAAGTCTCTTTCAACGATATGGTTATTAAAGCATGTGCATTAGCATTGAAAAAACATCCAAAAATTAACTCTCAATGGAAGGAAGATGTAATTATCATCAACCACCACGTTAACATTGGCGTTGCTGTTGCTGTTGAAGATGGGTTAGTAGTTCCGGTATTAAAGTTTACAGACGCTATGAGTTTATCTCAAATTGGCGCTAGCGTGAGAGATCTTGCAGGAAGAGCTAAAAACAAGAAACTCGGACCTCAAGAAATGGAAGGAAGTACCTTTACGGTTTCTAACCTTGGAATGTTTGGTATTACTGAATTCAATTCGATAATCAACCAACCTAACTCTGCGATCCTTTCTGTAGGTGCAATTGTAGAAAAACCAGTTGTTAAAAACGGTCAGATTGTAGTAGGAAACACCATGATGTTATCACTAGCATGTGACCACAGAACAATTGATGGTGCGACTGGAGCTCAATTTTTACAGACATTAAAACAATATATCGAAAATCCAGTAACGATGCTGGCATAATCGATTTTATCAAATATTTTTAAAAATCTCGTTTTGAACTTTCAAAACGAGATTTTTTATTTAATTTAGACCTCCAATTCAACTTTTAACAAATGAAAAAAATAGTCCTCCTTACTTTATTCTTGACCGCTTTGGCTTGTCAAAAAAAAGAATCTACTGCAGAAAATACTATAGAAGCAACAGTCGTTAAAGACGAACACACTTTTTCTAAACCAGATTTAGCTGTTGTAAAACATTTAGATCTTGATATTAAAGTTGATTTTACTACTCAAACAATTTCTGGAAAAGCATCTTGGCAAATTGATAATATTAGCAAAGGAAATGAAATTATTTTCGACGAAAACACACTAAATATTTCCAAAGTAACATTAGGGGATGACGAAAAAGAAACTAAATTCGAACTTGGATCTGATGTTGAGTTTCACGGAAAACCGCTTCGTATTACGATCGAACCCAATACAACAAAAGTAAATATTTACTACACTACAACTAAAGATGCTGTTGCACTACAATGGTTAACGCCAGAACAAACGGCAGATAAGAAGAAACCATTCCTTTTTTCTCAAGGAGAAAGTATCTGGTCTCGTACTTGGATTCCATGTCAGGATTCTCCAGCGGTTCGTTTTACTTATACTGCAAAAGTTACCGTTCCTAAAGATTTGATGGCTGTGATGAGTGCCGTTAATCCGCAGCAAAAAAATGATACTGGAGTGTATACTTTCAAACAAGACAAAGCAATTCCCTCCTATTTAATGGCCATTGCAGTTGGAGATATTCAATTTCAAGCAATAGACAAAAGAACGGGAGTTTATGCTGAACCATCTGTTCTTAAAAATGCAGCTTGGGAATTTGCTGAATTGGGCAAAATGGTAGTCGCTGCCGAAAAACTTTACGGTCCATACCGCTGGGGACGTTATGATGTATTGGTTTTACCTCCAAGTTTCCCTTACGGCGGGATGGAAAATCCAAATCTTACATTCTTAACACCTGGAATAATCTCAGGAGACCGTTCATTGACTAGCATATTAGCACACGAATTAGGACACAGCTGGAGCGGCAACTTAGTAACAAACGCTACTTGGGATGATATTTGGTTGAACGAAGGTTTTACAACCTATGTAGAACACCGTATTGGTGAAGAAATTTTTGGTAGTAAAGAAGCCCAAATGCAGGATGTTTTAACTCGAAAAGAATTAGACGATGTGATTGAAGAGTATGGTAAAACAAGTCCGGATACACGTCTAAAAGTAGAATTAACAGGAAGAAATCCTGATGATGGAATCAGTGAAGTTCCTTATGTAAAAGGATATAATTTTCTTAAAGTAATTGAGAACGCTGTTGGTCGTGAAAAATTTGATGTGTTTTTGAAAGAGTATTTTTCGGCTCATGCGTTCCAATCAATAACTACAGAAGATTTTGTAAAATATTTAAACGAAAATCTTATAAAAGGTAATAAAGCATTAGCAGATAAAATACAAACAGATGAATGGATCTACCAACCAGGAATTCCGGCAAACATTATTCCATCCGCTTCTGAAGATTTTGCGGCGATTGATGCTATTCAAAAAAAATGGAGACAAACCGGTGTGAAAGGATTGAGTACAAAAATAAAATCAACAACGGAAAAACAGCATTTTATAGATTATCTTCCAGAGGATATTACGCCTAAAGAAATGGCCGAAATAGACGCTGAATTCAACTTTACTAAAGGTGGAAATTTCGTAATTAAACGTCAGTGGTTTGTTCCTTCTATTCGCAGTCATTATACAGTTGCTTATCCTGCGATAGAGGAATTTATGATTGCAACGAGTAGAACAGGTTCTTTGATGACGCTTTATAAAGAATTGGCAAAAACATCTCCAGGAAAAGATTGGGCAAAAAAGATTTTCGATAAAGCTAAATCAGGTTATCATGCTACAACTATTCAAAGTGTGGAACTTTTATTGAAGTAAATTTTTGAATAAAAAGACCTGATTAGAATAACTAATCGGGTCTTTTTTATAAGGAGCTACACGTTTAATTTTTATTTTTAGCTTCAATCCATTTTGCCATGTATTTGGTGCTTTTTAAGGTATGGTGTTGCAAAACACTTCCCATAAAATTATGCAAACGATGACTTTCTAAATTAATCATCAACGAATTCACGTTTTCGATCAATGCCGATGCAAACTGTTTTTTTTGATAACATTGATTCACGATTGCAATTCCGTTTATTTGCGCTTGTTTCCAGAGGTTTTCATCTTGATACAATAAAATAGAATTTTTTGCAAATTGCTGAATATCATCTGTAATAAAACCATTCCAAGGTAAATCAGCATGCATAGCTTCAGAACCAATTGTTGTGGTGACGCTAGGTGTGCCGCATTGCATGGCTTCTAATAATTTTCCTTTTAATCCCGCTCCAAAACGAATGGGTGCCAATACTACTCGGGCATTTTTAACCACTTCGGTGGCATCTAGTGCTCTTCCCATACTATAAAAACCATTTTTAGGTTGATGCAATTGCAGTACTTTTTGCGAAGGATACGCGCCATAAACTTCTAGAATTGCTTCTGGGAACTGCTTTTTAAGTAAAGGCCAAATAGTTTCTTTTAAATATTGAACAGTATTCCAATTGGGTTCATGAAGAAAGTTTCCTATAAAAATAAAATTCTTACGATTCTCAAATGAAGGCAGTTTACCAAGCTCTTTCTCAGACATTTTATCCGCCAAAAAAGGTAAATAATGTAACACTCTAGAATCAATTTTAAAAACCTCTTTTAAAATAGTCATCTCAAATTCTGAAATGATAAACGACAAATCACATCTCAGGATGCTAGCAATTTCTCGTTTCGCTACTTCTTCAGACAATAAATCATTCAATTGAAATGTCCGATTTTCTTTGAATGCTTTTTGTCTAGCGATCCGTAGGCAATGTAAATCTTCGGTATCTAATAATCGTAAGGCTTTTGGGCAATTTTCAGCAACTCTCCATCCAAATTGTTCTTCAATCATAAATCGATCAAACAAAACCACCTCAGGATTCAATTCAATTATAAAATCATCAAAACTAGAATTGTTCAACTCAATTGACTTTTTCTCGACTCCGTAACCAGATAAATCAACCATAAAATCGCTGTCTAAAGCTGGGCTTGCAAACGTAATTGTGAAATTTGCTTCTTTAAATATAGAAATCAATTGCAACATCCGTCCGCCAGCTGCCGACGAATTGGGTTCAGGCCATACGAAACCTATAATTAAAAGCTTTTTAACTGGATTCATTTTATTTTTAGATAGTAATGCAAAATAATACAATTTAGACGGTTAAACCACCAATTTAAATAGAAAATCAAGAATTAAAGAGTAATTTTGCAGTTAATTAAAACACCAAGATAATGTTAGGACTGCAATTAGCCACCGACCCAAGATGGGTAAATATTGTTGAATCAAATATTCAAGAAATTTTGAGCGATCATGCTTGGTGCGAACAAAAAGCAGCTTCAAATGCAATTAGTTTAATCACTCAAAATCCTGAAAAGGAGGACTTGGTTACTGAATTATTAGTTATTGCGCGAGAAGAGTTAGAGCATTTACAGATGGTTCACAACATTATTAAGCAAAAAGGGCTTCAGTTAGGTCGTGAAAACAAAGATCATTATGTAAATGAACTTTTTAAATTTATGAAAAAAGACGGTAGCCGAAACGATGCTTTGATTGATCGTTTATTGTTCTCAGCAATGATTGAAGCAAGAAGTTGTGAGCGTTTTAAAGTGCTTTCTGAAAACATTGAAGATCAGGAATTAGCAAAGTTTTATCGCGATTTAATGATCTCTGAAGCTGGACATTATACCACATTTTTAAATTTTGCACGGCAGTATTCTGAAAAAGTAAACGTAGAGAAACGATGGAAAGAATGGATTGTTTTTGAAACATCTATAATTACCAATTACAGTAAAAGTGAAACCGTGCACGGTTAATTTTGACCTGTACTTAGCCTAAATTTTACGTACTTCTCTCCTTTTCACTCATAAAATCTAAAAAATATAAATCGCGGTTATTTAAAATCCAAAAGTAAAATTGGGCACAAAGGCAGAAGATTTAAAAGAAATAGAGCATATTCAAAGTAAATAAGTGGGACTATAAATCTACTAAACAATTGTTTATTAGAAATTATTATTCTTTGTTAACTCTATTTTACCGGCTTCTTGCTTTGCTTTTTAAGATAATTGATGAATTAAAAGGAGAAATTCCAGTGACCTTTTTAAAGGTAATTGTAAACCTGATGTGCGATGAAAAGCCACATTTTTCGGCAAGGCAGCTTATTTTATATTAAGAAATGTAGAATCAGACCTCAAACAATTTATGATGTAATTAATGCTCAATTCAATTATATAACTGTCAAAGTCATTTTCCTTATACCTATTATCACGTATCCTAAGAAACGGGGATTTATGCCAAGTTCACTATCATCTGTTGAACTTTGAGTACTGAAAGTGGATAAAATAGCATAAAAAAAGAAAGAATGCGGTTATAATTAATACAATTGAAACATCTATAAGGCGCAGTCATATACCCAAAATACTAATCTTAAAATTTAATTTGGTACAGTTAATAATTAATATTTTTAACAAAAATCTATTTATATTAAGTTCTCTCTAATTTAAAAAGATATCAAATTAAGTAATTCATGCGAATCAAGGGTTGGAATAAAACACTGAATTTCTTGGTAGAAGACCTAACAGGTTTTTAAAACCTGTTAGGTCTTCATTGAAAATCAATAAGTAACGGATTCAACTCTTGATTCGCATAATTCATTATAAGACACTATCCTAAAATCTGTGTAAGTTTAAAATTTCAGGGTTAAATTATTTATAGTTTAATCCTGTTTTCAAATATAGCTAAAAATTGATTGAGTATAACTCCCCAATTTCTAATTGGCATTGTCCATTTTTTAGTACT
>JBBSSR010000042.1:0-30257 GCA_038241955.1 Flavobacteriales bacterium | reverse complement strand
TTAGTTTGTTTTTTAAACTCTAATTTGATTTTCTGACATCATAAAGACTTAAAATAATAAAAAAGAGCATAAACAGTAGTGTTTATGCTCTTTTTTGGTTTTTCTCGTTTTTTACTTTTAATGGACTTTTTCAGTGCCCTCATTTAAATTGACGCTTTTTTTATGTGCTTAAAAATCTTATACTACTTACTTATTTCCATGCAATCTAGCAACGTACTTACCAATAACGTCGAATTCTAGATTTACTTTTGTTCCAATGCCAAATTCTTTAAAATTTGTGTGCTCATAAGTATAGGGTATAATTGCCACACTAAAATTATTTTTTCCTGAATTTACAACAGTTAAACTCACACCATTTACGGTAATTGAACCTTTTTCTATAGTTATATTATTGAGCTGACTATCGTATTCGAAAGTGTACAACCAGCTGCCATTCGTTTCTTGGGCAACAATACAAGTTCCTATTTGGTCAACGTGTCCTTGTACGATGTGACCATCAAGACGATCACCAAGTTTCATTGCTCTTTCTAAATTTATATCACTTCCTACTTCCCAAAAGGAAAGATTCGTCTTTTTAATTGTCTCGCCGATAGCCGTAACAGTGTAGTTGTTTTCTACAATGTCAACAACAGTTAAACATACTCCGTTATGAGCAACACTCTGATCTATTTTTAGTTCACCAGTAATCGAAGAACTAATTGTAACGTGGATATTATCTTTCTCTTTTCTAACCTCTTGCACTACACCAGGGGTTTCTATTATTCCTGTAAACATTTCTTGTTTTATTTTACTAAATTTGCACTTCAAAATTAGCAATAAATAATTAGAGGACATTATGAAAAAAGCAGAAAATATTATCGTAGGAATTTCAATAGGAGATTTAAACGGTATTGGATGCGAAGTGATTCTTAAAACGTTTGAAGACACTCGCATGCTCGAACTATGCACTCCAGTTATTTTTGCGAATGTAAAAATTATTTCTTTTATCAGAAAAAATTTCGAGTCTACCGTTGCGCTTCATGGTATTGACAGGCTAGATCAAATACTGATTGGCAAAGTAAATGTTTTCAACTTATGGAGAGAAGGGATTGATTTAAGTCCTGGCACTAATGATGAAAAAATTGGAGAATATGCTATTAAATCTTTTGTGGCGGCCACCAATGCCTTAAAAGAGGGAATTGTAGATGTCCTAGTAACCGCTCCTATAAATAAATACAACATTCAATCGGATAGTTTTAAATTCCCTGGTCATACCGATTATTTAGATCAAGAACTAGAAGGAGACGCGCTTATGCTGATGGTGCAGGATAATTTAAGAGTAGGATTATTGACAGATCATATTCCGATTAATGAAGTTGCTTCTCATCTAACGCAAGAATTAATTTTCAAAAAAATAGAAACGGTACGAAAATCATTAATACAGGATTTTAGCATCAACAAACCGAAAATTGCAGTGTTGGGTTTAAATCCGCATTGTGGTGATGGCGGAGTTATAGGTACAGAAGACGAAACGATTATAAAACCGGCAGTAAAAAAATTATTCGAAAAAGGAACCTTAGTTTTTGGTCCCTTTGCTGCTGATGGTTTTTTTGGAAGCAATCAATATGAAAAATATGATGCTGTTATTGCAACGTATCACGATCAGGGATTAATTCCCTTTAAAACATTATCCTTTGGAAAAGGAGTAAATTATACTGCGGGATTAAATAAAATTAGAACTTCACCCGATCATGGAACTGCTTATGACATTGCAGGACAAGACAAAGCCGACTATAATTCTTTTAAAGAAGCGATTTATCTTGCAATTGACATTTATAATTCTAGAAATCTATACGAAGAAATCAGCCAAAAACCCTTAAAAACAAAAGAAAAGCAGTTATAAACAAAAAAAGGTAAATAAGATTATTAGATTTGCAATAATTTTATATCTTTGCACTCCCGAAGTTTAGGGGCAAATTGTTGTTGAGATGAGGAAGACAAGAGAATATTTAATTCCTTTCGCAGGATTAAAGCTAGGAAAACACAAATTTGATTATCAGATTAATAATACGTTCTTTGAAACCTTTGATTATAATGAATTCCAGAATTCAGAAATCAAAGTAGATGTAGTTTTAGAAAAAAAAGGCAGCCTGCTAGAAATTAATTTCAAGCATAATGGAAGCGTAAATGTCCCATGCGATCTTACAAGCGAAGATTTTAATTTACCTATTAAAGGAAAAATGAAATTAATTGTACGTTTTGGAGATACTTATAATAATGATAACGAAGAATTATTAATTCTCCCATTTGGTGAATTTGAAATAGATATAGCACAATATCTCTATGAAATGATAGTTCTTTCTATACCACTAAGACGTGTTCACCCAGGAGTTAAAGACGGAAGCTTAAAAACGGAAGCCTTAGCAAAATTGAATGAATTAAGCATTAAAGAAGAAAAAAAAGAAGAAAAAAAAGAACAAGAGAAAGAAAATATTGACCCACGCTGGGACAAATTAAAGCAACTATTAACGGATAAATAATATAGTAAAATGGCACATCCTAAGAGAAAAATCTCGAAAACTAGAAGAGATAAAAGAAGAACACATTACAAAGCTACTGTAGCTCAAATCGCTACTTGTCCTATTACTGGAGAAGCACATTTATACCACAGAGCCTACTGGCATGAAGGAAAAATGTACTACAGAGGGCAAGTTGTTATAGATAAATCTGTAGCTGTTGCTTAATACATTTTTACAAATGATATTGGAACTCTCACCTTGTGAGAGTTTTTTTTGTTGATTATAATTACCTTAAATAACAAACGCTAACTCAATTAGTTTAGTTTTTTTTTGTAACTTTCACGTCTTTTAAAAATTTTTCAAATGGCAACATTTGATAATAAATAGATAGCATACAATGAGTACAATTACAGCCGCAATTACCGCAGTTGGAGGTTACGTTCCAGATTTTGTTCTTTCTAACAAAATTCTTGAAACAATGGTAGACACCAATGACGAATGGATTACTTCACGTACTGGAATTAAAGAAAGAAGAATTCTTAAAGATGCAGACAAAGGAACATCGTATTTAGCAATCAAAGCTGCACAAGATTTAATAGCTAAAGCTAATATAGATCCACTCGAAATTGACATAGTTATAATGGCGACTGCAACAGCAGATATGCCGGTTGCTTCAACTGGTGCTTATGTCGCTACGGAAATAGGAGCTACAAATGCTTTTGGATATGATTTACAAGCAGCTTGTTCGAGTTTCTTATTCGGTATGTCAACTGCTGCTGCTTACATAGAATCAGGCAGGTACAAAAAAGTTTTACTTATTGGAGCTGATAAAATGTCCTCTATAGTGGATTATACAGACCGCTCAACATGTATCATATTTGGTGATGGTGCTGGTGCAGTACTATTTGAACCTAACTATGAGGGATTAGGTTTGCAAGACGAATATTTACGCAGTGACAGTATTGGTCGAGATTTCTTAAAGATTCCAGCGGGAGGCTCACTTTTTCCAACCTCTACAGAAACAGTTGAACAAAACTTGCATAATATTATGCAAGATGGTAAAACAGTTTTTAAATACGCTGTAACTAATATGGCTGACTCAAGCGAATTGATCCTAAAGCGAAATAACTTAACCAACCTAGATGTAAATTGGTTAGTTCCGCATCAAGCAAACAAACGCATCATCGATGCTACAGCCAATAGAATGAATCTAGAAGATTCAAAAGTATTAATAAATATTGAAAAATACGGAAATACCACCTCAGCCACATTGCCGTTAGTCTTAAACGATTTTGAACATTTATTCAAAAAAGGAGACAACATCATTTTAGCTGCTTTTGGTGGGGGATTCACTTGGGGCTCTATTTATCTTAAATGGGCATACGATAAAAAATAAATTTAAACTAAAAACAAATAATTATGGATTTAAAAGAAATTCAAAATCTTATCAAATTTGTAGCAAATTCGGGAGTTGCAGAAGTTAAATTGGAAATGGATGATGTGAAAATTACCATTAGAACAACTTTAGAAGGAAATATTGCCGAAACAACTTATGTTCAAATGCCTACGCAAGCTGCAGTTCAGCCATCAGTAACGCCACAGCAAATCGCTCCGGCAGTTGCAACACCTGAAGTTGCAGTAGCTGAAAATGCTCACTTTATAACTATAAAATCACCAATTATTGGAACATTTTATAGAAAACCATCGCCAGATAAACCGTTATTTGTTGAAGTTGGAAGTACAATTACAAAAGGTAGTGTTCTTTGTGTGATTGAAGCAATGAAATTATTTAATGAAATTGAATCAGAGATTTCAGGTAAAATTGTAAAAATATTAGTAGACGATATGTCTCCTGTAGAATACGACCAACCACTATTTATAGTTGATCCATCATAATTTTAGATTTCAGATCTTAGATTACAGATTTGAATTTATTTCAAATTAAAACTAATTATCTAATTGTCTAATTATCTAATTGAAAAAAAATGTTTAAAAAAATACTAATAGCAAATAGAGGAGAAATCGCACTTCGTATTATACGAACATGTAAAGAGATGGGCATTAAGACAGTAGCCGTTTATTCTACTGCCGATGCAGAAAGTCTACATGTGAAATTTGCTGACGAAGCTGTTTGCATAGGACCGCCTCCAAGCAATTTGTCTTATTTAAAGATGTCTAATATTATCGCGGCGGCGGAGATTACAAATGCAGATGCTATTCATCCGGGTTATGGATTTTTATCCGAAAATGCAAAATTCTCAAAAATATGTCAAGAACATAATATAAAATTCATTGGTGCTTCCCCTGAAATGATTGATCGAATGGGAGACAAAGCCTCTGCAAAATCTACTATGATTGAAGCTGGAGTTCCTTGTGTACCAGGTTCTATTGGAATTTTAGAGTCATTCGAACAAGCTGCAGAAATAGCCAATAAATTTGGATATCCTGTAATGTTAAAAGCAACTGCAGGTGGTGGAGGTAAAGGAATGAGAGCTGTTTGGGCTCCCGAAGATTTACTAAAAGCGTGGGAAAGTGCGCGTCAAGAATCAGCTGCTGCTTTTGGAAATGATGGAATGTATCTTGAAAAATTAATTGAAGAACCACGACACATCGAAATTCAAGTTGTTGGAGATTCCTTTGGAAAGGCATGTCATCTTTCAGAAAGAGATTGCTCGGTTCAAAGACGTCATCAAAAACTTACCGAAGAAACTCCTTCTCCATTTATGACACCAGAATTGCGTCAAAAAATGGGTGATGCTGCAGTAAAAGCTGCTGAATATATTAAATACGAAGGTGCGGGAACTGTTGAATTTTTGGTTGATAAACACCGAAATTTTTACTTCATGGAGATGAACACGCGTATCCAAGTAGAGCACCCAATCACGGAACAAGTGGTAGATTACGATTTAATAAGGGAGCAAATATTAGTTGCTGCTGGAGTTCCAATTTCTGGAAAAAATTATTTACCACAATTACACGCTATAGAATGTCGAATTAATGCTGAAGATCCTTATAACGACTTCAGACCTTCACCAGGAAAAATTACGACGCTTCACATACCAGGCGGACATGGAGTACGTTTAGACACGCATGTTTATTCTGGCTATACGATTCCACCAAATTACGACTCAATGATTGCAAAATTAATCACTACCGCTCAAACAAGGGAAGAAGCGATTAGTAAAATGAGAAGAGCATTAGATGAATTTGTAATTGAAGGTATCAAAACAACAATTCCGTTTCACAGACAATTAATGGACGATCCAAGATACATTGCTGGTGATTATACCACGGCTTTCATGGATACTTTCAAAATGAATGATCCTGAATAAAAAAATAGAATTAAATTTAAGAGACCTTGCAGTGATGTAAGGTCTTTTTTTTTGATCTAAAGTCGGTAAAGTGTGTAAAAATTATACAGTTGGGCTCAAAATTATACACTTTCAAACGATCAACTAATTATACAAAATTATCTAAACCACTGTTTTTAAACATTCTAAAGCTACTTTGGTCTTATAATACGTTTTGGCATAATAATTTCATTAAGTAAAATATAAATAATAAAATCTACTACTATGAAAAAGTTACTCTTATCTGCCACAATCCTTTTAGGAAGTTTATCAACATTTGCTCAAACAACAGCTCCTGAAAAAACAACTGTAACTACTGAAACTACTACAACAGAAACTTATAAAGAAATAACAGCTGCAGACGTTCCAGAGGTAGTAAAATCAGCATTACTCAAAGCATATCCAACAGCAGTTCTTGACAAAGCATATATAAACGAGAAAAAAGAATATAAGTTAGAAATAACAGTTGATCAAAAAATGGGCGCCCTATATGCTGACGCAACAGGAAATTGGATCAAAAAATAAATAAAACAAAAACTATTGTAAATTACTAAAATATATTATTATGAAAAAGTTAATCTTATCTACCGCAATCCTTTTAGGAAGTCTATCAACATTTGCTCAAACAGCAGCACCTGCAAAAACAGCTGTACCAGCTGAAACTACAGTTCAATCTACAACTACTGAAGAATATAAAGAAGTTACACTTGCTGAAGTTCCAGAAGCTGTGAAAGCAGCATTAACAAAAGCATATCCAACTGCAGTACTAGACAAAGCGTATATCAACGAGAAGAAAGAATACAAACTAGAAATAACAGTTGATCAAAAAGCTGGAAATCTATATGCTGATGCAACAGGAAATTGGATCAAAAAATAAATAAAATAACACAAACAACTATTTAAAGTTATCAAAAATAAATTATTATGAAAAAGTTAATCTTATCCGCAGCAATTCTATTAGGAAGTTTATCCTCTTTTGCTCAGACAGCTACAGCAACAAAAACAACTACGACAACAACGCAAACTGTTGAAGATAAATACACAGAGATTAAAGTAGCAGACGTTCCAAGTGCCGTTACTGAGTCTTTAAAAACTGCTCATCCTAAAGCGATGATTGAAAAAGCATTTATAAACGAAAAGAAAGAATACAAATTAACGATTAAAACAGGAGATGACATGGATATTGTCTATGCAGATGCCGCTGGTAACTGGATAAAAAAATAAGTTTGGGTAACTTAGGGTTTTGACTGCAAGGAGTGAGATTGTTATACAATCTCACTCCTTTTTTATTGATTTTTTATGAAAATATAATTTTTATAAGAGTACTTTAGCACAAAGTTATAAACCTATGCCAACCATTTTATTGATAGAAGACGATGTCTCTTTTTGCAAGATGTTAGAAAATTTTCTAGTAAAAAAAACGTATACTGTAATGAGTGCGTTTTCTGCAGAAGAAGCGAAAACTAAAATTAAAACAGAAAATTTTGATCTTATAATTACTGACTTACGGCTTCCTGATTACGATGGAATCGAGCTTATGTCTGAATTTAGAAAATCACATCCTACCATTCCAGTTATTCTGATGACTAGTTATTCTGATGTTAATACTGCAGTAAAAGCATTAAAAAATGGTGCCGCTGATTATATTTCAAAGCCATTCAATCCTGAAGAAGTTTTACTAGTTATATCAAATACTTTACAAATTCCTGTTGACAAAATTATAAATGAGGTCGTTGCAGTAACTGCAAGAAAAAGCAGTACATCACAAGAGGAAGAAGTTGTTTTAGGAATTTCACCTGCATCAAAAAAACTAGCAGAATACATTCAGCTAGTAAGTCCAACAGATATCTCTGTCCTAATCGTTGGCGAAAGCGGAACTGGTAAAGAAGTAATTGCAAAAAGTATCCACAAAAATAGTCCGCGAAAAAATAATAATTTTGTAGCCGTAGATTGTGGCGCAATTCCAAAAGAATTAGCTGCTAGCGAGTTTTTTGGACATCTAAAAGGCTCATTTACTGGAGCTATTAATGATAAAATTGGTTATTTTGAAGCTGCAAATAAGGGAACACTGTTTTTGGATGAAATAGGCAATCTTTCATATGAAAATCAAATTCAACTTTTGCGGGCTTTACAGGAAAGAAAAATAAAACCTGTAGGTAGCAATCGTGAAATTGATGTAGACATTCGAATAATAACCGCCACTAATGAAGACTTAAGAGAAGCTGTAAAAAACGGGAGCTTCCGTGAGGATTTGTATCATAGAATCAATGAATTTTCGATTCAATCGCCTTCACTTGTTGATAGAAACGGTGATTTGATGATTTTTGCAGATTTCTTTTTGAACAAGGCAAATCATCAATTAAACAAAAACATTATCGGTTTTTCTGCAGAAGTACTTACTATTTTCGAAAATTACTTTTGGCCTGGCAATTTGAGAGAACTTCAAAATATTATTAAACGGGCCACATTGTTATCACAGGGTGATTTTATAGAAAAAAAGGTACTTCCAGTTGAAATTTTTCAAATGGATAAGAGAGCTATTACTGATTTTTCTTTGTTCGAAAATGAAAAAGATGCTATTTTAGATGCACTACAAAAAGCGAACAACAACAAATCCGAAGCAGCAAAATTGCTTAAAATCACACGAAAAACTTTATACAATAAATTAAAACTACACGATATAGCTTAAATCATTTCCTGATCTAAAAGTAAAAATAGTGCAGTGATTTTTTCCTTTAAAGAATCAAAACTAACTTTCATGTCGTAATAAGAAGCTACTTCATATTCAAAGTCATGTATTATTTTATGAATATCATAAGCTTCAATCTGCTTGAACATAGTTATCATTCTATGCGCCACTTCCTTTATTTTTAAATCGTTCTTCTCGGCTATTCCTGCTTCGAGTAGTTTTAAATTTTCTATTGTACTTTCTTTAAATATAATCAAAAGCTCATTCAAAGCATTGTCTTCATCTGACAAAAATGACTGCAGAGACTCTAAAGAATATGTTTTTTTAGAATCAATAACTGATTCATGAAAATGATCGTCAAGCAAAGGTAATTCACCGTTCGTAAAAATGACATTTATGGTTTGCAACAATTGTGCTGGCGAATAGGGTTTGCGAACAACATAAGAAAAACCGGCCTTTGCGTAAAATTCTCCGTCTAAATCTGTTCTTCCTGTCACAGCTATTATAGGCTGGTTGCTGTACTGTGAATCTGTAGCAGTTTTCAATTTTTCTAAAAATAAAAAACCATCGATTTGTGGCATTTGAATGTCAGTAATTACGAAATCAAAAGGAGTTTTTTGTATGGCCTCAAGCGCTTCTTCTGCATTGTTAAACGCAAGTACTTTATAATTATTCTGTTTTAAAACTTCAGAAGTTAGGTTTAATAAATTAACATCATCGTCAATAATTATTGCTGTTAGTTCTAAATTTGAAAATTTAATTGTTGAATGTTCCTGCAACTTTGAATTATCAAATAGTAACGGAAGTTGAATTTCGAAAATGCTTCCCTTTCCTAAAACGCTTGTCATATTCAAATTCCCTCCAAGGATTTCTACTATTTTTTTAGAAATTGTAAGTCCTAGACCGGTGCCTCCATAACTTTTTTCGATGCTATCATTTGCCTGCGTGAATTCTTCAAAAATTAACTGTTGTTTGTCTTGATGGATTCCTATTCCTGAATCTTCAATTGTAATTATAATAACTTGATCGTCCGAATTGGCTTTGGCTTCAATTTTAATAAATCCCTCCGCAGTAAATTTATAAGCATTTCCAATTATGTTCGTTATAATTTGTCTTAATCGAAATGGATCGCCGATAATTCTGTTTTGAAGACGTTCATCAATATCCAAAATAAGATCAATCGTTTTTTGTTCGTAAATCGATTGAATACTTTTTGCAACTTCGTGAATAACATCGTACAACGAGAAAGAAAGTTTCTCTATTGTTATTTTTCCCGCCTCAATTTGCGTAAAATCAAGCAAATCCTGCACCAATTTAGTGATGTATTCCGAAGAGCCCTTTATGTTTTTTGCAAAATAAAGTTGCTTTGTTGTCAACTGTGAATTGCCCAATAGCTCCGTATAACCTACAATGGTGCTCAGAGGTGTTTTTAGGTCATGACTTACTGTCGAGATGAGTTGCTCTCGGTTTTTTAATAACTTTTTTGTGGTGCTATTAGCTTCTTCAAGCTGCTTTTTATACGATTCTGTTTTTGAAAAATCATTAAGAATTAGAATAATAAAAAACACTGTCGAAAATAAACCTAAAACTGCGGCTATAGTCACAATCTGATTGTTCCTTTTTAATGAATTTTCTCTGTCGAAATAATTCTTTGTTGTCTTTAAAATAATTTCCCTTTCAATAGTACCCAAAACCTTTCGGAGTTGATCTGAAATTAAAAGTTCGTTTTGCAGTAATTTATTTTCTTCTAAATTTAATAAAAATTTCTTCTTCTCAGTCTCCTTTTTTACCCGATTTAATAAGGTTTTAGACACCATTAAAATCGAATCTGAATCTTTTTTACTTAATGTATTAGTACTATCATCAGGAATATTCTGATTTAAATAGGTCACATACTTTTGAAGAACACTTTTTTGATATGTTCCTAAATCTGCAGGATTTTTTGTAAAATCTTCTAGTTGGAGCTTTCTAAGAGCGTATTCCATCTTTGTTAAATCATTGATAGCATTTTTTACTGCCGTCTCATCATTGGTTTTGTTTTTTATGACCTTTAGCTGCCTTATATTATTCGTTTTTTTAGATAATAAAAGCTTCACACTATCGAGTAATGTAACTTGATATTGCGTAGTCACCAATGTCTTCAAAGAATCAATTTGTAATTGTAAGGAATCTGTTTTAGAGGTATACTTTTTAAAATCTTTATTCAAATCAGACTGAATCGTTATTCTAGCTAAACTTTCGGTTTCGTATATGTCAGAAAGAAGATTACTGACTTTTAAAATCTTTCCGTTTTCCTTAACTGCTTCACTTTCAGTCTCCGAAAATCCTTTATTTTCTGAATATAAAAACCACGAAACCCCAACAAACAGCGCGGCCAAGACTAAATAACTGACTAGCACTTTTATTGGGGTATACCTTTTTTTAGTGTTCATTTTTCAAAAGTAAAAATTGCAAAAACAAAAAACAATTATTATATATTGCCTTTTCACTTTTGATTGATTATACATGTATTATACTCCGATTTTTTTGGCAATATCTGTTGGAATACCACCTTTATTAACCATAAACGAAGTTGTTTTATATTTTACAAAGTTCTTACTCACATACAAATATCCTTTGTAGTCATTTGTAACTCCCCAAGAATTTTTTACAATATAATATTCTTTTCCCATTTGGTCTTTCGCGATCCCAACAATATGCATGGCATGATCGTCTGTAGTTTGGTAATTATCGAAAGCTTTTTTGCGAAGTTCCTCTGTAATAACCAATTCTTCTTGAGGACCATTGAACATGTTCTCTTTTTCAATAGTAGTCATTTCTTCAATCTTTTTTGTGGGAACATAAGCAACACCATTTTTCCAACTAAAACTTCTTTCGCTTACATCCGTTGCCCAAGCAATTGTATATCCGTTTTTTAAGGCATTATCAATGATTGTTGTCATGTCATTCATTTTCACATTATACACCAAATCAAACGACCAGTTATCTGGTACCATCATCATTGTTTTCGCATAATAAGGCTCATCAGCATACGAAGCAAATTCTACATATTCATCAGGATTGATTCCAACGACTTCTTTTGCAAAAGTTTTAGGAGTGTAATTTTTTCCTTTGTACATAAAGTTCTCTGGAACTTGTCCTAGGTAAGAATCGATAACTGCAGTATACGCTTTCTCCCAGTTTGGAGTCAATTCTCCATTAGGATTTTTCACCACCGCTGCTAATAATGCTTCTGTTAAACCAGACATTTCGGCAAACTTGTTTTTAGAGGTACCGTAGTTTAATCCCGTATATACTTCTTGAGGAACAGCACCATATTTTCTATACATGTTGGTCACATCGTGCAATTCCCCTCCGTCGCCTAATGTTACTGCACCATGCATTTTTACATAATTTTTACCTTTTTCCACGTATGCATTTCGAGCCGAATACAATTGTGCTAATTCTACTGGTTGTTTTCCCATTCGTACCATTTCTGATTCTAGAAATGAGTTGGCAGAGTAGCTCCAGCATGTACCCGAAGATCCTTGGTTCTTTACAGCTGTATTTTCTAAATTAATAACGTCGGTAAACTTAAAACTTTCAACGCTTTTCGCGCTAGCATTTACTTTTAATGAATTGACTAAACCGTCTTGAGCACTCACCATATTCATACCAACTAAAGCTGTGGCGATGAAAAATGATTTAATTTGAAACTTATACATAATACTATATATTTTTGGTTGTTTAATTTGTAACAGAAAGAATATTTTTGTTACAGTAATTTTTTTAAATGTGTTAAAACCTAAAAGCTATAAGGTTTCATTTAGCCATTTATAAAACTCCTTTTGCCAAACTTGAGCATTTTGAGGTTTTAGCACCCAGTGATTTTCTTCAGGAAAATAGAGCAATCTGCTTTTTATACCTCGTATTTGAGCTGCTTGAAAAGCTTCTTGTCCTTGTCCTATTGGTACTCTAAAATCGTTACCACCTTGTATGATTAAAATAGGTGTATTCCAGTTTTGAACATTATTTATAGGATTGAAAACAGTATATGCTTTTTGAGCAATGGCATTGTCTTTCTCCCAATAAGCACCGCCAAAATCCCAGTAATTAAAAAATACTTCTTCGGTAGTCCCAAACATACTTTGCGTGTTGAAAACCCCATCATGCGAAATAAATGTTTTAAATCTATTGTTGTGTATTCCTGCTAAATAAAACACAGAATATCCACCGTAGCTTGCCCCAATACAACCCAAACGAGCGGCATCGACATATTTTTCTTTTGCAACATCATCAATAGCAGAGAGGTAATCGTTCATCACTTGACCGCCCCAATCTTTACTTATTTGTTCGTTCCATTCTACACCATGTCCTTGCATTCCGCGACGATTTGGAGCAACAATTATATAACCATTTGCAGCCATTAATTGAAAATTCCATCTAAAAGAATACGATTGAGTCAAAGGAGATTGAGGACCTCCTTGACAATATAATAACGTTGGATACTTTTTAGCAGCATCGAAATTTGGAGGTAAAATAACCCAAACCAACATTTTTTTACCATCTGTCGTGGTAACATAACGTCTTTCAGTTTTACTAAGTTGTAAAGTAGCATAAGTGGCTGTATTTACATTTGTCAATTGCTTCCACGTATTTTTCTTTAGATGATACGAAAAAATTTCAGCAGCATGATTCATGTCATTACGAGTAACAATAATTTCCTCTCCAGAAAAACCTACTACCTCATTTACATCAAAATCACCATTTGTAATCTGGCGCACAGTAACTGCGATTCTTGTTAAACCAGGAAAATTAACTTCAAATAATTGTTTGGTTCCATCAATAGGTGCAACAAAAAACACTTTCGATCCATCTTTACTCCAGATAAAATTATCAACATTTCCATCCCATTGGGCGGTCAAATTCATTTTTACTCCTTTAAAATCGACCATTAAATCGTTTTTATCGGCTTCATAACCATCACGTTTCATTTGCAACCACGTCAAATTTCCAGTTGGTGAAAATTGCGGAGCCGTATCATAACCTAAATTTTCTTCGGTTCTATTAATTGTTTTTTTGGTCTCAAGATTGTATTCGTAAATATTGGTATTTGTAGATAATGCGTAGGCTGTTCCTGCTTTTTTCTTGCATACGTAAAGAATACTTTTACTATCTGGCGACCAAATATAATCTTCATCTCCGCCAAAAGGTTTTTGAGGACTATCAAAATTTTCTCCTTTTAGAATATCAATCCCAACAGCGTTAGCCGAATTCTCTTTATAAAAAACATGATTGAATTTCCCCTCGTTCCAAGTATCCCAATGGCGGTAATCCAGACCATCATAAATTTTAACGTCTGACTTGTCTAGATTTGGATAATTATCTACACCAAGAACCTTATCTATTTTTACTTCTTCATTGTAAACAAGAAACTTTCCATTAGGAGAAACATTTTTATCAACAAGTAATTCTTTTGAATCCTTAATTTCAACAGCTGCACCTCCATTTACTGGAATTGTATATATTTTCGAGCTGGATTTATTTTCTTCAAAAGACGGTGTCGAAACTTTAAATACAATATTCTTGCCGTCTTTAGACATTCCTAAAGGCGAAACTCTTCCTAATTTCCAGAGTAATTCTGGAGTCATTACATTTTGTGCGCTTGCAGTCAAACTTATCATAGTTAGCATTAAAATAAGTGGTTTTTTCATAATTCTTGAATATTGTTATTGGAATTTCAAATATAACACTATAATTCATAATTAATTTAATTCAAAATGTATATTTTTAAAGGGAACCTACGCTGCGAAACTTATACCTTCATCCAAGTGGAAATAGCATAAAAACAATTAAATTTATAAAATAGTTGCATTGTATGTCATTTCGAGCGCAGTCGAGAAACACCGGCATGTCCACTGCGCTCGATGTGAAAAAATTAAATTGGAATCGACTGTATTAGTTTTTGGTATAAGACTACTTTAAAAAATCAAGTAAAAGCCAAAAAATTAAAAAAAATATTTAATTTTAAAAAAAAATAGTAAGATGCAGTTAAGCTATTGGGAATTGAAAAATTGGTTTACAAATGTAGATTATACTATTGTAGGAAGCGGCATCGTTGGCTTACATGCAGGTTTACGCTTGCGCGAAAGATTCCCCGATTCTAAAATTTTAATTTTAGAAAAAGGAATGTTACCCCAAGGAGCCAGCACCAAAAATGCGGGATTTGCCTGTTTTGGAAGCCTGTCTGAAATTATAGATGATCTCAAATCCCATACCGAAGAAGAAGTAATTCAGCTGATACAAAAACGTTGGAATGGTTTGCAATTACTACGAAAACGACTTGGCGATGCCACACTTGATTTTAAACCCTATGGCGGATATGAGTTGTTTTTAAAAAACGAAGAAAGCAGTTATAGTAGCTGTTTACAAAGAATACCGTTTGTAAATGAAATTCTAAGACGTATTTTTAAATCAGACGTTTTTGCAAAAGAAGTTGATCGTTTTAATTTTAGCGGAATTCACGAATATTTAATTTTCAACCCTTTTGAGGCCCAAATCGACACTGGAAAAATGATGCAAGAGTTGTTAAAACAAGCCATTTCTCACGACATTTTAATCCTAAATCAACAAACAGTAATTTCTCATTTTGACACTGAAAAAGGTGTCGAAGTAGCATTAACCGACTTTAGTTTTACCACCAAAAAATTAATATTTGCCACCAATGGCTTTGCCCAAGAGCTTACAAAAGATGCTGTAAAACCAGCAAGAGCACAGGTTTTAATCACAGAACCGATTGCTAATTTAGACATTAAAGGAACTTTTCATTTAGACAAAGGTTATTACTATTTTAGAAATATTGGAAACCGAATATTACTTGGTGGAGGAAGAAATCTAGATTTTGAAACCGAAACTACTACTGAATTTGGACAAACAGAAATTGTACAAAAAAAATTGGAAGATCTATTAAAAGAAGTAATTTTGCCGAATCACGAATTCAAAATCGACCATCGTTGGAGTGGTATTATGGGTATTGGCAATAGCAAAAACCCCATTGTATCCCAACTATCTCACAACGTTTATTGTGGGGTACGACTTGGTGGAATGGGAGTAGCGATTGGCAGTGTAGTAGGAACAGAATTAGCAGATTTAGTATAAAATGGCAACCAAAATAGTACCCAAAAAAACAACAAAAAAACCAGCTAAAAAAAAATCGAGCGGTTTTATGACCAAAGTAAAATGGTTTTTATTGAAATTCATACTGTGGTTTTTCGGACTTTCAATATTCTTCGTTGTCCTTTATAAATTTGTCCCCGTATTCTTTACCCCACTAATGGTAATTCGCGCTATAGAAAACAAAATGGATGGAAAAGAAATCTATTTTGATCACAATTGGGAGCCTATTGAAAAAATTTCCGTCAATTTACAAAAAGCCGTTATCGCCAGTGAAGATGGCACTTTCCTGAATCACAATGGTTTTGACTTTACCGCTATGCAAAAAGCGTATAAAAGCAACGAAAGAGGTCGAAGAATAAAAGGTGGAAGTACCATATCCCAACAAACAGCCAAAAATGTTTTTCTTTGGCAAGGTCGCAGCTATTTACGAAAAGGTTTAGAAGCCTATTTTACGGTTTTGATAGAAATTATTTGGGGCAAAGAACGCATTATGGAAGTCTACCTCAACAGCATAGAAATGGGTGACGGCGTTTACGGTGCTTATGCCGCAACAGAGCATTGGTATCGCAAAGATGCGTCTACGCTTACTATGGTTCAAGCTGCGGGAATCGCAGCCATTTTGCCTAATCCAAGGAAATTTAAAGCAACGAGTTCTTCCTCTTATATCAACAATAGAAAATCGAAAATTGTTCGAATCATGAAACAAATTGGCACAATAAAATATTGAGTGCACTTCTTTTCTAGGAGCAAAACAGGTCGTTTTTCAATAAAACTCCTCCTGCTCTACACTATATCTTTGCTTTTTTAAAGAAAAAAAACAAAGGATGCCGCTTCGATCAGGGCTAAACGACAAACATTTGGAATTTTTGTGTACATCTATAATACAGTTCAAGATAATTTATCCAACTATTGAATAAAACACATTAATACTAAATACCATTTATCTTAATATTCTGAAAAATACTCTTCTTTAATAGTTTTCCAATCTTCTGAAATAATACTGTAATACACGTCATCTTTACTGTTCCCTTCAGAATCGATATAATTATTTCTAAACAAACCTTCTTTTAAAGCTCCTAATTTTTCTATTGCTCTTTGAGATTTTTTATTTTCAAGATCGGCACTAAATTGTATTCTTTTAAAATGAATGTTTTCAAAACCAAAGTTTAATAACTCATATTTGCAGGCTTTATTTAATCCCGTTCCTTGAAATTCTTTACCATACCATGTCCAGCCAATTTCACATTTTTGACTTGAATAGTTTAAATAGCCATATCTCGTACTGCCCGCAACTTCATTTGTGCTTTTATCAATTATCAAAAATGGATAACATATTCCGTCTGCCTTTTCTTGTAAAGTATTTTCTATATAGTTCTTAAAATCGCCATCATTTCGCACATACATTCCCATGTATTCCCATATTTCATCATCAAAAATAATTGATTTGAGTTCGATGTTTCTTTCGTTTTCAAAAGGAATTAATAAAACTTTATCGTTTTCTAAAATGATCTCAGATTGTAAAATTTCTCCTTTCATTATTCTTGTTTTTGTTGAAGCTAAACTACTTCTTTTTGGAATCTAAACAATTTGATAAAACAACGATTTTGTTACAAAAATCAATCGAACAGATATATCTTCGCAATCATAATTAATACCAAACTAAAATTTAAAATAATCCAATCTTTGCTCCCTCTCCTTTGGAGAGAGTTGGGGTGAGAATAAATAAAATAGCCTATTTTATATTTGTGTTTGTTATAACAGAAAACCCCAATACCGATTTGGTATTGGGGTTTCTCATTTATTATAGCTTACATTTTACCGCAAGATGTGCAAGGTCATAAGCAAGGAATGCAAAACTTTATGCATTTTAAAACTACAAACTAATTAGTTGCGGAGTCACAGATTCACAAACTTTAAAAAAATTATTTTTAATCTGTAAATTCTATCTAACTCTTTTTTAAAACCATTAAGAAATTAAGTTTTGTTAAGATGATATTCTTAATTTTCTAAATTTCTTAATGGCTAAAAAAGGTAAGAAGCTCTCCGTCAAAGTCGCTCCGCTTTCTTGAAAACTGTGTTAAAAAAACCAATTACGGCTTCGAGGAATTAAACCTAAAGCCATTAAAACTTAAACTTAAATCCTAAAACAAAATTTCTTCCTATGTTTGGAATTCCATCATTTGCCAAACGTGACAAATGCGGTACATAGGTTTTATTTAATAAATTATTACCATTCACATTTACATCAAAAGCCGCTTTCCCTAAATTTATTTTACCTCCAAAACCAGCGTTCAAAAATGTGTAATCTTCTGATGAAATATCATATCCGCTTACTTTCTCTTGACTAAAAGTGGTAGAAACATTAAGAGTAGCAAAACCATCATGAAGCCATTTAGTATCTGTAAAATCAAACTTCATGGTATTATTCCAATTGTTAGCAGGAATTTGAGGCAAATAACCGCCATCTTGTAATTTCCCAGTAACGGTTTCAAAACTAGTTTCGTAATGCAACCAATCCAATGGATGTGGATGGAAATGCAGTGCAATTTCTCCTCCATACAAATTGGCATTATTCTGAATGTAATCATATACCTGAAATCCATCTACTTCTACTCCAGTTGGCGAACCGTATATATAATCGTAAATATGGTTGTAAAAGCCACTCACGCTAAATTCGAAATGGCTTATTTTGTATTCTAAATCCAAATCAGTTTGCAGATTTTGTTCTGTCTTTAAATTAGGATTCCCAATTTCATATCGAAAAGTTCCTTCGTGTACCCCATTCGAAGATAATTCTGCCAATGTTGGTGCTTTAAAGCCTGTTGCTGCATTTAATCGAAACGTCAATGCTTCTGCAAAATCGGTTTTATAACCAAGCGAAACATTAAAACTATCATACTTTTTATCGAGAGGTTCAAAATAACCTTCTTCGCCAACTGTTCCGTTTTCTTCGGTAATTAAATGTCGGTAATCATACCGAATTCCGGCTTGCAAAGAATTTACGCCCCAATCATAAATTCCAGTTCCAAAAATACCAAAGTCATTTGTCGTTGCATTCGGAATCAATAATTCTTCGCCTAGATTTTTATTTTCTTGAGACATTCCTTGAACACCCACGATGGACTGTATTTTCCCAACCGTTGGTAGGTAGTATTTAATATTATAATCGAATGTGTTTAAAATCATGTGCAAAACGGCAACATCACTGTCCTCAAACTCAGAACGATCATTCTTAATATACCCCAGATTTACATCCATTTTTGAATTACTAAAGTACAAGGTATTGTTTAACGAAAATAAATTATTGTAAACGCCTTGCTTCGGATACATTGGCTTTTTGGCCTGACTCTGATCCGCAATGCCATTCTCAGGAATCCCTAGATCTAAATTATTGAAATTGTATCTCAAAACACTAGAAAATTTAGCATTGCTATATCCAATTCCAGTCTTGAAATCCATTTCTTGAAAACGAGTATTGGTAACGCGATCACCATCGGGAATTTTATAATCGGATTGAATGTTATAAGCACCACGAATCAAATATTTCCAATGCTCCGTGGAAGTTCTCAATCCCAAAGTAGTGCTACTGCCTAACGTATTCGAAAATAATCGATGTCCAAAATCTCCCTCAAATGAATTCGCCGATGCAAATTTTTCAGCGTTAAAAAACAACACACCACCTAGCGCATCAGAACCGTAGAGCAGTGACGCCGGACCTTTGATAACCTCAACACTTTCTACACCAGCATCATTCAGACCCAAGCCATGCTCATCCCCAAACTGTTGATTTTCTAGCCGTACCCCTTGTGTATAAACCAAAACACGATTGCCACTTAGCCCACGAATAACAGGCTTCCCTATGGATGTTCCTGTCGAAATTTGAGAAACTCCTGGAATAGTAGCCAAACCTTCTATTAAGGTTGCTGTTCCTTTTTCTTGCATTGATTTTACACTTTCACGATCTACTTTCATCACATTTTGTGACTGCAATTTTGTAAAAGGTGTTGAAACAATTACTTCATCCATTTCAAAAGGTGTTTCTTCTAATGTAATATCAAGTGTTTGTACATTCTGAATTTTACCAATCGTTTTGTTTTGTTTTGCAAAACCCACATACGAAAAGGTTATCTTTAATTCTCCATTGGGAAGATTCTTTAAATAGTAAGCTCCGTTTTCATCCGTAATTGTTGATTGATTTAGTTCGGAAGCATAAACGGAAACCCCACTTAATGCATTTTTATTTGAATCGGTTACTTTTCCCGATAACGTATTTTGTGCTTGTAAAAAAGAGGTGAGCCCTAAAAATAGGACTATTATATATTTTTTCATATAGAATAATTGTGTTGTTTCAAAACAAAATACTTTTAAAAAAGCAAATGAAGATTGAAACTATTTTATAAATAATTAGTAACGCAACAAAATCTCAAAAAAGAAAGTGTTGGCGATGGAACATAATTTAAAATAAAGCAACTCTAAAATAATATTGTTACTTAAACACAATTTGGAGGTCCGCGATGGGAATATAAACTACCCGAAAAGGAAATAATGGCTTCGGGATTTGCAAATAAATAGGGGATTTTAGTACTCGAATTATACAATTGAAAACTAAAATCTCTAGGAACAATCGAACTGCTAAATTGAAATTGACAGACATAACAATGATCAAAATTGTGATGTTGATGCGTAAACTCCGACTTAGAATTATAGGTGTGATGACATTCTTTTTGAGAAAACTGCTCTTGTAAATGGCCAATACTGTCAAACGATTGCACCACTATTGTAAATAATAGTAGTACTACCAAAGAAAGATTTAATATCAGCAGTTTTCTTTTCATCGCCACAAAGGTAACAAAACAAAAAAACTACAACCGTTTAAAGTTGTAGTTTTTATATTTATTAAAGTGTCTAAAAGAATTAAACCAATTTTGCTGCAATTAAATATTCTGCAATTTGAATTGTGTTAGTCGCAGCACCTTTTCTCAGATTATCAGCAACGATCCACATATTTAATGTATTCTCTTGACTTTCGTCGCGGCGAATTCTACCTACAAATACATCATTTTTACCTTCTGCATATCTTGGCATAGGATAGGTAAATGTATCTAAATTGTCTTGGACAACCACTCCATCGGTATCGTGCAAAATCCTTCTAACATCAGAAACATCAAAATCATTAGTAAACTCAACATTTACCGCTTCACTATGTCCGCCAACAACGGGCACACGAACAGCAGTTGCCGTTACAGCAATAGTTCTGTCTCCTAGAATTTTTTGAGTCTCACGAACCAATTTCATTTCTTCTTTGGTATATCCGTTTTCTTCAAAACTATCACAATGTGGAATACAGTTTCTATTGATTTTATATTTGTATACCATATCTCCATCTATTCCTGCCACTTCATTTTCGAATTGTTGAACTGCTTTCACACCAGTTCCAGTGATCGATTGGTAGGTAGAAACGATGACGCGTTTGATATTGTATTTTTTGTGTAATGGCGACAATACTAGAACCATTTGTATGGTAGAACAGTTTGGATTTGCAATAATCTTATCTGCTGCTGTCAATTCTGATGCATTAATTTCTGGAACAATTAATTTCTTAGTTGGATCCATCCTCCATGCCGATGAATTATCAATAACAGTAGTTCCAGCAGCTGCAAATTTTGGTGCCCATTCCAGTGAAGTATCTCCGCCTGCGGAAAATAAAGCAATATCAGCTTTCATATCTACTGCAGTTTGCATTCCTACAACTTTATATTTTTTCCCTTGAAATTCAATTTCTTTTCCTATTGATTTCTCAGATGCAACAGGAATTAATTCGGTAACAGGAAAATTTCTTTCTGCCAATACTTTCAACATTATTTCGCCAACCATTCCGGTAGCTCCTACAACTGCTATTCTCATCGTATGTATTTTATAATTGTATGTTTGTTTTCTAACTACAAAAGTAGGGTATATTCAAAACATAACAAGCGTGTTCACAAAAAATAACAAAATGTTATAAATCAAACAAAACAGAAAAGCCACTCTTTTAGAAGTGGCTTTTCTGTTTTAAGTTGCTAACTTTCTGCGACACTAAGTTCCTAAGATTTAATCATTTCACAATAAATACTTTTGTAGACTTAGACCCTTATTAAAACTATTTCTTCAACAAATCTCTAATTTGAATCAATAATTCTTCTTGTGTTGGGCCTACTGGTGCGGCAGGAGCTTCGACTTCCTTCTTTTTAGTAGCATTCATTCCTTTTATAATTAAAAACAATACAAAGGCAATGATAACAAAGTTAATAACCGCCGAAATAAACAGTCCGTATTTAACACCTCCAAAAGCAGTAAGCTCTTCTATTCTTGACAAATTCGCAGCATCCAATGCTGGTTTTAGTAAAAGTGGAGTAATCACATTTTCTATCAATGAACTAATGATTTTCCCGAAAGCACCGCCAATAATAACAGCTATTGCAAGATCTACTACATTGCCTTTCATAGCAAACGCCTTAAATTCTGATAACATTCCCATATTTAAAAGTTTTATTGATTAAAGTAATCACGAATATATTAAAAAAAATCTACTCACGATAAAAAACACGTTTCACTCTTTGCGAAATACTCGTCATAATTTCATAAGGAATCGTCTGCAATTGATTCGCCATAAAAGTAATTGTCGGGCTTTCGCCAAAAATAATCACAGAATCTCCTTCTTTGCAAGGAATAGCGGTAGTATCAACCATTAACATATCCATACAAATATTTCCTACAATAGGAGCTTTTTGATTATTTATAGTCACTAAGCCCAAGCCATTCCCCCAATGTCTAGAAATTCCATCGGCGTAACCAATAGGAATTGTAGCAATTTGAGTTTGTTTATCGGCGATAAAGCGTCTTCCATACCCTACGCTTTCACCCGCTTTTATCGTTCTCATTTGGGATACAATTGATTTTAAAGTACCAACATTTTCTAACTCTTTTTGTTCTTCCAAGTCATTAGAAACTCCATAAAGCCCGATCCCTAGGCGTACCATATCATATTGCGCCTGTGGAAAATTACTAATTCCCGAAGTGTTCAAAATATGTCGAATCGGAGTAATTTGCAATTCATCCATTAATTTCGAAGATAATTTTTCGAATAAATCAATTTGATACAAAGCAAAATCCTTATGTTCTGCATCATCACTAGTGGCTAAATGCGATAAAATACTTTTAACTTTTACCGTTTTATTTCCTTTTAAAGTGGCTATCAAATCATCAATTGTATTGGCCTCAAATCCCAATCGGTGCATTCCAGTATCTATTTTTATATGTATCGGAAAATTATTTAATTTCTTTTGTTCTGCAATTTTCAAAAAGGCCTTCAAACCTTTCAAAGTATATATTTCTGGTTCCAGCTGATGCTGAATAATAGCTGCAAAACTTGTACTCTCGGGATTCAGAACCATAATTGGCAATGTAATTCCCTCCGTTTTTAAAGCTATTCCTTCATCGGCGAAAGCCACTCCTAAATAATCAATTCGATGGTATTCTAGTAATTTTGCAATTTCAAATCCGCCATTTCCATAACCAAAAGCTTTGACCATCGCCATCATTTTTGTGGAGGGTTTTAGTTTCGCTTTAAAAAAATTAAAATTATGACTTATTGCATTCAGATTTATTTCTAAAACAGTTTCATGTGTTTTCTCTTCTAGCGCGGATACTATTTGCTCAAATTGAAAAGACCGTGATCCTTTAATTAAAATGGATTCATTTTCAAAAGTCAATTCATCCAAATGGTCTAAAAATTCATTGGTATCTTTATAAAAAGAAGCATTCGGAAGCTTTCTTTTTAAGTCTGAAATCATATTCCCAATTCCAATCACACGACTTATTTTATTAGAAATAATTAAGTCAGCGACTTTAGAATACAAGATTTCATTAGACAATCCGCTTTGAAAAATATCGGAAAGAATAACTGTTTTTCTTGGATGTTGTTTTTGACTTTCTAAAAAATCGAAGGCTATTTTTAAAGATTGAAAGTCGGAACTATAACTATCGTCAATTATGCTGCAGTTATTGATTCCGTTTTTAACTTTCAAACGCATTTCTATCGGATACAGCAAACCAATTCGGTTTTGAATGGTTTCAGAATCGTATTTCAAATACAGCAAAACCAAAAGACATGAAATCACATTTTCTATCGAAGCATCATCTACGAAAGGAATTTGCAAAGAGGAAACCGTTCCTTTATAATTATATTCAACAAGCGTATTTTCGTATGTATGTTCTTTTTTGGAAACAAAAACTGTAGCTGTTTCATCTGTAAAAGACCAAGAAATTGCTTTTGTTTCAGGAAGAATAAACGATTCTACTACATCATTTTTTTGATAAATAACTATCTCAGAATGCATAAAAAGCAACATTTTCTCCTTGATTTTCCGTTCTGTATTTTCGAATCCTTCATCGTGTGCCGAACCAATGTTTGTTAAGATTCCAATAGTTGGTTGAATAATTTTTTCGAGTTTATTCATTTCTGAAATAGTCGAAATACCAGCTTCAAAAATACCCAGATCATGTTTTTCATTAATAGCAAGAACGGACAAGGCTACTCCCACTTGAGAGTTATAACTTTTTGGACTTCGGATTATTCTGTAATCGAATCTCAATAGAAAGTTGAGCCATTCTTTTACAATTGTTTTACCGTTACTTCCCGTAATACCTATTATTGGGAAAGAAAAAAGACTTCTGTAATAAGCCGCAGTTTGTTGTAATGCGAAGAGTGTATTGTCTACAACTAGAAAATTAGCTTTACCCTCGAGACCTTTGGGAATATAATTAACCACAAAGTGTAGAACACCCTTGTCAATTAAATCGTTAAGGTATAAATGGGCATCATTATTGGGGCCAACTAATGCAAAAAATAATGTTTGTGGTCCATTTTGCAAAGAACGACTGTCTATAGAAATATGATCAATTTCTAGATCCTCAGTAGTCCCAATTTGCTCGGTATTGAGAATGGCTATGATTTTTTTTAGGGATAGATTCATGTGAATGGTAAAGTTTTCAATTCTATTTTTTGACAATTTCATTAAAATTCAAAAAACAGTTCTAAATCTTCCGTTTTTTTAGAATATCAAAGTTATAAAAATCAAATCGCAATTATTCTCTTTTAATTTGAATTTATAAAATAACAATGGAAATATACCGGCAATTAAAACTTACTTCTCCGCATCTTTCCGCATCGCGTGATAATAGGCTGCACGACTCAGTGGCTCATATTCTTCGGTTTCACCAAGCATAACCAATTTATCATTATCTGTTTTACGAAAACTATAATTGGCTAAGTTTCCCGTGCGGGTACAAACAGCGTGCACCTTCGTCACATATTCGGCTGTAGCCATAAGTGCGGGCATAGGTCCAAAAGGATTCCCTTTAAAGTCCATATCTAGACCGGCAACAATCACACGAATCCCTTGATTGGCAAGGTCATTACAAATGGTAACAATTTCGTCATCAAAAAACTGTGCTTCATCAATACCAACCACATCACATCCTTGTGCCAAAATAGCAATGTTTGCGGCAGCAGGAACGGGTGTAGAACGAATTTCATTGCTGTCATGAGAAATCACCATTTCATCATGGTAACGAGTGTCGATAGCCGGTTTAAAAATCTCTACTTTTTGCTTTGCAAATTGTGCTCTTTTTAATCTACGGATAAGCTCCTCGGTTTTACCTGAAAACATGGAGCCACAGATGACTTCGATCCAACCAAATTGTTCTTTATGATTTACTGTATTTTCGAGAAACATTTTGTATTTTTCTACCTTAAAAAATGAATAGTTTTTATTACTTTGTAACGGCAATAAATCGACCAGGTAATTAACTGTTTTTACCTCGTTTCAAAAGTAGATAATTTTTATCAAATCGAAGATTCAGGAAGGTTTATTTCAAAAAATAAAAATAGTTTTAGCCATACCGATTGTTCCTATGGCGAATTGCAACGAACGAAAATTAAAAAAAGCCTTATTCATTATAATTTAAAAGTTATGAAAAAAAGATTGGAAGCCGATTTGATCAGCATTGCTCACAGAATATTACAGCTAAAAAATAAATCTGATATCAATCAATTGTATTTAGAAACTCAAAAATTATACGAAAAACTAGCTGTTTTACGATTTGTAGACGAACATTTTGGTGAAGTAAAACCAACAATTGGTCTTGCGGAGATGGAAGCAGAAGTAGCGCAAATTTTTAATACTGAAGAAGTTGTTGCATCGAATGATAAAACTCCGACAGACTTAGAGGAAAATGAAGAAATCAATACTAAGCAAACTGCTTCATTAGAGGTACCGACTGATCAGAAAAATACAGAAACCCCTGTCATTACTGAGGAAGAAATAATTAAACCTGCTTTTGAATTAGATGAAATTGAAGAAATTGCAGCTGCTGACAACAACGAAATTTCAGATAAAGATAGTAGTGAAGAAAACAGTAAACCTGCTTTCGAATTAGATAAAGTGGAAGAAACTGCACTTGGTGAAAACGAGGAGATTTCACATGAAAATACTACTGAAGAAAATAACGAAACTACTTTCGAGTTGAATCAAAGTCAACCTGTAGATGAAATCCAACCATTAGAAGAAACTACTCCAATTGTGGAGGAAGTTGAAGCAGCGTCTTCCCCAGAAGTGCAAACAGAAGCTGTAAAAAAACCAGAAGCTGTTCAAATTTCGTTTGAAGATATTTTGGGTGGAAATTTCATCGATACACAGTTTGTAAAAGCTTCTCATTTCGATAACAAACCAGAATCGAATCCCGTTGAAGTCGAAACTGCTTTTAATTTCCAGCAAGAGCCACATGCTAATGAAGATCAAACGTTTCTACAAAGACAAGAGACAAAATCTATTACGTTAAACGATAAATTAGCGAAAGGAATTGTGATTGGTTTAAACGATAGAATTGCATTTGTTAAACATCTTTTTGGAGGAAATAACGAGGATTACAACCGCGTTTTGAACCAACTTATTACCTTGGACACTTTTCAGGAAACTAAGAGTTTCATTGACGAAATGGTAAAACCAGATTACAACAATTGGGATGGAAAAGAAGAGTATGAACAACGTTTTATGGAAATTATAGAAAAGAAATTTTTATCGTTCTAAAAATCATTTCCTCATTACAAATTTCCTTTCATGTCAAAATTATATATAGTCCCTACTCCTATTGGCAATCTCGAAGACATGACCTTTCGAGCCATTCGCATACTTAAAGAAGTCGATTTGATTCTAGCCGAAGATACGCGTACAAGCGGGAAATTGCTAAAACATTTCGAGATTGGCACACACATGTACAGCCATCACATGCACAATGAACACAAAACCATAGAGAACTTAATTTCGCGTTTGAAAGCAGGAGAAACCATTGCCTTAATCTCAGATGCGGGAACACCTGCAATTTCAGATCCTGGGTTTTTACTAACACGTGCTTGTATTGAAAACGGAATAGCCGTAGAATGTTTACCCGGTGCAACTGCTTTTGTGCCTGCACTTGTGAATAGCGGATTACCCAACGATAAATTTGTTTTTGAAGGTTTCCTCCCCGAAAAAAAAGGAAGACAAACCAGATATTTAGAACTTGCCGAAGAAACTCGAACAATGATATTGTATGTTTCTCCGCATAAATTACTAAAAACACTAGCCGAATTTTGTACCCATTTTGGTGAAGATCGCATCATTTGCGTTTGTAGAGAATTATCCAAATTGCACGAAGAAAATGTTCGTGGCACCACTCGTGAAGTGCTAACTCACTTTGAAAAAATAGCACCAAGAGGTGAAATTGTGGTTGTAGTTGCAGGAAAAACAATTGTAAAAGAACCAAAGAAAAATAAATTTTCGGAAGAAAAGTAAAAAATGAGCAATCCAAAAATTATAATTATTGGAGCTGGACTAACTGGTTTAACGACTGCTTATTTGTTACGCAAAAAAGGTATAGAACCTGTAATACTAGAAGCTAGTGACAGAATTGGCGGACGTATAGAAACAATTACAGGATCGTCTACTGCAACAATGGAGATGGGCGCGACATGGTTTGGAAGACAGCACACCTATTTACTGCATCTTCTAGAGGAACTACATGTAAAATATTTCAAACAGCATACTCAAGGCATTTCTTTATTTGAAACGATGTCGTTTGTGCCTCCGCAAAAGTTTGAAATTCCAGATTCCGAAGAGCCGTCTTACCGAATCGTTGGTGGAACTAAACTGTTAATTGAAAAATTAATCTCCGAAGTAGGTTTGCAAAATATAAAAACCCAAACTACAGTCGCTACGATTACACAAAAAGGAGAACAATTAGAAGTTTTAGACGCTAACGGCAATCGCTATTTAGCAGCTACGGTAATTACAACAGTACCTCCTAATTTATTGGTAAACACAATTCAATTCGACCCTAAATTACCCCAATCCTTACTGCAACTAGCACAAGAAACACATACATGGATGGGCGAATCTATAAAATTTGCTGTCGAATATGCTAGCCCTTTTTGGCGAGAAAATGGTTTCTCTGGCACTTTATTTAGTCAAGCAAGTATAATTAATGAAATGTACGATCACAGCACTTTTGATAATAACGGTTTCGCATTAAAAGGTTTTCTAAATGGAGGTGCACATACGTTTTCTATAGAAGATCGAAAAGCAAAAGTTATCGCTCAATTAGTAAAATGCTTTGGTCAGGCAGCATCAAATTATGTGGGATACCACGAAAAAGTGTGGCGAGAAGATTCGTTGGTTTTTTATCCTTACGATTCACTTGTAATGGGACATCAAAACAATGGTCATGCCATTTATCAGACTCCATTTCTAAACGATAAATTGTATATTTCAGGCTCAGAAACTGCGGCTCATAATCCCGGTTATATGGATGGAGCAATTGCTGCTGCTGAAGATATTGCTTCAAAATTTTAAAATCATAAAAAATATTTCTTATGAATAGTGACTTGTTTTTACAAAAATTAAAAGAAACTCCAACAACAATATCATTTGCAGAAGCCATTGCAACCATAGAAAAAAGCTACATATTTTTCTAACTGCATTTAAAAATGGAGAGCAACACAATACAGCAGCAGAAAATTCAGGTTCTTGTAAATTATTTGCTTTTGCTCAATTGCAAAATTTATCTCAAGCAGAAACGTTAGCCTGTTTTGGATCGTATTATTTCGAAGAAGTTTTAAAATATCCAAACGGAACGAATCATCAAAATATTCGCAACTTTATGAAAACCGGTTGGGATGGAATTAATTTTGAAAACAATGCCTTGAAATTAAAATAATAGATTTAAAATTTTGAACAACTGTTTTTGATTTCTGAAATATAAAATCAATATTCTAACTAAAACACTAAAGCTAATGCGTTGGACCATTAAACCAAAACCTTCTGAAGACAAAGTAAAGCACTTGGCTGAAGTGTTGAATGTAGAGGATTTTGTAGCGACGCTATTGGTACAACGCGGTATAGAAACCTACGAGGATGCAAAACGATTTTTTCGTCCGAGTTTAGACCATTTGCACGATCCTTTTTTAATGAGGGATATGGATAAAGCCGTAGAACGAATCGAATTAGCAATTAAAAACGAAGAAAATATTCTTGTTTTTGGCGATTATGATGTCGATGGAACTACAGCCGTTTCCCTCGTTTCTTCCTATTTAAGAAGCTATTACCCAAATGTTGCCACTTATATTCCTGACCGTTATGCTGAAGGTTATGGTATTTCTTTTAAAGGAATTGATTTTGCAGATGATAACGGTTTTTCTTTAATTATTGCTTTGGATTGTGGTATAAAATCCATCGATCATGTCGCTTACGCAAAAGAGCGAAACATTGATTTCATTATTTGTGATCACCACAGACCAGGAGAGTTTTTACCAGAAGCCATTGCTGTTTTGGATCCAAAACGTCAAGATTGTCACTATCCGTATGATGAATTGTGTGGTTGTGGCGTTGGGTTTAAACTAATTCAGGCATTAGGAAGCAACAGAAACCAAACAATAGAAGATCTTGTATTGTATTTAGACTTGGTGGCCACTGCAATTGCTGCTGATATTGTACCAATGACAGGTGAAAACCGAGTCTTAGCGTATTTTGGATTACAAGTGATCAATACTGAGCCGCGTCCTGGAATTAAAGCGTTGATTCATCAAATTAAGAAAAAAACACTAGATATAACGGATGTAGTTTTTATAATTGCACCCCGAATTAACGCCGCCGGTCGCATCAAGCATGGCAATCATGCTGTGGAATTGTTAACCGAATTTGATTTTGAGCAAGCACAACAATTTGCTTCTGAAATTGAGCAATACAACTCCGAGCGAAAAGACCTCGACAAACTAATTACAAAAGAAGCACTCTTACAAATCATCGAAAATGACGAAGAAAAAAACTTTACTTCCGTTGTTTTTCAAGAAGATTGGCACAAAGGAGTTATCGGAATTGTGGCGTCTAGACTTATAGAAACGTATTATCGACCCACATTGGTTTTTACAAAAAGTGGCGATAAATATGCTGCTTCAGCACGATCTGTAAAAGGATTTGACGTATACAATGC
>JBBSSR010000041.1:0-31014 GCA_038241955.1 Flavobacteriales bacterium | reverse complement strand
TATTTTCATTTACTTCTCTTTTTCTTATCCAGTTTTTCAAGGAACGTTGCGCTTTTAGCGGGGTGCAAAAGTAAGCTACGTTTTTATTTCTCACAAGCTTTTTTGAATCTTTTTTTGAAAATAAATTTTCTTATTTAATTCTTACTACTTGTCAAGATTTATTAAGAACGTGTGCGCTGTTGCGGGTGCAAAAGTAGCTACTTTATTCAGTTAAACAATGCCCTTTTTAAAGTATTTTTTGATTATTTTTTAAGGTGTTGATTTATGGCTGGTTAGGAGTTGAAGTTTTGTGAATTGGATTGTGGTTTTGATGGTTTGCTGTGCCGGGGCAGTTTGTTTTAGTTTCTTTGGGCGAAGGATAGCGTTGTTGGGACGCGGATGGAGGCGGATTCGCTAACTCGAATACACGGATTTTTATATTTTATATATAAAGGTGGGTTTGGCTTTCTTTTGTTTGGTTTTCTTCTCTATATATAAGGTGTCTCTTTGCTTTTATGAAAAACTACAGCCCTAGCCCTGATAAAAGCGGCATCCTTTTTATCCGTCTAGTCCCTAAGACGAGACGGATAAAAAGATATAGCGGATAGCAGGAATAGCTCCTGAAACTTATTCTTATAATAAAAAAAGACAACTATTGTAATGATAGTTGTCTTGTATATGAAAAGTGTTTGACTTTTATTTGCTCGCTTTTGCTTCCCATGCGGCATTGAGGTCATCATAATCTATGGGGTGCGCTGGGGTTTGGTTTCTCAATCGGCCAGATTCGAAAGCACGCACTAGTATGGTCTCGATTAGGTAATCCTCATTGTCTTCATACGGCTGGTATTTTGCTTTTAAATTTATATTAAAAACACTGGCTGCCGAATTTGACCAAAAGGCTTTCCAGCCGCTTTTTAAGTTTTTAATTAAATCGTAGGTTGTGGTTCCTGTTTGTCTGTCTATTAATTTTACTAAAATTTGACCTTGTTTTTTGGATAATTTTTTAAGCCTAGCCTCGAATTCATTGGTCATATAATCTTCTACAATTTTAAAGTATTTTTTCTTGTCACGATTGTTTGTGAATTTGTCCATGCCTTTATTTAAAGCAGTTAATCTTTCCGCGGCAACTCTTGCATAGGGATAAGTAACTAATACTCTATTACGCAACATCAAAAATTGCTTTTGATCGGCATCACTTAGCTTATGTCTTTCAATTATTATTTCGGGTAATTGAATGGTGTCGCCAAGTATGGTATCATTTTCTGTTAACACATAGCCCATTTGAGTTGTGTCTCTTTTAATTTCTTGGGAATATAACGTAAACGATGCAAAAAAACAGAATACTGAAATTTTAAAAAGCTTCATAAGAGGAATAATTTTAGCACAAAATTATACATTATATATGCAACTCTAATAGCAAATTTATAATTTAGCAAAAAAATAAATATTATGAGTGCAGAATCTATATTAAAAGCATCGTCTTTGAAGTTTTTAGAAAACTATTTGAATAACCCCTCCCCGACTGGTTTTGAAGCAGAAGGACAAAAACTATGGATGAATTATTTAAAACCGTATGTAGACACTTTCATCACCGATACATACGGAACGGCTGTAGGAGTCATTAATCCTGATGCGCCATACAAAGTTGTGATTGAAGGACATGCCGATGAGATTGCATGGTACGTTAATTATATCACCGATGAGGGAATGATTTATGTAATACGAAACGGAGGTTCTGATCACCAAATTGCGCCATCAAAACGTGTAAATATTCACACTAAAAACGGAATTGTTAAAGGTGTTTTTGGCTGGCCTGCTATTCATACTCGTAATAGAGATAAGGAAGAAAGTCCTAAAATTAGTAACATTTTTATCGATTTGGGTTGTGAAAACAAAGAACAAGTAGAAAAAATGGGCGTTCATGTAGGTTGTGTAATTACGTATCCTGATGAATTTATGATTTTGAACGAAAACAAATTTGTTTGTCGTGCTATTGATAATCGAATGGGAGGTTTTATGATTGCTGAAGTGGCGCGTTTACTGCATGAAAATAATATTAAATTACCTTTTGGACTGTACATCACCAATTCTGTTCAAGAAGAAGTGGGATTAAGAGGTGCTGAAATGATTACGCAAACAATCAAACCAAACGTTGCGATTGTAACAGATGTTTGTCACGACTCGACTACTCCTATGATTGAAAAGAAAATTGAGGGTGAAACTAAGATTGGTAAAGGTCCGGTGATTACTTATGCTCCCGCGGTGCAAAATAATTTAAGAGAGCTAATTATAGATACTGCTGTCGAAAAAAACATCCCGTTTCAACGATTGGCTTCGTCTCGAGTTACAGGTACAGACACAGATGCTTTTGCTTATAGTAATGGTGGTGTAGCTTCGGCATTGATCTCTTTACCCTTACGTTATATGCACACTACTGTGGAAATGGTGCATCGTGAAGATGTAGAAAATGTAATAAAATTGATTTATGAAACATTGTTGAAAATTGAGAATAATGAAACCTTTTCGTATTTTAAATAATAGCTAATAATATTAATGAAATATCTATATATTCTATTAGCACTATTTGCTATTATCCTTACTTGGACGATTATAAACCCAAAAGAAGGACTTACATGTTTTCTTGAAATTATTCCGGCCATAATAGGTGTTATGATTCTCCTATTCACATTTAAAATATTTAGATTTACCAATTTTACTTACACTTTGATTTTAATTCATTGTATCATACTTTTAATTGGTGGTCATTATACTTATGCGGAAGTTCCTTTTTTCGATTTCATAAAAGAAACATTTCATCAAAGTAGAAATAATTATGATAAATTGGGTCATTTTGCACAAGGGTTTATACCCGCAATGATTATTCGAGAGTTGTTTATTCGAAAGAAAGTAATTAGTAATAAAAGCTTTTTTAATTTTATAATTGTTTGTATCTGCCTAGCAATTAGCGCCTCTTATGAGTGGATTGAATGGTTTGTTTCTATTACTTCGGGAGGAAGTGGCGATTCATTTTTAGGTACACAAGGTGATATCTGGGACACTCAGTCGGATATGTTGTTTGCAACTATAGGTGCTGTAGCGGCATTAATTTTCTTTTCAAAAATGCAAGACAAGCAATTAGAAAAAATATAAACTCTTGTTTTTTGAACATAAAAAAAAGCATCATTACTTTTAATGGTGCTTTTTTATTGGCTATTTGCCCGATTCTAGATAAGCTGAATTCTATGTCTATTAATTCATTCCAACGAAAGTTTTAGAAGTAAAAACGCTATTTATCGTATTTTTATTAATCTTTTTAAAATCTAATGGTCTGATTTCTTCATTGATTGTGTTTTCAGTAATTAGATCTAATTGTGTGATCTCTTCTTGAATATTTCTGTAAAAGTTAAGCGGATACACTTCGTTAGATTCCGTGTTTTCGGTTATTAGATCCGTTTGTGCAACAACTTCTTTCATTGCTGCTACATAATTTATAAAATCAATATCTTCTGATGATTTATTCTCTGTGATTTTATCATTTTCAATTATAATCTCGTTTATAGATGTAGCTTGATATGGAATTACAGTTTCGGGGTTAAAAGCTTGTACTTCTTCGTTTATTACAGGTTTTTGTATTACACCTTTCTCAGCAGAGGTCGTAATTTCATTTTGAAGTGGGTTAGTAATTTGACTTAATTGCAAATTGCTTGCTGCATTACAAACAGTAGTCATAGATACAAATGCGATTCCGATGTTTAAAAATAAATTTTTCATGATTAAAATTTTTAAGTAATTGTTTTTTGATTGTTTTTTTGATTGATTATTTTGAAATATTAAAAATCATATAATAATATCCTATGCAAATATATATCTAAAAACAGGTATTATGTTTCACATAGTACTTAAATTTAACTTATTATTAACATTTTGTTTTTTTACTTTAAAATAAATTAAATAGCAAGTCATCTATTAGACTAACAATCAGTACTATTGTTGCTACTCTCAGACATAAATTAATGCTAAAAAAAAATCCGCAATTCAAAATTGAATTGCGGATTACTATACTATCTACGATAAAGATCTACTTGTTTCTATTACGGGGCTTCTTAAGAATTAGCGTTTAAATAGTCTAAAACATTTTTATCGATACGTTGTGCTATAGTATCAATTGGTGCTTTTAAGAACTTTTCTCCTAGTATATTTTCATATAATTCGATATACCTTTCGGATACGGATTGTATATAAGCTTCTGTCATATCTGGAATTTGTTGTCCTTCTTGTCCTTGAAAACCATTTTCAATCAACCAACGACGAACAAACTCTTTTGATAATTGCTTTTGTTCTTCACCGTTATTTTGTCTGTCTTGGTAACCTTCTGCATAAAAATAGCGAGAAGAATCTGGCGTATGTATTTCGTCAATTAAAACAATTACTCCTTCTTTGTTCTTACCAAATTCATATTTTGTATCCACTAAAATTAATCCTCGACTACCCGCAATTTCACTTCCTCTCTGAAATAACGCTCGAGTATATTTTTCTAAAATCAAATAATCTTCTTCTGATACAATTCCTTTAGAAAGAATATCCTCTCTAGAAATATCAGCATCATGTTCGCCATTATCTGCTTTTGTAGTTGGTGTAATTATAGGTTCCGGAAATTTGTCGTTTTCTTTTAGCCCTTCAGCCATTGTAACACCACAAATTTGTCTTCGTCCCGCTGCATATTCACGAGCTGCATGTCCCGAAAGATATCCTCGAATTACCATTTCTACTTTGAACGGATCACACAAATGACCAACAGCTACGTTTGGGTCTGGTGTTGCAATCAACCAATTTGGTACAATATCCTGAGTTAATTCCATGAATTTTGTAGCAATTTGATTCAGTATCTGACCTTTGTACGGAATTCCTTTTGGCAAAACTACATCAAAAGCCGAGAGCCTGTCTGTAGCCACCATCACTAAAAGTGTATCGTTTATATTATAAACTTCTCTAACTTTTCCGCGATAAACTGATTTTTGGTTTGGAAAATTAAAATCTGTAGTGATGATTGTATTGCTCATTGTAGCTTTTATATGTGTTTATTAAAAATGCAAATTTAAAACTATTTACAAAAAATAGATACAGAATACCATAATTTTATTAGGATTATCGGTTTTAATAGTGATTTGCAAAACCAATAGTGCTTTTAACTATATTATAGCGCATGATTATTCTTAAGAATATGACTAGAAATATAATTCGCTACACCATCATTATCGTTTGAATCAATAATGTCGAGATGCGATAAAATATTTTTTAGTCCTTCTGGAGCATTTTTCATAATAAAACCTTGCCCTGATTCTAATAGCATTTTTTCATCATTAAAACCATCTCCAAAAGAAATTACATCTTGATAAGTGAATCCTTCTATTTCTAAAATTTTGGCAATTGCAACGCTCTTATCTACTGATTTGTCCATGAACTCTAAACACATTGGTAAACTAAAGGCATGACTAAATACATTAGAATGATTAAGTAGAATTTTATTTTTTAATTCTACTAACTTTTCATGATCGTCATGTGTAAAAAATAATTTTATGGAACTATAATCATCTAAATTATCGAAATCAACTACTTCGGGAGGATAAATCAACTCTTTTTGAAAATTATTTAGTTTTATATTCGTTTTAGAGGTTTGCCAAACCTCTTCTTTGAATAATACCGTGGTTATATCTGGATCAATATCTAATGATAAAATAGATTTTATGTGTTCTCCATTTATATTTAAAGAATATAAAAGTTCTCTATTTGGAGCATGAATTCTAGCGCCATTTGAGGTTACCAAATAAATAGGGAATCCTAAATCTGCGGTAATAGCCATTGCATCTAGGTGATGACGCCCTGTTGCTACTATAATTAAATAATTTTGTTTGTGTAATTCCTGAAAAATTAATTTGGTATAACTCGATATATTATGGTCTGAATTGAGTAATGTTCCGTCTAAGTCACTTATTACTACTTTAATAGTCTCTTTAATCATTCTTAATTTTCTCCTTGCTTATATTAAGAGTGCAAATTTATCGTATTTAAAAGAGATAAACAATGCCATTACAGCAATAGGGAATAGTTTAACTTTATAGCTCCCTTTTGTTAACTTTAGTCAACGAAAATGAAATCATGAACTTTCTATTGAAAATTAAAACAGGAGAATTTCATTTGCTGAAAATCTCCTGTTTTTTTTATATACAGTTATTAACTTTATCTACTAATCGTTATTTTCAATTTGTTTGTAAGCGTCAATTACTTTTTTGACCAAACGGTGGCGTACAATATCTTTATCATCAAGATAAATGATTCCAATCCCGTCAATGTCTTTTAATACTAATAAAGCTTCTCTTAGTCCCGAGATTGTTCTTCGAGGCAAATCGACTTGACCAGGATCTCCAGTAATCATGAACTTCGCATTTTTACCCATACGTGTTAAAAACATTTTCATTTGAGAATGCGTTGTATTTTGTGCCTCATCAAGAATTACAAAAGCATGATCTAACGTCCTACCTCTCATAAAAGCCAGTGGAGCGATTTGAATAATACCTTTTAAAATATAGTCCTCTAATTTTTCGTTAGGCAACATATCGCGCAGTGCATCGTACAAAGGTTGCATGTAAGGATCTAACTTTTCTTTCATATCACCCGGAAGAAACCCGAGGTTCTCCCCTGCTTCAACCGCTGGGCGCGTTAGTATAATTTTTTTTACTTGCTTTTCTTTCAGCGCTTTTATTGCCATCGCAACACCAGTATAGGTTTTGCCGGTTCCTGCTGGTCCTACAGCAAATACCATATCGTTTTTTTCCATGGTATCAACCAACAATTGCTGATTGGGTGTCATGGGTTTAATGATTTTCCCACCTACACCATGTACTAAAATTTTATCGTGTCCGAATGCCTTGTTCTCTTGCTGCGAATCGCTTAGAATAACGCGTTCAATAACATTATCATCGATTGTATTGTAACGTGTAAAATGGAGCATCAATCGCTGAAAACGCTTTTCGAATTCATCTAGAATGTCTTTATCGCCAAAAGCTTTTAATGTAGTTCCTCTAGCAACAATTTTTAATTTTGGGTAATATTTTTTTATCGATTCAAGATGAGAGTCTTGTGCGCCCCAAAAATCTTTTGGAGCAATGTCGATGAGCTCGATTGTTCTTTCGTTCAAAATAAGAAGTTTTTAAGTTAATTAATTTTAATAAAATCAATTTTAATATTTACGCTTTGCAGTCTATTACAACACACTTTTTAATAATAAATTATGTAAATAGTCCTAAAAAAACATCTTTCCAGAAAATGGCAGTTTTATCTCTAAATTTAAAATTATACGTTGGCTAATAATTTTTTTAACATTGATTCATTAATTAGATCGGAAACCTTAATGGCTAAAACATCACAAAGATTACAATCAAACAATATCACAAGTGGTTCTTTTGTAATATTTACAGTGGTGACAGGCTCTATTTCTTGTTTTTCGATCAAACAGGTTGTGTTTGAAAATTCAGTATTCGCTACTTCAGAATTAGAAACTGTATTTTGACTAAATGCATGCAGAGTGCAAAAGAAAAGAAATAAAATAAAAATAAACTTCGACATACCTTTCGTTTTTTAATTCAATTAAAATCTATTCAGATAAAGCGTAAAATACTTTAGCTTTGCATTTCTCAAATTTAATAAAAAAAAAGTTTAGGTCACCACAAACTACAATAGTTATAAACAATTTTATGTCAATAATTACACTTACTACTGATTACGGCTTGAAGGACCATTTTGTAGGTGCATTAAAAGGAAAAATAGTTTCGGAGTACCCTGAAGCCTCTATAATAGACATCTCACACGACATTGATCCTTTTAACACTGTGGAAGCCAGCTACATAATTTCGGCAGCTTATGCTAGTTTTCCAAAAGGGACTGTTCATATCATTGGTGTAGATCTCGAATCAAACAAAGAAAATCAACACGTTGTGATGGAATGGAATGACCATTTCTTTATTGGAGCAGATAATGGTATTTTGAGTATGCTGACGCAAAAAATACTTCCCCAAAAAATTGTAGCCATTACGATTCACGATCGTCTGCATGCTGAAGCATCTGATCTAGATGTTTTTGTGACAGTTGCCTGTCATATTGCAAAAGGTGGCGTGCTTAATGTAATAGGTAAAGACATCAAAGCTCTAAAACAAGTTACCGATCTACAAGTTACCGTTGCCGATGACGCAAGTGGATTGAAAGGAAATGTAATTTATATCGATCATTTTGGCAATGTAGTAACCAATATTTCTAAAAAACAGTTTCAAGAATCTGCCAAAGGAAGAGCGTATGAAATCGTTTTTAGAAACCAAACCATCAAAACAATTTTGCCGTATTACTCTGCTATTGCCAATTCAGATAAATATCCTGTAAAGTATTATGAAGGTCAAAAATTAGCAATTTTCAATGAAGCAGGCTATCTAGAAATCGCGATCTTTCGAAGCAATCCATTAACGGTAGGTTCAGCAAGTACACTACTTGGTCTCGCATATAGAGATGTAATATCAGTCAATTTTCTTTAAAGTTAAACAACAAAAAAATATGCTTGTACGAATTGTAAAAATGAGTTTTCACGAAGAAAATATTCCAGCTTTTTTAGAAAACTTTGAATCAGTAAAAGATAAAATACGAAATGCCGAAGGAAATCGTTTCTTAGAGTTGTATCAAGATAAAAATGATAAATGCATCTTCTTTACCTATAGCTATTGGGAAACAGAAGCAGATTTAGAAAACTATCGAAATTCAGAACTTTTCAATACTGTTTGGGCATTTACTAAAAAATTATTTAATGCAAAACCAGAAGCTTGGAGTGTTAACAAAATTGTTTCTTTGGTTTAAAGTTTAAAGTTGTTTAAATGAAAACGATTTCAACAACTTTAAACCTTAAACTTTTAAACTTTAAACAAAATAAAAAAAATGAAGTCAATTGTATTACGAGAAATAAAATCCTTTTTTGGTTCACCAATAGGATATTTAGTAATCGCCTTATTCTTAATTGGAAATGGCTTATTTCTTTGGGTATTTAATGGTGATTACAATATATTAAACACAGGTTTTGCCGATTTAACCCCATTTTTCACCTTGGCACCATGGATTTTAATATTCCTAATACCGGCTGTAACCATGCGCAGTTTTTCGGATGAAAAGAAACAAGGGACACTTGAACTATTGCTTACAAAACCCATTAGTCTTTGGGAAATTGTAAACGGAAAATTCTTAGGCGCTTTTCTATTGATTGTAATGGCAATCATTCCAACTTTTATTTATGTCGCGGTAATTTATAATCTAGGTGCGCCCGAAGGAAATTTAGATATGGGAAGCACGCTCGGTTCTTATTTTGGACTGTTATTCTTAATCGCAGCCTATTCTGCTATCGGAATTTTCACTTCATCTATTTCCGAGAATCAAATCGTTTGTTTTATCATTGCCGTTTTTTTATGCTTCTTTTTCTATTTTGGATTTGAAGGATTAGCTTCTCTACTGCCAAAATTCTCTGTAATTATTTCTTATTTTGGAATGCAAGATCATTACAAAAGTATGAGCCGAGGTGTTATAGATACTCGAGACGTAATTTATTTCGTAAGCATTACGGTACTGTTTTTATCCGTTACTGTTTTTAACTTAAAATCTATTAAAGCGTAATGAAAGCATTTACTATTAAAAACATAAAAGCACTTTCGATAATTGTTGTTGCCATTTTATTTGTAAACATCATTAGCAATTTCTTTTTCCACCGTTTTGATTTAACGCAAGATCATCGTTATACGCTGTCGCCAACCACTTTAAAAATTATAAAGGAAGTAAAAAATCCATTGTATATTAAGGTGTATTTGCAAGGCGAACTTCCTGCAGAATTCAAGCGATTACAGCAAGAATCAAAGCAGCTCCTAGAAGAATTTCAAGCATATAATTCTAATATTCTTATCGAATTTGTAGATCCTTTGGAAAACAAAGATACAAGCATGGATAAAATTAAAGAGTTGTATCGAAAGGGACTCACGCCTATTAATATCACCGTTGATGACAAAGGGAAACAATCCCAATCAATGGTTTTTCCATGGGCAATTGCGGTTTACAACAACAAAGAAGTAAACATTCCTTTGTTGAAAAATATTATGGGAGCGTCTACCACGCAAAAGGTAATTGGTTCGGTACAGCATCTTGAATACTCGATATCGGATGGAATTAATAAAATTGCTAAAGACAAGCAGAAAAAGATTGCCATTATAAAAGGAAACGGCGAGTTACCAGAACAATACATTGCCAAATTCCTGATGCAGGTTCGCGAGAGTTACTTTATTGGACCCTTTACATTGGACTCGGTTGCTAAAAATCCAGCAGGAGCTTTAAAATCACTGCAAAATTACGATTTGGCTGTTATTGCCAAACCAACCGAAGCTTTTACGGATGAAGAAAAACTGGTTTTAGATCAATTTATCATCAATGGAGGAAAAACGTTGTGGGTTATCGAACAAGTTAATGCTGAAATGGATAGTCTTTACAACCCAACCGGATCTACATTAGCGTTTCCTAAGGATCTCAATTTAAACGATTTATTTTTTAAATACGGCGTGCGTATTAATCCAGACTTAGTGAAAGATGAGCAAGGAAGTCCGATTAAACTTGCTAGTGGCGATCAAGGAAGCGGAACGACGTATCAGGATTTCAATTGGAAATTTGCACCGCAAGTGTACCCGATTAGTAAGCACCCAATTGTGAAGAATTTGGGCGGAATCAAATTTGATTTTGCAAATGCGATGGATACTTTGAAAAACGGAATCAAAAAAACAGTCTTATTGCAATCCTCTCCCTATTCCAAAAGAGTAGGAACGCCTGTAGAAATAAGTTTGAATATGGTTGCTGAGAAAACAAGTCCTGCTGATTACCTGAATAAAGGAAATATACCAATGGCGGTTTTATTAGAGGGACAATTTCATTCCATGTTCGAAAATCGCGTTTTACCTTTTGACGATAAAACTTTTCAAGCGAAAGGAATAGACAATAAAATGATTGTAATTTCGGATGGAGATTTAATAAAAAACCAATTGGACAAAGAAGGACAACCTGTAGAATTGGGTTACGACCAACGTTCCGGAAATTTATATGACAACAAAGATTTCATGATGAATTGCGTCAATTATCTATTAGACGATACTGGACTTATTAACATTCGAAGCAAAGATCTTGACTTACCATTGTTAGACAAAGAAAAAGTATATGAAAATTATACCTTTACACAGTTCCTAACTATCGGGCTCCCAATTCTTATTTTGTTACTTTTTGGCATTGTATTTACCTTCGTTAGAAAAAGAAAATACAGCAAATAGATGTTAATAAAAAAGTTGGTTTTCTAGAATAGTTTACGATATATTTGTAAAATGTATTCTAATTTTTTATACAGAAAAAGCATACCATTAAAAACAAGAGAATACAGCTGAAGACGCACTTTTTTAAACAACAAATTAAAAACAAGCATAGCGATTCCTATTACAATAAAAAACAAAATATAATCTTCATATGAAATTTATAGTATCGAGTTCATACTTATTAAAACAATTGCAAGTTTTGGGTAGCGTTATTAACAACAATAACACTCTGCCTATTTTAGATAACTTTTTATTTGACTTAAATAATAATGAATTAACTGTTTCAGCTTCCGATTTAGAGACGACTATGTCCGCTACATTGGCTATCGACTCAAAAAGTAAGGGAAGTGTTGCCGTTCCTGCAAAATTGCTCTTAGAAATCCTTAAAACTTTCCCAGAGCAACCTTTAACATTTACTGTTCAGGAAAACAGCACTATAGAAATAAGCTCTAATTCTGGTAAATATGCGTTGGCGTATGCTCCAGGAGAAGAATTTCCAAAAGCTGTAAACTTAGACGAACCATCAGTAACTTTAGTACCCGCAAATGTTTTGGCAACAGCCATAAGCAAAACTATTTTTGCTGCAGGAAATGATGACTTACGACCGGTGATGTCTGGAGTATTCTTCCAATTTTCGCCCGAAGGTTTGATTTTTGTAGCTACAGATGCTCACAAATTGGTAAAATATGCTCGTTCTGATGTAAAAGCATCCCAAGTGGCTGAGTTTATAATGCCAAAGAAACCGTTGACTATTTTGAAAAGCATCTTAGGAATGTCTGATGCAGAAGTAAAAATCGAATACAACGATTCTAATGCTACTTTCTCTTTTGAAAATTACGTATTAATGTGCCGTTTAATCGATGGAAAATATCCAAATTACGAAGCGGTTATTCCTAAAGAAAATCCAAATAAATTAATGATGGATCGTTCTCAATTCTTGAGTTCTGTTCGTCGTGTTGCGATTTTCTCAAACAAAACAACACACCAAATTCGTCTAAAAGTGGCTGGTGCCGAACTGAACATTTCTGCTGAAGATATTGATTACTCTAATAAAGCCGAAGAAAGACTGACTTGTGATTATCAAGGAGACGATATGCAAATTGGTTTTAACTCTCGTTTCTTGACAGAGATGTTAAACAACCTTCAATCGGATATGATTATGCTTGAAATGTCATTGCCAAACAGAGCCGGAATTCTTACTCCTGTTGACGGTCTAGAAGATGGTGAAACCGTAACTATGCTTGTAATGCCAGTTATGCTTAACAATTAAAAATATTAAATTAACCAAACCACTATTATACTTTGAGAAAACCGAAATTCCCTAACCAGAATTTCGGTTTTTTTGTTTAAAGTTACCACGGTTGAAACCGTGGGCTATGATTGTATTTTCTTTCTTTGCATGACTTGCGGTTGAACTTCTATTCTTGATTATAATCAAAAACTCCGTCCCATAATTTATCAATTTGAACGAGTGCTTTTTCTAAAGGAATAACTTCCCATTTGTCATTTGTTTCTTTGCACAATCCAAGGTTCTGTAATTTTAGCAAGGCATCGTTAACATCAAAATCGAGATCCGTATTTAGTTTTGATAAAAACCATGATTCAATTTGATCATCTAATGCTTCCTGAGACAATGCTTGATCGCTTTTGCTTAAAAATGAATATACTAAAATGGATTCCTTTAGCACTTCCTCTTCGGCAGAATTTAACAGTGAATAAAATGCGCCACTGTTATTACCAATATTTTTGAAATATAAACTATCCGTAAGCATTTTAGAATATCTTATCTTCTTATTGACATAATTATTATACTGACGAAATAAGTAAGCAGACAATATCCCTAAAGCAATTAGACCTTGGTTTAATAGAGTTTTACTATTTAAAAAATCAATAGTCTCTCCCGTTTGGTACGATTCGTACATACCAATTAATGCGGGAATTACTGTAGCACTTATCAAAGAAACCCCACCCACGAGTGCAGGTACCCATAAAAACAGCTTGTCTCTAGTAGACATCAATGCAACCGCGTTTGGGAATATGGTCTCGAGATCATTTTTAGGAACGCGCTTGAATATTTTTAAACCAATAGTCCCTGGCTCAATAGGTGTTTGTTTTAATTTGACTTTTTTTTCTTTCAAGTAATCGGCATCGCTATAATTGAGGTAAATCATTACACGATCATAGTATTCTACTTCTATTTCTTTCTTCCAAAAAAAATTCTTCTTTACGGTCTCTTTTGCTGAATGGTGTCCTCGAACATATATTTCATAATCTTTAAAAGCGTTAAAATCTATCGCTAAATTTAAACCTATCAAATCGGAACTTTTAAGTGCGTTATCTAATGTTTCCTGATCAATGCGTCTGTAATTACCACGATCAAGAACTTGTAATAGTGTCTGTTTGAAAACTAAAAAATCACTTTTATCAATAAATCCTTCCTTTTCTTTATCACTTAAATCGGGATCAAATAAGGCATAATTTTGCTTTAGATTTCTATTAAGATTAAAAGCTTCGTAATGATTATAATGTTCGATAATATCGAATAGCTTTCTAAAATCAGCTGCCTTTTTCGGATCATCAGAGAAAGTTTCTAACTGTTGTTCGAGTAAGAATTCCTTATTAAACGGAATATAATTTTCTCGTGTCATATTAAATTTGGAGATTTAATTTTGAAATGTTTTTTATAGGTTCAATAAAATGAATTTCTGAATACTTGTTTTTAATATGATCGCTTTGCCACCTGCCTCGCAATTCCTCGAAATGACGATAAATGTGAACTGAATACTACAAACGAAACAATGAACACTAGCTACTCTTCTCTAAATAACGCCCATCTTTTTCATCAAGAAAGTGGCACTTTTGTTTTTACAAATACCATCGTGCAGTTTGTAATCAAAATGCAATTCGTCGTTGGTAATTTCTACTTCAAAACATTTATTAGTTAGGATATTTGGATATTCATTGGTAGTCAAACAGACTTCTATATCGTGTGTGGCAATAGCACCAATAGCTTTTTTCGCAATTACTTTTTTGATTACTTCAATAGTACCGTTGCGCTTATCATCAGAATTCGTTCCTCTTAAAATTTCATCTAATAATACAAAAGCAGGTTTTGCTTCTAACTCGTCCATGATTTGTTTTAATCGTTTGATTTCGGCAAAGAAATAGGACTCACTATCTGATAATGAGTCTGAAAGTCGCATGGAAACTAAAACAGGTAATGGATGCACATTGGCGCGACTCGCACAAACTGCGGAACCCATTCCTGAAAGCACCATATTAATTCCTAAACTACGTAGAAAAGTACTTTTTCCTGACATGTTAGAACCTGTTAAAATCATAAAGGATTGCGGCTGAAATTGTACCTCATTCCCTACTCTAGTTGCAGGATTTAATAAAGGATGACTCAGATTTGAGAAATCAATTTCAAAATTAGTATTCAGTTCTGGATATACAAAATCAGGATTATTATAGGATAAATTGGCTAGACTATTGAGCATTTCGAATTCGCCAATAACGGCTAACCATTCTTCTAAAACGACAGCATGTTCTTTTTTCCAAGCAATCATAGATTTTAAAACATGAACATTAAAAAGAAACGTTCCATTAAACAACAAGGCAGTTACAAAATTGCCAATCGTTTCCATATTTGAAAATAATTGTGCTAATTTTTTAAGATGGACACTAGCCTTCTGGTTTTTGAAGTTTAATTTTTGTTGTAATTGCATCAGTTTTTCTGACTTAAAACTCTCGATTTCAATTTTTTGCACCAATAAACTGTATTGACTAATTATTATATTGATACTTTCCGAATGTGCAATTTCCATCTGAATACGCTTTGTGAAAAGACCCAAAATCCCTAAATTAACTACGAACAAAATAGACAAATACGTAAGGAATACGGTATTTGAAGTAGCTAAATATCCGATAAAACATCCTAGAAAAAGTGCTGGAAACAAATAGGTAATTACAACAGCGGTTTTAGACAAAGTTTTGCTATTAAAAACTTTCCACTGCAATAAGGTTGTATAAAATGTTTCGTTGTCCTGCCCTATTTTGGCGAAAGCCAAAAACTCTTGACGCCAAGTTAACTTTTGACTTAATTCCTTTACCGCTTCATTATATTTTAGTATTTCGTCATTCGGCAACAGTGTCAATAATTGCTTGGCTAAGGTTTTTTTGCCAATGAAAGTAGCTGTTCTGTTTAAATTTTGAAACAAGGAATGTTCGCCAAAGATATCAAGGTCATAAGCATATGGATGATGAAAATTATTAAATTCTACTCCATTTTCAAAAGGAATTGATTTACGTTGTAAATAGCTGATTTCATTTTTATTTATTTTGACCAATGCACTTTTTATCTTTTTTTGAAAAGACATTTTAGTATGGATTCGCATTAAAATAATAAAACCAACAAACAGTATAATTGCTATATAAACAAATACTGATTCGCTGGTTTTTACGTAATAAAATAAGCTTGCTAAAAATAGTACAATAGTAATAAGCCTAACTAAACTAATACTGTTGTATTTTGTATTGATTGCTTTGTATTCCTCCAAATATTTTTGAAGATTGATTTTATATATTTCCATTTGTCTTTTTAATGATTCACAAATGTAAGCATTTTCAAAAATCAATGGCAATGGCAATTTGAAAAAACAATTTCAATGACAACGGCAATTTCAACAAAAAAAGCAAAATCTCAAATCTGAAATCCAAATTCTGCAATCTAAAAAACTAAGCCTCTTCTTCGTGCATGGCTAAGATAGGCACAGGGACTGAACTCGATAATTTTTGAGTTAGGCTGGAACTGAACAAATCAGCAAAGAAACCTCGCTTGTGGGTAATCATTGTCAAAATATCAATATTTTTATTGGACACAAAATCCAAAATTGTTTCTTTTACATTGTCTGTAGGAACAATTGAAAATTGAACGGGTTCATTTGCAAACTCCGTTTTCCATTGATTGATTGTGGCTTCGGAAACATCAGAACTTGACGTTTTCGCATATAAGCATTTCACTGTTGCGTTAGTTTTTTTTGCAATGCTAATCACTTCTCTAAGTGATACTTTATCTTTTTCTCTAAATCGAGTTGTAAATCCTATATTTTGAATCTTGGCATATTCTGCTTCTAACGGAACACTCATCACGGGAACACTTACTCCTGAAAGTACTGCATTGGTATTGGTACCTATTAAAAAAGTCTCCCATCCTGATGAACCCGCAGTTCCCATGATCACAAAATCAATGTTTTCATCGGTAACTGTTTGCTTAATTGAATACACCAAATCACCATCTACGAGTTTATGACTTAGTTTAACATCCTCTAGATTGTGCTGTTTGGCTAGTTCGCGCAGTCTTGGAATTTCATCTTTGAAGGCATCTAAATGCGCTAATTGTAAGGAATCAAAAATGGTATAATAATTTTCTGGTGCAAATTGGTTGTCAATAAAAGGCAATTCGAAAGTGTGTAGTAATAGTATTTCGGCATTTACAGCTTTTGCAAATTCTAATGCGTGAATAAAGGCATTATCGGCGACTTCAGAAAAATCGGTAGGGAACAAAATCTTTTTCATTTCTATAGTTTTAAGGTTTGTTTATCTCTGGTAATAGTACGTATTTTATTTTTATTATGTTCTTCTACATCATTTGTCGTTTTACGGGACTCGCGTGAGGGATAGAAGGAAGCTACCGAAGTAGCGCGGATAGCCCGACCGCATTGCGTGAAGGGGCATATGAGCGGTACTGCACGAAAGCCCCTTTATGCAATGGGGTCACGCCCAAATTATTTTTAGTATTGTACTCATTTATTAATGGATAGAATTGGAATCGTACTGTGGTATGCTAGTTTTTTGGAAAGACTGATGTCGAAAAGTTTTTGAAAGAAGCCTTTGTACTCTACGTGAATGGCGACCATATTTATTTCGTTTTCTTCTATATAATTTAAAATTACACCCTCGACGTCGTTGCTTAACTCGGAATGGAAAGAGATATTTTGCTCTTTGAAAACGTTTTTGAAATCTACAATTAGATCGTCTTTATAAACCGTATTAGGTGGTTTTACATTCAAGCAGTCAATATGAGAACCTAGTAAACTGGCCAAATGCTGCACTTTTTGCAATGCCTGTATGTCCTTGAGATCGTATTTGGTGGTGAATAGTATTTTTTTTATTGGCTTATACTCGCATTTATCGGGAATCGCTAGTACGATGGCCTTTGATTCATTCATTATTTGTGTGGTCACTGTTCCTAAAAATATTTCAGACAAATGGGTTACTCCTTTGGTTCCCATTACGATAAAATCTATATTTTCTTTTGCAGAAAGCTTGATAACTTCGTCAACTAAAGAGCCTTGTATGAGTACGTTGCTGATTTTAATATGTCCCAATTGGTTGTGCTGGGCAATGCTTCTTAAAAGTGGCACTTCGTCTTTGAAGTTTTCAAAATCATTTAATTCTTGATGCTCATAAATTTCCTGTAAATAGATGGAAACATCTAAATATGAAGGTGGTTCTAATCCATAAATGTGCATGGTGATAATCTCGGCACCTATACCATCGGCTAGCTTTAAAGCATAAATAAAAGCATTTTTTGAAACATCTGAAAAATCAGTTGGGAACAATATTTTCTTCATAGCTACTTTTTTTTACGTTTTATCAATATTTTATCTAAAGTTACAAAACTTATGAAAACAAAGCATGATAATTGTCATTTTGATTGTAATTTCATGCAAAATGGGTTAGAATGAGAACCACAAATTGCACAAATTAACACAAATTTTTATGGTAGGCGATTGCAAGAATTATGATTTTAGAATATCACACGAGTCAACTAGAAAGTAGTAACTTTTGCTTACTTTTGCATAAATTTTTAGAGTATGATTCAAAACGATTCCATAGTAGCATTGGCCACACCATCGGGTGCGGGAGCGATAGCCGTAATTAGAATTTCTGGCGATAATGCCATTACTATTGGTGATTCTGTCTTTCGATCTATTAAAAACAAAAATCTATTAAATCAAAAAACGCATACCTTGCATTTGGGACATATAATGGATGATACCAAAACGCTCGATGAAGTTTTAGTGTCCCTATTCAAAGGACCAAATTCCTATACTGGCGAGAATACGATTGAAATTTCTTGTCACGGTTCAACTTATATTCAGCAGCAAATCATTCAGTTATTACTTCGAAAAGGCTGTAGAATGGCCGATCCTGGAGAATTTACCTTACGCGCTTTCTTAAACGGAAAACTCGATTTGTCACAAGCCGAGGCCGTTGCCGATTTAATTTCGTCCGACAATGAAGCTTCGCACCAAATTGCAATGCAACAAATGCGCGGTGGTTTCTCTAACGAAATTGCCAAATTACGGGAAGAGTTATTGAATTTTGCTTCGCTTATCGAACTCGAATTGGACTTTGCTGAGGAAGACGTAGAATTTGCCGACAGAACGCAATTCTGGGAATTATTAAACCGAATTGAGTTTGTCCTGAAGCGATTAATAGATTCCTTTGCCGTGGGAAACGTGATTAAAAACGGAATTCCCGTGGCAATTGTTGGCGAACCCAATGTAGGGAAATCGACTTTGCTAAATGCTTTATTAAATGAGGAACGCGCCATCGTTTCACATATTGCAGGCACGACGCGTGATACAATTGAAGATGAATTAGTGATTGGCGGAATCGGTTTTCGCTTTATTGATACGGCTGGTATTCGCGAAACTCAGGATTATGTGGAGAGCATCGGAATCAAGAAAACTTTCGAAAAAATAGAACAAGCGCAAGTGGTTTTGTATTTGTTTGAAAGTTTAAAGTTTAAAGTGCAAAGTTCCGAATATATTGTAGAAATCGAGAAGATAAAAAATCAATTTCCGCTAAAGCCTTTGGTTGTTGTTATTAATAAAATCGAATTGTTATCAACCAATGAAGTCGAAGAAATAAAAAGACAACTGCAACCTTTGAATGTAATTCTTGAAATGATTTCGGCTAAACAAAATTTAGGAATTGAGGAACTTAAAAATCAATTGCTTTCTTTTGTGAATACTGGGGCTTTGCGTAATAACGAAACAATCATCACTAATACAAGACATTACGATTCTTTATTAAAAGCTTTAAATGAAATTCAGAATGTAAAGTACGGTCTCGAAACCAATCTTTCTTCTGACTTAATTGCTTTGGATATCAAAGAAGCCTTGTATCAATTTGGATTGATTACTGGGCAGGTTTCTAATGATGAATTGTTGGGGAATATCTTTGCTAATTTTTGTATTGGGAAGTAAACTAAACTAAACATCAAAAGAAAAAAAAACACAAAAAATTCAAATTGATGGTAAAAAAAAATTTTAACTCTTTCTTTATTGTTTTTTACTTTTAAACCTATTAGTTTCAAAAAAAATATTTAAGTAAAAACCTTTTTCAAATCAAAATAGTTATGAATAAAGTCCTATTTTTATTAATTCCCCTATTTCTTTTATCCTGTAAAAAAGATACAGCGCTGGAAAATCAATCAGAAAATCATTCTGTTACTAGCAAGGAAATAAAGCAACAATCTCCACTAATTGATTCTGCCAAAATAGAAGATACTGCAAATAACAGCGCTATTGATGCAGAAGATACTGCAGAAAAAGATGGAATGCGCCAAGATAAAGATCATACAATTTTAAGAATGGTAGATGGTCAAAGTATTCCTTTAACTATCAAAGAAGAATTTACAAAAGATCACGATAAATTGATTTTAAAAATTTTCAATTATAAAAAGTCGACTATTAAAGCTAAAATTATAACTAATCAGAAAGATTTTAATATTAGATTTAACCAAATTAAATTAGAAGATGGTCAAATGGATGGACCTTTCGGAAGACAAATAGAATACAAAATACCAAACGAAGGAGAAATTTGGCTAATAATCGGAAAGAACCTCATGGCTGAGGGAAAAACCATAGGCAGTTTTTTAGTAAGTGTAGAATAAAAATTCTTTTTATAAATACCTGTGAACTCCCCAAAATCATCAATATTAGTGTTTTTAAAAGTTCATTTTACAATAGACTTAAAAATTAACGAGAAAATTCAAAACATAATTTTTGAATCAAAATAATGAATGAGAATCAAGAAAATATAAAGTCTTTTTGGAGTAAGGGAAACGGCAAAGAATTTCTAGATTGGTCAAAAATTTCCATTACTGATTTGAATAAAGATTTTAACAATCAACTATTTTTAAATTTTGATGAAGATTTAGATCAATTAGTGAGTGCTTGGATTAAGGACGGTAACTTTAGCGACATCATGCGATTTTTACATGGAAGTAAAAATTACAAATCACTACCACAAACCTTTACAGAATGGCATGAAAAATCAGCTGTAATTCCGGATTGGTTACAACTTGACGTAGTGGAGACAGGTGCACAATTTTGTCAGCGCTCCGGATTAATGGGATTACTTGTTTTGAGAAATTTTGCATTATTAGGTGGTTATTACTTTTCTAACCTTACCAAACCGCTGGTTGCAACAGGTATGTTAGAAAAAGGAGCAACCTATAGACTTCACAATACATTACAATTTTGGATAGAAGTTTCAAGAAGTGGACAAGCTGCCCAATCCCTGCGAATAAATTCTTGTCTTAAAATTCGATTAATACACTCCGCTTCAAGAATAATGATTAAAGAAAAGAATGTGAATTGGGATTATGCAACATTTGGAGAGCCTATCAATCATGCAGATATGGTGGCTACAAATATTGCCTTTACCGTGTATTACTTATTTGGATTGCAGCGATTAAACGTTTCGTATTCTATAGAAGAAGAGCGAGGTATATTTCATTTATGGAAATATGTGACATGGTTACTTGGAATTCCTCAAGAAATACTGCCTAACAACAGGCAGGAAGCACTTTCTTTTTTCTATCATTGGACCTTAAAGCAAGATGGTCCCGATAAAGATTCAATTAAACTTGCCAAATCATTATTAGAAGAGGATACTCCAATAGCCCTTATGAAAGTTGGTGTTTTAAAGAGAAATATGGGCTTCATTCATCGAAGTATTGCAAACGAATTAATAGACGATCAAATTGTAAATTCACTTCAAATACCTGTACTAAAATTCAATAAAATCATACCAATTATTTTACGTTTTAAAAATGAAATTGAAAAAAATGTAAATACAGAAAAACAAATTATAAAAGGGAATACAGAACAACGTAGTGTCTTAAATGATTATAAAAATAACATGGTAAAACCAAAATAATCTTCCAGCAACAATCGAAGACGAGTTTTAATAAAAATTTGCGGTAATTCGTATGTTACTTTAAAAATTGATTATCCATTTCACCATCACTTAATATAAACCGTTTTCTTGTTCACGAATTCATGAATCCCATCAATAGAAAGCTCGCGTCCGTACCCTGAATTTTTTGTTCCTCCAAAAGGTAATCTTTGATCACTCTTAACCAATTCATTTACAAATACGGCTCCGTCCTGAAATTGCGGAATAAGGTTCTTAGCTTTTTCAAGGTCTTCGGTAAAGATTGTTACTCCCAGACCATATCTACTTCCATTGACTAATTCAACTGCCTGTTTATCATTTTCAAAAATAGTAATTCCAATTACTGGCCCGAAAATTTCTTCTTTAAACAAAGACATCTCTGTAGTAACATTCCCAACTACTGTCGGTTCAAAATAGGCCTTATTTCTTTTGCCTCCGAGTAGTACTTTCGCTCCTTGACTTAGGGATGCATTAAGTTGTTCTTCGACTTCCTCTGCAAGATTAGTGCGCGCCATTGTTCCTATTGTTGTTGCTGCATCCATCGGATCACCATGGTACAGCTTCCTAACTGCCTCCACAAAAGCGGCTGTAAATTCATCGGCTATTGAAGCCTCTAGTAACAGACGTTTTCCTGCAATACAACTTTGTCCTGCATTTTGGAAACGAGCTTTGACACACGTTTTCACCGTTTCTTCCAAATTACAGTCGGCAAAGACAACTAACGCATTGTTTCCTCCAAGTTCTAACACCGTCTTTTTGATTTCACTTCCTGCAATGGCAGCTACAGATCTACCTGCTTTTTCACTTCCCGTTAGCGTAACCGCTTTTATTTTGGGATTTCTTATAATTTGCTCAACCATTTCACTTCCTATGGGTAAATTAGTAAAACAACCTGCGGGAAAACCTGCTTTTTCAAATACACTTTCAATACAATTAGCGCATTTCATCACATTGCTAGCATGTTTAAGTATACCTACATTTCCGGCCATTAGTGATGGTACTGCAAAACGCATCACCTGCCAAAAAGGATAATTCCATGGCATTATCGCCAACACAATCCCTATAGGTTCATAACTTACGTAACTTTCCTTTGCATCAGTAATTATATTTTTATCCGCAAGCTGCATCTCTGCATTATCTGCATAATAATCACACAGCATAGCACACTTTTCTACTTCAGCTTTAGATTCGCTAAGCGGTTTACCCATTTCTTCTGTTATGGTCAACGCATATTCGTTTGAATTTGACCGAAGCTCTTTTGCGGCAGCTTTCATCAAAAGGGCTCTCTTTGAAAAAGATGTTTGTCTCCACAATTGGTATTGTTGATCCGCTTTATCGATAGCATTTTCAATTTCAGTTTCAGTAAATTCTTTTACTTCGTACACCATTTTTTGGGTGTAAGGATTTATAGATTGTAACATAAATATATATTTTAAATTGGTATCACTTCTGATACAGGATTAAAAGGTACAAATTTTAAGCGTATTACATACTACTAAAAAATCCTTTTTTGATTAAACATGTTTGTTTATCTCTACCAACAATCTACTTTGTGTCTCTGCGCTTTTGCGTAAAAATAGTCTCGCAAAGGCGCAGCGCCGCAAAGTCTGAAAAAACTAAAACGCTTTCTTTTATTGTTACTTTGCTTTATTTTCCACAGATTTGCACTTCAAACTCTTCTAATTACTGTTAAAACGCATCACAAACCAAACCAAAACAAAATGGATTCATTTACACAAATCGTTTTAGGCATCGCCGTTGCAGAGTTATGCGCGGGCAAGGAATTTAAAAACAAAACCTTTTTGTACGGTGCCATTCTAGGCACACTACCCGATTTAGATGTTGTCGTAGGTTCCTTTTTAAATCCCGTAGATGGCGTTCTCATACATCGAGGAATCAGTCACTCCTTGCTTCTTTTTGTATTTCTATCTCCTTTTTTAGGTTGGTTGACAACCAAAATAGAAAAGCAAAAAATCAGTATTCTAAGGGCTACTTCTATGGTTTTTTGGTGCTTATTGACCCATGTTTTACTAGATATGTTTACCTCTTGGGGAACACAAATTTTATGGCCGCTCGAAACCCGTTTCGCATTAAAAACCATATTTGTAATCGACCCTTTATACACCTTGCCCCTACTTATTTCCCTCGTAATAGTTTGGCGAAAAAGGGAAACAATCCAACGCAATAAATATATCATCAGAGGTCTACTTATTAGCAGTTGCTATTTACTATTATCCTGCTTTATAAAAGTATACGCCTTAAATCAATTCGAAAAAGCATTGCAAAATCAGGGAATAAAGCACTCTGAAATTATCGTAAAACCCACCGCTTTTAATCTCATTTTATGGAATGCTAACGTTTCCTGTCCAACAAATTATCTGTTAGGTGATTACTCGCTTTTAGATACACAACCCATTACTTTTTCAAAATATGCTAAAAATAATGATTTAGAATCTCAACTAAATGGAAATTCTGATTTCGAAAAACTACAGAAAATCAGCGAAGGTTGGTACATTGTCTCCAAGAAAAACGGCTCTTTATATTTCAACGATTTGCGTTTCGGACTATTAAACGATAACCCTGAGAATCCTCAATTTGCCTTCAGTTATCAATTTATTCCCGCTGAGTCAGCATTAAAAGCCGTTGAAGTACACAAAGAAAAGAGAGACGGAAAACGACTGCTACAGAAAATTTTTAAACGTTTACAAGGCAATTAAAACTACATTTTTTTGGCTGCCAATTCCTGCTATTCACTCCAAGTCCGCAGTCACCGCCCACAAAAACAGAATCCCAAAACGAGCTTCCGTTGGTCGCTGTTTTGGGTTTTGTTTTTTACGGGCGCTTCCTTTACGGGCTTTCTGTTACTATCAGGGGCAGAATCTAGAAACCAACAAAAAAGTTAACCATTTTTATTTAATTGATAAACAGTTGATTCCATTTTTACATAATTACCGCTTTTGATTATGCAATTCTTTGCATTATAAATATTCCTAAAAAGTCTTTCTTACCTTTAATGGATTAATAAATGTAATGATGAATCTACCCCATAAAAGCCTGCCAATTAGAACGAAACAAAACTTTCCAGTGGTGCGGATTGGTGCTTCCACAGGGGGTTTGGACACTTTTAAAAAAATAGTAAAAGCAATCCCCAAAGACTCAGGAATGGCCTATATTATTGTGCAACACCTAGCATTTGATAATGACGAAAATTTATTAGAAGTACTTGCTATGTCGACTGCTTTGCCCGTTCAGGAAATTGTTAATGACATTTCGCTTTCTCCCAATCATATTTACATAATCCCAGAGAACAACGAAAGGCTATCCTTCGATGATAATCAAAAAAATATAACTCAAGAATTACAGCTTTCAACTACAGAAACACTTATAAGCAATGAACTGCAGGCTTTAAATGAAGAACTTCAAACTTCTACTGAGGAACTTCAATCTAGAAATGATGCATTACTCAGCGTAAATGAAGAACTTTTGGAGCGACAAACACAGCTAATTGCTTTACAAAATTATTCAGACTCAATCATCAAAACCATTCATGAGCCCTTATTAGTAATTGATGAAAACTTTATAGTGAAAAGTGCAAATCCTGCATTTTATGATCTTTTTAAAACGACGCAGATTGAAACTGAAGAAAAGGATTTTTTTGAAATTGGCGAATGTCAATGGAATATTCCCGAATTAAGACAGCAATTAATTTCGATGCTAACGGCGAATAAACCAATACAGAACCTTAAAGTCGAAACCAATTGCCCAAGTATAGGAAAAAAAGTATTGTTACTAAATGCACATCATGTTGTAGATAGCCAACCCAGTGGCATGATACTCTTGGCACTTGAAGATATTACTCAATTTGTAAAAACAAATGATTTATTACGGCAGAAAAATCAACAATTGCAAAAGTACAATGAACAACTAGAAAACTTTAGCGCAGCAGCAAGTCATGATTTGCAGGATCCATTACGTAAAATTCATATGTTCTGCAACAAAATAATTGAAAATGATAACGGACTTTCTGATGGTACTAAACATAATTTAGACCGAATGAAGTTTTCGATTAACAACATGAGCCAATTGATTACCGATCTTATTGGGTATTCAAGAACCAATTCTATCGAAAAGGAGTTCAAAAAAACCAATATGAATACACTCTTAAACAAAACGCTTCAAGACCTGAAGGATGATATTAGCGAAGCAGAAGCAGTCGTATCCGTTAAAAATATTCCCGTTCTAAGCGTTATTCCATATCAGATACAGCAACTATTTTCGAATTTGATTATGAATTCAATTAAATATAAAAAAGAAGGTATAGCTCCCAGAATTACAATTGAAAGTGAGAAAGCCACAGTTGATGAGATAATCGCGTTAAAAGGTGATCCAAAAGCAAATTATGTGAAAATAAAAATATCCGACAACGGTATTGGTTTCAACCAAGAATATGCCGAAAAGATATACCAACCATTTTATAGACTGCATAGTAAAAATAGCTACAGAGGAACTGGACTTGGTTTAACCTTAGTTAAAAAAATTGTAGTCAACCATAATGGTTTTATACAAGCAATTAGTGAAATTAATGTGGGAACTCAGTTCTATATCTATTTTGCTGCTTAATTTCATACTCTACCTGCACTTTGCTACGATTGAATGAACATTAGTACCCAAAATTCGTGAATTATCCCAATGGAGAATAAGTTTCAATTCGCGAATTTACGATATTTAAAATATGTCTTGTAACAGCAAAATAACAATGAACTCCAGCACTTTTTTAAATTATGATGCAATAAAAAAAGCTGCTGCAAAATTAAAATGCAACAGCTTTCGAAACTAAGTAGGATTAAGTTACCTCGTTTATTTATCTGCGTCCTTTTTCATTAATTTGGCTTTCTCAAGATGGCCCGTTAACACACTTACCTGATCTGATGCATACATTTGTAATGATGGGTCCGATGCTTTATCTCCAATGGTCTTCATTTTATCAACTGCTTTTTCGTGTCCGTCTACCATCATTTCAGCAAACTCCTTATCAAAATCTTTACCTGATTTTTTATTTAATTTATCATATTCTTCTTGTCCTTTTTCACTTATAGTTGTTGGCAATGTAACATTTTTTGTTTGTGCCATAGCTGTCACTTTATCCAAAGATTTAGTGTGATCATCTACTAGCATTTTTCCATAATTTTTTACCTCTTGGCTCATTCCTTTTTCCTGCGCCAATTTTCCAATTTCTATTTCAGTTTTGTCAATTGCTGCGATGTCAACTAAGTAATTAGCATCATCCTCAATAGAATCCGTTTTAAATTTTGCATCATTAGAATCCTCAGCAACTTCTTTTGGATCTTCTTGCTTAGGCTCTTTTTTACAGGAATTTAAAGTACAGACCAACACTCCTGCTACTAAAATAAATTTGCTTACAAATAGTATCTTTTTCATTTTTAAATAGTTTTAAAAGTTATACCCAAATTTATTTAATTAAACGGTAAAAAGACTTACATATTTTCTGCCCTTATTTATATAATTCAAGCATGTAGATACTGTAAACCAATTACATATACGATTATATTGATTTTTCTTAAATGATAATTTTAAAAAGAACTAATCCTATTACCGTTACAATTTTCAATTAAATTATACAAATTAAGGTTCAAATTATATAGAAGCTTTCATCAATATCAACTTAAATTTAGTACTACTTTATAAAAAGTAAAATATATTACTATTATCCAAGAGTTATACACATGAAAAATAATATAAAAATAGGCTGTTCCAGTTTTTACAATTCTAAGTGGAAGAACGTTTTTTATCCGCAAGACATTCCAAGTGCTAAGTGGTTTGAATACTATTGCACCCAATTTAATACGTATGAGGTGAACGGTTCTTTTTACAAGTTTCCGACATTGAAAATTATGGAAAATTGGTATAAAAGAACACCTGATGATTTTTTATTTTCGGTAAAAGCGCCAAAAGAAATTACACATCTCAAAAAATTTATTGAAGCCGAAGAATTACTTGCAAAATTTTATAATGTATGCGCTTCAGGTTTAAAACATAAATTAGGATGTGTTTTGTTTCAATTGCCACCAAGTTATCATTACAGTTCAGAAAAACTAAATATAATCATTAAAAGCCTAGATCTGAGTTATAAAAACGTGATTGAATTTCGCCATGAAAGTTGGTGGATTCCCGAAGTATGGAATGTTTTACAAGTGAACAAGATTACTTTTTGCAGCGTAAGCCATCCGTTGTTGCCAACGACTATTTTTACGCAGTTCCCAATCATTTACATTCGATTTCATGGACGTGAAAAAATGTTTTATTCTGAATATTCGAAGGAAGAATTAAATGCTGTGAGCGATGTAGTAACTGATTTTGTAGATAATAAGCAGACTTTCATATTTTTTAATAATACGGCAAGTACAGCAGGAATTGTGAATGCAGTGGAAATGAAGAAACTATTTTAAGAAAGTATAAAAATAAATTTTAATAGTGAATTCAAAATAAAAAACAGCTTCTTAAAAAACTGTTTAATAGAAAACTTATATATAGTATTCTATTTCAACTAAGCTACTTTAAACTTTTTCAAAATTTGTCGCAGTTCACTGGAATTTAATATAAACAACCTACACACTAATTCATCTACCAATTAAATATTTTCTGAAACTTGTTTATTGGAAGTCCAAGTTTTTGAGTCACAAATTTTGCTATAAAATCTTCTACCCTTAAATTGTTAATAAAATTAGATACTTTTTTAATTTCATCCATTTGCTTTAAAGTCATGTCTTGAATGTTCTCCGAAAGTTTCGTAAAGCTATCTGTTTTTTGTTCGACTTCTATTTCTAAAATGCTTTGCACTATTTGATTTTGTAGTGTAGTAAGATTAGCTACGTTTTGTTTTATAGCACCTACTGATTTTATTTTCTCGGCAATTTTAAAATTCTGAGTTTGAACATGCATGATATTCTCCTCGATGTTTGAAAAGCTATTTTTTAATTTTCTACTTATCAAATCATTTGCAAAAGAACCTTTTTCACTCGATGCAATTCCTATAACAGCAAATTGAATCGGTATATCTTTTTCAAAATAAAGTATATTGTTTATTGTAGATGTACTTTTTAAAATAGCAGAATGGTCTTTCTTCAAAATACTTTTAGTTCCAAGTGTCCCAAGGCTGTGTTTTAGAGATCCTTTGGAACAGTATGTAAATAATAATGGTGCATTTTTTAAGTATTCTATACTTAGCATAACATCAGCTATAAAAGTAAGATCTACCTGCAAATAAATCATTCCCTGTGGAAAACTTACTGCTTCTATTTTACCTTTGGCTAAATCAGAATTTAATACTAAAACGAGTTCGCCATTACTAGAAGATAATGTACCATTTAAAGTGTCTTTTAGATCATTAAAAATAGCTTCTACTTTACCAGATTTTATGTATAAACTTTTCATAACTACATTTTTTTAGAATGATACAACTTTTATAAACTATCAAAAAAGAAGAAAAAAAGTAATCAGTTCCCATTCTTTAATATAATTCAAAGTTTCAAAATATTCATAACTAATGTATTACACAATTCTTCTATAAAGTTGTAGAATTATTTGTCCTGGCGTATCAACACAAAAAAAGTCCTATCAATATTGATAAGACTTTTTACAATTTTTTCTTTATTATATGCCAAAATAAACCTGATTATGGAAGACAAAGTTTTTCCCTTTCCGAACAATTTACCTCTGGAATATCTTTAAAAAATTCTGAAGCTTCCAAATCACTCGTTGGACCATAACCTTGAAGATAAGTACCTTTCGCTAAATCTGCAGTTTCAATAATATATAGAATAGACATATCGTCTGGATTGCTCATACCTTCATACCGGTATTGCGCAACTATAAAAATTTCATCTGGCTTATAAGCATATTTAGTTTCTGTATCCATCAAACAACCGTCTGCGAAATGATAGTTAGATGTATATCCACGGTCTTGATATTCCTTAATATAATCTATTTCGTGTTTTGCATATTCGTTATTCATAACTTTTTTTTTAAAGAAATAATTTAGATCTATTTCTATTTAAAGACTACTTTTTCTTCCTGAAATTAAAGAGATTATAAATAATACAATAAATATAAAGAATAGCACTTTTGCTATACCTGCGGCTCCTGCAGCAATTCCACCAAAACCGAAAACTCCAGCAACTATTGCAAGAATTATAAAAATGACTGTCCAACGTAACATAAGCTTGTTTTTTTTTGGTTAATAAATTGAGATCTTAAATCTCGTGGTTGTATAAAATCGTTTTATGATTCTTAGAAGAACTCTTCAACTAAAAAACCAGTAACGCAATAAAATAATTATTAAACTAATCCAATGTAATAGAGTGAATTAGAGTTATCTTCCGATCATTTAATTTCTATCTGCAACAGCATCAAAATTAATAGTGTTATAGGCTGCTTCTGTCAAAGTGAAATCGGCTGCTTTTTCTTCGTTTAATGTTTCAACAAGCAACTCAACAGCTTCAAATTCTTTAAGTGTTTTGGCAAACGAGGCCAATGTTCCGTAGGTAGCAATCTCATAGTGCTCAATTTTTTGCGAAGCAGCAATAATTCCGGCATCACGAACAGCTCCTAATTCTGTTTCTTCTATGATACTTTCACCCTCTTTAATCAGGCCATCCATTGCATCACATTTTTTTGTAGCTACTTTTTCACCTACAGATGCAAAAACTTTTTCTAATCTCGTTACTTGGTTTTCGGTTTCTTTAAGATGTTTATTAATGGCATCTACAAGATTTTGTGAAGTTGCATTTTTTGCCATTTTTGGAAGTGCTTTTGTCAAAGCTTTTTCTGCCCAATAGATATCTTTTAACGAATCTACAAATAATTGTCTCAAACCATCAGCTGCAGAAGATTTTGCTTTTACAGTATCTTTTGATTTTGTAGCTCCCTTTTTAGTTGGAGCTGATTTTGTGGTTGAATCTTTCATAATGTTTGTTTATTTAATTTGTTTTTCAAAGATAGAACTGATTCCATTAAGATGTTTACAGAATTTAAATGTTATGTTATATCATTTAACACTCTCATTATCAATAATTAAATAAAATAAACATTTCGTTAAAAAATATAAAGTATTTTTAAAGATTATTTTGTAGAAAACGTGGGTTTTTAATCTGTTCAACTAATATGTGCTGAAAAAATAAAAATTAAATCTACAAGTACCCGTTGGGTGCAATTAAACAATTTGAATTTTGATGTTATTAATAGGTCTTTCAAAGATAAATTTATTGATGTATTGAACTAATGTTAATGCTGTTATTTTTGCTAGAATTCTTGTTTTAAAACCTTGAAATGATTTAGC
>JBBSSR010000040.1:0-31393 GCA_038241955.1 Flavobacteriales bacterium | reverse complement strand
TTAAATTGCTTTAAAAAATCTTCGTTTAAAATGTCTTCTGGTTTCATAAGTGTGTAAAAGTTAAATTTAATAAATAAAAAAATCTCAGATCAATTAATAACCTGAGATTTTAAAACTTACACACTTTATGAGACAGTGCCCTAAGCAATCTTTCGTTCTCCAATTTGCTGCCTCCACATTGCATAATACAATCCTTTTTCATCCAATAAATCTTGGTGTTTTCCCTGTTCAATAATTTCACCCTGCTCCAATACATAAATTCGATCAGCGTGCATAATAGTTGATAAACGATGCGCTATCAAAACCGTAATCTGATTTTGCTTTGATGAAATGCTTCTAATCGTCTTCGTGATTTCTTCTTCGGTTATGGAATCTAAAGCAGATGTCGCCTCATCAAATAAAAGTAATCTCGGGTTTCTCAAAAGTGCCCTTGCAATAGATAGTCGTTGTTTTTCGCCACCAGATACTTTTATACCACCTTCGCCAATCGTAGTGTCCAAACCATTTTCTGCTCGTTCTAATAAATTCTGACACGCGGATTTTCGAAGTACATCATCAATTTCAGCATCAGTTGCATTGGGTTTAACAAATAGCAAATTGTCTTTTATCGTACCAGAAAACAGTTGCGAATCCTGAGTTACAAAACCCAATTGTTGTCTTAGTTCCGTCAAATCTATTTCGTTAGCATTGATTTCATTATAAAAAATAGCTCCTTCTTCTGGAGTGTACAACCCCACCAACATCTTTACTAAAGTGGTTTTTCCACTTCCCGATGGACCAACAAACGCAATGGTTTCTCCCGCTTTTGCCTCAAAAGAAATATCTTTAACGGCATAACTATTAGCCGTTTGATGTTTAAATGAAATGTTTGAGAATCGTAAACTAGTAATAAATCCAATGGTCTTAGGAAATAAAGGTTTTTCTTCGGTCTTGGCATTCATCAAAACTTCAAAATTATCCATCGAGGCTTTTGTTTCATTATAAGTCGCAATGATATTGCCAAGTTCTTGTAATGGATTAAATAAAAAGAAAGAGAAAAACAATAAGGTAATTAAATCTCCTGGTTTTATAATGCCTTGAAAAATAAACATATATAAAGCAAATACTAAACCAGTTCTCATAAAGTGAACAGTAGTACCTTGAATAAAACTCAATGAACGAATAAATCGAACTTTCTTTAATTCCAATCCAAGTATTTTAGTCGTTGTACTATTCAAGCGATTGATTTCTTGCTCCGTTAGTCCCAAACTTTTTACGAGCTCAATATTACGCAAAGACTCCGTTGTTGCGCCAGCCAAAGCAGTAGTTTCTCCTAATATTTCTTTGGAAACTTTCTTTATTTTCTTGCCCAAAAAGGAACTCACAACTGCAACAACAGGAACAGTGGCGAGGATAATTGGACCCAAGAGCCAATGAATATTAACCGCATACGCTACTACAAATGTGATACCGATCAAGCTCTGAAAAACCATAGAAATAGCAAGTGTAATGAACTTTTCACAATCAATTTTTACCTTTTGCAGTTTGCCCAATGTTTCGCCACTTCGTTGATCTTCAAAATCCTGAAAAGGCAGTTCAAGTGCTTTTTTTATACCATCAGTATACATTTCGGCACCTGTTCGTTGGATAATAATGTTAGTGAAATAATCCTGAAAATTTTTAGCTATTCTGGACAACATCGAAGCTCCTAAAGACAAACCAAGCCAGCCTAAAACTACTTTGATAAAACCATCATAATTTTTATTGAAATTCGCCACTCCCACACCACATTCATTTAGCAACTTACCTATAATGATGGAATCGAATAGCGAAAAACATTGATTTATTGCTGCTAAAAACAAAGCCAAAAATAATAGAGGTTTGTGCAGCTTTATATAAGTAAATAATATTTTCATTTTTTTTGTAAAATTGAAATGCAAAATTACAATTATTGAAAGGAAAAAATATTATTTTGAGACAATAATAACATACTTAAACACTAAAGTGCTATGACACAATAAGTACTGATTTTTGGAAGCTGTTCCGAATTAAACGATACTTTTCCTATTATCAAAAAAGTGAATGGGCTTTCTGCTCATTGGGTTAAATATTAGGGGTTTCAAAGCTTCGTTTGTTGTAAATTCAATTTTTGGACTTACTCTAAGCTTGGCTCTAAAATGGTCTTTTAATTCCTGTAAAAAAGTATCTGAAGGATTTTTTACAGCAATTTTGATTAGAATTTCATCAGTTCCCAAATCATTTGTAGAAATTTCGATGATATGACTTTCTATAGCATCAAAATCATTCAAAACATCATTCATAGCTGGCGGATACAATGTAGTTCCTTTATACTTTATCATTTGCTGTTTTCTGCCAATAACCGGTCCAACACGCAACGTATTTCTACCACATGCACAAGGATTGGTATGCAATTGTACAATATCTCCCGTTTTAAAACGGACCAAAGGCATGGCCTCTATACCCAAAGTGGTAAAAGTAAGCTCACCAGATTCTCCATTTTTTACAGGTTGGTTATTTTCATCTAATACTTCTACGATAATAAGTTCTGGATGGTGGTGCCCTCCTACTCCATGCTCACACTCGGTAAAAGCAGTACTCATCTCTGTTGAAGCATAAGTAGAAAACAGTTTAATATTCCATTTGTCTGTGATTTTTTTAGACAAAACATTCATTGTAAAATCTTGATTTCTCAGGGATTCTCCTATACAAATTGCCCCTTTTATAGACGACTTATTAATATCTATTCCTCGATTTTCTGCATATTCGATCAACTTTAAGAGGAAAGAAGGAACCGTGATTAAATACGTTGGTTTGTATTTTAAAATAGAATCCCATTGTAATTCTGGAATTCCAGCTCCCACTCGAATTACTCCCACCTTCATTTTCCTAAGACCTAGGAAATACGCTAAACCCGCCATAAAACGCCTGTCGATTGTGGTCATTAACTGCACAATATCTCCTTCTTTTATACCAGCACAATCAAATGAGATCGCTTCATTATATGCCAATCGATCCAAATCTTTATCGGTTAAACCAAAAGTAACTGGATCGCCTAAAGTTCCTGATGTCGTGGCATAATCTATAATTGAATTTGCAGCAACGCACAAAAAATCATCATTATGTTTTTGTAAATCTTCTTTTAAAGTTACAGGCAAAAGTGCCAGATCTTCTATTGTTTTTATACTAGCAATATCAATATTTTTGCTGGCATACAATCTTTTATAAAAAGGAGAATTGGTATTTACATAGTTCAAAAGATCAGACAACTTTTGCTCTTGAAATGCTTTAATTTCTAATGAAGTGGCAGTTTCTATCTTTGGAATCATTGTAATTTTCTTTTAATTTTCTGTAAATATTTTTCTATTTCTTCTTTTTTAGGAAGCGTTGTAATCTCTTTAGTCAGTGCTTTTTCAAATTGCTTTTGAGCTGTGAAATACTCTTTTTTTCGATAAAAATAAAGTCCCACTTTATAATATACAACCCAATAATCAGGATTGAGAGCTTGGTAATCTTCAATAAAAGCACTAGATATATCCTCTTTTTTTTCTAAAAAAACATCCATTTTCCTATCTTCAGTGCGGAAAAGTTCATAATTTTTGTACTGAACGGTTTCCAGAAAAGGGTCTTTAGCAATGTTTAATTTTTCATCTTCTAATGAAACTATGGAATCGGTGTGTTTTCGATCTTTAAAGACTTTATTCAAATCATAACAAACGAATTCTCCCATCTGATACGGATTTGCCGAAACCCAAACCAACAAATCCTTAGGCTTGAATACAATTCCGTGGTGAGAAAGCAATTGGTTTATTGCCTTTTCATTTCCATATCCCAAAGGTAAATTATTTATTCCGTCTTTGTTTCTAAGAATATCAACTGCTATTTGGGGACTTACTTTCGGACTTTCATCTAATAACTCGGTCATTCTTTCAAACCGATATTGCGAATGACTGTCTTTAATTTGAGCAATATTGCGCTCATTATCCTTTAATTCATCGCTCTGGAAATGATTCGAACAAATTAACGTATTACTATTAGCAACATCAAAAACATCTAGTTTATTTGGCGATACTTCAATTAAAACGGCTTTGTTGTCTTTGGCACTACCTACCATAATCGACTCGGAGACAAATATTTTTCGCTTTTTTGCAATAGCAACTGCTTCCTCAATATTCGATGCATATTGAATAATTTCCCGAGTCAAAATCGAAATAGGAGTTTTGGCAATCAGCGGAATTTTAGATTTTCCTGCATTGATAGTAACTGTCAAACCTTCGGCGTTCATTCCCGAACAAACCCCAATCATTCCCGGCCAAGTAACCATCATAAAGGGATGTCCCTCTTTTGGGTTAAAAAATGCCACTACTTTATCTACCGCAAATGGATCTCCTGCATAAAAATCAAAATTCCGACCTAAAATCAAGCTTCCATCTTCGGACTTGTCACCCCAAACCGCAAATGACGTACAACCCACCAATGCCAAATCCTGCACGGCATGACCAATATCGTGAGCGCCATGCAAATACAAATCACGTAAAAAGTTGGGTGCAATATAATTTAAATCCTGAGGTGCATATCGAGAGATACCAAAAATTTCGGTTTGGTATTCATTTGTAACATTGAGGTATAATTTTCTATTGTACCATTTCAAAAAAGTTCTTAGTAACTGCTTTTTAAAATTAGAAGGAATAATAGTATTTATTTTATCGAAAAAAACATACTCCTGCTTTTTCAATAAAGAATCTGTCAAACTCCCAATTGCCAATCCTCTTTCTAGCGGATCTCCCTCTACGTATAACTCCCAGAGCTTTTGTTTGTTTTTAAGCAAAAAATTATTGCCGGCGTAAAAAACGGTACTAGACTGCTTTTTAACGACTGGAACAGTATTATTGTATCCTGCCAAGTCTGGTAAATGGTGCAAAGAATTTGATGTACCGCAAGACGCTACTAAAAATATAATTGCAACTGAGATAATATATAAAATTCGGTTTTTCATGAAAAACGATCTTTAAATACAGAACTTATTAATTTTATCAACCAAATATTCCTTACCAATAATCTCAGAACAAGTTACAACGGCGCCAATAGTAACTCCAAGCACACCATGCATATTGATACTTTGTCCAGTAAGGAATAAATTATCAAGCTTTGTTTTCGAAGCAATAAATGTTTTCATCGGATTATTAGAGTCCTTTTCATACCCATACATATTTCCGTTATGACCACCAATATAATCTCGATATGAAAGCGGTGTTGATGTATGTACCGATTTAATACACGCTGTAATTCCTGGAAACTTAAGCTCAATCTCTTCAAGGAAACGATTTGCTTTCCTAGTTTTAAACTCGGCATAACTCTCTCCTCTGTCCTCTTTTTCGGCAGTTGTATTAAAAGTTTCTTGCCAAGGCGCTAGATCTGCAAATTTCATGTAGGTTATAAAAGTCATTCCATCTGCCCAACCGTCTTCATTTTTGGATGCATTCATAGAGGCCATAAATGCTTTTGGCCAGTTTTCCTCATTATAATCATAAGCTGTCCAAACTTCATTACTATCTTTAAAATGATAGTAATTATAATTTAAATATTTAAAAGATTCCGGTTTAAAAACAATATACAAGCTAAATGCAGAAACACCACCTTCTAAACTAGAAATTCTGTTGACAAATGCTTTCCTGAAATTGCTTTCTCCGGCCATTCTCAATGTAGCTTTCGGATCAACATTCGATATATAATACTTCGCAGAAACACTGGTTCCATCTTTCATTTTGGCAACTGTAACAGCGTTATTTTCAACAACTAAATCGTTTACATCTTTGTATTTATATACTTCTCCTCCGTTCTTTTTGAGTTGTTTTATTAGTTGTTTTGTAATTTGACTCCCTCCATTTATGCAACGCCAAGCACTTTGTATATAGGAGTTTACAGATAATGCATGCACATAAAAAGGAGATTTATCTGCAATACCCGCATACAGAAAATTAGTACCTGCTAGAACGGCTCTTAATTTTTTATTGTCTGTCAGTTCATCAATATATTGCTTTGCATTAATTGATAAAATAGCATTGTCATATTCGCCTTCCGATCTTAAATTATACAACGGAAAAGAATCGCAAGTAGCAATAACATCTTCACAATATTTCTGAATTGTTTCCTTCTCCTCCGGAAAATATTTCTCTAGCTGATGTGCAAAATTAGCATAGCCCTGTGCATGAGGGAATTCCTGATTTTCATTCGCAAAAGAAATAATATCGAAACCATCTTCATCCATTTTCTTAAGATTAAGATCATCCATTATACCAATATATTTGAAATATTTATATAAATTTTGGCCTTCGCTTAATCCTCCTATGTAATGAATTCCGGTATCAAAAATAGTTTTATCACGTACAAATGTCTGCAGATTGCCTCCAAACTGATTATTTTTTTCGAGCACACAAACACTATAACCTTCTTTTGCTAAGATAATAGCCGAAACCAATCCGCCCAATCCGCTTCCTATTATAACAACATCATAGTGCTCTTTCATTATATCCCTTTCTTTAAAATAATCAAATCTCCAATCTCAATTTCAACACCAAAACCATAATGCATTACGTTCTCTTTTATATTTTTAGCCTTCAATAAAATAATGGTTGTGGCTAAAATACTTATTTCTTCTAAACTCACATTGCAATTTTTATCAGAAATCAACACAACATTATATGCTTTTGAATTTTCTGGAAGTGCTTCCAAATAATTTATATGTCTTTTCTTTACTATATAATTTATTTTTGCAACAGCTCTCTTATCATCCTCCGCAATATAGGAATCGATCTTCCTCTCTGATTGTTGAAGCGAAAGCAAGACATCTAATTGTCCGTAATCATTGGAAATATGAAAAATTTTAGCTTTCGAATCTATATGTTTATTTAATTCATAATACAATTCTAAATGACTATTTAAGTCATTTTTTACATTTTTGATGATTTCATTTTCCTTATAATCAAAGCTATTCAAAATCATTTTTTTGAAATAATTAGAATCTTCAAGCTCCAAACGCATCTTCTTGTAATGTGCTTTAAAAAACAAACCTATTTTCTTTGTTCTTTCTAAATAATCAGTTCCATACGTCGTATCATTTGCGATGATTCTAGGCAAAATTTCTACTGTTGTTGTTCCTCCATTAATTACAAAATCTCCTTTTGGTAACACCTCAGAATAACCATGAATAACTACAGGAACAATATCCAAATTCAATTGTTCTGCCAAATAAAAAGCTCCTTTATGAAAACGTTTTATGGTATTATCTTCCGATCTACTTCCTTCAGGAAAAACCATAATTGAGAAACCCTGTTCTACTTTGGCACGTAAATGATCAACGCCATTATCCATCCCGTTAGAAACGGGATAAAAACCAACCATTCTAACTCCAAGACCAAAAACGGGTGAATTGTAAACCCAATCACTAACCAAAAATATAATTTTAGGACTCAACATTCCAACAGCCAAAATATCTAGAAAAGAAGAATGATTCGCTATAATTACAGCAGGCTTCTTAAAATCTTCTTTATAATTATTAATTAATGTTCTTCTGTTTGATGGATATGTAAAAAACACAGAACCCATAAATTTGGACAATAAATAATGAAATCCTGCGAGTTTAGATTTTTTTGAAAAAGGTAAAATCTTCATTATGATATTTCCGAAAACGGACAATAAAAAACCACCTAAACCAAAATAAGTAAACGATAATGTAGAATGAACTAGACGCTTGATTTCATATGGAGCTTTGCCATTTTTAACTCTGTTGGTTACAAAAAAATGAAACACCAAAGGTTGTAAAATGAACGTAATCATTAAAGCTGAAAATATGCCAATTATAGAGATAAACGATATGGATTTTAAAGCAGGATGTTTAGCAAAAATAAGCACTCCAATTCCTAAAATCGTTGTCGCAACCGAAAGTAAGATTGATGTACGGTAACTTGGTAATTCTTTTTTATTGAATGTGTACTCCTTTTGTAAAGCCGAAGTCATAAAAATGCTATAATCGACTCCAATACCAAAAATTAAAGTACAGACAATAATATTGACAACATTAAATTCTAACCCGAACATACCCATTAATCCAGTGGTAAAAATCCAGCTAATCATAATAGGTATAATACTAACAATGACTAATTCTATTTTTCTAAAGGCAAAAACAAGTAGTAGAAATATGGCTATAAAGGAATAATTTACAAGATCTTCAAAATTAGTTTTTAGCGTTCCAAGAAAAGTTTCATTGGTTTGCTGTCTGTCAATAACTACCAAATTGGGTTGTTTTTTTATGGAGTTTACAAAAACATTTCTGTTCTCATTTGGAACTTTTACTAAAGTAGAAACCGTATAAAACCCATTTTTTTCAGAGATGAATTCATCTAGAAAAAAGGACTTAATTTTAAGGTATTCTTCAATTTTCAAAGGCGCAAAATTCTTATCTAAAAGTTCATAAAAACTAGAAAATGTAGTGGCTTTAAATCCAAATTTATTTCCTTCTAAAACTAATGCATTGGAGAGACTGGATTTTTTTTGAGAATCCCAAAAAGTATTCCATTCCGCAATTTTTCGTTTCTGAATTTCCGCAGAAAAAACAATACCACCAATGGAGCTGAAATTTAGAATTTCATTAGCATCTTTATCTTTTTTTAGGCTAGCAAAAAGAGTATTATTATTCGACACAACTTCATCGTAACTATTCCCATAAGTTGCCAAATAAATAGATTTAGAACCTTTGTTTGCAATATTCTCTAACTTATTCTCGGCTGACTTTAGCTCAATTGTCATAAAGTTTAAAGTCGAAAGATCATTGTTAAACGTAACCTTTGAATACGTAAAAAGAGAAATAATTAATAGAACTAACATTGAACCAACCAAAAATTTACTTTTATGATATGAAAACGCACCCAATTTGTCTATTATATTATTCTTTGGTACAAATAATTTTGAATTAGTTTTATACAAAAGTGGAATTAAAAATAACGAAAATAGCGACGTTGCAGTCACACTCAAAGCGGCAAAAATTCCTAAATCTTGCAATGCTTCCGATTTTATGAAAAACAAACATAAAAAAGAAATCGCAGTTGTTATTCCACAAAGTAACAATGGCTTCGTAATATCTTTATAAAGAAGTTTTACATTTTTATTATTCCGCAAATGCGTCAATACATAAATAGAATAGTCTGTCGTTTCGCCAAGCAAAATAGAACTTACTCCCAAAGAAATAGCTGAAATACTTCCTTTAAAAAAATACAAACAAGCAAGTGCAAATAAGGCTCCAAATAAGGAAGGAATAAAAATGAGTATGGGAGTTGTGATATTTCTATAGAAAAAAGCTAGAATTAAAATTAATGCAACGGCAGCAAACATAGACGTATTTTGTACATCTGCTTTCATCTGAGTGGCATTGGCAACCGCAACAGGCGTAGCTCCAAAATAAACCATTGTTGCTTTACCTTTAAACTTTGCGTTCAGATGGTTTTTTATTCCCTCCAGATTCCCAATAAACTGAGTATTTTTATCGGTCTCATTGGTTTCCAACTTTGGAGTAACAAAAAGCAACAAATTCTGTCTGTCTTTGGTTAATATAAAACCATTCTTCAATTCAAAATCGTCACCTATACTGAGTTGTTGTAATTTTTTTAGAGCAATAAAAGAGATACCAAGCGGATCTTGAAGTATAAAATCTTTAGAAATAATTCCTGCAGGAGAAATTAATGATTTGTAATCGGCTGCAATAGCACTCGCAATACTGTCCTTTTGTAATTTATTCTGAATAGTAACATAATCTTTCTGATCTAAAAAAAGCGGCAAATTAGCATAGACGAAATCGATTGTTTCTTGAATATTTTTATCTTCAATTTTACCTTGAATTTTCTTGATAAAGGGAGACGAACTAGTTTGTAAACTATCAATGAAAGAATTGGCATAATCTGTTAAATCATCAGTCGAACCTCCCTTTTCAACGGTAACAATAATGGTTATTTTATCAGCAAAATTAACCTGATCCAAAACTTTTGAAGTAACATTCGATTGGTCATTAGCAGGAAGCAGTTGATTAATATTTTCTTGAAATGAAATCCGTGTAGCAAAAAAACCCAAAAACAAAAACAACGCAAAAACAACTATCACTGAAAGTGCTTTATTCTTGTTGCAAAATGTATATAAATTAAAAAAGCTATTGTTCATGCTGCATTTTTTTGTTATTTAAAATAGTGAAGTAACTTAAAAGCAAATAACTTACAAGCCAAAACAGAATTGCCATTAAAGCTGCCAAAATAAAGCTTCCGATAAGATATTGACCTATGTTTTTCTGAATATCTTCAAAAGTCATATCTGTATTTATAACTAAGCTTTGGTTTCCGGAAACAAAATAGCTTCCTATTTTTAAAGATCCATAAATAACAAAAGGAATTAAAGGAGGAAAACTAATATTAGAAAATGCAAATGAAATAATTTTATTCAGCTTTAATACTACTGCCAATGCCAAAACTAACACCGTTTGAAATCCCCAAAAAGGAGAAATTCCAATAAAAATACCTAATGCAATTGCACTTGCTTTTCGGGCATTAGATTCCTTACTTTCTAAAATATTTTCTAAAAAAAATTTCTTAATACCTTTTTTTTTTAATTTTCGAAAGAAATCACGCGGTTTAATAAAAAAGAGAGAAATGCAAACAAGTACCGTATTCAAAATGCTAATTCTAGTAAAATCCTTGAAGGGACGAAAATGAGAAACTCGCTCATCAGGGTCATATAAAACTTGTATGGGAATATTTTTTACAGGAATGCCTTTCCAGGAAGAACGAACAATAACTTCAATTTCAAACTCAAATTTATTAGTACAATATCGTATCGGGATTTCTCTTAATGGATACAGTCTGTAACCCGACTGTGTATCTTCTAATTTATTCCCTGTTTCAAACCAAAACCAAAAATTAGAAAATTTATTGCCAAAACTGCTTTTTTTTGGCACATTTTCCTGAGTCATGTTCCGGCTTCCAATTAAAAGAGCATCACCTTCCTTTTCTAAAACGGAAATAAAACCTGGAATATCCGAGGCAAAATGTTGTCCATCAGAATCGATAGTTATTGCATAATTATAGTTTAATTCTAATGCTTTCTTGAAACCATTACGCAATGCAATTCCTTTTCCAGCATTTTTGGCATGATGAATCTGGACTAAGTGAGTGTAATTTTGAAGTATTTGAGTCGTTGTATCTGTCGAACCATCGTTAACGACAATCACGTTTGGAGTATATTGTAAGATAGAATCTAAAACTCGTTTCAAGGTTCTATGATTGTTGTATGTGGGTACAATAACACAAACTTTGAGTTCGTTAATTCGCTCCGAAACGGGAAAATAAGTATTCATCCTAATTATACTTTAGCTATTTTACTACGTGCTTTTCGGTTGCAGAAAAACTTTTAGATTGTTTGATAAAATCTCCTATATACGTTTTTAAAGCTCCCGTTTGCTCACCATAGTGGTCTAATAGAAATTGCTTATCTTCTTTTTTATTACTGCTGTAATGTACAATTTTAGGAACATTTTCTTGAACACTCAATCTAACTAAATGTATTTCGATATTATTAGGTTCACTTTGAATAGCATATTCAATTAAACCAGCGCCCTCCTTAAATTTTCTAGATTTATCTGAAATTTTTTTTTCTAATTTTGATACAATTGCAATTGAAGCACCTTTGTAAGCAACGAGCGTTTTATCATCGTTCTTTTCAACACCGTTCAGTTTAGCTACAAAGTCTTTAGCGTTTGCTTGGGAACTTGTAGCAGTCGCATATAATTTTCTGATTTCAGTAATCGAGGGACTGCTGAAAACAGCGAAAAATAGCATTATTGAAAAAAATATTTTCATATCAAAGAATATTAAATGTTTTCTATCTATTCGTTATACTTTTCGATACACACTGCTCAGTTTAAGTGCAACGGTTTCGTCAAAATAAGTAACGTTCTTAACTTTTATTAGGTTTTCCTCTGTAACAGTAACATCAAGCTCTAAGCGTAATTCAGGCGTATTAAAAGGATTAATTAACGCCATAAACTTAACATTTGAAAGAGATTGCATAAACAAAGAACTTTCTGTTATTTTCTCCGTAAGTTCTTTGATAATTTGCATCATACAAACGCCAGGCATTATAGGGTTTCCGGGAAAATGTCCTTTAAAAACAGCATGTTCTTCATTGATTAAAAGCATCACTAGATATTTAGAATCTGCTGTATTTTTGAATGAAATAATTTTATAAAAATTTTCTAATAGCATTTTTTTTATTTTATGTCAAAAGTATAATTTCCTCCAATCGAAAATACCACATTACTACGATTACTAGAAAAGTCAACCATTGGAATAATTCCTTTTTTAACTCTCGCTTCTATACCAAAATTTTGAGTAATATTAAAACCCATTCCTAGAACAAAAGCCAAATCAACATCTGAGTCTGTATCAAAATTTTTATCGACTACGAAATCAAGTGTTGGCCCAAAATGGATATTCAATCGATCAAAGGTGAATTTATTCAAAATCTCAAAAGATAAATAATCAACATTAAAATTTTCTGTTTTATTACCATCATTTTTATACTTTGCTCCTTGAGCAGAATAATCGATCTCTGGTTGCAAAGTATAATATTTCGTCAATTTTAACGCACCATAAAAACCAACATAAAAAGCTGTTCTACTTGAAAAATCGTCATTTAAATTATCACCATTCCCTGAACCATTATAATCATTATAATAATAATCATTATCTTTCGTAAAATGAGAAAAATTGGCTCCCCCTCTAAAACCTGGTTTAAAACTTACTTGGGCTTGTGACTCAGAAATTCCGAAAACGAAAAGCACAAGTACAATTCCTTTGGCAAAAAGATTATTTGATTTCATATTGTTTTAGTTTAGTTGTTCGTTAAAATAATTTAATTCAATTTTTAATTTAATTGTGGTATGCTGGATTATAATATTAGAAGCAAAAATATTGTTTTCTGAAGTAAAAAGAACGTTTATTTTTTCTTTTCTTTTAGAAGAATGTACAATTTTACTTAAATTATTATTTAGTTTAGATACAAAAAGATAATTCAACATTTTTCCGTCTTCTGCAAGATAGACTACACTGTCTTTAGCATCAAACTGACTTGTAAGTTCGTAATTACTTCTCAAAACCAATCTGAAATCGGCTACCAAAGTAGTAATGAGCAATTTTCGATCTAATTCGGACACAATTGAATTCACTTTAAATTCCTTTTCTGAAATTTCAAAATCAAGTAATTTATTTCCAAACTCTGTCGTAAAAACAACTCTGTGCGTAGTGTCATTGATTTTTTTCGCAATAAAAATTCCAGTTAATTCATTTCCATAAACTGTAATGTTTGCTTTGTAAACATAGTCCATTGTAGGATTTGCAAAATATGGAACTTCAAAAGTAGTTCTCTCTAAAGGAACTGTAACAAAGTCCTGCACAACAGAATTTGTAGCGCAAGAAGTCAAAATTAGAAAAAGAAATAAACTAATTCGTAAAAATAGCTTCATCGACTTTGGCATTTATTATTTTATTTTTTAACACAATTCGGGTATAATCATCAGAGGATTCCATTAATTTCACCTGAACAACAGTAGCGTCTTGTTTATCAAATGTCAGCTCAATTTGCTTAATGTATTTTTTTAGCGTTGCATCTTTGGGAATAAATCTGGTAACATTTTGATCTTTATTTTTAAAATAAGAAATGGTAAATTCCTTATCATCAAATAAATCGCCACTTACACTCCCAACAATTAGCTTATTAATTTTACCAAATAACTTGCTGTTGCCCATATCGACAGCACTTTTTTTACCTTCATCATTTATCAAAATTTTACCGTTTTTAAAAACGATAGAATAACTGTACGGTTTTTTATATTGCCAAAGCAACGAATTGGGCTGTTTAAAAATCATTTTTCCCGAAGTTTCAATGTCTTTTGCTAAAAAATCGAGATGCTTGTATTGCACAAAATCGGTAGTAAGCGAAGTTATCTTTTTAGACACAACGGATACAGATTGTTTGAAAACTGCAATTTCAGTATCGCTCATTTTTTGTTCTTGGCCATAAGAACCAAAGCAGCAGCCATTTATAAATAGTAGTACTAGAAAGACTTTAAGCTTCATATGCTTTAATTTTTAAAAGTTGTTCTAATGAAACAACCGAATAATTATTATTTTGTAAAAACTGTAATACCTCTTCCAAAATCTGTGCCGTTTCTACAGATGTGTCGTGCAAAAGCAAAATTGCTCCGGGTGCAATCCTTTTTGTAATACGGTTAAAAATAAACCTTTTATTCTTTAAAACACCATCTAGTGAGCGGATATTCCAACCAATAGTTTTGTGCTTTGTCACTTCTAGAGCTCGACGTATTGAAGGATTTGTAACGCCATACGGTGGTCTAAACAGTGTTGTTTTTATTCCTAAAACAGATTCAATCAAAGTATTGGTTTTTTCAATTTCGGTAATGATTCTATCTTTTCTATAAAAATCAAAAAAATCAGCATGACTATAGGAATGATTTCCAACGATATGTCCTTCATCGTCGATTCTTTTGAGAATATTTGGATGCGTTTCTATATTTTTTCCAATACAAAAAAAAGTAGCTTTGGCATTGTATTTTTTCAGAACATCCAAAACCAAAACCGTCAATTCATTGGGTCCATCATCAAATGTGATTGCAATTTTATTCTCGATTTCCTCGGGATTATTACAGTACGCTTTGACATGATAATTTAATGAAATAAGAGAAGAACCAATTAAAACAACCAAGAACCAAATAACAGCAACCATAATAAAATACTTGATTTCAATACTCACATAAAAACTTAAAAAAGTTAGAAGTATTAAAATCGAAATAAAAAAAAGAGCGGTTATCTTGTGCTTTAACATGCCGAAATTAAAGTAAAACTATGATCAATTCCGTTGCGTTGATTGTAAAGGAGAATTGTTTTGTATACTGATTTTTCTTTACTGTTTATTTTTACAATTTCAGGAATCGTTTGTGTTTTTAAAATTTTCGCACCAACCCACAATCCAAACGCAGAAGCCGAATCATATTCGCCGCTCAAATGCTTGTAATATACTTGAGGTGTGTTTTCAAACGTAGTATTGCTCAGATTTTTATAATACAAATCAGATTCAATATCGCCATTATTCCCTAGAACTACAGCATCAATGTCTTTAATTTCAAGATTGTTAACTTTTAAAAAAGAAATAATTTTAGATTCAACTTCGCTTTTATCCAATTTATTTATAATATCTAGATCTAAAACTTCAGCGTACGTATGCTCTTTTTTTTCATTTTCTAAAGCAAAAAAAGTAGCACCTTCACCAAAAACAACTCCTTTTGTAGTAGAGTTTAGAACCGTGTATGGGCTCTCATTTTCGGGTTTGATAAAACCAATTAGTCTGAACAGTGACATTGTATAATCGCCTGTTTCATCGATTCCTCCAACTAAAACAGAATTTGCTTCCTCTTCTTCAATTTTTAATTTTGCATCTAATAATGCTGATTCAAAGGAAACTGAACCATTAACGTACGTCAAATTATAAGCTTTACATTGCAAACCTAAGGCAATTTGTCCGCCAACAGTATTGTGTGTCGATTGGATAAAAGAAGTAGGTGTTAAAAACTGTTCGTCATTATTTAAAATAGCGTTCAGAAATTTTTCAGAATCTTCTACACAACCCATTCCAGTTCCTGTAATTATAGCATCAACTGTTTCTAATTGTGCTTCTCTCAAGGCAAGAGTAGAAGCTACAATTCCGTTTTTCACTCCTTTAGCCATTCTTCTAATAGCTATTGGAGGGATAAAATCCTTGTAGACGGGTTTGTGTAACTGCAAAATGGAATCATTTTCGTTTACTTCAGCTTCTTCCAAAAATAGAGTGTCGAAAGTTTTTTGAGCCGAAATACATCCTAATCCGTTGATATATGTCTTTTTCATAAGTAGGTACTATTCGCTTTTTGAAAATATAAGAGTCGAACAATTACCGCCAAATCCAAAGGAATTCGACAGAACGTGATCGATATTTTTATGTTTCAAACTAGTTTGTGGCATCAAGTTAAACTCTTCCATTGGTGTTTTAAAATTCAGATTCGGAAAAACCACATTATTCTGAATGGCCAAAACACTAAAAACAGCTTCGATTGCAGCAGCAGCAGCCAAAGTATGTCCTGTAAAAGGCTTAGTTGAGCTAAAATCTGGTGTTTTATTTTCTCCATAAAGTCGCACTAATGCGCGTCCTTCGGATAAATCATTATTTGGTGTTGCTGTACCATGAACGTTGATATAATCTATTTGATCTGGCTTTAATTGTGCCACCTGAAAAGCCTTTTGCATAGCCAAAAGTGCGCCATCACCGTTTTCAGAAGAGGCGGTTTGATGAAAAGCATCATTTGCATTCCCGTAACCGGAAACACGAGCTAAGACTTTTTTATTTTGTTTTTTTACCACTTCATCTGATTCAAGAACTAGAAATGCAGCTGCCTCACCCAAATTCAAACCTTTACGTTCGTTATCGAATGGTTTATTATAACCATCGGAAAGAATCATTAACGTTTTAAACCCGTTGATTGTAAATTTTGATAAAGCATCCGTTCCGCCCACAATAACGCGATCGAGTTTACCCGATTTAATTAATCTAGCACCTAACATAATTGAATTAGCAGCAGAGGAACACGCAGTGCTAATTGTAGTCACCATTCCTACTAACCCTAGTTCTTCCGCAATTTTATCTGTAATATCTCCTGCGTTGTGACTACTAATGTATTTTACAATAGAAGGATCTTTAAAATACTCATAATAAAAGCGTTCCGACATATCCATTCCGCCTACACTTGTGGCCGAAATCAATCCCGTTCTATACTCGTTTATCGAAGTTATACCCGCATTTTTTACTGCCTGTTTAGCAGCGATAGTGCCGAGCATAGCCGTTCTAGAAAAATTATTATCTTTTCCTAACTCTAATTCATCAACTAAATCTTGATTGGTTTTTTTTATTTCACCAACTTTTATAGCATCAGCATGCACTGTTGCAATATTTTCTATAGTTGTAATCGCAACCTGACTATTCTGCAATGCCTGAAAATTTTCTTCAACTGTATTACCAATCGAAGAAATAATACCCATTCCTGTTATGGCAACTCCTTTATACATTTTAGACTGCTTAGATTTTTGACTTACTCTATTTTTCGCTATTGATTAAACTCTAAGTCTTTCAGAAACTACTTGTATCCTAAAAATTTCAAGAGTCTAAGAATCTCATATTATTTAGATCTGTTGGCTGCAATATAAGCTGCCATTGTTTCTATAGATTGAAAAATAGTTTTTCCTTCTTTTGGATCTACTAATTTAATTCCGTAATCTTTATCAAGCATAACAATAAGCTCTAATGCATCGATAGAATCTAATCCTAATCCATCACCAAATAAAGCGTCATCGTCATTTATATCTGCGATAGCAATATCTTCTAAATTTAGAACTTCTATAATTTTACCTTTTAATTCTTGTTTTAATGCTTCCATATTTACTTATTATATAATGATTTTAATGTTTGTTCGTTATGCGTAAAATCGCCTTCCTGAGCAACCAGATAAAGGAATGCTTTGTATTCTTCATTGTAATATTCTACCCATCCACAAAGTGCTTTTTTTGCTTTTTTGGTTTCTAAAAGTATGTTGGCATACTTCTCCAAAAAGGCTGGATTGAAGTCCGCAAATATAAAGAAAGAATTTTCGCTTTTCAATTGATGTCTGATACTAATTTCCCCTAAACAAATATTTGGCAACGTATAAACAAAAACAGCGGGACTCGGAAAATAATTTTCAGGATCCGAAATTGAATTCTGATATTTTACATCGGTATCTAGACTGGACGATTTATTTGTAAATAATAATGCCGTGTCATTTTCTTTTGAAGAATCAGCTTCTGTTTTCAAAAGTAATTCTGATGCTAGAAAAGCAAGTTTACTCAAATTATCCATTTTAAAAAACTTAGGATAATTTATTTCAAAATGTTGGTACGCCTTCTTAGAAAAATCTGCAAAAACAGTTTCGTCGGTTCTAAAAACAGTTTCACCATTCAGCAGAACTTCATTATTCTGAATCGTACAGTAGGATTGAATATATGTTTTGGCAGCTATCATTAGTTCACTTTTTCGAATAAAACTGCCGAATTACAACCTCCAAAACCCGAAGCTGTTTTAAGGAAATAATGAATATTCTTAGATTCATTTTCAGTAATAATGTTAATGGGTTGACTAACACCCATTTCATCAAAACCCAAAGAAACAAATAATTTACTATCCAATACGGATTGAATTCCAATAACGGTTTCCAACAATCCAGATGCGCCTAACGTATGGCCGTAAAAACCCTTTAGACTATTGACAGGTACATTTTCGAGACCCAATCTGTTCAATGCGATGGACTCCATTTCATCATTAAAAGGAGTTGCGGTCCCGTGAGCCGAAATATAATCAATTTGACTGTTGTCTATTTTGGCTTCCGCCAAAGCACTTTCGATGCTTCTGTAAAGGCCTTCACCAGTTCTAGACGGACCTGAAATATGATTGGCATCATTGATTGAACCATCTCCAAGTATTTTTATTTTAGCATTCGTTTTGTCATTTGAAACCAAAACTGCGGCTGCAGCTTCGCCTAATGTAACTCCAGTTCTATTTACAGAATATGGTTTACAAGGTAGGTCACTCATCGCTTGAAAAGAATTGAAACCTGACAAAACAAACTCCGAAACTTCGTCACCAGCTACTACAAATACCGAATCGTAAAGACCACTCTGAATCAATCTCTTGGCAACTGAAACGACTAAAACTCCAGAAACACATGCATTTGAAATCACGATAGGTTCTATTTTAATGCCGAAAAAACTAGCAACATTAGCTCCTAACTGATGTAAAAGTGCTGAGTCTATATTATTTTCTTTTTCTAAAGCTGTAATATTTCCTTTCGTAGTTGAAAGCAGAAAGCCTACTCTATCATTTAAAACTAAATTGGCATTCTGGATGATCGGCTCTAAAGCCAAGATCATCATTTTTTCCAATCTAGAATAGTTGACCGATTGAGTAATTTTGGCAAAAGCCAAATCCAATTGCTCATTATCTACAATCGAAGCATAAAATGGTATTTTCATCAGCAATGAATTATCATGCAGCTGAATACCAGAAACCGCCGACTCAATATTTTTTATATTGGTAGCCACATCAAACCCAATGGGTGTTATGCAATTTGAATCGGTTATATATACTTCTTTTATCATTTTATTTTGTCAGTCCAACTTTACGCTTCCATTCCTCATAAAACGGAGGATTTGTTAGCATTAATTCACCTTTATTATCCAAAAATACTTGAACGGTTTCACCAGTACAAGCTACTTCATTTTTGGCATCATATATTTTATATCTAAAAATCATTTTTGCAGCTGGCGTATCTACAATTGTAGTTTCAATTCGTGCTACATCACCATAGCGCAGTGACAATTTATGTTCACAACTCGATTTTACTATCGGCGTTGTAAAACCGCTGTCAAAAACATCCAAATAGGAAATTCCATGATGGCGACCAAAAGCTTCTCTCCCATCTTCAAAATAGGTAATATAGTAACCATGCCAAACAATTCCTAGAGGATCTGTTTCGTTGAATCGTACCCTAATTTCTTGAGTAATCGTCAAAGCCGTCGCTTCGTTAAACTGCTCTTTTCTTTTTATCATACAGCAAAGCTATTGTTGTGGTAACTATAAAAAATAAAAATAATAAACTTAATTCTGGTAGTATGTCTAAAATACTTCCGTTGCGCAAAAGTACGTCATAAAATGCTTCTAAACCCCAGTTCATTGGCGAGGACTCTGCAACTACTTGCATAATTTTTGGCATTGCAAATACTGGAACCCAAACACCACCAACTGCTGCTAAAATTAATACTGAGGTTGCACCAAAGGGCGCTGATTGTTCTTGTGTTTTGGCAATTGTACCTAACAAAATTCCAAATCCTATGGCTGCGAATCCTGAAAATAAAGCAACAATACTCATCATGATAAGGTTTCCTTGCACATTTAGAGGTGGCAATCCCAAATGTGGAAATAGAAACACAGCGACGGCAATCATCATATAAAACTGAATCATGCATATAATAAGATACATCACCGTTTTGCCTCCCAAAACAATTATATTAGACACTGGATTGGTTCTCAACCGTATAAAAGTACCTTGCGTTTTCTCCTTTACCATATTGATTGACAATGGAATCACAATAAAAAATATAGCAAAAAGTGTCCAAGCGGGAACATTATGTTGCACTGAGTTTGGAATGATTTCTTTATTGTTTACTCTCGGAGTTATTTCTTTAAAAGTAATAAAACTTTTTTGCTCAAAACTAGCATCTCCATCGCCTAACTGAGTTTGAAAAGCACTATAAATTGATTTAGTTTCTATTTGAGAAATCATTTTATCAATAGCATTCATGACGCCACTTTTAAAACTTAACTGCACAGCTGGATCAAAATAAAGTTTTACTTCTTTTTGATCAACAATTTTCATGTTCTTCTTTACAGCTGATGAATCTGTAAACCCAAGACTGCTAACTATTTTATCAACATTTTGATCTATTTTGGCTTGTAAATCAGTACTTAAATTCTTTGGAATTACAATAGCCATCTGATATTTACCTTTAAAAACAGCCGCTTTTGCAATAGAATCTGTGATGGGCTGATTGTCTATTTTTGTAATAACACTAAAAACATTGCTTTTTTGTAAATTATCATATACCGTTTTAGAAACATTTCCATTATCATAATCTACTAAAAGAATAGGGATTTTAGAATCGTTTACAGTTTTAAAAGTATTATCTTGAATAAGTGTAACCGTTATTATTAACACCAAAGGCATTAGAAACAGCGTCATAACTCCTCCCATATCTCGCTTTAACAACAAGAACTCTTTAAAAACAGATCTGTACAATTTATATAACATCTCTTAATTCGTTTCCGGTTAATGAAATAAAAACATCTTCAAGGTTTCTCGCTTCTTTGGTCGCAGCGATTAAATCATTAGGAGTTCCTTGCGCATAAATAACACCTCTGTCTACAATGGCAATATTGGTACAAAAATCCTGAGCTTCGGATAAATGATGTGAGGTATAAATAATGGTTGTTCCAGATTTGTTGAGCTGCTTCAAGTATTCGATAATTACATTTTTTGAATGTACATCGACACCTACAGTTGGTTCGTCGAGAAAAAGCACTTTAGGATTGTGCAATATTCCGGCTATCAAATTCACGCGACGTTTCATTCCTCCCGAAAAAGTTTCTATCCTCTTGTCTGCGAACTTTAATAATCCTAGAAAGTCAAGACTATCGATTACTTTTTCTTTAAGATCAGCGCCTTTTAAACCATACATGCTTCCAAAATACAATAAGTTTTCTCTAGCTGTTAAAGTAGGATATAATGCGTATTCTTGTGGCACGACACCAATAATTTCCTTAATTTCATTAGCATTTGTAGCATAGCTAAAATTATCAATAGTAAAACTACCCGAAGTTGGTTTTACCAATCCGCAAAGTATTGAAATTAAAGTTGTTTTACCAGCTCCATTTGGACCTAGTAAGCCAAAAATTTGCCCTTGGTTTATATCCAAAGCAAAATTGTTCAAAGAATACGTTTCGGCATCTTTGTACATTTTCGAAAGCTGATTTATCTGGATAATTGTTTGCAAAATATTTGGTTTAGCTTATTGCTTTTTTTAGTTTCTTAAAAAAGACTTCTTCTTTATCGGCGATAACCAAAAGTTCGTCTGCGATGGTATTGTAAGCGTCTTCTTTGTTACTTCTTTTTTTATAGATTCGAGAAGCTTCTACAGCAAAATCTCTCCATAAATCGCCAATAGCTGTCATTTCTTGTGACAACACTTTGAGTTCATTATTTTCTAAAATGACTGATGCTTCTTCTAGAAATGCGGCGTATATAAATCGAAACCCACCACCACCAGTACCTATTTCTTCCTGCATTCTCACCATTTGAGCCAAATAATGATTGGCTTTCTTGGTTCCGTTTTTAACAGGCCATTTGCGTATTTGTCTCGATACGTAACGAATCCCTTTTACACCAACAATGGGCACAGGAGCCAACATATCACGACAGGTGTTTTTTATTCCTTTTATAATTGCTGCTTTTAAATCTACCGTTTCAGGAACTTCAATAGGGTAATACATTTGCCCTCTAGGGGCAAAAGCTCCTTTGGCAAAACGTACTTTATTCAATTCCGCATGCGTCAACGTAGTCACGTTTTCCATAACGGGATCGCTTATTAAATAGTCGGTTGCTGTTTTACCGTAAACAACTAGATTATGAGCGTTAAAATGAAAACGATATTCATCTGGAAAATAAGTCAAATTATATACTCCAACTTGTAGTCCAGAAGGGATATTATTTTTTAAATTTTCGTCTAATGCTTTGATAGCATTAACTTCACTTGAATACTTTTGTCTCTTTATTTTTAAACCCAAACGTTTTGCTAGCTTATTAAAAATTTGTCCCGGCATGGGTCTGTAACTAATTGCAGGAGCATAATTTACTTTTAAAAATGGCAAGAAAACAAAGAAAAGTCCTGAACCTATTCCAAAAACCATAGGTTCGCTAATATTTAAACCATTGTGTTTTAAAAGATTCGAAGCAACTCCATTTTCACAATGAGCCGATTGATGATGTGTAAAATTAGTTTCCATTACTTCGCTTTAAAATTTTTTAATTCGTCAATAGTTATATTAAAAGACTCCGCATATTTTGTTAAAATAGCATCACTTAAACCAGCGAAAACGTTGGGTTTAAAATGACGTTTCACTCTCCATTGCCACATTCCTACGTAGCTTGCGAGTACTCCGATATCCATTCTACTTACCTCCATGAAATAGCAAATTGGACTAACTTCGTTATTTTTTACTTGCTCATTTGCGATAGCGATACGCTCGCTAATCTCATCAATAGAATTGGTTAATGCAATCGTTTTTGGTTCCCAGCCCGTACTCAAAGCGGTAGTATAATTACCCTTTTCATCTGTAGCATAAACCAGTTCTTTCATGTTCTTATTAGAAAGGTTGCCTTTATCTTGGGGAACTTCTTCTTTTTTCATACAGTTTCTATTGGTGTGAATTATTTTCTTGAATGTAAAGATTTATTTCTCCTTCAAGAAGCAAAGCATCTTCACAAAAAGTTTTACAGCTTATGGAACATAAACAATAAGTGTCGGATACGAACTTAGAAACCAACAAAGCTTTAGTGATTATTACATCGCCAACTTTGGGAAGGGAATGAATTTTCAATGTTTTGATGGCGCTTATAAATCCTACAACATCTACTCCATCTATCTCATGATTATTTTCATCGACCAAATAATCTTTTGCTACAATTGACGAACAGGTTTGAGCCATATTTTCTATCAATCCTGCTTCCATAAAAGTAGCATTTTGGATGAAAATATTATCTTCTTTAATTTCAAAAGTGGTCTCTGCCTTTTGACTGTTCATTGTTATAATTAAATCCACCATAAGCATTGGTGCTCTATGCGGCAAATATCTCTTGATATTAATAAGATTTGCTGTTTGTCCCATATAAAGATTTTTTATTTTGCCAAAACTGTCTTGATTTGACCTTTAGCTATTTCAATATCATTTATTTTTGACACCACATCAACTAGTGTAATTCCTCCAAATTCCTGCAAAATAGAAACGGTAGTTTGAACTTCTTCGTTCAACTTAGGAAGGGTACTTATTTGAATTTCTTTAATAGATCCTATATAACCTGTGGGTGCTTGTTCTTGTTTCAAATAAAATTGGTACCCAGTGTGTAACGCTACCGATTGCGCCATATGTTCTATCAAACCAGATTCTACTAAATTTCCGTTTTGAAAAAAAATAGCATTTTCTTCAATTGTAAAACCTGATAACAAATTGGTTTCGGTATAGGAATAGAGCTTGTCTACCATTACAAACGGAAATTTCTGCGGAAGCAAACTGCCCACAAAATCTTTATCTAATCCTTTATTTACTGAATTTTCTATCATTAACAAACTGTTAGATAAGCGTAAGCATATGAAAAACGACCACTTTCAGGAACTGATAAAAATATTCTATCTCCTTTTTTAAGTTTTCCAGAATTCATTAATTCTTCTACTGCTAAATAGATTGAAGCAGCTCCTACATTTCCAACAGTTGCCAAATTCATAAACCATTTTTCCATAGGAACACCAATTCCATATTCAATCATGGTTTTATTTAATCCTTCTACAAAATAATGAGAAGAAACATGAGGTAAGAAATAATCAATTTGATCTGCAGTTACATTATTTTTTTTCAATGCTTCAACAGCACTTTGCGTTCCTTTTATTAAGATATTTTCATCCAGTAATTTAACATCTTGTTTGAAAGCAAACAAAGATTGCTTTAACCATTGATCTGGAGAATAATCATTCCAAGGTTTAATATCTCCATTTGCTAATTTATCACCACCGGCGTACATACAGGTTTCCAATTCGTAAGCAAACGAATACGATTCCATCCATTCAATTTTCAACGAAAGAGGACCGTTTGGTTTATTTTCTAATAAAAAGGCACCTGCACCATCGGATAACATCCAACGCAAAAAGTCTTTTTTAAACGCTAAAATTGGCTGTTCCTCTAAGTTTTTAAGACTAACCACTTCGTTCTCAAATTTTTTAGATTGCATCCAGCTAGACAATTTCTCTGAACCTGCGCAAACTGCATTTTGAGTACTTCCTGATCGTATTGATAAAAAACCAAATTTTAGAGCATTCATTCCAGCACAGCAAACTCCCGAAGAAGAATTTAGTTCTACTGATTTGTTTTTTAACACGCCATGAACCATTGCTGCATGCGACGGAACGAGAACATCTGGAGTAGTGGTGCCACAAGAAAGCAGTTCCATATCCATTGCTGTGAATTGATCGTCAAATAAGCCTTGAATGGCATTATTCGTTAGTTCGGCATTATTATGAGTACTTTCTCCATTTTTATCCAATGCATAATACCTACTAACAATTTTATTGTTTCTTAGGATTAAGCGTCTCGCCTTGGATGCAGTTTCATTTATTAAACCTAAATAGTCTTCCATTTCATCATTAGAAATGGCTTGATTGGGTAAATATTTAGCAGCTTTCGTTATATAAACATCAAACATAATTAATCTAATTTATTCCTTTATAATACTGTGTTTCTTTATTTATTTTTCGGACGTAAAATGGATACCAAAAGAGGCGCAAGATATAAACAATTGGTGAGATTAGCCATATTGCTAGCAACAAATACACTTTAAATGCTTTTGTCCAGGTCTTTCTAGATTCCTTTTTAGTTATGATAATATTAGACCATTTTTTGAATATTTTATTACCCGTTTTATCAACTAATGCCAAATAAGAACTGACTCGAACAGCTCCAATAGCCTCTAATTTTGGTTGTAGATCATCCAAATTATCGTTTTGTAAACCAGAAAGGATCACATCTCCAAATTTTGTTGACTCCTTTATATCTTTATCAGAAACTCCTGGCAACGGAAAAATACCCAAATATCTTTCTTTCACTCCCGAGAACATCCATTCGACTATTGTTATAACACTTATTAAATTTCCTACTCTATCTACTAATGCAATATTCCCTTTTAATTTCGCATTATTTTCTTTCAATAAAACTTTTACTTTTTCCTGAGCCATAATCCACATGTTGCGCGATCCATTTATCGTTACAACGGGAGTATTGTTGAAAGTAATTTTAGCTTCAGGACTTTTTAGAAACGAATTAACAGGAATAGAAGGTGTTAAATACCAAACTTGATAATTTAATAAAATCAAATCATACTTAATACTCATAATGTCTTCTGGAACAGGTAATAAAGCTGCAGGAATTTGCAAAAAAGATTCTGGAAAAGCACCAAAAAAAGCATCATTGTCCCAAGGAAAAGGAAATGGTTTTTGTAACTTAATTTCGTGAAAATGTACATTTATGCGATTCGAATTTAAAAGTGGTTTTGCAATATTTGCTGCAATTTCTTTTAATTGTCCCGATTGAGAATAGTAAACTACAAGAACATTTTTCATAGTGCTTTATTTATAAAATGGCGAAATTAACATAAAATTATAGTTTATGCTAATGGACTTTTTAAATCTTTAAAATTTCTACTTTTGTGCTCTCTTTTTACATGAACCCAATCTGGCCAAGTTGTTGCATCTTCGGCATCGTAAATGCGTATTTTTTGATTAACATCCTCAATCAACAGTTCGTCTGACGTACAACCAATAATCGCAGCTGCAGCTGCAACTCCAGAATGTGTCGCTCCACCTACTCCGTGAGAAAGTGTGCTTGCACCACAAAGAAATAAATTTTTAATTTCCGATTTATTTTTATACGAAAAAGGGCCAACTTGGTTTAATGTTTTCTCGGTACCATATACATTTCCTCTAGTCGAATTAACGTAAAACTCATTTGTTTTAGGCGTACCTAATTCCACCTGAACTATATTTTGTTTTGCATTGGGAATAATTTTTTCAATATTATTCATCAATTTATTAATCACTCTTTCTTTGAAAATGGCGTACGCTGGATTGTGATAATCATTTAAGTCTTTAAAATCAGGCAAACCATCATAATTTACATAGGTAACGACTTCAAAATTGTGATATCTTCCATTAAAGCTCACAGGATCTTTAATTGTAGTACAACTAATAAAGACAGCAGGAAATAGATCTCCATCAGCAATTTCATTATTCATTAAATCATCAAAATTAGCGTCGTCATTCTCGTCTTTCATCATCCAGATATTTCCAGAGTCGATTCCGAATTGAGTGACATCCATATCTAATGTTAGAAACAAGATTAGTGAAGTTACCGAGTATTTCGTTCTTTCTAATTTCTTAATTAACCCTTTGCTAAGATTTGATTTTCCAATTAAGTTTAAATAGGTAATTGTAGGATCTGCATTAGAAACTATATTTTTTGCGTAAATAATATGACCATCACTAAGTTCTACGCCAATGGCTTTTTTATTTTCTATAATTATTTTCTTGACATCTTGTTTTACACGCACTTCTCCTCCATTTTTTTTCACACCGTTAGTCATCGCTTTTACAATGCCACCACCGCCACCCATAGGGTAAAATCCTCCATCAAGATAATGACTCATTACGGAACAATGTACCGGAAAACAAGCTCGATTTGGCGAAAGCCCATGATCACCGCACTGCACATTTAAAACTGCTTTTAATAATGGATCTTTTATATGCCAGCCAATAACTCTTTTTAAAGGGAATAACGAAAATTTACCGAAGTGTTTGGTTCTAAAGGGAACTGTAATATTTTGCCAAAAACCTTTTAACTTTGGAATTAATTGAAGTTCATAGCTGACTCTTTGTATAAGTGTTAAATACTCTTTAATATTCTTCTTTTCTTTTGGAAAACGAGCACTAAGAATTTCTTCTAAATTAGTCACACCCGCTGGAAAAGAAAAAGTTTCATCACCAATAATAGCATGTTCATATGCGTCTTTATTCATTCGAAAAAAAACCATATCATTTGCAATTCCTAGTCCGCGATACAAATTATTTGTCGATTGTCCTTGATCAACTAGCCCTACATAATGAACTCCCGGACTAAAACGTTGTCCTTGTAACGTAAAACTGTGACTCCAACCGCCAGGAACATAATGTTGTTCTAAAACTAAAACTTTTTGGCCAGCACGTGACAAGCAAATCGCAGTAGCTAATCCTCCAACTCCTGAGCCAATAATAATTGTGTCAAATTCTTCCATACTTTGTTTTATCTTTTATAAAATACAACATCAATGGAAAAAATGACTTGTAGTCTAAATAAATATTGTTAGTTGTCCTTTTGATTCCAAAAATCAAAATAGTTGAACCATTGTAAAGGATATTTTTTAATCATCATTTCGACACTTTCAGTATATTCTTTCAACAATCCTTTTTCGTCTCGGTGTTTTACTACAGCTTCTCTGGTATAAAGATGGTAATGCAAATTAGGTTCTTTCATCACATAAACAAAAACAACAGGAACTTTTAATCGCGAGGCTATCAGAAATGGACCAGCAGGAAACAGCGCTTCTTTGCCTAGTAAATTCTCGCTTAATGATTTTACTCCTTCAAAATACCTGTCGCCTGTAAAACAAACCAACTCGTTTCGTGCCAAAGCAGCATTAATTTCAAAAATATGAGACATATCTTCTCCTATAATGATAAATTTAATAGTAGGTTTTTGGGTAATACTTTCCAGATAATTTTTTATTGTAGAATGTTCTAAATCTGTAGTAACAAGGTTAATTTGAAAATTAACATCGATTTCACTGAAAAAATGTTCAGCAATTTCGAAATTTCCAATATGAGCGCTAATAAGAACTCCTCCTTTTTTTTCCTGTAAAAGTTTTATGATTTTTTCGCCACCGTCATGTTCATAGGTGAACTTATTTTTCAATCCAGCGCCAATTGCAATTTTATCGATAATGGTTTGACCAAAGGTATAATAACTTTTAAAAACCATTCTTTTAGATTTCCAATAGGAATATCCCAGGCGCTCTCGAAAATAGTAAAACATGGAAGTATTACTTTTTTTGAGAAAAATATAATAGTAAGACGCTACAAAGTAAAGGATAAAATAAGCGGATTTAACCCCTACTTTTTTTATAAAAAAAACAAAGATTTTGTATCCTAAGACCGTCCCTTTAGATTTTCCGTCCCATTGACTCATTAACTATGCTTTAACTTTTAATTTATTTTCGATTAGATCATAAAAGCTTTGAAAAGAAGCTACTCCTGCAAAATCAACTTCAACAAGTTTCACACCAAAATTAGATTCAATAGAAACTACTAAATCTACATAATCTAAACTATCCAATCCCAAAGTATCTTTTAAATTAGCATCTGGATGAATATCATCACCATCTACTTCGAATTCTTCAACTAAAAAACCGTTAATCTTCTCAATTATTTCTTCCTTATTCATTGCTCTTATTATACTTTTTTACTACTAATGCTGAATTTGTTCCTCCAAAACCGAAGGAATTAGACAAAAATATATCAATTTTTTTATTTATCGTAGTTTTAACTAAATTTAATTTGGCCGCATCCTGATCAGGATTTTCTAAATTGATGTTTGGCGCAATAAAATCGTTTTGCATCATTAGTATAGAATAAATGACTTCGCTTGCCCCAGCCATCCAACATTCGTGGCCTGTCATCGATTTTGTAGAACTGACATATGGACTACTTTCTCCAAAAACTTGAAAAATAGCTTTCGCTTCATTTGTATCTCCAACTGGTGTCGATGTTGCGTGTGCATTTATATAATCTACATCACTTGGTTTTATTCCAGCTTCATCTAGCGCTCTTTGCATTGCGATAGATGGCCCTTCTACGTTTGGGGTCGAAATATGTCCTCCATTCGATGAAAATCCGTAACCCACTACTTCTGCAAGAATAGTAGCACCACGTTTTATAGCTGATTCGTAGGATTCCAGTATTAATGTTGCTCCGCCGCCACTTGGAATTAATCCATCTCGGGCAGAGTCAAAAGGTCTTGATGCTTTTGCAGGCTCGTCTTCTCTTGGAGAGAAAACACCAAGTCCGTCAAAACTACTCATGGCATACTTATTAATTTCCTGTGCGCCACCGCAAATAATCATGTCTTGAAAGCCGCTTTTTATTAAAAAATACGCTAGTCCAATAGAGTGTGATCCGCTGGCACATGCAGCGCTTATTGTTAAATTAATTCCTCTAAGTTTAAAAATCGTAGAGAGGTTCATTGTAACTGTAGAATTCATAGACTTGAAAATAGCGCCAGATCCTATCAAAGCGGTATCTTTTTTATCACGTATAATATCAGTAGCTTCGATAATTGCTTTTGATACGCTATCATTACCATACATAATACCTACTTCATTATTTTCAAAAAAAGTGTCATCTATATTAGCATTCTTCAATGCTTCAATAGTTGCCATATAAGCAAACTCGGTTTCTTCTCCCAGGCTAATTCTTTGTCTTCTAGAAAGTAAATTTTTTAAATCCGGCATGGGAACCCTACCAGTTAGCGCAGAACGAAATCCAAACTCTTTGCGCTCAGGGTCAATAGAAATACCCGATTTACCTTGATATAAGGAATCTTTTACTTCATCTAACGACGTACCGATACAGGAATAAATTCCCATTCCTGTTATGACAACTCTGTTACTCATGTTTGTAAAGTAATTTTATGAATAGATTCCACCATTTATATTAATAATCTCGCCTGTAATGTAACTTGATTTTTTAGAAACAAGGAAACTCACTAAATCAGCCACTTCCTCTGCCTCACCAAAACGATTAACAGGAACCATTTTTATCAATTCTTTTTCATCAAGTTGACTGGTCATATCTGTTTTGATAAAACCTGGAGCTACAGCATTTACGGTAATATTTCTCTTTGCAACTTCCTGCGCCAAAGCTTTAGTTGCAGCAACTAGAGCGCCTTTGGCTGCAGAATAATTCGTTTGTCCAGCAGTTCCTTTTACACCCGAAAGTGAAACTACGTTTACAATGCGTCCGTATTTATTACGTAACATCTTTTGAATAAAAAAGTTAGTAACATTAAAAAATCCATTCAAACTTGTGTTCACAACATTAGACCAATCCTCTGGCGTCATCCACATAAATAATCCGTCCTTTGTAATTCCTGCATTATTCACAATAGCTTCAACAAGTGCAGTAGGATTTGCTTCCTGCCATTGTGTTAAAACATTTTTAACTTCTTCAAAATTGGCAACATCAAACTTAATAATTTCTCCAGTCGCTCCGTTATCAATCACTTGTTGCAATGTTTTTTCGGCAGCTTCTTTATTAGAATGATAATTAATAAGTATGTGATAACTAGTATCTACTGCTAATTTTTGACAAATTGCACTACCAATACCTCTAGAACCGCCTGTAACTATAACACACTTCATACGTGAAATTTTGAATTTATCTTTTAGAGTTTATTACAATCTAAAATTATTTTATTTTTGAAAAGCTTCTGCATTTTCAAACCACTGCTTTCCTAATACTTGTCCATCTGGCTTTATATAGCCCCATTTACTTTCATTTTTAACTCGTGCTAGACCATTTACAAAACCTTTTTCATCGTCTTTAAAAATCGAAAACAAACCACCAGCTGATATTCCGTACTGAGTTGGAATTACTACTTTTCCAGAAGTATTAATAAAACCCCAATTCTTTTCTTTTACTGGAGCTAAACCATCAGCGCTAAAAACTTCGGCATCACTATACACAGGCTCAATTACCACAGC
>JBBSSR010000039.1:0-31753 GCA_038241955.1 Flavobacteriales bacterium | reverse complement strand
AATTGCTTTAAAAAATCTTCGTTTAAAATGTCTTCTGGTTTCATAAGTGTGTAAAAGTTAAATTTAATAAATAAAAAAATCTCAGATCAATTAATAACCTGAGATTTTAAAACTTACACACTTTATGAGACAGTGCCTAAAAATCTTTGCAAATCTCTATCCTTGCTTTGTGAATCTTTGTGTAATTCCACTTTTTAAACTATTTATAGTTCAACCACAGAATCGCATTTGTAAAACCATCTCGCCATAATTTTTCGTTGTGATGACCGCCTTTTACTATTATTTTTTTATTTAAATGGAGACTTTCACTGCGATTAGTATTCAACAATAGTTCTATGTTTTTAAGATCGTTTACCATGTCATCATCGTCTCCTTCAGAATCTCCGCAGAGAAAATAAATTTTAGCTGTTATTTTTTTACTGTGCGACGTTAGATCATTTATTTCGGTTCTATTAATCCAAAATGCTGGAGAAAAAACGCCTGCTTTTCCAAATACTTCTGGGTATTTTATAACAGCGTAATAGGAAGTTAATCCGCCAAGAGAACTACCCATAATTGTGGTGTTTTTAGCATCCGATTTTGTTCTGTATTTTTTATCGATTTCAGGTTTCAAGGTATTTACCATAAACTCAAGGTATTTATCGGTTTCACCACCACCATATTTGGCATTTTTGTACGGAGTTAATTCGTTGATACGTTTGTCTCCGCCATTTTCGATTCCAACTACAATTACTTGCGCTTTTAAACTGTCTAACTTTTCATCGACATTCCATTCTCCTGCAAATGACGTTTTCGCATCGAATAAATTTTGAGCATCGTGCATATAGATTACCGGATATTTTTTTGCGGAAGCTTCATAGCCAATGGGTAAATACAACCAAATCTTTCTGGTTGTATTCAATTGCGGAACCTCCATTGTAAAAGTAGAAACTTGTTTAGAAGCTGTGCTTTCTTGAGCAGTTATTGTGCCAAAAATTAAAAAAAGTGGGAGTAAGAAAAGTATTTTCAAGACGATTTATTTTTAGATTTAGAAAAAAAGAATATTTTAGCTAAAAATACTAATTTGATGAATACTCAGGAAGAAAAAATAAAATTATTATCGGAGATGATTGCGTTTTCAATCGTTGATGGTCGATTGCATGAAAGAGAATATCAATTTGTATGGATCGTGGCACAAGAATTGGGTATTAGCAAAAGTGATTTCAATGATTTGTTTCATCATGAATTACCAGATGGCATCGTTAAAACTGAATTTGAGCGCATACAACAATTTTATCGTTTGGCCTTGTTGATGAATTGTGATGGTGTTTTACATCCAAAAGAAGAAGAAGCTATCCGACAAATTGCGATCAATATGGGATTGAATCCAAGTGCTACCAATCGTATTTTAAAATTAATGCAAAAAGCACCAGACGGAATGATTTCTCCTTCTGTTTTATTGGAGCATTTTCAGGAGCAATTGAATTAATTTAACTGTTGTATAAAAATTACTTTTGTCCAAAGCTGATTTCTAAAACATTACTATCTAACAAAAAAAAGGCTCAAACTAGAATAAGTTTGAGCCTTTTGTATTTAAAAAGTGTTATTTAATTTTTTATGATTTTGTGTAAATGTTCTTCACCATTTTCACAACGAATTTTCACAATATACAATCCTGAAACTAAATCATTGACATCAATAGTGTTATTGGATGCTTTTCCTGTTTGGATTATATTTCCATTAGCAGATAATATCTGATAATCTAAAACAGCTGATTCAGAACTAATTTGCAACAAACTACTTACTGGATTTGGAAACACAGCGAATGATGTTGCGTTAGCCACGTCTTCTTTCATTCCCTTTTTTGCTGTACTTCCGCCCCAAGTATAAGAATAGCCATTGGTTTTGTTAACTAAATCTGGCGTTTGATTTGCACTTCCGCCAGAACCGTTATTAAAAATTAAATTAACCGATGTTGGTCCCGCAATGGTATATTTATAAAAGCCGTTAGTATCTGGAACCATAGTTGCACCAGGCCAAGTACTATTAGCAACACTTCCTGTTGGAACTGCATTCCAGTAATGTACTTTCGGAGCTCCTGACCAGGTAGTTGGAGGTTTAAAATAAACGGTCATAGAAGGAACTGTAGTAAAACTGTACACTTCGGTTTTAATAGGGGATTCGATTCCTATCACGTTTTTAACGAATGCTTTCACAGTAGTATTATCTGAAATAGATAATGTTTTTGTTCCTGTTGCAGCTGTCGAAGAAGTAGTTGGAATTGTTCCGTTTACCGTATAATAAATTGTTGAAGTATTTTCATTGGCAGTCAAGACGACATTTACTGTTGTTCCTGTTGTGAATGTTCCTCCAGGAGATACAATTGTTAAATTTGGTGCTGCACTAGGGCATCTGTTAGCAGGTTCGGCAGACAGCCAAGCGGAATCATAATATCTAATACTAGCTGTGGCTGTTAAATCAGGAGTTTTTAAAGTTCCATCATTAAAAAGAATATTGGCTGCACTAACAGTTGCTGGAAAAGTATAACTATACCAATCTCCACAGTCCTGTGTCATAGTAATACCTGGCCAACTTACTGTAGGTGAGCTTCCTGTAACTGCCCAATAATATATTTTTACTGAAGAATTCCAATTTGATGGCTTTTTAAAATATACTTTAAATGTTGTAGCAGTGGCAAAATTATAAACCTCGGTTTTTATTGGTGATACAGTTCCAGCTACATTTTTTACAAATGCTTTTAAGGTTGTATTTGTAGTAATCGAAATATTTTTTGTTCCAATTGCTGAAGGAGAAGATGTGCTTGGTGTCGTTCCATCTATTGTATAATAAATGGTAGATGTATTTACATTCGCAGCTAAAACCGTAGTAACACTTGTTCCTGTTGTAAATGTTCCTCCTCCTTGCGATATTGATAAATCTGGAGCAATGACAGGACATCTATTAGAGGGTTCAGCACCTAACCAAGCTCTATCATAATATTTAAGTCCCGCAGTGGCTGTTAAATCAGCAGTTTTTAAAGTACCATCCGTAAAAACTAAATTGGAAGCACTAACGGTTGAAGGAAAAGTATAGGCATACCAGTCACCACAATCTTTCGTCATGCTAACTCCTGGCCAATCCAGAACAGGAGCGCTTCCTGTAATCCCCCAATAATATACTTTTACAGCAGAATTCCATAGTGTAGGTTTTTTGAAATATACTGTAAATGCTGGTACAGCAGCAAAAGTATAGTTTTCTGTACTTATGTTCGAACTAGCGTTTGAAGTATTCTTAACAAAAGCTTTCAAATTAGTATTTGAACTAATCGAAATTGTTTTTGTTCCAACAGCCGAAGCGGATGAAGTAGTTGGAGTTGTTCCGTTTAAGGTATAATAAATGGTTGATGAAGCATTGTTTGCAGTTAGTACCGCGTTTATTGTTGTTCCTGTCGAAAATGCACCTCCAAGTGGGGTAATAGTTAAACTAGGAACATCCACTGTCGTACCTTTGGCCCAAATAGCAAAACCTGTCCCTGATAATTTTAAGGTCCAACCTGCACCAGAAGGCGACCAATTGTCAGAACCTAATTTCATGGCGACTTTATCATCAATAATTGCAGCATATAAATTATTTGTAGCGGTAACTATATTTAAATTTGAGGTACTACTTAAGCCATTATCTTTTCTAATCTTAATCATGGCATCAATTTCATTTTTAATGCCCCAATTAAAGTAATGTGGCCACCAGACCATTGGTGTCCCCGGATGGGTTAATAAGTAAGCATATCCTTTTAACACTTGCGTTCCAGGAAAAACCCATAAATCTTGCCCATAAGGACTTGGCCCGGTATCATGATTGTCCAACATCGTTACCGCATTTGCGGGCCATACACCAATTAATCCAGCTGCTTTTCCAGAACCATCTTTTAAGTAACTTAAGTTATTATCATTGAATGCATTTTGTAAAGCACTTTTGGTAGCAAAATCAAATGCGGTAGAAGAAGCAGTTGCTGTTCCTCCCTTTGTGTAATCGATCCATTTTACAAGTCGATTTCTATCGCCTTCTAATAATTCACCTACTGAAAAATAAGGATTAGTTGCATCATTATATTCTTTGATGTATTTACCATCAAAACCATGAACAAAATCATAACGCCAACCATCAAAACCAATATCATTCTTTAACCAATTCATCCAAGTTTTAATGCCGTCTCTTACCAAAGGGTTAGAATGATCTAAATCTCTTGCGGCAGAAAACGAACCCGATTCTCCTTGTGATTTTAAGCCAGCTGCTACGGGATCATAGTCTGCATTTCCTGTTCCTTTTTGTCCGCTAGCACTTATGTTGGAATTGTTACAAATGGACCACGTTTGGTTGGGTGTGTTCCATGAAGGAGTAGAGAAATCATACCATCCTAAAGTACCACCTCTGTGATTGATTACGATATCGGCAATTACCTTAATGTTTTTAGAATGCAAATCTGTAATTAAGGAAACTAATTGGGCTTGTGTTCCTTGTGCATTATTCAAATCATACCATACAGTAGGGATATAGCCCATTCCTCCTGTAGATTTACTTGGTGGTGGAAGCCAAATTGCGTCAAAACCACCAGCTTGCAATGCTGAGGAATTGCTTTTGACTACTTCATACCATTTGGTTGGTGATACATCTGTGGTCCAGTGAAATCCTTGGATCATCACTTCTTTTCCAGTCGCTTTTGTTTGAGCAAAAACAAATGATTGCAACAGAAAAAATAGTACTAATAAAAAATAGTTTTTTAATTTCATAAAGGTCTTTTTTAGTTTTAAGTTTAGTTACTTAAATGTGAAATTACCAATAAATACCTGTATTTTTTATAGATTTAATTTTAGTATTCTAAAATTTGAAGAATAGTCAACACTCTAACGTTGTAGTTTTAATTATTGTTGATAAAAAAATATGAGGTAAAACAACTAAATGAATATCAATATATTAAATACTGACGTGCATCAAATAATAGCATACAAAAAAGTCTCCAAACACAATTGCGTTTTGAGACTTTTGATTGTAATATTCGAAGTTTGAATTTGATCAGATGTAAAAAAACTATACTCTAAATTTTTTCCTGTAATGCTTTAATCTGATCTCGTAATTTCGCTGCTTGCATAAAGTCTAAATCTTTTGCTGCTTTTTCCATTGCTTTACGTTTTTCGCGAATCAGTTTTTCTATATCGGGTTTCGATAGGTACGCAGTTTCTGGTTCGGCTGCTGTACTTATAGTGTGTCCCAATTCATATTCTACCAATTTGTTATTAGTAAAAGCGCTTTCTATTTTTTTATTTAAAGCCTGAGGAACTTGATTATTCTCTGTATTAAAGTTGATTTGTTTGGTTCTGCGGTAATTGGTTTCGTCAATGGTTTTTTGCATACTAGCAGTAATTTTATCGGCATACATGATGGCTTTTCCGTTTAAATTTCGTGCAGCACGACCAATTGTTTGTGTGAGCGAACGCTGATTTCGCAGAAATCCTTCTTTGTCTGCATCGAGAATTGCTACTAATGAAACCTCGGGTAAATCTAATCCTTCGCGTAGTAAATTTACACCAATGAGCACATCAAAAATTCCTTTTCGTAAATCCTGCATAATTTCAATGCGCTCTAAAGTATCAACCTCTGAATGAATATATCGGCAACGAATATTGACTTTAGCCAAATATTTTGCTAATTCTTCTGCCATTCTTTTTGTCAAAGTAGTGACCAAAACTCGTTCATCAATTTCTGCTCGAAGTTGAATTTCTTCTATTAAATCATCAATTTGGTTTAGACTTGGTCTAACTTCAATTACAGGATCTAATAAACCGGTTGGCCGAATTACTTGCTCAACATAAACTCCATCGCTTTTTTGTAATTCATAATCGGCAGGCGTGGCCGAAACATAAATGACCTGATTCTGCATCGCTTCAAATTCATCAAACTTTAATGGTCTGTTATCCATTGCTGCGGGCAAACGGAAACCGTATTCGACTAAATTTTCCTTGCGACTTCTATCTCCACCATACATTGCGTGCACTTGAGAAACAGTTACGTGACTTTCATCCACTACCATTAAATAGTCACGTGGAAAATAATCCAAAAGGCAAAACGGACGTGTTCCAGGAAGTCTTCCATCTAGGTATCTTGAATAATTTTCTATTCCAGAACAGTATCCCAATTCTCGGATCATTTCTAAATCAAAATAAGTACGTTCTTCTAATCTTTTTGCTTCTAGATGTTTTCCTATTTCTTTAAAATAGTCAACTTGTTTGACTAAATCCTGCTGAATTTCCCAAATGGCATTTTGTAAAGTTTCTGGCGAGGTAACAAACATATTAGCTGGATAAATTGTCAACTTACTAAATTGTTCTATTACTTTTGAATTTTTAATATCAAAACTCTCTATTTCTTCAATTTCATCTCCAAAAAAGTGAATTCGAAAACCATCATCAGAATAACTAGGATACACTTCTACAATGTCCCCTTTTATTCTAAAACTTCCAGGTTTGAAATCTGCTTCTGTTCTTGAATATAAACTTTGAACCAATCGATGTAGTAATTTGGTTCTTGAAATAATTTGATTTTTTTCAAGCGGAATAACATTGTCTTGAAATTCCTTTGGATTTCCAATACCATATATGCAGGAAACCGATGCAATAACAATAACATCTCTTCTTCTAGAAAGTAATGATGAAACGGTTGACATTCGCATTTTTTCAAGTTCTTCATTGATTGATAAATCTTTCTCAATAAAAACTCCAGAAACCGGCATGAAGGCCTCAGGTTGATAATAATCGTAATAAGAGACAAAATACTCTACCGCATTATTAGGAAAAAATTGCTTAAACTCAGAATACAGTTGTGCAGCCAGAGTTTTATTATGTGCTAAAATTAAAGTAGGCTTTTGCACTTCCTGAATAACATTGGCTATTGTAAATGTTTTTCCAGAACCAGTTACGCCCAGAAGTGTTTGAAATTTTTCTCCATCAAGTATGCCTTGAGTTAATTTCTCAATGGCTTGTGGCTGGTCGCCTTTGGGTTGGTATTCGGATTCTACTTTGAAATTCATTTGTTTGTAAAGAGGGTCAGAGATGATAATTTAAAAAAAACTTTAATAAGCGGTACAATACATCTTTTTAAAAAAAATGCATCTATACAAATTTAAACAAAAGAGTTTTAGGATGTGTGTAACTTAAAAAATTTTGTGATCACTTTTGGATTAGCTGTAAATCAAAAACAAAAATCACAGTGTTTACATGCTTTATTTGAGTATTGCTTTACAATAATTCTTTTCGGCCAATACATTTCGAATAAAATATATGTAAATAAGATAGCTTATTTTAAAAAATCGGAAACTATTTTATAGTGCTCTTCAGAGAATTTATAAGTAGGAGACACCAATCTTTTTTATAGTTTTGGCCGTACATTTCCATTTTCATTCAAATTGTGGACAGTTTAATATTGAATTTTGAATAGGAGTTTTTCAGTCATACTACTTTTATTAAATGTACAAAAGCCTAACTGTCCATTCGTTTAGTGATGAGAAAAAAAGATTATTTTTAATGATTTCCGTAATAGCTTTAAATAAAGTATTAAGCAAATTGTTGACAATTAATTTATTAAAATTAATAAAGTTTAGACAAATCTAAAATTTCCAGGCTTTTTGTTGCGCTTCACTCATAAATGTCCAAGCTACGATACGACTTGTTTTCTGGCCTTGAGCCATATCAATAGTTTTATGGATAGCAGCAACGTTATTTAATGTTTTATAAATAGTAGAAAGATTGGATTGTTTAGAAACCAATGTAGTAAACCAAAGGCATTGCATTGGGTACTTCGCACTTTCGTAAATCATTTGTTTGATGAATCCCAATTCGCCACCTTCGCACCAAAGCTCCGCATTTTGACCACCAAAATTAAGTACCGGTTTGTCTGTTTTTGACTGCAGACTTTCGGGTGCTAGATTGTTTATTTTCCGAACTGTGCTTTTCATTGCTTCTTCGGCAGAAGAATGAAAGGGTGGATTACAGATTATAAAAGTAAATTTGTCTTCTGGTTCTATAATGTTTTTAAAAATATATCGAGGGTTTACTTGAAGTTGTAGACTTATAGCTTCTACTAATTTTGGATTTTGTTCGATGATTTTTTTACAATTTTGAATCGCATTTTCGTCAATATCGGTTCCAACAAAAGACCAACCGTAAATAGCATTTCCTAGAATTGGGTAAATGCAATTGGCACCAATACCAATATCTAAACCTTGAACCGTTTCCCCTTGGGGAATAATTCCGTTGTTTGTAGTTGCTAATAAATCGGCTAGATAATGAATATAATCTGCTCTTCCTGGAATTGGTGGACATAAAAAATCGGCGGGAATGTCCCAATTTTGAATGTTATAATTTGTTATTAGTAATGCTTTGTTAAGTGCTTTTACAGCTGCTGGATTACTAAAATCTATGGTTTGTATTTTATGTTCGTTTACAGAAACAAAAGCCCCCAAGTCAGGATGATTTTTGACTAATAGTTGAAAATCATACCCAAATCTGTGTAGATTTCTTGGATGTAAATTTGTTTTTTCGATACTCTTTGTTGCTTTCATTTTCTAAATTTCGGTGCAAAGATAGTCATTCCATTTTTGTAAATAGCAATAGCAATACTTTGTCAATTTTTTTGTATCGAAAAGTAGAATCAAGTCAAACTTTTGACGGTCAGGGTTGTTGAAATAATTTGGATAGTTTAGACTAATCCATACACTCCATCAACAATAAATCGCCATCGGTGTGGGTTATGGTTACAATGCCATCATTAGTGACTGCATTACTACTGCCCGTTCTGTAGCCCATGGTTAGGGTGTCATTTTCTAAAGGATATACTAGGTTTTGAGAATGTATTCCGTTTACGATACCAATAGGAATTAACGAAATAGGAGTGGCCGCTGTGTACCATTTTTCGAACTTAGTAGGTAATAAAAATATTTTTGAATGGTCGTCGAGAATAACTATTTTTAGTAAATCACGGTAGCGAACTATGTTTGTGAGGTTGGTGATCGTGTGATCGGCTCTTTTTCCTGTGGCCCAAACTACGTTTACAGCAGGTATTTTTCTGTCGATTAAATAATCGAATGCTTTTTCTAAATCGGTTTTATTTTGATCTGGTGTATGGACAATTTCTATGGGATATTGTGTAGTTTGGTATTTTTCGGGTTCAAAACCACGGTCAAAATCTCCCAATAAAACATCGACTTTTATGTCTAATTCCATGACACGTTCTATGGCAGAATCTAATACAACTACCAAAGGAGACCATTCGAGTAATTGGCCTAATAATTCGGGGTCGCAGGCTGCTCCATTTGCAATTATTAAAGCGGGCTCTTGGTCATCGCGTACGATATGATGTGAAGACATGTAGTTTTAAATTTTTGTTTTCGATTTCAGAATATAGAAGAGAGAATATAGAAGAGAGAATATAGATTTTTAAATTCTGCGTAAATGTATGGAAAAAACCAAAAGGGTGATTAGGAATTGTTGGTCCATAGCCCTGATTGAAATGGAAAGCCCGGAAGGCTAAGAACTTATTTTTTCTTGTCCTAAAAGAGCGACCAAAGGAAGCTCCTTTTAGGACATAGAAAAATTGTTCTTGGACTGAGGACTTGCAATGAAAAGCAGGAATAGCTCCTTACTCTATTGTGAAATCCTTTGAATCTGTTTCGCTTATTGAAAAATAGCCCAATGGAAAATTAGCTTCATTACTTGTATTTACTACGTTTCCTCGAATGGTAGATGGAGGCGATTGAAACGGTCCGCCACCGGTTTGACCCGCAAGGCTGAGGATGATACTGATGTAATTGTAGTAGCTTTTGGAAATACCCAAGTGTGTGATTCTAATTTTTTCGCCTACTTTGAGGGAGTCATTTTGGGAGAGACTGAAGAATTCATTTCCGTTGAAATAAGAATCTTCGTCTGAATACATGCTTGCTTTTATTTGATTTGGATATTCATAACGGTATAAATAATAATTTTTTTCGGTGGGAGGATCAGTGTAAAAGGCTTTTACTTCGATGTTTTTTCCTGTAAAACCACCTTCGTTGTTTTGAATGGTCTTCGTGATGGCTGCGATAGAATTCATGGTTTCGGTTGCGACGTAGGTTTCACCGTTATAAATAATCGTTAGCGTGTAGGTTTCGTTTATCACAGGGATAAAATTGGTGCAAAGGTAAACGCCTGTATGTGGATTTTCGGTAAAATCAAAAATGGTATTTGAACTATTTTTAACGGTAACCACTGCGCCCGAAACCACAGGAATTATGGGTTGAAAATAGCCTGTAGAGGTAGTCAGTTTTATACTTTGAATATTTCCTAATGTTCCTTTTTGCCAATTTATTGCTGCTTCTACCGAGAGTCTAGGTGCAACGGTGTCTACTTTTACATCGATAACTTCTTCGCAGCTAGTAAAGATAGAGGCCGTTAAAATGAGTAGGATTGCGATTATTTTTTTCATCATTTTTATGTTTTATTTGTTTGTCAGACAAGTATATTTTTAAAATTTAAAGTTATAACTCACGGCAGGAACCATTCCGAAAATCGATGTTTTTACGGCTTCGTTTGCCCCCGTATCCTGATTTTCGCTGAAGCTTACCGACGCTGCATTTTTTCTATTATAAACATTATAAATACTAAAAACCCATTCGCCTCGCCAATTCCTGTTGTCTTTGTGTTTAGGCGTTAATGTAGCGGAAAGATCCAAGTGATTAAAGGATGGCAAACGATTTACATTACGTAATCCGTACACTGGAATTTTTAGGTCTAGATATTCGTACTGACCATTTGGGTAGGTTGTAGGCTGTCCTGTTTGGTAAATAAAGTTGGCACCAAACGTCCATTTTGGGTTTAAATAATATGATCCTGTAACAGCAAGATTATTTACTTTATCATAGGTGCTGTTGTACCATTGACCGTTATTGATTCCTGTTTCGGCTGCGGTTCTACCCGGAGTTTGTTGTTCTGATTTTGATACCGTATAGGAAATCCAACCCGTTAAATTCCCTTCGTTCTTCTTGAACATAAATTCTAAACCGTACGAACGAAGTTGCCCGTTTAGAAGAACTTGCTCTATGGCTCTGTTGGCAATTAAATTGGCGCCATCTATATAATCCAACCTGTTTTGAACTTCTTTGTAATACGAACTTACTTCTGCAGAATAAGCTCCTTCTTTAAATTTTCTAAAATAACCTACTGCAACCTGATCTGCAATTTGTGGTTTAATGTATTCACCACTAGGTGTCCAAACGTCTAATGGGGTTGGAGATGAGGTATTAGAAATTAGCTGCAAGTACTGAACCATGCGGTTGTAGCTTACCTGAAAAGATTGATTTTCATTTAGGTTGTAATCTATGCTTAATCGAGGTTCAAGATAATTAAAGCTTTTAATGACTTCATTTTTCTTGTACTGTTTTGTGCTAATAGGTTCCCCTTTTTCATAGATTTGAAACTGTGAATTAAAAACTACTGCCTCATTATTTTGGTATAAATTTACATTTGAAGAACCTACGTCATAGAATAAACTGTATCGTAATCCATAATTGACATTAATTTTTTCTGAAATTTTTTGTTCGGCATTAATGTAAATTGCGGGTTCAAACGCATATTTTTTTTCTAACTGATCGTAATTAATTCCGGAGTCGGGAGTAGAGGGTTTTATTGTTCCAGGGTTAAATTCATAATAAATTCCGTTAAACCCATAATTCAGTTTTAACTTGTCTGAAATATAATTTTTGAAATCGTATTTTACATTGTAGTTTTTAATTCCTGATCCCCATTCAAATCCAACAAAATCAAGATCTAAGCCGTAATAGTAATCGCTGTAAATAAGAGATAAGTTAGAAAATAATTTATCGGAGAATAAATGATTCCAACGTGTATTTAAAAAGGTGTTGCCATAAATATTGGTAAAACTTTTGTTTAAAACAAATACATCTCTACCAAAGTAACCCGACATATAGAGACTATTGTTTGGGTCTAATTTGTAGCTCAATTTGGCATTCAAATCATAAAAATAAGCAGCATTGTCTTTTTGATCTTTGGAAAGTTTTAAAAATAGATGAGCATAAGAAGCGCGACCAGCCACCAAAAAGGATCCTTTGTCTTTTACAATAGGGCCTTCGGCAAGTAGGCGACTTGTGATCAAGCCAATTCCTCCGTTCATGTGAAACGAGTTGCTGTTTCCGTCTTTTTGATAAATATCTAAAACAGAAGAAGCTCTGCCGCCGTAACGAGCAGGAATTCCTCCTTTATACAGTTTTAAATCTTTTACAGCATCGGGATTAAAAATCGAGAAGAAACCAAAAACATGCGACGAATTAAAAATAGAAGCTTCGTCCATTAAAATTAAATTTTGGTCAGCAGCACCGCCGCGAACGTTAAATCCTGAAGCAGCTTCACCCGCATTTGTAACGCCGGGAAGCAACAATATTGATTTTATGATGTCTACTTCACCAAGAACAACAGGCATTTTTTTGATGGTTGTAACCGAAAGTTTGTTGACACTCATTTCGGCTTTTTGGTTTGCGGCTTTACTTTCGTTACTGTTTATAATTACTTCTTGTAAAATATTTTCGGAACTAGAAAGTTTGAAGTTATTTTTTATGTTTTTATTTAAAGTAACTGTTTCTTCTATGTTTTGAAAGCCTAGCGAACTGATTTGTATTTTATAAACACCTTCGGGTAAGCTAATGGAATAAAATCCATATTCATTTGTAATCACACCAGCTTTTAATTCTGGAATCAAGATAGAAACTCCAATTAAAGTTTCATTACTATTCGCATCTGAAATAATACCGCTCAGCGTGAATTTTTGTTTACTAGTCGCGTCGATATTCGATTCTTGTGAAAACGCTAAGAGTGATGAAAAGAAGATAATAAAAAGACAAATAATTTTTTTTGAAATCATTGGTAGAGGTTTAAAGAGCAAATGTCAGAAATGAAGGTCTAAATCGTTCAGAACAAATGTTAATCTATAGTTAATATATTTAATACGATTGCGTTAGTCTTTTTCAAAGATAGGTAACAAGTTTCTAAAAAAAAGACAACCGTTTCCAGTTGTCTTTTGAATATATAAAATAGATTGAACTATTTGAATTATGCTATTTTAGCTAAAATACTGTTGAAAGTAGCGCTTGGACGCATTGCTTTTTCGGTCAATGCTGGATTTGGTTGAAAATAACCACCAATTTCTTGTGGTTTACCTTGAGAAGAAATTAATTCATTGTTAATTTTAGCTTCATTCGCAATAAAATCTGCTGAGATAGGAGTGAAGATTGCCTTCAATTTAGCGTCTTTATCTTGCGCTGCCAAAGCTTCTGCCCAATACATTGCCAAATAGAAATGCGATCCACGATTGTCAATTTCTCCAATTTTTCTAGCAGGAGATTTGTCATTTGCTAAGAATTTTTCGGTCGCTGTATCTAATGTTTCAGCCAAAACAATTGCTTTGCCATTGCGTAACGTTTGACCTAAATGCTCTAATGAAGCGCCTAAAGCCAAGAACTCACCAAGTGAATCCCAACGTAAATACCCTTCTTTGATGAATTGTTCTACGTGTTTTGGTGCAGATCCTCCTGCGCCAGTTTCAAACAAACCACCACCATTCATTAGAGGAACGATAGAAAGCATTTTTGCCGAAGTTCCAACTTCTAAAATTGGGAATAAATCGGTTAGGTAATCACGTAGGACATTTCCAGTTACAGAAATAGTGTCTAAACCTTTTATGATGCGTTCCAAAGTAAAATTGGTGGCATCGATAGGATTTAAGATTTGTATGTCTAAGCCAGTTGTATCGTAATCTTTTAAATATTTTTGAACTTTAACAATTAATTCTCTATCGTGCGCTCTATTAGTATCCAACCAAAAAACAGCTGGCGTATTAGACAAACGAGCTCTATTTACCGCTAGTTTTACCCAGTCTTGAATAGGAGCGTCTTTCGCCTGACACATTCTGAAAATATCGTTTGCTTCTACTTTTTGCTCCATTAAAACAGTTCCGTTTGTATCGACAACGCGAACAACGCCATCTGCTTTCATTTGGAAAGTTTTATCATGAGAACCATATTCTTCAGCTTGTTGTGCCATCAATCCTACGTTAGGAACACTTCCCATAGTAGTAGGAACAAAAGCACCGTGTTTTTTACAAAAGTCAATAGTAGCAGTATACACACCAGCATAGCAACGATCTGGAATAATAGCGACAGTATCTTGTTGTTTTCCGTCTTTATCGAACATTTGTCCAGACGTACGAATCATTGCAGGCATAGAGGCATCTACAATCACATCCGAAGGAACGTGAAGATTGGTAATCCCTTTGTCCGAATTTACCATGGCCAATGCTGGACCATTTTCGATAGCTTGCGCGATAGCAGCTTCAACTTCGGCTTGCTTAGCGTTTCCTGCAATTTTTGCATATACATCACCCAATCCATTGCTGGTGTTGATGTTTAATTCTTCAAACAAAGCAGCATATTTTTTAAATACATCAGCAAAATATACTTCTACAATAGCTCCAAAAATAAGCGGATCAGAAACTTTCATCATCGTCGCTTTTAAGTGAACGGAAAGTAAGATGTTTTGCTCTTTGGCTTCCTTAATTGTTTTGGCTACAAATGATTTTAGTGCATTTAGATTTAAAACAGAACTGTCAATTATTTCACCTGATTTTAATGGAGTACTTGCTTTTAAAATAGTTGCAGTTCCATCTTTGGCTACAAATTCAATTTTCACATCAGTTGCATCTACCATAGTCAATGATTTTTCACTTCCGTAAAAGTCACCACTTTGCATAGAAGCTACATGCGTTTTTGAGTCTGCTGACCAAGCACCCATAGAGTGCGGATTGGCTTTTGCATAATTTTTAACCGCTTTTGGCGCTCTACGATCTGAATTTCCTTCGCGTAAAATTGGATTTACAGCCGATCCTAAAATTTTAGAATATTTTGCTTTAATAGCTTTTTCTTCTTCGCTTTCTGGATCTTCTGGAAAATTAGGTAAAGCATAGCCGTGTGATTGCAGTTCAGCGATAGCCAATTTCAACTGCGGAATTGACGCTGAAACGTTCGGTAGTTTTATAATATTTGCTTCTGGAGTAGTGGCAAGTTGCCCCAATTCTAGTAAAGCATTTTTTGTTTTTTGATCTTCTCTTAAATATTCAGGAAAATTCGCTATGATTCTGCCGGCAAGCGAAATGTCTCTTGTCTCTATCTCAATATCAGAAGTAGCAGTAAATGCCTGAACAATAGGTAAAAAAGAGTAGGTTGCCAATAACGGAGCCTCGTCTGTAAGTGTGTAAAAAATTTTAGCTTTTGAAGTCATTTTTTTTATTTTTATAATCTAAATCAAAATTAATTTAAGACCTTATATAGAATTACATCGTTTGAGATAAGGCGTGCAAAGATAACAAATGAAGTTGTAATAAGTCATGGATTTGATTATAAAAAATAAATTCACTTGGATATTGTGTGATATTTCTAATTCAATATTTTTAATGCCTTTTGATTTTGAAATTCTATTTTTTGAGGCCAAAAAATTATCAAAAAAAAAGTCCCAAATTCGATTTACTTCGAAGTGGGACTTTTTATAGTATAAAGAAATAGGTAAACTATCTTCTTCTATCTTTAATCTTAGCTTTTTTACCAGTAAGTTCTCTAAAGTAGAAAATTCTAGCTCTACGAACTGCACCTCTTTTGTTTACTTCAACTTTTTGTAAAGCTGGTAAGTTTACTGGAAAGATACGCTCTACTCCAATTGCTCCAGACATTTTACGAATTGTAAAGGTTTCTGTGTTTGCTGAACCTCTTCTTTGGATAACAACACCTTTAAAAAACTGTGTTCTTGTTTTTTCACCCTCTCTAATTTCGTAGTAAACTGTAATTGTGTCTCCAGCTGCGAAAACAGGAAAATCTTTTCTTGCCACTAATTCGTCTTGAACGAATTTCATTAAATCTGCCATGATGTTTTTTTATTATGGTTTTTTATCAAATCAACATTCGCGGACTTCGCCAGAGGTTGGTCTAAATTTGGGTGCAAAAGTAGCTAAAATTTTTGGTAAACAATGCTTACTATGATTTTTTTACACAAAAACCTTAAATTATTAGGAGCTTATTTTTATAAAATTTCCTTCTTTGTCAAAAACAACTACATTAAATCGCTTCCCAATGTAAATTCCCAGCTCAACTGTTGCATTAGTTTTATCACGTGTAACTAATAACGCTTCCGAAATTTCTTGGCTCGCGTAATTAGAATTCATATAATCTACAGCTTTTTTTGGAATTTCGCTTGGCTCAATTTTAGTTGCTACAGCAATTAGACCGCCATCTCTGTTAAAAATTGCCGCTGAACTACGGTTGTCGTAAGTAAAACGAGCTTCGTAAACTAATTTTGAATCATACCTTCCTTGGTATTGCGAATACCAAATGGGATCTTGTTTAGGAAATTGCGTCTGAAAAGCTTCAGCTACAATTATAGGGATATTTTTTTCAGGTTTACTTACAACCACACCTTGTGCAACTACAGTATTAAAACAAAATGCAATTAAAAATATAGATAATTTGACGATTGTTTTCATAAAATTTTTTTTTAAAGATAAAAATAATCACACTAAATTACAAATATAATATTGAATTTCAACCTATTGACTATTCTTCTAGCAAATCTGGTCTTCTGTTTTTGGTATGTTCATACGCAGTGTCTTCTCTCCATTTGTCAATTTTAGCAAAGTGGCCACTTAGCAAAACGTCTGGAACTTTCCATCCTTTATAGTCGGCGGGACGAGTGTATATAGGGCCGGATAGTAAGCCATCCTGAAAGCTATCGGTCAAAGCCGAAGTTTCATCGCTCAAAACACCTGGAATCAAGCGAATCAGTGCGTCAGATAATACCAAGGCACCTAATTCTCCTCCAGATAAAACATAATCGCCTATCGAGATTTCTTTGGTAATAAAATGATCGCGAACCCGTTGATCAACGCCTTTATAATGCCCGCACAAAATTATAATATTTTTATACATTGACATGGTGTTGGCCATTTTCTGGTTCAGTGTTTCTCCATCAGGTGACATGTAAATAATTTCGTCATACGATCTTTCGCTTTTCAAGTGCGTAATGCAAGCATCAATTGGCTGAACGGTCATGACCATTCCTGCGCCTCCGCCAAAAGGATAATCATCAACGCTCTTTTGCTTGTTGGTCGTGTAATCACGCAAATTATGAAAGTGGACTTCAACAATTCCTTTGTCTATGGCGCGTTTCATGATCGAAGCTTCAAAAGGGCTTCTTAATAATTCGGGCAAAACAGTAACGATATCAATGCGCATAATTTTTATTAAAATGGTTCTAGCGTGCAAAGGTACAAAGTTGCAAAGGTTTTTGAATAAACTAAAAACCAAATCATCGATTACTATGTATTTGAAACTACTTCAATTTAGATATTAATTTATTTTCCAAAATTTTCTATCTTTAAATAAAATTAAAATTTATGGATCTTTATCTTCAAATCACGTGGCTTTTTGTTTTAGCTATTCCCATTGCCTGTATTTCTTGGACGGTTACTCAAGAAGAAATTTTTAGAGAACTCAAACAGTATTGTGCCGGAAAATGCCAGAATCAAAAGACTGTGTTAAAACGCAAGTTTTTTTATCTTTTTACTTGTGAGTATTGTTTCAGTCATTATATAACTATTATCTTTCTTTTTCTTACTGATTATAAATTGCTAATTGAAGATTGGAGAGGGTATATAATAGCAGGATTTTCATTGGTTTGGATCGCCAATATCTATATGAATGTATACGGCGTCGTGCGCCAACAGATTAAAAAGGAAAAAACAGAAATTAAGGTTCTCGAGAATGAAGTTGATGAATAAATTTTATATGTTAAAAAGTGTTTTTTTTAAATTGAAATATGCGTATTTTACACTAATATTTGATATGAGGATTAAAAAAATATTGTGATTAGCACAAAAAACGAAGATTTAACAAAAAGTAACTAGTAAGATGCAAAAGAACTGGCACCAGCATTATAAAGAATCATTGAATTTAGGTAGCCGTTTGGCAGATTCCGTAGCCAAAGGAATGGGGTCCTGGGCCTTTATTATTGTACAGACCATTTTGGTTGTAGTATGGATGGGACTTAATTTCGTGGCGTATGTAAAACATTGGGATCCATATCCTTTTATATTGCTCAATTTACTTTTCTCTACTCAAGCTGCCTATGCCGCGCCAATTATTATGATGTCACAAAACCGCCAGAACGAAAGAGACCGAGCGCAGGCCAATGCCGATTATCAAACCAATCTGGAAGCCAAAAAGGAAATAGAAGCCTTAGCCATCATGCTCAGCACAATAGATGTTGAGAAACTTGATAAAATAATCGGACTCTTAAATGATTTGAAAAAGGAGTAAGAAACAAAGGTACTTGTTTGTACTAAATTGCAATTCTATTTACAGCCTTATTTTTTTCTCTTGTCGGATTGTTCTGTAGTCCTACTATTTACGAATACCATATAATTACTCCAAAAAAAACTTTAATTTTTAGGAATAATTACTATTTTGGTCAAATATGTTTTTTATTTGCTTAATTTTATTCCAAAATATTAAACTATTAAATATGCAAATTTCTCGAAAACTTCTACTTAGCAGTTCATTGTGTTTTGCTTTTTGCTTTCAAACACAAAACATGAGCGCGCAAAAAAAATCTGACATAATGAAAAATCCATTATTGCAAAAAAGTATGTTGCAATACCAAGCACCCGTTTTTAATATGATTAAAGACGAAAACTTTAAACCTGCCTTCGAATTTGGTTTGAAAAAAAATGATGAAGAAGTATTGGCAATTGCTAATAACTCGGCTAAACCTAATTTTCAAAACACCGTTTTGGCATTAGAGTTAAGTGGAGTTGACTTAGGTCGAGCAGTAACCATTTTTGGCAATATGACAGGATCGAATACTAATCCGACTTTACAAAAATTAGATGAAGAATATGCACCTATTTTTGCCGAGCATCAAGACAAAATCTATTTGAATAGTAAATTATATCAACGGCTTAAAGCAATTGACTTAAAGACTTTAAAAGGAGAAGATAAAAAACTTACCGAGTATTATTTGCAAAAATTTGAATTGAATGGTGCAAATTTGTCCGATTTAGACAAAGATAAAATGAAAGCCATTAACAGTGAATTAGCAACACTAAGTACAATTTTTGGAAATAAATTACTTACCGCACGTAAAAATGGAGCAGTAGTATTCGACTCAGCTAAGGATTTAGATGGATTAAGTGCTCAAGAAATTGAAGCTGCCAAAGTGCAAGCTACCGCAGCAGGACATAGCGGAAAATATCTAATTAATTTGCAAAATACCACGCAGCAGCCTGTTCTGCAAAATTTAACGAACAGAGCTTCACGCGAAAAAATATTTAAATCTTCTTGGACACGTGCCGAAAAAAATGACGAAGGTGATACTAGAGAAACTTTAGAAAAAATGGTCCGTTTGCGTTTAAAAAAAGCAAACTTAATGGGTAAAAAGAGTTTTGCCGAATGGAAGATTCAAGACCAAATGGCGAAAACTCCAGAAGCAGCAATGAAGATTTTGGCCGAAATTGCTACACCAGCAGTAGTCAAAGCCAATCAAGAAGCAAAAGAAATTCAAGCGATAATTGATGCGCAAAAAGGTGGATTCAAATTAGAACCTTGGGATTGGAATTTTTATGCAGAGCAGGTACGAAAAGAAAAATACGACTTAGACGAAAGCCAAATTAAGCCTTATTTTGAAATAAAAACAGTTTTAGAGAAAGGAGTTTTTTACGCTGCTAAACAAATGTATGGCATCACTTTTAAAGAGCGTAAAGATTTACCAGTTTACAATCCAGATGTGGTTGTTTATGAAGTTTTTGATATTGATGGGAAATCAATGGCGATTTATTATTTAGACTTTTACACCCGTGACAATAAAAACGGTGGTGCTTGGATGAGCAATTTTGTAGATCAGTCTCATTATTTAAAACAAAAACCAGTAATTGTCAATGTTTATAATTTTGCAAAACCAGTAAACGGAAATCCTTCACTAATTAGTTTTGACGATGTCACCACAATGTTTCATGAGTTCGGTCACACTTTGCACGGACTTTTTGCAAATCAAGAATATGCTTCACTTTCTGGAACTAGTGTTCCTCGTGATTTTGTTGAATTTCCGTCTCAAATTAATGAACATGCAGCATTAGAACCTAATATTCTTAAAAATTATGCTGTTCATTATAAAACTAAGGAAGTCATTCCTCAAGCCTTAATCGATAAAATCAAAAAGTCAGAAACTTTCAATTCTGGTTATGATGTAACAGAGTTGCTAGCGGCTGCAACACTAGACATGGCATGGCACAGTGTGACTGACGAAGCTGATTTTAAACCAACATTAACTTTTGAAACCGAAGCGTTAAAAAAATACGGACTTCTAGTAAATGAATTGCCAACGCGTTACCACAGTCCTTATTTTGCTCACATCTTTAGTGGTGGATATTCTGCGGGTTATTATGCATATACATGGTCAAAAACCTTAGATTACAACGTGTACGATTGGATGAAAGCGCATGGCGGAATGACTCGTGAAAATGGCGAACGTTTCCGTAAGTACATTTTATCAGTGGGGAATAGTGTTGATTTAAATCAAGCATTCAAAGATTTCGTAGGTCATGATATGGAGGTCAAACCCTATCTAGAAAATGAAGGATTATTGATAAACTAGTTCTAATAATTGTAGTATATTTAAATGACATTCGAAAGAGTGTCATTTTTTTTGGGCTATGTACTGCGTCAGAATAAGTAGAATGATTTACCGCCTATTGCAGATTATTAAGCAAATCGAAATTTGATTATATAGTGAGTCATATAAAACATTAAATTCGCAGAGAGAAGAAATAATATAGAAAATAAATCATGATGATAAAAAAATTGGCGCTTTTAAATATGGTACTATTTACGACCTTTACCGTAAGTTGTCAATCCAAAAGCCAAGTATCTAAACAAATTGTTAAAGCTGAATTCGGAACTATTTTAGATAGTTTGAAAGTAAAAGGAGCTATTTTGATTTATGATGTAAATAACAAAACGTATTATTCTAATGATTATTCTTGGGCAAAAACATGTGTAATTCCTGCTTCGACTTTTAAAATTCCAAATTCTATCATTGCATTAGAAACAGGAATAGTAGAAAACGATTCTACAATTTTTAAATGGGATGGACAAAAGCGTCGATTTAAAAAATGGGAAGAAGATCTTACTTTCAAAAAAGCATTTCAAGTTTCGTGTGTTCCTTGTTACCAAGAAATAGCGAGAAAAATTGGTGTAAAAAGAATGAAATCGTATTTAAAAAAATTAAGTTATCCTGGAATGGTTTTCGATACGCTAACAATTGATAATTTTTGGTTAGAAGGGAAATCTAAAATTTCGCAAATGCAACAAATCGACTTTTTAGAGCGATTCTACTTTTCGAAATTACCTATCAAAAAAAAAACGGTAGCTATAATGAAAGACATCATGCAGATTGAGAAAACCAAAGAGTATGTTTTAAGCGGTAAATCAGGTTGGGGTATGAGAAATAATATAAACAATGGTTGGTTAGTAGGTTATTTAGAAATCAATAATAAGGTCTATTTTTTCGCAACAAACGTAGCAAAAGAAGATACTAATATGGATGAATTTCCGATGATTCGCTTAAATGCCACAAAAGAAGCTTTCAAAAAACTGCAACTAATTAAATAAAAGAACTTAATACCAACTTCCTTACAATCTCTTTGAGATTATAGAAGTGAATATTTTTATAACTTTGTTATTAGTATTTAAAAAAAATAAATTTAAATGTTATTAGTATCGCCAAACACTTATGCTAAAGTACAACTCAATTTTTGGAAAAAACCCAACTGGTGAAAGATTAAAACGTATTAAAAAATCACCTAATTATAAGAATGGTCAATTCCAAAATCTTAGTCACACACCAGCTTTTGGTGAAAATTATACGATTTTTAAAATTATATATGAGCGAATTTTTAGAAAGTTTCCTAAAGTAAAACCTGTAGATACTATTCCACATGTAAAGACAGACCTTAAAAAGATTGACCCACATAGAAATGTGCTTATTTGGTTTGGTAACTCATCTTATTATATGCAAATAGATGGAGTACGCATTTTAGTTGACCCCGTTTTTAGCGGCAATGCATCTCCAATACCAAATACCGTAAAATCATATATAGGTGCAGATGTATTTTCGGTTTCAGATTTTCCAGCGATAGACTATTTAATGCTATCGCATGACCATTATGACCATCTTGATTATAAAACAGTAATGGGTTTGAAAAGTAAAGTTAAGAATATAATATGCGGCCTTGGGGTAGCTTCACATTTTGAAAGTTGGGGTTTTGATCCAAATATAATCCTAGAAAAGGACTGGCATGAGAGCGTAGTAATAAAAGATAACTTTACTGTTTTTGTAGAACCTGCAAGACATTTTTCTGGTAGAGGATTTTCACGAAATAAAACGTTATGGGCATCCTATGTTATACAAGCCCCAACATTAAAAGTTTATCTCGGCGGCGACAGTGGCTACGATAAACATTATTTAGAAATAGCCACTAAGTACGGACCTTTCGACTTGGTGATTTTAGAAAATGGACAATATAATAAGGCTTGGCCATATATACACGAAACTCCCGATCAAGTATTGAAGGCGGCACAAGATTTAAAATCAAAACGTATTTTGCCTATACACTCTTCTAAATTCACATTGTCTACGCATCCTTGGGATGATCCATTAACTAAATTGACGGAGCTTAATAAAAACTATAATTTTTCATTGGTAACGCCTATCATTGGAGAAATCGTAAATTTGGACGATATAAATCAAAAATTCGAACAATGGTGGTCAGAATTGAAATAAAAAAAAACATGAAAAAAGTATTGTTTGTTCTTGTCTTCCTATTTTTTAATCATTTGTATTCGCAAAAAATTTGTGTACAAACCTTATATAAAAGTATACCCCCACAAGAGTTTAGTCTAGAAACAAATGATTTTACATTTGATGCGAAAGAAGGAATCTTGCACAAAAAAACAACGGAGGATAAATTAGAGAACACCTATTTTATTAAGCTCGAAAGAGAGTTCTATGATGAAAATAAGGACTTTTATTTTGTAGAATATAAAACAGATTTTAAAAAAAGAGCAGAGAAATCGGACAAGTCAGAAATAGGTATATATACGATTATGTATGACAAAAAAGATGGAGATGTTATGGCTGTAATTTTGTACTTATTAGAATTAGATAATACTTTATTATACCTTACAGAAAAAGGAGAGGATGCTCCGATGGTGAAAGCTATTTTTAACGCAACCAATTAGCGTTAGAATAAAATAATACTACAAAATTTACTTTTGATACATTATAACTAAGTTTTCGAATACTTAATAAAAGGGAACTTCAATAAATTAAGGCTACAGATAATGAAAATTAAATTTAATGAAACAGAAAGGACTATTGAAATTAATGATGGATTAAAAAACTACAATTTTTTGATAAAATTACTAATGATTTTAAATTTGACAAATGCAATTTTAAATTTATTAAATATGAACCAAAATCAACTCACGCTTATAGATGCAGTTTGGTTTGTTTTAGGACTTTTGTCCGTGGTGGTTTTGTATATTTTTATCTTCAAGAGGTCTTCAGTAGAGAAAATACCTATCGAAAAAATTATACAACTAGAAGAGAAATCTTTTCTTGGAAGAAAGCGTTTTGCTTTAAAATTACACAATGGAAGAGAGCGCACCTTAATCGATGTTAGAACTCAAGTTGAATTTGATAACTTAAAAGAATTTTTTTCTAAAATTGGTATTCTAAATGATTAAAATATAGATATAATAGAAAATTGTAAAAAGCAAAGAATTAGAAAGTGGAACTATAAATCATGACCAGTTTTTTTAGACATTATTTAAAAAATTTATAACAATCGTTTTTGAGTTTTTTTTTAAAATCAGTTGTATTTTTGCCGCATGAATTTATCAAAAACAAATGTTTTATTTATGGCAGTTTGCACGGGACTTATAGTTGCAAATTTGTATTACTGTCAACCTTTAATTATTTTAATAGCCAAAGAATTTAAAATTCCCGAAGCTGATGCAGGAACAATAACCTATCTAACGCAAGCGGGCTATGCAATTGGGTTGTTTTTTATGGTCCCACTTGGCGATAAAATTGAACGCAAGAAACAAATTCTGATTACAACTTTTGCTTCGGTAATTGCTTTGATTATTGCAGCTACGGCTAAGAGTTTTTTTATTTTACAAATTGCCTCTTTGCTTATCGGAATTACTTCGATAGTACCACAGCTTATTTTACCTTTGGCGGCTACATTAAGCGCGCCAGAACAAAGAGGAAAAATAGTCGGGAACATTATGAGCGGCTTGCTTATCGGTATTTTACTTTCTAGAACGTTAAGTGGTTTTATAGGTGAAGTGTTAGGTTGGAGATCAATGTTTTGGATTGCAGCAGGAATTTGCCTTTTGATATTTTTTGCCATTCAGAAAAGATTTCCAATCAATAAACCGCAGTTCACAGGTTCGTACGGACATTTGCTGCATTCGCTATTTACACTTATAAAAACACAACCTATTTTGCGGGAGGCGACTTTAATCAATGTTTTTTCTTTTGCACAATTTGGTGCATTTTGGACGACAATGGTTTTATTACTTTCAGATGCGCCGTTTCATTTTAATAGTGCGACAATAGGACTTTTTGGTATCGTTGGTGCATCTGGAGCTTTGGCAGCACCAATAGTAGGACGACTTGGTGATAAAGGAAATTCAAGAATTGCAGTAGGTTACGGTTGCTTATTGCTTTTAATAAGCTTTGTTATTTACTACTTTTCGGCAGAAAGCGTTGTTGGTATCATTATAGGAATTGTACTTATGGATATAGGAATTCAAGGCGTACATATCTCCAATCAAACACGCGTATATTCACTCTTGCCAGAAGCTAGAAACCGACTCAATACGGTCTTTATGTCTTTTAGCTTTTTAGGAACTGCGGCTGGTTCGGCTTTCGGATTGGTATTATGGAAGTTTGGTGGTTGGCATGCTGTTAGTGTTGGATGTGCTGTTTTAGCAGTTATATCATTATTGATTTATGCACTTACGTATAAACCAAAGTCTAAATGAATGAAGGAAGGCAAATGAAACAATTGTTTGTCTTTAGCCCCGATAGCAGTGAAAATCCTTGTTGTCCGCCGCAGCGGGCAACAAGATTGCAACAAATAGCGGGAACTAATGCTTACTGAAAATGCCTATTGCTCTCGCTCCTAAAAAAAAGCAGTATAAATTTCACGTTAAATAATTCTTATAGTAAAGATCATTGAATAGTTAACTCTAATTATTTTTGTAAATTTGCACTTCAATAAAAAACAAACAAAATGGAAAACGGAATATACGCTAAATTCAACACCGCAAAAGGGTCGATTTTGGTAAAACTAACACACGAATTAACGCCAGGAACAGTAGGTAACTTTGTTGCTCTTGCTGAAGGGAATATGGAAAATAAAGTAAAGCCTCAAGGACAAAAATTCTATGATGGTTTAAATTTTCATAGAGTTATCCCAGATTTTATGATTCAGGGAGGTTGTCCTCAAGGAACAGGAACTGGAGATCCAGGTTACAAATTTGATGATGAGTTTCATAAAGATTTGCGTCATGATGCGCCAGGTGTTTTGTCTATGGCAAACTCAGGTCCAGGATCTAATGGTTCTCAGTTTTTTATCACGCACATTGCAACACCATGGTTAGATGACAAGCATACCGTTTTTGGAAATGTGGTAGAGGGACAAGATGTGGTTGATGCAATTGAGCAAGGTGACGCTTTAAATACTGTTGAAATCATCAGAGTAGGTGAAGAGGCGCAAAAATGGAATGCTATTGAAGCGTTTGTTGGTTTGAAAGGCGCTCGTATGAAGCAAGATTTAGCTTTAAAAGCAGAATCGGAAGCGAAAATGGAAAAATTGGCGGCTGGTTTCGAAAAAACAGATAGCGGTTTGCGTTACCAATTCATCCAAAGAGGTGAAGGTAAAAAAGCAGAAAGCGGGAAAACAGTAGCTGTTCACTACGAAGGTTCATTAGAGAGTGGTAAAGTTTTTGATTCGTCTTACCCAAGAAAAAAACCAATTGAATTTAGATTGGGTCAAGGTCAGGTAATCGAAGGTTGGGATGAAGGTATTGCTTTATTAAGAGTAGGAGACAAAGCTCGTTTTGTCATCCCATCTGAGTTAGGCTACGGATCTCGTGGTGCTGGCGGAGCAATTCCACCAAACGCTACTTTGATTTTTGATGTAGAATTAATGGAAGTAAAATAATTTTTTTGTTTTTAGCAGTTGGCAAAATAGCTCTGAGCTCATGACTGCTGAATATATAAACAAAGAATCCCAAACGTACTGTTTGGGATTTTTTTTTTTGATAATTGTTAATATAAAAAAAGTTATTTTTTTTAATATTAAGTCTTCAAAAACGCAAGTAAGTCGCTATTTAATTGATCTCTATCGGTGTAAAAAAGACCATGAGGTGCATCTGGATATACAATATAAGTATTGTCCTTTATTGACGCTGAGGCTTTTTCGGATGAGATTTCAATTCGAACAATTTTGTCACTATCTCCATGAATAATTAACGTTGGAACATTTATGGAAGAAAGTTCATTCCTAAAATCGGTTGTCGAGAAAGATTTAGCGCACTCCAGCGTTGCTCTTGGGGACGCAAAGGAACATAACATTCCGTAATAATCTAATAATGGAGCGCTCAAGGGTTTATTAATTATACTTGCTCCGAAAAAGTTTTTTCTAAAAGTATCGAAAAATCCAATCCTGTCTTCTTTAATGTTTTTTGCAGTTTCCTCACTTTTTTCTATCGGATGTCCATCTGGATTATCTTCAGTTTGCAACAGGAATGGAATTATAGATGAAATTAAGGCTGCTTTGATAACGTTTTTACCATTGTAACGGCTAAAGTAGCGGACTACTTCACCACCGCCCATAGAAAATCCTACAAGTGTAACATCTGTCAGGTTTAATTGTTCAATTATAGATTGTAGATCATCAGTCAGTGTATCATAATCATAACCGGCCCAAGGTTGTGACGATTTACCAAAGCCACGGCGGTCATATGCAATGACCCGAAAATCATTTTCGACGAGATGTGCTATTTGGTACTCCCACATCTCATTCGATAAAGGCCAGCCTGATATTAAAATCACGGGTTTTCCTTTCCCATAATCTTTTACATAAAGATTAACGTTTGAAGCCGTCTCTATATATTTATCAGTATCTCGTGCTAAAATAGAAGAGTTTAAGTTTTTTACAGACTCTGTAGGAGTATTCATTTGATAATTTTCCATAGTTTTTGTAATTTTATAACAAGTGTAAAATTATAGGTCAAATGGAGGTCAAGTGTTATATAATTATGACTGTGAATTGTAAAATTAATAGCTTAGCTCAAAAAAATAAGTAAACTATGGAATTATCTTGGTCAGAATTCGAAAGAGTAGAAATGCGTGTGGGAACAATAGTCGAAGTCAATGATTTTCCAGAAGCTCGAAAACCCGCTTTTCAACTTACGATTGATTTTGGAACTGTTATTGGTATCCGAAAAACATCGGCACAAATTACCAAAAGATATACTAAAGAAGTTTTGATAGGAAGGCAAATCGTAGCTGTGCTTAATTTTCCTAAAAAGCAAATAGGGAATTTTATGAGTGAGTGTTTAATACTCGGGGCAGTAGGCGGGGAAGGTGATGTAGTTTTATTGGCACCGGATTTTAAAATCGAAAACGGTTCGAGAATTGGCTAAGAAAGCTCCCTCTATTTTTTGAGTTTTGAAATTAAAAAAAGAGGATTCAAAATATTTTACTATTTTGAATCCTCTCTCTTTAATACTATTTTTTTATAAGTCTACGTATTCGTAACGGAAACAATTCGTAATGTTTTACTTCCAGAAGGCAGCCTCCAATCAACTTTATCATTTTCTTTAAAGCCAATAATAGCAACACATAATGGTGCTAAAATCGAAACTTTACCTTCTTTAATATTCGATTGTGAAGGCATCACAATTTGGATTTTCATTTGTTGCTTATTATTCACATCTTCTACCACAGCAAACGAATTTATTCTGATGACATTTTGGTCAACAATATTATCTTTAGCCACAATGGCACGGTCTAATTCTTCGGTAAGCAAAGCTATTTCTGTAATATTCGTCGCGTCTTTTGCATTTTTTACTAATTTTCGAAGAATTTCGTAGTCAGTAGCTGTTAAAGTCGGTATTGGTTTCATATTGTTTTTTTTTAATGTTGTAAATAATAATTACTATAAGTTGAAAATAAATTAATTTAAAAATAGAATGTTTAAACAAAAAAGGATAATTGATAATCATCAGTTCGGTTTGGTAATAAATGGAAGTAAAAAATTTTCGTAACGTTGTAAAGAAAAACCTTCGTCTGAAGAGTGTTGTTTATATAGACGAAGGTCTAATTAACAAAGGCTTTTGAATGCGGGCATTTTGATTCAAACACAAAAATCTCCTTAAAAAGAGATAAATATAGTGTGTATATGTTTGAATTATTCATATTGTGCAATTGAATTATAGTTTACAAAAATACATTGATTTTTTTAGTCTCCACCTCTTTTTGTGTTTTTATTTGGTTTAATCTGTCAAAGTTAGTCAACTGTATCATGCATTTTCTAATTATCTTGTTATTCTTGAAGTCAAATAATTATTTTTTGATATTTTTTAAAATTTATTTGTTGCAATTTCTTTTGAGACTAGTTTTTTTTGAATTTTGGTATAGCGTAGTTTTACCAACAATTTTACTAAAATAGTAACTTCAAGACGTTGTTCATTAAAAATGAATTCATTAACTTTATATAATTAATAAGTAAAAACAATATTATGAAATTAAAATCAGCTGTATTTAGTTTATGTTTAGGATTTTTATTGATGGCATGTGCGCCTAAAGATGCAGATATTCAAAAAGAAATCGCGTCGAAAATGAGTGATATGCCCGAGATGCAAGTTAGTGTCACAAATGGTGTAGCTACCATCACAGGTTACTGTGAGGATGATGCGTGTAAAGAGAAGTGCGATAATATTGCAAAAGGAGTGAAGGGAGTTAAATCAGTAGTAAATAATTGTGTAGTTGTTCCTCCAACGCCAGTTGCTGCTCCTGTTGAAATTAATAGTGATCAAATTTTAGTTACTTCGGTAGCAGCGGCGACAAAAGCATATAGCGGTGTGACTGCTTCTGTTGAAAATGGAGTTGTTACACTTACAGGTGATGTTAAAAGAAGTCAATTGCCAGGCCTTATGCAAGCCATTCAAGAATTGAAGCCAAAAAAAGTAGAAAATAAACTAACTATAAAATAATTCAAGGATGATCTTACAACATAAATACAGAGAGTTAATAAACTCCGCGACTGATTTAGGAATTGCTGCTTCACAGATTCGTGAACAAGATAATGTTCTATACATAGATGGTAACGTCAATTCTGAAGATGACAAAGAGAAACTTTGGGCTATTTATGGTTCAATTGATCCAGATTATAGGTCTGCTGACGTTGTTATGAACATTTTAGTATCTGGTGAATCAATTACGACTTATACAGTGGTAAGTGGAGATAACTTATCTAAAATTGGTAAAAATTATGGCCTAACTTGGCAAGCTATTTATGAAGCAAATAAGGATATAATTAAAAACCCTGATCTAATTCAAGCAGGTTGGAAATTAAAAATTCCCAAAGCATAGTTTTCTTTTTTGTTAAAAATCAAAAGCCAACATTTTCTATTTATAAAAATGTTGGCTTTATTTTATTAATATTTTGTTTCAGCGAATAACTTGAAATCTTATATAATTCATAAAATTTATAATTACTCGAATTAAGACTTCAATTTGTTTCTAATTGCTTTGAAGTAAAGACCTAACAGGTTTTTAAAACCTGTTAGGTCTAATCAGTAGAAATTTAGTCTTTTATTTTAACTCTTGATTCAAATTATTTAGTTTCCAATACAATTTACTTCTCAATAGGTAGTTCGGTACCACCCCATTCTGTCCAAGAACCATCATAAACGGCTTTTGGATTATCAGAAATCAGTTCGCATGCTAATAAAACAATACAGGCAGTAATTCCAGAACCACAGGTAAACCATAAAGGCTTGTCTTTCAAGTTTAAAATTTCCTTCAATTCAGCTGCTGATTTATATTTCCCATCGCGTTGTAGTTCAGTAAAAGGAACGTTAAGAGAATTTGGCATATGACCGCTTCTTAGTCCTGCTCTGGGTTCTTCATGACTAGCAGAGAATCGGTCGGTTGAGCGTGCATCCATCAAAACAGCTTCTTTGCTTTCGATGTTCATAAAGATTTGCTCTTTATTTTTTATTAATTGGGGCTGAAATTTAGCTACAAAATCGCCTTTTGGATAGGTTGTTTTGTCTTGATTTTCTGTTGCATATCCTGCTGCAATCCATTCGGGAAGTCCACCATCCAAGACAAAAACATTTTGGTGACCCATAGCTTTGAACATCCACCAAGCTCTAGGACTAGAATAGATACCTAATGTGTCATAAACTACAATTGTGCTATTTTGATTGATGCCGAGTTTTTGACATTCGGAAGTAAACTGCATAGCCGAAGGGAAAGTGTTTGGCAGCGGATTGCTCGTGTCACTAAAATTATTTTTTATGTCGAATAGACGAGCACCTTTGATCTGTAGGTTTGGCTTTTGATCTAATCGTGCCTCGAGTATAATAATATCAGGATCATCTAAATGCTGATGAAGCCAATCAGCAGAAACTATTGGATTTTTCATATTTTGCTATTTATCTTTTCTATTAATTGTTGTAAAAAAACTTGTCCTTGTTCCCAATATTCCAAATTAGAATCGGAGTTGACATGGCCTTTTTGACCTATATTTACAAATTCACTTCCCCAACAATTTGCAAGTTCCTGGGATCTTTCTAGTGAGATGTAACTGTCATTTTCAGTGCCTACAACTAACGAAGGGAAAGGAATTTTCTTTATAGGAATGGGTGAAAAGTGGCGCAAAAAATTAGGTGTATGCGTTGGTGAATCCACGTCGGCTGGTGCCACTAGCAAAGCGCCTACAATGTTTGTGTTGCTATTACAAGAAACCCAATGCATGACTAGCGAAACTGCCAAACTGTGTGCTACCAAAATAGTGGGTTGCTCTATTTTATTAATGTTTTCAGTCAATCTTTCAAGCCAATCCTTTAGTTGAGGTTCGTCCCAGTTGTCCTGTATAACTTTGGTTGAATTGGTGAATTTTTGCAACCAAAAATTTTGCCAGTGTTTTTCGCCAGAATCACCAAGACCTGGAATTATTAGTAAGTGCGGAATCATTTTTATTTAATTGAATTATAAAAGTACCATTTTTTAGAAGAAAAAAGAAATGGCATCGATAGAAAAAAGCATTTAATAGGTGACCCTATTCTCTTCTAATAAACAGCAGATAGTTTCTAATAAAAAAGCCCAAACATCAATTGACATTCGGGCTTTTTAATGGCACTGTCTCATAAAGTGTGTAAGTTTTAAAATCTCAGGTTATTAATTGATCTGAGATTTTTTTATTTATTAAATTTAACTTTTACACACTTATGAAACCAGAAGACATTTTAAACGAAGATTTTTTAAAGCAATTT
>JBBSSR010000038.1:0-32638 GCA_038241955.1 Flavobacteriales bacterium | reverse complement strand
TTTTATCTCTTTCATCTTTAAAATGATTTCTACAAGACTCTTCACTTTCGAAATTTGCGGTAAAATTGAATAGATTCATAATGATTTTTTTATAAAGATAAAGCAAATCTCTTAATTATGAGTGATTGCGGAGAATCATATTTTTTTTAATCTGGATTCAATTTTTTTGTTGGTGAGGCTTATTTTTGTCTCCGCCTTTACTGTTTTTTCTTTTGCTTTTTCGATGTTTTTTTGAATAGTCGCATCGGTTGAATTTTTAGAGCTATTTTCGAGATTGGTTACTTCGGCTTGTTGTGTTTTCAAAGCGGTTTGGCTTTCTTTAGCCTTTTCCTGCAGTTTTTTTAGCTTTTTTTCTTCTTTGGCTAATTTGCTTTCGGCAGTTACCATTCTATTGTTATAAAGTGACATAGTACGTTGCTGCTGTTGTTGCTGCAAAAACATTTGGTTTTGTTGCCTAAACATTGCATTCGAACTCTGCATTTGCCGTTGCATGCTAGATTGCGCATGGGTAAGAATGGGTGCGATGAGTAACGTTATAAAAAATAGAATTGATTTCATGATTGAGTTTATGCTTTAGTATTTGTTTATCCAAATGTATACTAAATATTTAAGAAAAAATGCTTAAAAAAGCGGAGTAACTACATTAGGTTTTTCTCACCGTTTTGCGTGAGGGATAGCAGTGAAAATCCTTTACGAAACGGAGTGGAGTAAAGATTATAACGAATAGCCCGACCTCGTTGCAAACCTAAACTTCTTGTATTAGATGATAGTTCTGCAACGAGGTAACGCCCAAAAATAAAAAACCCTTCACTCCCGATAGTTATCGGGAATGCAAGGGTTTTAAATCAAAAATCTAAGATCGTTAATCTACAATCTTAAATCTAAAAAATTTAGTAATTAATTAAATTTATTCGAAATGTGAGCAACTGTATCTTCATCGCTCATTTTGTTGGTAGTACATTCAGAAGTTTTTACATTCTTATATTGAGGAGTTTCAGCTAGATATTTAATAAATTGTTCTTGAACGACACCTGTTCCCGTTACATGCAATTCATCAACATTCTGCATATGAGAAGTAATTTCTTTAAAGAATTTTGTTCTCAAAGTTACTTCGTGATTATGTTCTGCATTTTCATTAGAATTTCCAGGAACTCCACTGTATTTTTCGTGACCAAGAACTTTAAATTCACCTTCATTGTTTTCATCTCTACCAATTATTGTAGCATGTTGAGAATCCATCCAAACTCCGAATTGTTTTTTATTATTGTTTGACATTTTAGTAATTATTTAAGTTAAAATATAATTGTAAATGTCGAGTATATTATGGCTAATACATTACAACATTACCTGTATTAATTGTATAATAAAGGTTTGTCAAAAACCGTCTATAACTTCTAAAACTTCATAATTGAACAAAAAAAACTCCAATTTCTTTCGAAATTGGAGTCAATTCTTAAATCATAAATCACTAATTAGCAATCTACTATAATTTAGTATCTATAATATTCTGGTTTGAATGGACCTTTAACTTCTACACCAATGTAAGCCGCTTGATCGTCACGTAAAACTTCTAATTCAACACCAAGTTTTGCAAGGTGTAAGAAAGCTACTTTTTCATCAAGGTGTTTTGGCAACATGTAAACATCATTGTTATACGCTGCACTGTTTTTCCATAATTCGATTTGAGCCAAAGTTTGGTTTGTGAATGAATTACTCATTACAAAACTTGGGTGACCTGTAGCGCAGCCAAGGTTTACCAAACGACCTTCGGCAAGGATAAGAATATCTTTTCCAGCGATAGTATATTTGTCAACTTGTGGTTTGATTTCGATTTTTGATGCACCGTGGTTTTTATTCAACCAAGCCATATCAATTTCGTTATCAAAGTGTCCGATGTTACAAACGATCGTTTTATCTTTCATTTGCTCAAAGTGAGAACCAAGAACGATATCTTTATTTCCTGTAGTAGTAATGATGATATCAGCATTTCCAACAACAGTGTTTAATTTTTTAACTTCAAAACCGTCCATTGCAGCTTGTAAAGCACAAATTGGGTCAATTTCAGTAACCGTAACAATCGATCCAGCACCTCTAAAAGAAGCTGCAGTTCCTTTTCCTACGTCACCATAACCACAAACAATTACTCTTTTTCCAGCTAACATGATATCAGTTGCACGACGAACTGCATCTACAGCCGATTCTTTACAACCGTATTTGTTGTCAAATTTCGATTTAGTAACCGAGTCATTTACATTAATTGCAGGCATTGGCAATGTTCCAGCTTTTACTCTTTCGTAAAGTCTGTGAACTCCAGTTGTAGTCTCTTCAGACAAACCTTTGATTCCAGCAACCAATTCCGGGAAACGGTCAATAACCATATTTGTTAAATCTCCACCGTCATCAAGAATCATGTTCAATGGTTTTCTGTCTTCACCAAAGAATAATGTTTGCTCAATACACCAGTCAAAATCAACTTCGTTCAAACCTTTCCAAGCGTAAACCTGAATTCCAGCAGCAGCAATAGCAGCGGCAGCTTGATCTTGAGTAGAGAAAATATTACAAGAGGACCAAGTCACTTCAGCACCAAGAGCAATTAAAGTCTCGATTAAAACCGCTGTTTGAATCGTCATGTGCAAACATCCAGCAATACGAGCACCAGCAAGTGGCTGTTCGTCTTTATATTCAGCACGAAGCGCCATTAAACCTGGCATTTCGGCTTCTGCCAATTCAATTTCTTTTCTTCCCCAGGCTGCTAGAGAAATGTCTTTTACTTTGAAAGCCACAAAAGGCATAGTCGTTGTACTCATTTATAGTATATTTGTAATGTAAAATTTTTTGCAAATTTACGCAATAACTTATTATTTAAAAAGCATTCGGCAATATTTATGATTTGTTTAGTATCGTAATGTTTTGAATTTTAGCTAAATAATTTTTTTTAGGCAGTAATTTTTATTTTTGGGAGCTAATCGCGCTGTACTTTGCAGCCTTTTTCATAAAACGATATTTTTTCAATGTCCAAAAAGGAGCTTCCTTTGGTCGCTCTTTTTGTCCAGAAAAAATTACCGTTTTATTTCAAAAAACTTCCATTTCCATCACGGCTAGTATTAGTTAGTGATAAGCACAGAAAACTAACAAAAATTGGAGAGCAAAAAATATAGTTGAAAATCATGAACAAGTCAATAATAATCACATTGATACTTGGGACCACTTTTTTCTTGGTTTTGCTCTTAAAACAGTAACACTAAATATCAAAAATAAAATGAAAAAAGTAACAGGAATTGGGGGCGTTTTTTTCAAATGCAAAGACCCAAAAAAAATAACAGAATGGTATCAAAAACACCTCGGCTTAGAAACAAATCCATACGGAGCGACTTTTGATTGGTTTGAAGGAGCAGATGGTACAAAAAAAGCGCATACACAATGGACACCATTTGCAGAAGAAACCAATTACTTTGAACCTTCCTCAAAAGACTTTATGATCAATTATCGGGTTGAGAATTTGGAAGCACTTGTCGAAGAACTAAGAAAAGAAGGGGTAACCATCGTTGACGAAATGGAAACGTATGATTATGGTAAATTCATACATATTTTAGATGCAGAAGGAAATAAAATCCAACTTTGGGAACCTATTGAATAGTCTAACACATTTAATTGAAGGCAAAGGAATTGAGAAGCACCTAGCCGTAAACGTAAAAAAAAATCTAATGAAAGAAGTCGATAAAATTGCGTTAATAAAAATTGAAAGTGGACAAATTTTAAGCACTAGGTCAAAAGGAAAAAACAAATATTATATTCCAGGAGGAAAACGAGAAAAGGAAGAAACTGACGAACAAACTTTAATTCGAGAAATTCGCGAAGAATTAAGTGTTGAAATTATAAAGGAATCAATTGAATATGTTGGTACGTTTAAAGCACAATCAGATGGAGCTATGGAAGGAGTTATTGTAAAAATGACTTGTTATAAAGCCAATTACAGTGGAAATCTGAAAAAATCTAATGAAATATAGGAAATTAAATGGTTAACGTATGCCGATTTAGACAAAATATCAGAAGTTGATAAAATCATATTTAAACATTTGAAAGAAATCGGATTATTAGTTTAAAATAAAACGGAATAAATAGTAAAAAACTAATATAGAAAACCGCAAAGCATATCAGCCGATAACGTTTTATATTCAAAAAAAATTCGCTGTAATTTGGAAAGTTACCATTATTTGGTAACTTAGCTAAAAAAAATTATGGGACGAAATACTTCTATATCGCTTGGTAATCATTTCGAAAATTTTATTGAAGATAGTGTTAACGGAGGACGATTCAATAACGCAAGTGAAGTGGTCAGAGCGGGTCTTCGTCTTTTAGAAGAGGAAGAAAATAAGATAATTTCTTTGAGAAAAGCAATCAATGATGGAATTGAAAGTGGTCGTGCTGTTGATTTTGATTCTAAAAAGTATCTTGAAGTTTTAAAAGCGAGAAAAGCATCAAATGGCTAAATATTATTTAACAAATAAAGCAGTTGATGATTTATCTGAAATTTGGAATTATACAATTGAAACTTGGTTTGAAATTCAAGCTGAAAAGTATTATGGTTTACTCATAGCAAGCTGTGACGATTTAGCAAATAATCCAGAACTTGGAAAAAACTATGATATAATAAGTAAAGAGGTTTTGGGTTTTAAATCAGGTGAACATATTATTTTCTACTCAATTATATCAAAGAACGAAATAGAGGTCAAAAGAATTCTTCATGGAAGGATGGATTTGAAAAGTAAACTATGAGCGCTTACTATAACAGTGGTTTAACAAAATTACTTCGTCAGTTCAGCTTCCATTCTCGGGTTTGCTTTTAATGGAAGTAGTGTTTTTATCCTATCTTCGTTAGAGCAGAAAATACTCTAGCATAAAGTTGCCAACCTCACCAGTTGCTTCGACAAATTCAAAAATCACAATCCAAATCTGCAATCTAAAATCTGCAATCTAAAATCTGCAATTGGTATGCCTTTATTTAAAATCATAGACTTCAATCCCACTACTCAAATCTTAGTTTGGAAAATCACTGAATCTTTTCAAGAACTTTTCGATGAAGTGATTCTCAATCAGAGCAACACGAATCGATTAAACGGTATGAAATCCGAGATCCACCAACGTGCTTTTTTAAGCGTTCGAAAGTTGTTGCAACAGGCAGGTTACACAGATCATGATTTGTATTATGATGAATTTGGGAAGCCACATTTAAATGACAGTCAATATATTTCGATTACCCATTCTCATAATTTTGCAGCGATAATCATAAGCGAGCAAACGGCAGGAATCGATATCGAATTACAGCGTGAAAAAATCACTCGCATTGCCGATAAATTTGTAGACTCTGAATTTGATTATTTAGAAAAGCAACCAACGGCAGGATATATAAAACAACTAACTGTAATTTGGGGCGCCAAAGAATCCATTTTTAAAATAAGAAACGAGCAAGGCATTAGTTTTAAAGATCACATTCAGGTAGATTCTTTTTCTTTATTGGAAAACCTAACACATGCAACGTTACTTTTTGATGATTTGGCAAAGATTTTCGCAATACATTATTTAGAAGTAGAAAACTTTACTTTAGTCTACGTTTTCGAAAAATAAATTTTGGCCAATGATTTTAAGAAAGTGGAACGACTTTGACAAAGAGTTGCCAACTCTGTGAACCATTAAGGAATTAAGAAAATTAAGAATTAACTCAATGAGCCTTAACTTCTTAATGGTTTGATTTTTTCTTTTTAGAGGCTAATCTATATTCATAATTGTTATTATTTAGGAGCCTTTCTGTTTTCGAACATATTTAAAAAAAGGAAAGTCGCCATTTTTCGAGCACGACGTTTTAGGATATCTGCATTATCACCATCGTAAAGCTCATCAATTGTCTCAAGCCATAAATTTAGCCAAAGACCAAATTCATTGGGGGTAATCACGTTATCAAAATGCTCATCGACTTTGATATGCGCTTCAATAGGATTACCGTTGTATTTTCGGACGGCAAATAAATTCATTTCCCAAAAATCGGTAAGCTTTTCTAAATGTTCGTCCCAATCTGAAATCATTTCATTAAAAAAATGACCAATTTCTTTGTCGGTTCTTATTTTAGCGTAAAAATTATGTACTAAAAGCGAAATGTCTTCTCGATTTTCTATTTGTTTTTTCATGGCGGTAGAATTATGGATTGTTTTGAAGATCATCAAAAGTAGATGAAAAATAGCGATAAGAACTGTTTTCTGATGTCTAAAAAAAACTACAGCTTTGCCAATTACAGAAAATTTATAATTCGGAAAGCTGCAGTAAAATTTGAGAAATACAATACTCTAAAAACGCATAAAATTAGTTATAAATTCTTTTCAAATGATATCTTTGTTATAATCGCTAAAATGCGCTTATGCGCCGTTTTATATAACTTATTTAGTCAGTTATAATGATAATTTTTAGAGTATAGCTGCGTTTAAGAATATTAATAATACACTCGTAAGTACACTAATTATTAAAAGATTAAAAACGGTTTTTTGACTAAATTGTGCTAGCATAGCGGTGTTCGCCGCCATACAAAGCACAGTAATAATAGTAAGCTGAACAATTTGAAAAAAAGCAGTGCCATTAGAAAGGATGAACATTACTGCGGCTCCACCAACGCAGCTTTGCACAATGATTGACATAGCAGCTGCTCCGTAATAGTTTTGTTTAAAGTTTGCGAACGAATTTTCATAAAGTCTCATAAAGTCTTATTTAGGACATCAAAATTACACTAGACAGAAAGCTATAATTTATGATTCAAATCATAAAAAGTTGTCATCGATAACGTGTTTTGTACAATTATAGAGTAAAAATAAAAATTTTAATAAATAGAAAAATGCGAAAAATTAAAAGACCTCCCGATAGCTATCGGGATTGCATTCACATAACTATATTTTCTATGAATAAAGTGAAACGTCTTTGAAAACGCATAAAAACTATATTTCTATGTGATTTAAAAAAACAAAAAGTGAATTGCTTCCCACGTTTTATCGATACACTTTTCGATTAATGATTTTTAGTTCTCCTTTTTTTTCCAATGATTTTATGGATCGAATAACCGTTTCTACGCGAAGTCCAGATAGATCTCCTATTTGTTGTCTAGTGAAATGAATAAGATAACCGTTGTCGTCTTTTTTAAAATTACAATGTTCAATTTCATAATCAATTAATCTCAAGATGCGATGTTCTGGTTCCTGGGAAGATATTTCAGATGCCATAACGGATTTGTAATACAAGCGTTGTGATAGGTTTTCGATGAACTTGATACAAACTATAGGGTTGTTTGATAATAAATCTAAAAATTGCACTTTGGTAATCACTAGTAGTTTAGTATCTTCGACGGCAACAGCATTCGCAGGATAAACTTTGCCGATAAATAAAGGTGGCTCACCAAAACATTGGCCGTTATGAAAAATTCCTTGTATGAACTCGCGACCATCGTCATTATAATTATTCATTTTAACCTCTCCAGCAAGGATTTGATAATAATGAGTTGGCTGTTTACCTTCTTCAAATATCATCTCTGATTTTTTGTATTCTTTTATTAATCCACCATAAACGTATAGTAATTCAACAGCAATCATAGTCTCTTTTTTTTAAAATAAAATAAAATCAATTTTGTAAAGGTAATTCATTCGAAAATTGTTCTTAGACTTTGAAAAAAACTTTTATTTTTACGCTCAGATGCAGAACAAAAAAGAGTTATATCAAGAATTAGTAGAGTATAAGGCCAATCACAGAAAAGCTTTGGCTATATTATTAGATCCTGACAAAATTGTCTGGGATAATTTGGCACATTTAATAGTGAGAATCAATCAATCACCAGCGACACATATTTTCATCGGCGGCAGTATAGTCGAGTCGAATATTATTGATACACTTATCCTCCGACTTCAGTCAGCTATAGATTTGCCAATAATTTTATTTCCAGGAGATCCTTCCCAAATTTCTGCTCATGCCGATGGAATATTGTTTTTGTTTCTCATTTCCGGAAGAAATCCCGATTATTTAATAGAACATCAAGTAAACTCTGTGCCTATTTTAAAGAAAATGGATTTAGAAGTGATCTCCACAGGCTATCTTTTGATTGAAAGTGGTGCTCAAACGGCGGTAGAAAGAGTCAGTGCTACAAAACCATTAGATAGAAACAATATTGAGTACGTAGTTCACACGGCACAAGCGGGAGAAATGTTGGGCAATAAATTAATTTATCTCGAAGCGGGTAGTGGTGCTAAACAAGCTGTTTCTAAAGAAATGATTCGGTCTGTTTCTCAAAATATTAAAATTCCATTAATTGTTGGTGGTGGAATTGTAGATTTTCAAGGCATGCAAGACGCGTATGCTGCTGGAGCCGATCTAGTTGTTATCGGAACAGCCTTCGAAAACGATTCTGAATTTTTTAATTCCCATAAAATATAAAATACAATGTTCGATTACTTATTTGCACAATACCACGGTTACCCTGTTCATGAAGTGTATTTAGAACTTATTGCAGTTTTCTTTGGTTTGTGGAGTGTGTGGTGCGCCAAGAAAGATCATATTTGGGTGTTCCCAACAGGATTAATTAGCACTTCTATTTATGCGTATTTGCTTTGGCAATGGAGCTTATTAGGAGATTCGATGATTAATGTCTATTATTTTATAATGAGTATTTATGGTTGGTACCATTGGTCTCGTAAAAAAGATGATGTCGTGGAATTTCCGATTTCTTTTATGACCAAGAAAGAAAAAATCATGGGCATTATTATTTTTATAGCAACACTTATTTTTGTGATTGCAGTGTACCTTTATTTTCATAAATTTACAAGTTGGTACTCCTATTTAGACACAATTCTGACTGCTATATTTTTCGTTGGGATGTGGCTCATGGCCAAAAGGAAAATCGAAAACTGGATTTTCTGGATTGTAGGAGACTTACTTTCAATTCCTCTTTACTTTGCAAAAGGTTATACCTTTACTAGTTTTCAATATATAGTATTTACAATTATCGCCATATATGGCTATTTAGAATGGAAAAAAATCTTAAACAGCTACCAAAATCAGGAGCTTCACCGATAATAAAAATCGCCATTTTTGGTCCAGAATCTACTGGTAAAACTACTTTAGCAACACAACTTGCAGAGTATTATAAAACAGTATGGGTTCCTGAATTCGCGCGCGATTATCTACAAGAAAAATTAGATAGTGGTCGTGGTATTTGTGATATAAATGATATGTTGCCCATTGCTTATGGACAAACCAAGCTGGAAAATGAAAGTTCTTTAATCGCTAATAAATATCTTTTTTGCGATACGAATCTTCTTGTTACCAAAGTGTTTTCTGAACTGTACTATAATTTTTGTGATTCTTTACTAGATAAAGCGGCTCGTGCACATCAATATGACTTGTTTTTTTTAACAGCCATTGATGTACCATGGGAAGATGATGGCCTGCGTGATAGCCCAGAAGGTAGAGAGACTGTTTTTGAAGTTTTTAAACAATCGTTGATCGCTAATAAAAAGCCATTTATAATTCTTGCAGGAGATAAGGAAACGCGCCTAAATAAAGCAGTTACCATTGTTGAAGGTTTGACAATGGCTTTGCAGATGGGATTTTCTTCTGCAGACTTTTTACAAATATATGAACACGGAGTTCCTTTAGAAAAAGTAAAAGAACAACTTAGGATTTTTAAGGAAGGTATTTTAAAAAGTGTTTTAGTTAATCCTGCTACTGTTAATCACGGAATTCTTAGATTTTCAGAAGCAGATTTTGAGCAAAAAGCTGCTTTTTTTGATGCTAATAAGTCGAAATACAAACTAGAAAAATTTGTTCCTGCCTCGGGAGCAGCTTCTAGAATGTTTAAATTTTTAACCGGTTTCTTGAATGACTTTGATTTGGGAAATGAAAGTATCAATGCCTACACCAATAGAAAAAAAGATACACAGCTACCACTTTTCATTGTTGGTATGGATAAGTTTCCTTTTTTTACCGAAATAGATAAAAAAGTAAAGGAACTATATCCTGATTTTGATACGTTGGCGAGGGATTATAAAAATTATTATTTTATAAAAACACTATTGTCATCCGATTGTTTTGATTTCGCCAATAAACCTAAAGGAATTCTTCCTTTTCATAAATACCCATTAAATATCGTCGCTCCTATCGAAGAACATTTGCATGAGTGCGCCTTTTATGCAGCTTCGAACAACCAGTCGAGTTTGCATCTAACTGTTTCCGAGGATCATCAAGAGCAGTTTGAATCTATTATTAAAGAGGTTAAGAGTAAGATTGAAATTAAATCAAATTCAAAAATAGCCGTTAGCTATTCCTATCAGCAGAAGGAGACAGATACTATTGCGGTGGATCTTGACAACAAACCGTTTCGTGACGAAAACGGAATGTTAGTTTTCCGACCTGGAGGTCACGGCGCTTTGATAGAAAACCTAAATGGTATTGATGCGGACGTTGTTTTTATTAAAAATATCGATAATGTGATTCAGAATAACCTTTTGCGTAACACATTTTATAAAAAGGCTTTAGCAGGCGTTTTAATTGAGATTCAGCAACAACTTTTCGAGTATTTAAATGCATTGGAGAATGAGAAATTAGATCAAGAAAACATTGATGAAATTTTAGTTTTTCTAAAAGAAAAATTAAATACTACAATAGCAGATGATTTTCGAAAGTTCAAACTCAAAAATCAAATTGATAAATTAAAAAAAATACTGAATAGGCCAATTCGAATTTGCGGAATGGTAAAAAACGAAGGAGAACCTGGAGGAGGGCCATTTTGGGTTACAGCGAATGACGGAAGTGTAACTTTACAAATAGTCGAAGCTTCTCAGATAGATGTCGAGAATCCACAACAGTACAAAATATTGGCGCAAGCAACTCATTTTAACCCTGTAGATCTAGTTTGTGGATTGAAAAATTATAAAAATAAAAAATTCGATTTAAAGCAATTTGTTGATCCCGACAGCGGTTTTATAGTTTATAAAACGGTTGCAGGACATCCTATAAAAGGGTATGAATTACCTGGTTTATGGAATGGAGCAATGGCACATTGGATAACCGTTTTTGTTGAAGTGCCGCTATTCACTTTTAATTCGGTGAAGACAGTCAATGATTTATTAAAACAAGCACATCAACCTTTATAAATTGGGAATACAAACTATACTTTCAGAACTAAAATACAAAGCAGTTCGCAGCAGTGGTGCTGGCGGACAAAATGTCAATAAAGTGTCGTCTAAAGTCGTGCTTACCTTTGATTTGAAAAATTCGCAAGCGCTATCGGAAGAAGAAAAGACACTTTTAGAAACCAATTTACAAAGCAGATTAACGTCAGATTTGGTTTTAATTTTAAATTGCGATGAAGACCGAAGCCAACTCAAAAACAAAGAAATTATTACCAAGCGATTTCTGGATATCATCAAGAGAGGACTGCATGTTCCTAAAGAGCGAAAACCAACAAAAATTCCAAAATCAGTCATCCGAAAAAGAATTAAGGATAAAAAGAATGTTTCGGAGGTGAAGAAGAACCGTAGGAAGCCTGATTTGTAATGATTAATATTTTTTGAAATTGATTTGAATTATTATTTGGTTTATAAAGCTTCGCATACTCCTCTGACCTGCGTTTCTTTAAAATCATTCGTTATAATCATTACTAAATACTTAGTAGATCCTTCATATAAAATAAGAGAAAGTTGCAGTAAACTACATTTTATAATTTTTTTTCAAAAATCAGCATTCTATATTCATATTTTATAATTAGTTTTGCGCCGTCTCAAAGGGGTGCTCTAAATAACGAGCTGAGATTATACCCAAGGAACCTGGGCGGGTAATGCTGCCAAGGGAAAAAATGAATAAACAACTAGTCTGCACGCTATTGTTTTTCATAAGAAACAATCCATTAATTTAATAAAAGAATAATTCCCCCTTTTATTCGTAACCATTTTTACGAATGAACCATTTTAATCAATTACCAATTGCCAAGTGTCACTTAGGAAATTCTTCTAATTTTTTCAATTTTAAATTCTCGAAGACGCTGTTCTCTTTTCTCTTTTCTCTTTTCTCCTTCCTCGCTTTTTCGCAAGTCAAGGATTCTACACAAATTAATCAACTCGATGAGGTTTTAGTATCGGCTGTTCGTGTGACTTCAAAAACACCTGTAACGTTTAGTAATCTTGATAAAAAAGACATTCAAAGTCGTAATTTAGGTCAGGATATTCCTGTTCTAATGAATTATTTACCATCGGTTGTAACAACTTCTGATGCTGGAAATGGCATAGGTTATACTGGAATCCGAGTACGTGGTAGCGATGCGAGCCGAGTAAATGTGACCATAAATGGTATTCCGTACAATGATTCAGAAAGTCAAGGTACTTTTTGGGTAAATATGCCTGATTTTGCTTCTTCGGTACAAAGTTTACAGCTACAGCGTGGAGTAGGAACTTCTACAAATGGTGCAGGTGCCTTTGGAGCGAGTTTGAATATGTTAACGGATAATTATGCGACGAAAAGCTCCGGAGAAATCTCGAACTCTTTTGGGAGTTTCAATAGCCATAAACATACGGTAAAATTTAGCACGGGTTTAATGAACGACCATTTTGAAATTGCAGGGCGTTTATCGGCATTAAAATCGGATGGATATGTAGACCGCGCGAGCAGCAATTTAAAATCGTATTTTTTGCAAGGAACGTATGTAGGGAAAACAACTTTAATTAAAGCGCTAACCTTTGGCGGAACAGAAAAAACCTATCAAAGTTGGTATGGTTTGGATCCTGCAACTATGCAAAGTGACAGAACTTACAATTATGCTGGAATTTTTACAGATGAAAACGGGAACACTCGTTTTTATGACAATCAAACTGATAATTACCAACAAGATCATTATCAATTGCATTGGAATGAGAAAGTATCTGAAAATTGGAGGACTAACTTGGCTTTTCACTATACCAATGGGAAAGGGTATTACGAAGAATATAAGGAAGATCAAAAATTTTCTAAATATGGATTAACACCTATTGTAATTGATGCTACCACTATTCAAATCTCCGATTTAATTCGTCAAAAATGGTTGGAAAATAATTTTTACGGATCTACTTTTTCTGCTAATTATAAAGCTGAAAAACTAGATTTTATTATTGGTGGTGGATATAATCGTTATGAGGGAGACCATTTTGGAAAAGTAATTTGGGCGCGATACGCCTCGCAAACGGAGTTAGGAGATCGCTATTATGAAGATAATTCTACCAAAACTGATGGGAATGTATTTGCCAAAGCAACCTATCAGTTGTTGGATAAACTCAGCGTTTATGGTGATGTGCAATACCGGAATGTTCACTACAAAGCCAATAGTGATGAAACAGGTTTGATTGATGATAATTTTAATTTTTTTAATCCCAAAGCAGGTCTTACGTTTGATGTCAATAAGGAAAATGCTTTGTATTTTTCGTATGCTAGAGCCAACCGCGAACCTAATAGAACGGATTACAAAGGTGGAACTGCTGTGCAACCTGAGAAATTAAATGATTATGAGTTGGGCTGGAGATTAAAATCAAACAAAATCAGCGTAAATTCGAATGTGTATTTTATGAAATATAAAGATCAATTGGTTTTGACAGGAGAATTAGATGATGTAGGATCACCTTTACGCACCAACAGCGGTGACAGTTTTAGATTGGGATTAGAAGTTGATGCCAGACTACAATTTGCAAAGAAGTGGTCTGTTTCTCCAAACTTTACGTTAAGTAGGAATAAAAATATTGATTTTGTTTCGGATGTAAGCGGAAGTTTATCGGAGCTAGGAAATACTAATATTGCTTATTCACCCAATTTTATTGCTGGAAACATTTTGACGTTTTCACCATTAAAACAGTTAAATATAAGTTGGTTGTCTAAATTTGTTAGCGAACAATACATGAATAATTATGATGATAAGGAAGGAAAATTGAGGGATTATTTTGTAAATGATCTAAATGCTACTTATGAAATTAAAATGAATTCTGTTTTCAAATCTATTTTAATAAGTGTCTTAGCAAATAACATTCTTAATCGCGAGTATGTTTCTAATGGATCTGATTTTGGTGGCGGAGATGTTTATTATTATCCTCAAGCAGGAGCTAATTTTCTAGCAGGGATTACACTAAAGTTTTAATTTTAAATTTCGCAAATAAAAAAAATCCTGAGAGTTTAGACTTTCAGGATTTCCTGGTTTATAACGTTGTTGTAGTTCACGCGTGAAGGATAGAAGCAATCCGCCGTAGCGGAGCGTACAGCCTGACATCAGTAGGAAAAGGGGCGACTAAGCGGTATGTGTATTAGGCCCTTTTTCTAGTGGTGGCACGCCCAAAATAATTTAATTATAGATTCTAATAACGTCGCCTTTTACTTCTACTCGATATTGTTTTAGCGGGTATTCTTTTCCGCCCTGACCGGTAAAAAGATTGTACTCAACTTTGTCACAAGCACAAAGAGCATTGATACCTTTTATGGTCATGGTCGAACATTCGCTAAGTTCCTGATTGGGACAAGCAGCATCAAAAGCATTGTAATTTTTGCCATCGGTATTAAAAACGATAATGCCTCGAACGCCTTCGCCAGGATAATAGATTGAGTTGCTTGGATACTTTAAAGTAGAGTAGGCAGGCAAATTGGTGTTAAGGCTAAAGTTAAAGCTGTAATTGGGTAGATAAGGGTTTTTATTATTGATTTCATTGTTGCTACAGCCAATTATAAATAAGGAACTGACAATTAAAAAAAGATATTTTTTCATTATTTAAAATTAAGTGCAAGAATTAGCGAAACAAATTTAATTTATTTAACTTTGAAATGGATATGATTAACATATAATTATAGACTACAACAAAATAATAGTATCTTTGTGGAAAGAAATCCCGTCCTGATGGGATTTTTTCTATTTATATAAACGACGAAATTATGAGCGCGATATCTTATTACACAGCGGAAGGATTAAAAAAATTAAGAGAAGAATTGGATCATTTAAAAAGCGTGATGCGACCTAAAGCATCTGCAGATATAGCAGAGGCCAGAGATAAAGGTGATTTATCTGAAAATGCGGAATACGATGCCGCTAAAGAAGCACAAGGAATGTTAGAAATGAGAATTGCTAAGCTAGAAGAAGTGCATTCTAACGCGAGATTGATAGATGAATCGAATCTAGATTTGTCTAAAGTTTTGGTTTTGTCAATTGTAAAGATCAAAAATCAAGCGAACGGAATGGAAATGACCTATACGCTTGTTGCCGAAAGTGAAGCCGATTTGAAAACAGGAAAAATTTCGGTTACTTCGCCCATTGGTCACGGATTGCTTGGAAAAAAAGTTGGTGAATTGGCAGAAATCACAGTTCCAAATGGTGTTTTGAAATTCGAAATTCTTGAGATATCTAGAGATTAGTTTTTAGTGAACAGGTTGTTTTTTTATTTTAATAATCTAAATTTTAGTAGTAAGATGAGTTCCATATTTACCAAAATAGTAAACGGAGAAATTCCATGTTACAAAATAGCCGAAGATGAAAATTTTCTAGCGTTTTTGGATGTAAATCCCAATGCAAAAGGGCATACATTATGTATTCCTAAAAAAGAAATTGATAAAATCTTTGAGATAGAAGATGATTTGTATCTTGGATTAATGCTTTTCGCTAAAAAAATTGCGATCGCACTCGAAAAAACGATAGCATGTAAAAGAGTTGGCATGGCAGTTGTTGGTCTCGAAGTGCCACACGCTCACGTGCACCTGATTCCCTTGAATGAGATGGATGAAATGCGTTTTCAAAATAAAGTATCTTTGTCTAAAGAAGAGTTTGAAGTTTTGGCTAAAAGAATTCAGGCTAATCTTTAAAAAAAAGATAATAGTGTAACGCGAATCTCTTCATTTTTTTGAATAAAGAGATTCGTGTTTTTTTATGTCTAAAAAATTAAAGAGTATGAAAAATCTATTTTTGTTTTTACTGTTTACGTGTATCAGTTTTGGTCAGACCAAAGGACTCTACACTGTGGTTGATGCTACGATGGATAAAATTCCTTCTGATTTAAGCGAAACAACTTCGGGAATTGCGGAGTATATCAATACCAGTTTTAAATCGGAAAATGATAAAGTAAGAGCTGCTTTTTACTGGACAGCCTCAAATATTAGATACGATATCGAAAATTTAGAATCGATAGATTACAAAGAAATATCTCAAGATAAAATAAAAAATACAGTAATTAATAAAAGAGGAGTTTGTATTCATTATGCAGAAGTTTTCAATGATATCTGTTTTAAGATAGGAATTAAAGCTTACATAATTTATGGATACAGCAAACAAAATGGCAAAATAGACACGCTTTCTCATGCTTGGTGCGCTGCCAAAATTGACGGAACTTGGTGGCTTTTTGACCCGACTTGGGGTGCAGGACATGTTGATAAAGGTAAATTTGTTAAACGAATAAACAATACGCACTACAAGGTTATTCCAGATCAATTTATAGCGAATCATTTTCCTTTCGATTACTTATGGCAATTTTTAAAGTATCCTGTTAGCTATCAGGAGTTTGTAAATGGTCAGACCCAAATTAATAAGACCAAACCCAATTTTGATTTTGTAAATGAAATTTCTAATTATGACAAATTATCAGATTTGGAACAAGCAAAACAGACACTAGTTCGAATAGAAAAATACGGACTTAAAAATGATTTATATTGGTTTAATAAAAAGCATGAAATTGAATCGATTCAGAACAATGCAGCTGTCGATAAATTAAGAGTAATTAGTGATGATTACAATCAAGCAATTGGTATGTTCAATGATTTTATCAATTATCGTAACAAACAATTTAAGCCTCTTTTACCAGATGAAGCCATTAAATCAATGATTCAAACTCCAAAAGATATAATAGTAGATTGCCAAACCCGTATATACGGTATAGGTTATTACAGTAGCGAAAATGTAGCAAATGTAAAAGCACTTAAAAAGTCGATTGGAGAAGTTTTAAGCCAAATAGAAGTGCAAGAGAAATTTGTTACTTCATATTTAAGCAAAAGCAAAGGAGAGCGAAAAGGAATGTTTACTAGAATAACGTGGTTTGGAATTCCTGTGAAATAATGCTGAAAATTTTAAATTTTTTTAAATGTAATTTGCATAGTAGATCCGTTCCCAATCTCAGAATGCAATACTTTAATGGTGCCTTTATGGTATTCTTCCACTATTCTTTTCGTCAACGAAAGACCTAATCCCCAACCTCTTTTTTTGGTGGTAAAGCCAGTTTCAAAAATACGTTTAAATAAATTTTTTGGAATGCCTTTGCCAGAATCGGAGACGTTTATTTTGACGAAATTTTCTTCTTCGGTTATTTCTATTGCTAATTTTCCTCTACCTTTCATTGCATCTATTGCATTTTTTACAAGGTTTTCTATAGTCCAACTGTGCAATGTTGGGTTTAGTAAAACGTTTATTGGATTTTTAGGACCATTAAAAGTAAAGTCAATTTGATTTGAAAAACGAGATTTTAGGTAATCGTAGGATTGTTGAGTTTCGGCTATAATGTCTTTTTCTTCTAATTTTGGTTCCGATCCAATTTTAGAAAATCGTTCTGTAATGGTTTGTAAACGAAAAATGTCCTTTTCGATTTCGAAAGTAGTAGATTCGTCAATATCTTCCAATTTTAAAATTTCTAACCATCCAATTAACGATGATAAAGGCGTGCCAATTTGATGGGCAGTTTCCTTGGCCATTCCCGCCCACAATTTATTTTGAGTTGCTACTTTATCGCTAGTATAGAAATTATAAATTAGTATAGCAAATAACACAATAATGAGCGATAATGCAATAGGATAAAATTTGAGTTTATCAATTAATGATGAATCACCATAGTACAATTCCTGTGATTTTCCTGGAGCATAAATAATGGTAATGGGTTCGTTCTCACTCTTTAATTGAGCTAAATAATCTACTACTTTTTTTTCGTCTTTTACAAGTGCGTCATCGATATTGGCAGTGCTAATTATAATGCCACTTTCTGTCAATATCAGTGGAATGGTAGTGTTGTTGCTAAATATTTGTAGCGGTAAATCGACTTCGGTATTTTTACCAGCGTTGATTAATGTTTTTTCTGCCGTGGCCCAAAGTTTCATTTTTAGGCGTTCTTCATTCTTAAAAATTTGAAAAAAAGTATAGGTATTCCAGAGGATTATTGAAATCATTAAAAATGAAATAAAGATAATTATCCAACGAATAGGATTGCTACTTCTTGTAAAATTCATACTTATAAAATTGAGGTATAAATATAACGAAATATTGACTGTTTGATTGTATTATATCCAAATTGATCGCTAACTTTCAAAAATAGATTAGACTTTTTCCGCCATTCGTCGTTGTAAATTTCTTTTAATTATCATTAATTTTAATGCTATTTGACTATTTTTGTTTCAAATAAGAACTTATGATTTCTATAGATCCCAAAAGCATTACTACGGCAAAACTTCAAGGCTATCTACAAGGTTCCATTGGGCCTAGACCAATAGCATTTGCTAGTACTATGAGCGACACTGGGGTTCCAAATTTGTCTCCTTTTAGTTTCTTCAATGTATTTAGTACAAACCCGCCTATTCTTATTTTTTCGCCAGCACGACGTGTTCGGGATAACACTATAAAGCATACCCTAATTAATGCCGAAGCTACCCGAGAAGTAGTGATAAATGTGGTAAATTTTGATATGGTGCAGCAAACTTCTTTAGCAAGCACAGAATATGGGAATGGAGTGAACGAGTTTTTGAAAGCAGGATTTACGCAAGTTCCTTCTGAAGTGGTAAAGCCGTACCGAGTAAAAGAGTCGCCTGTGCAGTTTGAATGTAAAGTAAATCAGGTTGTTTCACTTGGAGACGAGGGAGGAGCTGGAAACTTAATTCTTTGTGAAGTTGTGCGCATACATGTAAGTGAAGCGATTTTAGATGAAAATGGCGCTATAGATCAGCATAAAATAGATTTGGTGTCTAGATTGGGAGGAAATTGGTATTCTAGATCCAATCAAGGATTATTTGAAGTGCCAAAACCACTTGTTACATTAGGAGTAGGAGTAGATGCTATTCCGAATTTCGTAAAAGAAAGCGCTGTTTTTGACGGTAATGATCTAGGAATGCTCGGTAATATTGAAACCTTGCCTACCACAGAAGAAGTTAGTATATTTGTAACTGAAAATTTTGCTGTAAAAGCGGTTTTGAGTTCAGATGATCAGGAAAAAGTACATTTAGAGGCCAAGAGATATTTATTAGAAAATGATGTAAACTCAGCTTGGAAAGTACTTTTAGCAAAAAAATAAAATCAACAATAATAAAACAAAAAGAAGATGGAAGTAATAGGGAAAATTAAAGTAATTAGTGCAGAGCAACAAATTAGCGCTACATTCAAAAAAAAGGAATTAGTAATCACTACAGATGAGCAATATCCGCAATCTATCATGATTGAATTTACTCAGGACAAAGCTGATTTACTAAATAATTATTCTGTTGGTGATGCTGTAAAAGTTTCAATCAATTTAGGAGGAAGAGAATGGGTTAATCCACAAGGTGAAACTAAATATTTTAATAGTATTAGAGGATGGAGAATTGAAAAAATGGCTGCTGATATGCCAACACAACAAGCACCTCCAATGCCAAATGCTGCCACTTTTGCACCAGCTACTAACATAAATGAAGAAGAAGCAGACGATTTGCCTTTCTAAGAAAAAAAATAGATATTAGAATAAAGAATTTAAAAAATGAATTTAGAAATAAATTTTATTTTTTAAGTTCTTTTTTTTTGAACTTTACTGTTAAAATTGATTTTTGAAATTGTTATTGCCATTGATTTTTGAATATGTATTACCTAACCAAAGATTTATTTTTTCCGCCCGTTTCCCACGCCAATGATGATGGGATTCTTGCAATTGGTGGCGATTTGTCTCCAGAGCGTTTGCAACTCGCCTATAATAATGGAATTTTCCCTTGGTTCAACGATGGGGAACCTATAATTTGGTGGTCGCCCAATCCAAGAATGGTTTTATTTCTTGACGAATTAATTGTTTCTAAAAGTATGCGAAACATTCTCAATCGAAAAATCTTCATAGTCACTTTTAATCAAAATTTTAGGGATGTTATTTCCAATTGCCAACAGGCAAAACGCAACGGACAAACAGGAACTTGGATTAGCAATGACATGATTGAAGCTTATTGCAAACTCCACGAACTAGGAATTGCAAAGTCAGTGGAGGTTTGGCAAGACAATGAATTAGTTGGCGGATTGTATGGTATCGATTTAGGCCATGTTTTTTGTGGCGAAAGTATGTTTTCGTTAGTTTCAAATGCCTCCAAAGTTGGTTTTATAGCTTTGGCAAACCAACTCAAAGAAAATAATTATCAACTATTAGATTGTCAAGTCTACAACGAACATCTCGAAAGTTTAGGCTGTTCCGAAATTGAACGAAATGATTTTATTACTATTCTAAAAAATAAGCATTAGAGCCTAATCCTGCTGTTCGTTACAAGTCCTCCTTCAAAAAACTTTTTTTCTAAAGTCATAAAAGGAGCCTTTTTGCTCCTCTTTCCTTCGGAGAGGGGTTGGGGGAGAGGATGGTCGCTCTTTTATGCCTAGAAAAAATAGTTTTTTTCAGTCTGGGCTTTCCACTACCATCAGGGGCAAAAAAAATGGGATTCAAAAGTAATTTATTTTTTAAGAGAAAATGTATCTATTCCTCATAATTTGAATAAAATAAACACTAGTTTTCACGACCTACATTATGAATTAATTTCCTATTTTGTGTAATTCAATACAATTATCGACTAGAATTTGTGCTAATTTGTGAAATTCGTGTTGAAATTTTTATAAGTTGATTATTCACAAGAAAATTAAAACTTCAACTTTATAAAACTCCAATCCAAAGTTTTAAACAAAATCAATTCATTTTTCAAACTCGGTAAACCTATAATAAGTTTTAAAGTTTCGTGTGCCATCATCGTGCCTATCATTCCAGGCAAAGTTCCTAAAACTCCATTCATACTGCAATTTGGAACATCTCTAGGATTTGGTGGTTCAGGAAATAAGTCTCGTAAATTTTTACCGCCTTGATGATTAAAAACTGCCAATTGCCCTTCAAAACCTAAAATACTTCCGTAAACCAAATATTTTCCTAATGACACGCAAGTATCATTAACCAAATAACGAGTAGCAAAATTGTCCGAACCATCCACAACCAAATCAAATTTCCCAATAATTCTCGAAGCGTTTTCATCGGTTAGCTTTTTTTCAAAAGCCAAAACAGTAATCAAGGGATTCAATTTTTCTAAAACGAATTTTGCAGTTAAAACTTTAGATTTTCCAACTTGGTTTTCATCATATAAAATTTGACGATGTAGATTGTGTATTTCAATTGTGTCAAAATCTACAATACCAATTGTTCCAACACCTGCGGTTGCAATATATTGCAAAATAGGGCAACCCAAACCACCAGCGCCTATAACTAAAACTTTCGCTTTTTTGAGTTTATCTTGGCCTTCATCACCAATTTCAGGCAATATAGTTTGTCGGTTGTAGCGTAAAAATTCTTGTATAATGCTCATTTTATTTAAGTCTTAAAGTTAGAAATTCAAAAGTCTTAAAGTCGAAATGTCTATTCTTAATATCATCGAGTTTTCTTTATTGTGTTCGACTTTCCACTTTAACAGTTTAAGACTTTTGACTAAATTTTTCCCAATCTTTCCAAACGGGTTCATATCCTTTTTGGGTAATCATAGTAGTAATTTCAGTAACCGAACGTTCGTCACTAATTTCGAATTGTTCCAACGATTGTAAATCAACGGCATAACCTCCAGGATTCGTTTTAGAACCTGCACTCATGCTAGTAGTACCAACCGAAATAATATTGTCTCTAAATTTTTCATTCTCACGAGTTGAAATAGAAATTTCTAAATCTTCATTCAACAAGCGATAGGCACAAATCAGCTGAGTCAAATCTTTATCATCCATAATAAAATTAGGTTCGATAATTCCTTCTGCAGGGCGTAATCTTGGAAAAGAAACAGAATATTTCGTTTGCCAATATGTTTTTTGTAGATAATCCAAATGCAAAGCGTTGAAAAAACTGTCCGTTCGCCAATCTTCTAAACCTAATAATACTCCCAAACCAATTTTATGAATTCCTGCTTTTCCTATTCGGTCAGGTGTTTCTAATCTGAAATCGAAATTTGATTTTTTACCTTTAGTATGGTATTTTTTATATACTTCTTGATGATAGGTTTCTTGATACACCAAAACGGAATACACTCCAGCGTGATGCAATCGCTCATATTCTTCCTGAGCTAGTGGTTGCACTTCGACAGAAATTACCGAAAAATCATTTTTAATTTGCTCAACTGCATTCAGAAAGTAATTGATATTTACGGTATAATTAGCTTCGCCTGTAACCAATAAAACATGGTCAAAACCTAGCTTTTTCAAAGCTTCCACTTCCTGTTTTATCTCCGAATCCAATAATGTTTTGCGTTTGATTTTATTATCTAAACTAAAACCACAATACGTACAAATATTTTGGCATTCGTTACTTAGATACAAAGGCGCATACATTTGGATGGTTTTTCCAAAACGCTTCTTCGTTAATTCATGACATTCTTGAGCCATTCTCTCTAAATATCCTTGAGCGATAGGAGAAATTAAAGCAAGAAAATCATCAAGATTACGTTTTGTTTTTGAGAGTGCTTGCTCTACTTCTTTTGTAGAAGTTTGGTATATTTTGGATTGAATGGTATTCCAGTCGTATTGCTCAAAAACAGATTTGAATGTTTTCATTTTTTTATTTTTTCACTAAAAAAAAGGCTTTTATTTGCGCACAGATTTTGCAGTTAAGTTATAAGAGGTTTTTCTCCCCTCCTTCGGAGGGGTCGGGGGAGGATTATTCATACAAAAAAGCTGTCAATGGACTTGAAGCAACCGCCAAATTAAATTTTCTTCCAAGTTTAGCTTCAAAAGCTTTTCGTCCTGCAATTACTGCTTCCTTAAATGCTTCTGCCATCAATTTTGGATTTCCCGCAACAGCAATAGCAGTGTTTACCAAAACAGCATCAGCACCTAATTCCATCGCTTTTGCAGCGTCGGATGGAGCGCCAATTCCAGCATCGATAATTACAGGAACTTTACTTTGTTCGATGATGATTTCTAAAAAATCAATCGTTTTTAATCCTTTACTACTTCCAATTGGTGAACCCAAAGGCATTACGGCAGCAGTTCCAACATCTTCTAATCGCTTGCATAAAACAGGGTCAGCATGTATGTAAGGCAAAACAATAAATCCTAGTTTTGCTAATTCTTCCGTAGCTTTTAATGTTTCGATAGCGTCAGGCATTAAGTATCTTGGGTCAGGATGGATTTCCAGTTTCAACCAATTCGTTTCTAATGCTTCTCTTGCTAATTGTGCGGCAAAAATCGCTTCTTTGGCATTTCTTGCCCCAGAAGTATTGGGTAATAAATTAATTCGGGGATGTTTTAGATGGGATAAAATGGCATCGGTTTCAGTTTCTAAATCGATTCGTTTCAATGCCACCGTAACCAATTCGCTTCCTGATGCCAAAATAGCTTCTTCCATTTGTTGGTTAGAACCAAATTTCCCTGTGCCTAAAAATAGTCGAGATTCAAAGCTTTTATCCCCAATATTAAACAATGACAGTTCCATATAATTTTTCGTTTAATTGTGTAATTATTTCTTTTTTATAAGAATTTCCAGATATAAGTCCCGAAAGTGCCACGCCCTGAATTCCTATTTGTATTAATTCTTCAATATCACTTAAAGAAATACCACCAATAGCATAAATCGGGATATTGAGTTGGTGTATTTTCATTTTCTGTAGTATGGATTGATATCCTTCTAATCCTAAAATTGGACTTAAATTTTCTTTGGTAATAGTAAATCTGTACGGACCTAAACCTATATAATCGCAGCCGTTCTGAATGTGATTTTGAATGTCTTCGAATGTGTTCGCTGTACCACCAATAATTTTTGTTTCCCCTAAAATAATTCGAGCATCTTTAATTCTCATGTCTAATAATCCCAAGTGTACACCATCGGCATTGATTTCTTGAGCTAATGAAACATTGTCATTAATGATTAAAATTGCCTTGTGTTCTTTGCATAATAATTGTGCTTTTTTGGCTAATTCCTGGCAATTAGTATCTGTTTGGTTTTTAAAACGCAACTGTATCCATTCGCAACCATTTTCCAAAACTTCTTGTATGTTTTTCAATTGTTCGGCAATGGTACTGCCTTGGGAAATATATTGTAGTTTAGTTTTCATAGTGATATCCTAGTTTTGAATTTGTGGATTGTAGATAATTTTCAATGTATTTTTTGGCTTGAATGCAGGCAGTTTTAAGATCTTTTCCTAAAGCTAAATGTGCTGTTATGGCTGCCGATAATACGCAACCCGAACCGTGTTTTTCAAAAAATGCTTTACTATTATTTGGAGGAATGCTAATCAATTCATCTTTTAGATATAAAGTATCAATACCAATTTTGTCAATATTATGGCCGCCTTTTAATAAAACAGGACAATATTTCGAGAGCATGATTGCATTTTTTTCTGCATTAATTCCATTGGGATATAATTCCATTATTTCACTGTAATTAGGCGTGATTAAATCAATCTCTTTTAGAATTTCAATTAAAACAGTTTGGTTTTCAATGTTTAAAAAATCAAAATTGGTAGTTGACTTTAAAACGGTATCCCATACAATTTTTGTTCTTGGCGAAATATTTTTTAAGAGATAAGTAATTTCTTTTAAATAGTTTAATGAAGGAACAATTCCAATTTTAACTGCTTCGATTTTATAATTTCCGAATAGAATTTTTATTGATTTTAAAACAAAAGTCAAATCAGCCCATTGTATTTCTAAAAATTCATTTTCTGTTTGAATAGTATTTGCTGTGTTAATAGCAAATCCATATACATTATTTTGTTCAAATGTTTTTACATCTGCCAAAACTCCGGCTCCAGCCAAAGGGTCAAAACCCGCTATAGTTAATACGAAAGGGCGATTTGTTGACATAGTTTGAAATTTTCTAGTGCATTATTAGAATTCCAAATACTCCCTAAAAGTGCTACATCATCAAAACCGTAGTCAAGAGTTTCAGAAATATTTTTAGAATCAATTCCGCCCAATGCAATCAATTTGGTATTGAAATTGGTTCTCTTTTTTATGTCTTCCAATAAATTTGTTTTTGGATGATAATTTTCTTTAGAAATAGAAGAATAAACAGGACTCAAAAAAGCATAATCATAATCACTTGGTAATGCATTAAATTCTTCTATCGAATGTGTTGAAGTTGATTTCGTAATTGGTATATTAAATGCATTCAAAACACTGTTAATATTATTTTTCTTTCTGTCTTTTTCTGAAAGATGGATACGATTGATACCAAATACTTTTGCGAGTTGATGCTGATTATGCAAAACCAATTTATCTCTAAATTCCTTTTTTATTTGATGAATAAACAATGCTGTTTTAATTTCTGAATAATCAGGTTTTCTAATATGCAACAAGTCTAACCCTTCTTCAAAAAGAGCGTTTATCATTTCCATTTCTTTTACAATTGAAGTTGGATTAGTAATCACTATCATAATACGTTTTTAGTTCCCCCTTTGGGGGCTAGGGGGATTAAATATAAATCTCTTTTCCTTGTTCAATAAACTCTTCTGATTTCTCTTTCATTCCTCTTTCGGCTTCGGCAACGTCACGAATTTCTTGTGAGATTTTCATCGAACAGAATTTTGGGCCACACATCGAACAGAAATGGGCTACTTTAGCACCTTCAGCGGGTAAAGTTTCATCGTGAAATTCTCTTGCTGTGTCGGGATCTAGTGACAAATTGAATTGATCTTCCCAACGGAATTCGAAACGCGCTTTACTCAATGCATTGTCACGGTATTGCGAACCTGGATGTCCTTTGGCTAAATCGGCGGCGTGAGCTGCAATTTTATATGTGATAACGCCATCTTTTACGTCTTTTTTGTTGGGTAAACCAAGGTGTTCTTTTGGCGTTACGTAACACAACATTGCGCAACCATACCAACCAATCATTGCCGCTCCGATGGCAGAAGTGATGTGGTCGTATCCCGGAGCAATATCTGTTGTTAAGGGGCCTAAAGTATAAAACGGTGCTTCATCACAATGTTCCAATTGTTTGGCCATATTTTCTTTAATCATGTGCATAGGAACGTGACCTGGCCCTTCAATAAATACTTGAACATCGTGTTTCCAAGCTACTTTTGTGAGTTCTCCCAAAGTTTCTAATTCGGCGAATTGTGCTGCATCATTCGCATCGGCAATAGAACCCGGACGTAAGCCATCTCCAAGAGAGAAAGCGACATCATATTGTTTCATAATTTCGCAAATGTCTTCGAAATGGGTGTACAAGAAATTCTCTTTGTGATGAAATAAACACCATTTAGCCATAATCGAACCACCACGAGAAACAATTCCAGTTACCCGATCAGCAGTCAAATGAATGTAACGCAATAAAACTCCAGCGTGAATCGTTAAATAAGAAACTCCTTGTTCTGCTTGCTCGATTAACGTATCGCGGAAAACTTCCCAAGTTAAGTCCTCGGCAACTCCATTTACTTTTTCTAAAGCTTGGTAAATTGGTACTGTACCAATTGGTACAGGGGAATTGCGAATAATCCACTCTCTAGTTTCGTGAATATTTTTTCCTGTAGATAAATCCATAATAGTATCTGCTCCCCAACGACACGCCCAAACTGCTTTTTCAACTTCTTCCTCAATACTTGATGTTACGGCACTGTTTCCAATATTAGCATTGATTTTTACCAAGAAATTACGGCCTACAATCATGGGTTCACTTTCGGGATGATTGATATTGTTTGGAATAATTGCTCTTCCTCTAGCTACTTCGCTACGAACAAATTCGGCTGTGATTTTCCCCACCCCAGCCCTCCCCGAAGGGGAGGGAGTATTAGCTCCCCAATTATTTCCTGGGTGTTGGCATTGCATGGCTTTGGTTTGCTGTTGTAATTCTTCTATTCGTTGGTTTTCACGAATGGCAATATATTCCATTTCGGGAGTAATTATTCCTTGTTTGGCATAATACAATTGTGAAACATTAGCTCCTTTTTTGGCTCGCAAGGGTTTGTGCAAATATTCAAAACGCAAGTGATCTAGTTTTTCGTCTTTTAATCGTTTTTGCCCGTATTCTGATGAGACTTCAGTTAATTCCTCTACGTCGTTTCGATCAAGAATCCATTGTTCGCGGATTCTTGGTAATCCTTTACGAATATCAATTTCAATATTAGGATCAGTAAAAGGGCCTGATGTATCATAAACGGTTACGGAAGGGTTTTTTTCTATTCGACCATTTGACATTTTAGTATCTGCAAGTTTAATTTCACGCATTGCAACTTTTATCGGATGAATTTCTCCATCAATGTATATTTTTCTTGAATTAGGAAATGGGGTTCTTGAAATTTTTTCTTCGTTGCTCATGTTTTTGATTTTTTAAGATTGAGAATTTCTTGTCATTGAAATTGAAATTGTCATTGAAATTGATATTGCTGTTTTTCTGCTAGGGATAGTAATGGAAAGCCCGTAAAGGCAAAACCGTAGAAAAACAGGGAATAGAAAAGCGACCAAAGGAAGCTCTTTCTATGTCTATGTTTTTTAGGTTTTGACTGCGGACTTGAAATGGATAGCCCGCTGGAGCAGCCTAATTATCCTCCTTGAGTTGCGGAAATAATTAGAATGTCGTCAGTTTCTTTGATTTGATGGGAATCCCAATCGGTTTTTGGAATTACGGTATTGTTGATGGCAAGGGCAATTCCGTTTTGTTTAATTGGAATTTCCAAGTCAAGTAGTGCCTGAACAGTTAAGCTGCTGGCGGAAAATTGTTTTCTTTGATTGTTGATTTTTAGCTCCATTCCTTTTGGGTTTAGTATGTCATTATACTTTAGGAATGGCTGCTATTACGCACAATTGTGCGACAAGAAGTCATCTTACTTTTTCCTACGCTAGTATGAACTAGATCAGGTTCGAGGGTAAAGTCTCAGCCTACAATTGTGTAGACACCCCTAAAGTGTGGAGCAAATGTATTGAAAATTATGAGTTATAAGTTATAAATTATGAATTTTTTATAACTGTGACTTTAATTTGAGGATTGAAAACTAGTTTTTTTTCCAACAATCCTCCACGTGATCGTTAACAATCCCTGTAGCTTGCATAAAAGCATAAACTACAGTTGAGCCAACAAATTTGAATCCTCTTTTTTTTAAATCTTTACTGATAGTATCTGAAAGTGGAGTAGTAGCGGGGACTTCTTTTAGAAATTTTCTATTATTTATGATGGGTTTTGAGTCTGTAAAGTTCCAAATATAATTGGAAAAACTACCAAATTCCTGTTGCACTTTTATAAATGCTACAGCATTAGAAACGGCAGATCTTACTTTGAGTTTGTTGCGAATAATACCAGGATCTTGCAACAATTCTTGCACTTTGTCGTCGCTGTAGGTTGCTATCTTTTTACAATCGAAATTATCAAAAGCTTGTCTGAAATTTTCTCTTTTATTTAAAATGGTAATCCAACTTAAACCTGCTTGAAAAGTTTCGAGGATTATAAATTCAAAGAATATTGCATCTTCATAGACGGGAACTCCCCATTCCTCGTCGTGGTATCTTTTGTATAAATCGCTTGAAGAGCACCAAGTGCATCTTTGTGGTGCTATTTTTATCATTTACCTATTTGCCAGTGAAATCCTTTGACGCCTGGAATGTAGGCATCACCTCCTTTAAGTATTAAGTTTGTGTAGACTTTTTTGTTGTATCGTATCCCAATTGCATTTCCAGAAATATAAAGTTTGTCTTTATGGAATCGAATTTGAACAGTATCGTCTTTTAACTGTGCATCTGACAATTTTTTTACAAGCCAATTAGAGTCCCATTTAATGAGTAATTTATCTCCTGTAATTTTGGTGATGCTTTTTATTAGTTTAAGTCCATCGCTAGGTATTTCGTATTGTTTTGCTAGATCTTCCTTTGTAATTGCTAAACCTATTTGGGAATTTTTTAAAAACCTTCGTAAAGGAAGATAAAATGAATCAGTTGTAGTAGAAGATTCATTTTTTTGCAGCGTACTTCTTTCTACTTCTTCTTGTTTACTAATTGTGTCACTAATAGGAATTGTAATTATTTTATTTTTTAATAAAGATGTATTCTTTATAGTCATAGGTGATGCAATAATTCCTGCGACTGTATTTTGTAATTGTTTTTGTTTAAAGGCAGCAATGTTTCTAGATTCTGACTCAGTCTTTTTTTTCTTTTCATTGTCTTTTCCACAACTATTTAAATTTATGAGAATAAGTAGGAACAGTATAAGTTGATATTTCATATAAATTTAAAATTCAAATTTAAACTTCAAATTTAGAACTTTTATTTGTTTTTTAAAGATGATAGTTACTCTGATTTTGTTTCAGCAGCATATTTTTTTTCAGAGTCTAATTTGAATGTATAAAAAGATTTTAATAAGAAGTCAAGTGACTTTTAGCTAAAGCTACATAGTTTGGAGTTTTTAGAAAAAAATATTTTTTTCTTGCTTAATTTTGAATTTTATATGGGGGCAATAAAAAAATCCCATACATAAATGAATGGGATTTAGTTAATAAAGGTATAAAGCTCTTTTTAGAATATTTGTTTCACACCTTTAGCGTTGTCAAATACATAACTAACTAACCATGCAATTTGCCCTTGTTTTGCAAAATAGATTTTTTTCTTATCCATATTTGGTATCACTTCTAAAGCAGTTTCTAATAGGTTAAAAGCTGAGATAAGACTTTTTTGCTGATACGTTTTTAGTACCTTTTGCATTTCAACATTGCTTTCAGCGTTGGTAACAAATCTTTGATAGTTGTTTTCTGCTATCGTACGGATCGTTAAAATATCATCAAATTTCACTAACGTAAAATTTTCGGGTGCTTTTATCCCTGTTGTTAATGTATAAAATGCCCAAGCTGCACCACCAGAAATATAAACATTATTTTTTTCTTGTGACTCTATTCTACTAGTGTACATTTTTTTGAAAGTCTCCCTCATTGTAGGTAGATAATCAAATAAGTTTTCACTGAATTCAAAAATAGTTTTTTGACGGCATTTTTTGTTTATAAGTTCAGTTAGCGTAACTGTTCCTAGATCACAAGATATTGGAAAAAATACTGATGAACCATTCATCTCTTTTGCGTAACCTCCTTTAGTATTACCACCTCCAATATCGATAATTACAGAATTTAAATAGTTTTTTGGAGGAATACAACCTCTTAATAGCAATTTCGCTTCCAAAGAAGAAGAGATAACTTCTAATTTTTTCTTCGTTAATTGATTTATTTTTACAATTAGATCATTTGTGTTGGTTGCAAGACCTACACCAGAAGATGCAACAATGAAAATATTTTTATCTTCAATTTTGTATTCCGAAAGCATTTTCATGTAGTTCGAATATACAACTTCACCTGCTTTGTCAATATCTTCTTTAAACAGAGTACCATCTTGCGATATACCTGCTGCGATTCCTACGTTTTCTGTCCAGAATTCCTTAACATCGTAGGTGTTTCTTTTAAGGTTCTCGACATCTAGTACTGTCATCTTTATTCCTTTACTTCCTATTTCAATTCCACCATAAAGCTGCGCATAAGTTGAAAATGAAAAAATGAGGCAAACTAATAAATAGTAAATTTTTGCTTTCATAATTTTATTATTTGGGGGTTTCATTAATTGCAAATCTATGTTAAAAATCGAATATTTCCATTGTTTTATTTATTTTTTTAAAAAATTTGTTTTCCCTACCTTTATATTGGCTCTGAAATGATTTCAAATTAGCTTTTTTAACTACTTGATTGTTGGTTGATTGAAAAAATATTCTATTTTTGCCAAAATATAAAATTTTTTGCCCCAAAAAAAATTAATTATGATAAAAAAATACCTCGACAATTTTAAAGATTTTCCTAAGGAAATTTGGATTCTTACTTTAATTACCTTTATCAACCGAGCAGGAACAATGGTTATTCCTTTCCTCTCGAAATACATGAAAGAGAACCTGCACTTCACCTACAGTCAAATTGGCTGGGTAATGGTTTTCTTCGGAATTGGTTCTATTATTGGAACTTGGCTTAGTGGGAAATTATCAGATAAGATTGGCTTTTATAAGGTCATGGTGTTTAGTTTATTTGGTAGTGGTATCGTATTTATTTTATTACGACACGCTACAACTTTTGAAGAACTTTGCATCGGTATACTTATTTTGACTAGTGTTGCTGATATGTTTAGACCTGCGATGCTTGTATGTCTGAAAACATTTACCACTGTAGAAAATAGAGCTCGTGCTTATTCGTTAACGCGTGCGGCTGTTAATTTAGGTTTTCTTTTTGGACCTGTACTTGGTGGTTTGATCATCATGCAATTGGGATATGAGTACATTTTTTATATAGATGGTACAACCTGTATTTTGGCAATCATTGTTTTTATGTTCTTCGTGAGAGACAGGAACATTGAAGTAAAGGTTAAGAAACATGACAAGCCATTTGTCAAAATTTCTGTAATGAAAGACAAACCATTTATGTTGCATTTAGTTATTTGTTTGATCACTGGAATTTTATTTTTTCAAATATTCACTACGTTACCATTGTATCACAAAGAACGATTTAACATGTCGGAATTTGACAGTGGACTACTCTTAAGTTTAAATGGACTTCTTATTTTGCTTTTTGAATTGCCTATTGTTAATTATGTCAGTAGACATAAAATAAATAATCATAAAGTTATTTCGATAGGATTGCTTCTTATGGCCACTAGCTTTTTGTTATTATTGTTTCCTTGGGAAGCTATTTTAGTTCCTATGATGCTTTTTATGACATGTGGAGTAATGTTGACTTTTCCATTCGCTAATTCATTCGCAATGGAGCGATCTTATGAGATGCAGGAGGGTAAGTATATGGCAGCATTTACGATGAGTTATAGTTTTGCGCATATTTTGAGCGCCAAGTCTGGGATGGAGATCATTCAAAGATCGGGTTATGAATCCAATTGGTTGTTTATGGCAGCACTAGGAATAGTCGGGACTTTCCTTGTTTATAAATTGTATAAAATGGTATTGAAAGAAGGAGCTAAAAACCCTGATAGATTGATTACGGTCGAAAACAGTACTAAGTAAATGTATACATTTTTCATGATTTAACAAAGACGTACTTTAGTTGTAAGTGCTAAACGAAATAAAAAGAGGGTACCTTTAGTGAGTATCCTCTTTTTTTTATGATCTATTTAAATATTTGAGGCTTAATTATGAGCTATTGTTTATTCTATGATCAATTAGTTCTATTTAATTAATTCTTCTTGCAGTGTCTTCTTTATACTCTTGCAGTGATTATTATAAATTGTATTGATTTGGTAAAATAAAATACTATTTAAAACCCGTTGGGTGTAATTATTTGAAGTAAAATAAATTGAATAAATATTGGCCAAGATACTGAAATTCAGTATCTTGAAGTCGCAAAACAAACCAATATTCATGACAAATATAGTGAAAAATTATTTTAGAGTTTTAGAAGT
>JBBSSR010000037.1:0-33920 GCA_038241955.1 Flavobacteriales bacterium | reverse complement strand
GGATAAATCAATAAATCTTGATCGACAAATATAGTTCTATTTGACGTGATCGAAATGTCCGTTACTTTGCAAAGGGTCAAATTTAAGGGAACATTAACTTCTGTTTCGTTTTCTTTTACAAAAAATTCCACTCTACTTTCCAATTCTTTGATAGGATATACAATTAAGGAATCTCTGTCTTTTAGCAATCTAAAATCTTTTGCAAATACTTGTTTTCCGGATTGACTTTCGACTAAATCGTAGATATCTTCCCAAGCTGTAAAGCCAAATTCTTTGAGCCATTGGTACAAATACGATTGATAATTAGGTAATTGCCTTAATTTATTTAAATCGAAATGAATTTGATCTCCCTCTTCCCTTGCGACCTGCTGATAAATCATAATTGTCGCATCCTCAACCATTGCAGCAGATTCCTGTAAATACTTTTCGGTTTTTGAAAAGGAAGTCATGAAAGTAGGATTCAACTCTTTTAGAATCGGAATCAAATGATGTCTAATTTTATTTCTTACATATTTATCGGATGCATTACTGCTGTCTTCGCGCCATTGAATATCATGCTCTTTGGCATAACTGTCAATTTCAGTACGAGTCAAGAAAAGTAATGGCCTGATAATTTTATCATTTTGCACTGAAATTCCTGTCAATCCTTCCAATCCTGTCCCTCGAGTAAAATTGATTAAAAAAGTCTCTAGGTTGTCGTCGGCGTGATGTGCTGTGAGCAGGTAATCAAAATTTTCTTCTTCGAGTAACTCATAAAACCAATTGTAGCGTAAATCTCTAGCGGCAACTTGCGTTGAAAGCTTATAATCTTTTGCGAAAGCTTCTGTATCAAATTGAGTAGTATAAATCGGAATTGATTTCGCATCTGCATATTCTTCTATGAATTTTTGGTCGCCATAACTTTCTACTCCTCGAAGTTGAAAATTGCAGTGCGCAACAGCAATATTAAAATTTAGTTGTTGAAACAAATGCAATAAAACCATACTATCAAGACCGCCACTTACGGCAAGAAGTAGTTTTTTATTCTCCAAAAATGGAATCTCTTTTTGAATATACTTTTTGAGTCTATTTATCATTTATCAAAAATACTAATTATAACTCGTAGGTCTAATTAAATATTATTTTTTAAAACATAGATTCATAGATTTTATTTATGTTAAAAATAAAATTCATTTTTTTATAGAATACAGTGCTAATCAATAAGAACAAAATACTATTTTTTTCAACTATATAAGGTATTTTTATTTTAGTCATTTTGCAAAACTTGAAGCATTGCTTTGGCTTTGAGCAAACATTCTTCGTACTCGTTTTCAGGAATTGACAACGATGTTATGGCACTTCCCACAGAAAAAGACACATATTCATTTTCTTGATTGTACAAAATACTACGAATGACAACATTAAAATCGAAGTTTCCATTGGGTGCAAAGTAACCCACTGTTCCGCTGTACAAACCGCGTTTGGTTTCTTCGAGTTCCTCAATAATCTTCATTGCCGCATATTTGGGAGCTCCCGTCATACTTCCCATAGGAAAGGTAGTTTTCAAAACATCTACATCTGCATATTGCGGATCAACTTTTGACGTGATTGTCGATATCATTTGGTGCACTTGCAAAAAAGAATAAATACCACAAAGTTCTTTTACGGTAACACTCCCTTTTTGAGCGGTTCGAGACATATCGTTACGAACCAAATCAGTGATCATGATATTCTCGGCTCTTTCTTTAGGATCGACAGCGAGGCTGTTTTTAGACTTTTCATCCTCTAATGGATCTTGAAATCGTTTTGCTGTTCCTTTGATAGGTTGGGAAAGTAAATTCTCGGCTTCTTTTCTTAAGTAGCGTTCTGGCGAGGCCGATAATAAAAAATGTTTGTTGTTTTTAAAAAAAACAGAAAAAGGAGCTTGTGAAATGGCGTTAAGTTTCTGAAATTTTTGAAGAGGGTTAATTTTAGCATCTTCGGCAAAAAATTCCATGCAGAAATTAGCCTCGTATATATCACCACGATGAATGTACTCTAATAATTTAGAGACCTTCGCAACATAATTTTCTTTAGATATACGTTGGTGTATCTGAATTTTTGAATTCTGAATAATGGAATCTAAACCATAATCACTAATTTCTCGAAAATCTTCTTCAACCTCATCATCGCACATGTTGAGATACTGAATCTCGAGTTGATTTTCTTTTAGTAAATAAATTTTTTTGGGTTGAAAAAAAAACAAATCAGGGAAATCGAGACCGTCTGTATTTTGAGAGTGCAAGTGTTCTACATCATTTTTTAAATCATACGACAAATAGCCAAACAACCAATCTTTGGTGGTTTGCTTGTATTGCTTTACATCTTCAAAAGCATTGTGGTAATCGGTCTTTATGGAAGTAAAAGCATCAACTGCCAAAACACAATCGAAACTGGAATATTCATCAGAAAAGGAATTGCTATCTAGAAAAATAATTTCACGGAACTGCTGTCCCCAACCCACAAGCTTTTGCTTGAACGCAATTGGGTCTTCTATAGTTTTACAAATGGAAGTTCTCAAGAATTAGTCTGTTTAATGACTTCAAAATTACAATAAAAAATAGGCTTACTCAACAAGAAGTTTTATAAAACAAACTTGTAGTTAAATAAATATTAAAAAGGTTTTCACTTGTTAAAACTTTATATATTTGACATCGATTTCGAGCTTAAGATCAATTAAAAATTAATAAACTTATAATTAAATTAAATATATGAACAAAATTGTAAAATATAGCATTGCGTTATTAATGGTTACTACATTCTTTATTTGCTGTAAAAAAAGTGAAAGTCACGAAGAAGCAAGCACAAACGCAGTTTCCTACGATAGTATTTCATCATCTGCAGCGGTAGAAAAAGAGGGAAGCACTCGAAAATTCATACGTACAGCTGATTTAAAATTTAAAGTAAAAAACGTAACAAAGTCTACTTATGCAATTGAAAACATTACCAATAAATTTGATGGTTTTGTTATTTATACCAATTTACAAAGTAATATAATCGATAAATTCGAAAGTAAAATAAGCAAAGACAGTATCCTTGAAACGCTTCGTTATAATGTAGAAAATAGTATCACTATTCGAGTTCCCAATAAACGCCTTGATACAGTTATAAAATGCATCGCCAAGCAGATTGACTTTTTAGATTATCGTGTTATAAAAGCGGATGATGTCTCCTTAAAGATACTTTCTAATCAACTGTCACAAAATAGAAGTACCAACAGTGAAAAGAGAATAGAAAAAGCAATTGATACCAAAGGCAAAAAAATAAACGACATCATTAGTGCCGAAAATACGTTGGCTGACAAGAAAGAACAAAAAGACAATGACAAATTAGAAAATCTATCGATTCAAGACCAAATCAATTTTAGTACGCTAACAATACAACTATACCAACGAGAAACTGTACAACAACAGTTAGTCGCCAACACGAAAGATTCTAATTACTACAAACCAAATATTGGGATTCGCATACTGGATTCTTTACAATCAGGTTGGTATGTATTATTAGACGTTATCGTATTTCTAGTAGAAATTTGGTGGTTATTATTGATAAGCATTGGAGGAATCTTTCTTTATAAAAAATACAAAAAGAAAGAATAAAAATTAAAAAAACCCGCTGCTTTAGCGGGTTTCTTGTTTTACTTATCTTGTTTTACCCAAATTAAATCGGAGGTGTTATACCCGATCTCTTTCGCTTTTTTCAGATAGTCATTTTTGATATTTTCAGGTATTGTTTTTTCTCTTGAAAGAATCCACAAATATTTTAAACTATCTCCTGCAACTAGTGCATATTTATAATTTTCATCAATTGCAATTACATTGTATCCCGCATAAAAAGGTCCAAAAAAAGAAACCTTAAGCATTGCTACATTTTCTGCTCCAACAAATTTTGCTTTACCAATACTTTCACTCCATTTATCTTTTTTTGCATTGTATCCTTTGTTATCTACTCTTATCATACCGTTGTCTTTCAAAGAATATTCGGCAGTTGTATTGTCTAAACCTTTCTCGAATACAAAGTCTAATCTAGCGATTTCGTACCATTTACCTAAGTATTTTGCTTTGTCAAAATTTTGCACTGCAGTAGCTTTTTCTGGTATGGTATTGCTCGCACAGGAATTTAAAAACAAACTAATTCCCACTAATGCTGCTGCTCCAACTATATATCTTGTTTTCATTTTTTTTAAATTTTTACTGAATATAAAGGTACTATTGAAGCTGAATATAAATTTTACAGAATTCTTTATGAAATTTATATGATTACTACCAAAAAAAAACCGTCAAATATTTGACGGTTTTAGAAATTATTTAGAGACTACGACTATACGTGTAACGCTCTATTATCGGTAGCGGCTAGTGCTGCTTCTTTTATCGCTTCCGCAAAGGTTGGATGCGCGTGTGACATTCTAGATATATCTTCGGCAGAAGCTTTATACTCCATCGCAACAACTGCTTCGGCAATTAAATCGGCTGTTCTTGCACCAATCATGTGCACACCTAGAACCTCATCTGTTTTGGCATCAGCAAGGATTTTCACAAAACCATCAAGATCTCCACTTGCGCGCGCACGACCTAACGCTTTGAAAGGAAAACTTCCTACTTTGTACTCAACACCTGAAGCTTTTAATTGCTCTTCTGTTTGTCCAACAGCAGCAACTTCTGGCCAAGTATATACTACACCTGGAATTAAGTTATAATCAATATGTGGTTTTTGACCCGCCAAGATTTCAGCCACCATAGTTCCTTCTTCTTCCGCTTTGTGCGCTAACATGGCGCCACGAACTACATCACCAATCGCATAAATATTTGGAACATTCGTTTGCAAATGATCGTTTACCTCAACCATTCCTCTTTCTGAGATTTTCACTCCTGCTTTATCAGCATTCAATCCATCGGTATACGGACGACGACCAACAGAAACTAAGGAATAATCACCTTCAAGAGTAATGGTTTCTCCTTTAGCATTCTCCGCTTGAACCGTTACAACATCTCCTTTTCTTTCTACCGATTTCACTTTGTGTGAAACGTAGAACTTCATCCCTTGTTTTTTCAATACTTTCGTCAATTCTTTCGATAAAGAACTGTCCATTCCTGGAATAATTCTATCCATATATTCTACAACCGAAACTTGCGCTCCCAATCTTAAATACACTTGACCCAATTCGATTCCAATAACACCACCACCAATAATAACAAGATGTTTTGGCACTTCTTTAAGTTCTAATGCTTCAGTAGAAGTAATAATTCTTTCTTTATCAATTTTTATAAAAGGCAAAGAAGATGGTTTCGAGCCTGTAGCAATTATAATGTTTTTAGCTTCAATAGTTTCAGATGTTCCATCGGCTTTTGCGATAGCAATATGCGTAGCATCTACAAATGAACCTAAACCATTAAAGACAGTAATTTTGTTTTTCTCCATTAGGTAGTTAATTCCACCAACAGTCTGATCTACTACGCCTTGTTTGCGTGCAATCATTTTTTCTAAATTTACTTTTACCTCTCCTGAAACTTCAATTCCGTGATCTGCAAAATGCTTAATTTCAGCGTAATGATGAGAAGAGGCCAACAATGCTTTCGAAGGAATACAACCTACATTTAAGCAAGTACCACCCAAAGTTGAATATTTTTCTATAATAGCAGTTTTAAAACCCAATTGTGCACAACGAATAGCTGATACATATCCGCCTGGGCCAGAACCTATAATGACTACGTCAAATGAACTCATAGTATTTGATTTTTATTTTTAATGTTGCAAAATTAGGGAATTAAGTTTTGTTTGAAGTTTAAATTTCGAGGTTTTTTGTTACAAAAATCAGCATCTATTATGAATTGTGGATTAAAACTTAAAATTACAAGCTTTCAATTACTGAATTCTTAAATAGCAATAACCGTTGTATACTTTACTTCACTGATCATAAAGGTACTCTGTGTACTGCCAATATGCTGCAAGGTGGTCAGTTTAGTCACTAAGAATTCGCGATAGGCTTCCATATCTTTTACCAATACTTTCAGAATATAGTCGTAATCCCCGCTGACGTGGTGACATTCTAAAACTTCGCTGAGCTGAATAACTTCGCTTTCGAATTTAGTTAGGAACTCTTTAGTATGTTGAATCAATTTTAAATGGCAAAAAACTACAAATCCTTTTTCGATTTTAGATTTATCTATTAAAGCCACATAATTTCTAATAATTCCTTCACGCTCTAATTTTTTGACACGCTCGTACACGGCCGTAACCGAAAGATTAAGTTTTATTGATAACTCTTTGGTTGTCTTTTTACTGTCGGTTTGCAATAGGATCAAGAGTTTTTTATCTATAGCGTCTAAAATCATGTTTGTTGGTTTTATGAAAAGAAAAAAAATCTATTTCTGTTTCAATTACAAATCAAAAATAAACAAATAATCTATAATATGTAAAAATACTAGTTTTAAAGTCTGATTATTTACTTAATCATTGACTTATTTTCTAATAAAGCTTTATTTTGAATAGCTTATTGATGAAAATTACTATTCTAGCCCTGATAGAAACGGCATCCCACGCTTTTGTGCGTGGATACAGTCCCGATAGCTATCGGGAGCAGGAAACAGCTCCTTATATAAATTTAAAACTAACTACAATGAAAGATTTCAACCCCGCAGACAACATTCAGGATTTACAGTACTTTGGAGAATTTGGTGGCGTTAACCCATCGATTTCGGATTCCTCTACCTATACATTTCTTTCGGCCAAAACGATGTTCGATACTTTTGAAGGAAATATGGAAGGTTGTTACTTATACTCCCGCCATTCCTCACCAAGTAATTTATATTTAGACAAAGCTTTGGCAGCCATGGAAGGTACAGAAACCGCAAATGTTTCTGCCTCAGGAATGGGAGCCATAACGCCTACCTTATTGCAATTATGTGATACGGGCGATCATATTATTTCGAGCAGAACCATATATGGAGGTACTTATGCTTTCCTAAAAAATTTCACTCCACGTTTTGGTATTAAAACCACCTTTGTAGACATTACAAAACTAGATGTTGTCGAAGCTGCTATTACACCAAAAACCAAAGTATTATACTGTGAAACAGTTAGTAATCCTTTACTAGAAGTGGCAGACATTAGTGGTTTGTCAAAAATTGCTAAAAAACACAATCTAACTTTGGTTGTCGATAATACGTTTTCGCCACTTTCCGTATCCCCTGCAAAATTAGGTGCGGATATTGTGATTCACTCACTAACAAAATACATCAACGGAAGTAGTGATACTGTAGGTGGCGTTACTTGCGCTTCTACCGAATTCATCAATTCTTTAAAAAATGTAAATAGTGGCGCGAGCATGCTTCTAGGTCCAACTATGGATAGTATGCGATCTGCAAGTGTGATGAAAAATCTTAGAACGCTTCACATCCGTATCAAACAGCACAGCTACAATGCTGCTTACTTGGCTGAGAAATTTGAGAAGGATGGTTTAAAAACCGTTTATCCGGGTCTAAAAAGTCATCCGAGTCATGAGCTGTATAAAAAGATGATCAATCCCGAATATGGTTTTGGAGGTATGATGACTATTGACGTTGGCACTTTGGCGAAAGCCAATGCTTTAATGGAGTTGATGCAATCTAAAAATTTAGGGTATTTAGCCGTGAGTTTGGGTTTCTACAAAACGTTATTCAGCGCTCCAGGAACTTCCACGTCAAGTGAAATACCGCTAGAAGAACAAGCTGAAATGGGTCTAACCGATGGTTTAATTCGTTTTTCTATAGGCTTAGACAACGATATTCAACGCACTTATGAAACCATGAAAGGCTGCATGAAAGAACTTGGAATTTTATAAATAGAGGTTACTAATCTTTAATTTTTTTATTTCGTATAGATCCGCTAGAGATATTTCTCTAGCGGATTTTTTATTTAGAGAGAAATTAAAAGTGAATAAATAAATGAAAGACTCACATTCCAAAATAAATCTTGCTCTCTTTAATTATTAATTTTCCTTTGTAAAAAAAATACGCAACATTTTAGAAAACAATCAATTACCAAAAAAAATATAAATACTTTTTCATTTTTTGTTAAATAAAATAAAGTTACAAACACTACAACGTAATAGTTTTCTATATAAAAACGAAAGCCATAATTTAAATGTTAATAAAATATATATTTAACAAAAAATTATTATTTAACCAACAAAATAATGAAATATGAAAAAATACCTACTATTGTTTTATGTCTTTATAATTCCCTTTGTTGCTGTAAAAGCACAAGTGAATACTACTTATTTATGGCATTTACACCAACCAACATATTGGGGAGATATCAGTAAAAAAAATCCCAACAGATACCAAATCGTAAAAGAATCTCAAGATCTAAAAGTTTCTGGTGCCAATAATGACAAAAACGGATTGGCACATCCTACGAACAATCTCGAAGAAATATTCGGAATAGGAGATCGTGTTGCTGCTTATCAATTTGCTCCAAAAAATGCTATTAACTCTATTAGAGATTTACCAAAAGCAGGAGCGCAAATAACTTACGGTGGTTCTTTGCTAGAGAATGTTAACGAACTTGCTCAAGCCAATCAATGGGGCTACAGTAATTCCTGGATACAAAACATTAAAGATGCAAAATCATGGAAAACTTCTGGAGGATTCCCCCGCATGGAAATGGTATCTTTTACCATGCATCATTCACTTTCTCCTTTGTTAAGTGACGAGGCATTAAAAAAAGAAATTAAGGCGCATCAATATTACAGTGCGCAATTATTCGGCTCTCATGAATCGAAAGGTTATTGGCCAGCCGAATGTGCTTTTTCTGAGAGAATTATAAAAACACTGACTGAATGTGGAATCGAATGGTCAGTGATTGCTAACAGCCATTTATCAAGAACGCTATCCGATTATCCCGTACAATATGGTTCAGGAGGAACAATGTGTGATGTTCCTAACAAAGCAGATCAAGTTCCTACCAAAGGAAACACTTGGTTTTCTGCCCAAAAGGATGCTCGAGGAGGTCAATTTGCTGTTCCCTACTCTTATCTGCCATACAAAGCAAAATATGTAGATCCCGAAACGGGACAGGAATATAAAATTACAGTTGTCCCTATGGCCGATTATGAAAGTTACGAAGATGGGTATTCGGCAATTGGCACTTCACTAATAGCACCAATAGTTGCAAAAGCTTCTACTTCACCAAGACCTCCATTGGTATTGTTTGCCCATGACGGAGATAATTCTTGGGGAGGTGGATCTTCTTATTATAATGAATCGGTTACGGGATTTTCGCATGCAGCGGCTGCCAATGGAAATATTCCCACTACAATTCCTCAATATTTACAAGACAATCCGGTTCCAGAATCAGAAGTGGTACATGTAGAAGATGGTGCTTGGGTAAATGCCGATGGTGATTTTGGACATCCACAATTTACCAACTGGTTGTGGCCTTTTTTTGATCCTGTAACTAAAAAATTCAATCCGAATGGTTGGACGGAAGACATGATGAACCAAGCTATTACAACTGCTGGTGAAAACCACGCAATAATGGCGGAACAACTAGAAGGAAGCAACCTAAGAATGAGCGAAATTGTAAACCCAACTTCTTCAATTAGTCCTGCTGAAAAAGCGTGGCATTTTCTAATGGCTGGTTATGATAGTGGAAATGCTTATTACGGTCTTGCCGAAGATTTAGAAATAAAAACTACACTTGCCGTTAATAGATGTGTACAGTTTGCAAAACCTACTTTGGATGCACATCCAGGAGTAGACAATACAAAACCCTCTGTATTCATTCCACAGCGTTGGCCTTATAATCCAGGTGAAATGGGTTACGGAGCTCCTTATGCGTACAAGAGCTTTTTAAATTCAGCAGATTTTACAGTGTATACTTTTGCTTATGATGTAAGTGGCATTCAAAAATCGGAACTAAAGTACCGAGTGGATGTTGATGGAAAAAACACTGTTGGATCTAATCAAAATGAAACCTACGCAGGCGGCAGCGAAGTTGGAACGTGGGTATCTTTGCCAATGACTGAAAGAATTTTTCCTAAAGGAAATTTTACTAATAGTCCTCAGGCTGATTTATATATGTTGCCTGAGGTAATTGCCAATCAATATTCTGCGGAAATTGCAGGAATCTCTGAAAAATTATTGGATTATTATGTTGAAGTAACCGATAAAAAGGGAAATGTAACTAAATCCAAAATTCAACACGTTTGGGTTGGTAAAAATTTAGATGTAGCTCCAAAAATTGCTTTTACTCCAGATGTAAGCAACTCAACTGTAGCTGTAGATATTACGATAATTGCTACAGACAGTACGGATCCAAAACCAAAATTATATTATACACTTGACGGTTCTACTCCTACTCTATCTTCCAATACGGCAGAATCTACAAAGAAAATTACTATTTCACAAAACACTACTATTAAAGTCTTTGCTAAAGATAAAGATGGAAATGTTTCCGATATTATAACAAAAACAATTACCATAGGAGAAGTTCCTGAATTTACAGTATATTTTAAAAAACCCGCCAATTGGAATGCGGCAGTAAAAGTATATTATTGGCTACCAACAGGAACTGCTCCTGCTCAGACCTATCCTGGAGTAGCTATGACCAAAGATTGTGGCGATTGGTACAAATTTACTTTCCCATCAACAGTGACGGCTTCTAAATTATTATTTAATGATGGAACACTGAAAACTGCTGACTTGACCACTACAGGTGGAATTAAGTATTACGATTCAGCTTGGTTGGCTTCTGAACCATTGAATAGATGTTCTATTGCTCCCGATTTCACAAACTCACAAGCAGGAGGATCTTTTACCACTGGAACAACTGTAAGTGTTACATTAACAGCCAATGAAAGCTCTTCAACTATTTATTACACTTTAGATGGAACGACACCAACAATAACATCTGCATCAGCAATAGGTTCTAAAACATTAACCATTACTAGTACAACTACTCTTAAGGCGTTTGTAAAAAATGCTGCAGGTAGTAGTTCAGCTCCTAAAACTGAGACTTATACTTTCAGCGCGCCAAGTACATTTACTGTTTACTTTAAAAAGCCAAGCAACTGGAACGCAGCAGTAAAAATATACTATTGGTCACCAACAGGAACAGCTCCTGCGGTTACTTATCCAGGAATTGCAATGACACCAGATTGTGGAGGTTGGTATAAATATACGTTCCCATCCACTGTAACGGCATCTAATTTGTTATTTAATGATGGAAGTCTAAAAACAGGCGATTTAACAGCAGTTGCAGGAACTAGATTTTATGATAACTCTTGGCTAAGTAGTGAACCAGTTAATAGATGCCCTATTCTTGCTCCCGATTTTACAAACTCACAAGTAGGTGGCACTTTTACAACAGGAACAAACCTTACTGTTAAGTTAACTGCCAACGAAAGTACTTCTACTATCTACTACACTTTGGATGGAACTGCACCAAGCGTAACATCAGCTTCTGCTGTAGGCTCTAAAACATTGATTATAACAAGTACGACAACGCTTAAGGCTTTTGTAAAAAATACGGGTGGAGTAAGCTCTGCTATTAAAACTGAAGTTTATACTTTTAGAGCTGCAACTACACTAACTGTTTATTTCAAACCACCAATCAGCTGGACAGCTGCCCCAAAAGTACATTATTGGAATGCTGTCCCATTAGGAAGCGTGTCTAACACCACTTGGCCTGGCGGAACAATGATTGCCGATACGAATGGCTTTTACAAATACACTATTACTGGGCCAACTTCAGTAAATATAATTTTTAATAATGGATCTAGTGGTTCTGCTAATCAAACACCGGATTTAGTAAATAAAATCAATGGATATTCGTATACATGGGGATCAAGTAGCGCTAAATCGCGTGGTAAAGCTGAAGTCAAAGCTGAAGAACAAACCTATGTTGTTCGATTGTATCCAAATCCGGTAAATGAGACGTTGCAAATTAATTCGACTATTCCTGTCAATAATTATAGTATTATTTCGTCACAAGGAAGTATTGTTCAGGAAGGAAAATTAAATGGAAATACTATTGACGTAAGCCGTTTGAGTAATGGTCTCTACTTTATAACTTTAGGATTAGAAAACGGAAAAGAAACGATGCAGAAGATCATTAAAAAATAGATAAAGAAACTTTCTTTTAATTAGTAAAATAAAAAGCCGTTTTGAAATTGATTCAAAACGGCTTTTACATTATAAATAATTAGTTCTATAGAGCTACACTATTCAGTTTACTGTTTTTACGACTAAAGCTAAAATAGATTACCAAACCAATTAATAGCCAGATTCCGAAGTAAATCCAATTCCAAACGCTTAATTCTGCCATCATATACAAGCAACAAATTAAACCCAAAAGCGGAATCAAAGACAAGTTCTCTTTCCAAGACCAAAATACCAAACCAACGATTACGATAAGGAAAATCCACATTGGAATTTTATGTTTAAACAAAGCAAATCCACTTTCATACTTTATCGAATCGGGTATTGGCAATCCCGCAACAACACTAGCATACTTAGCATCATCTTGTTGAAATTGACTTAAAAGTTGCTCCACATCCAGCTTTTCGGTTGCAGTTGTTTTGCCTTCAACGTCTAGCAAATAAGTGTATACTTCTTGTGTTTGTTTTTTATTTAATGAAGTAATAATAAATTCAGAATCATTCGTTTTTGTTTCATTGGTTATGAAACCCATTGTCGCTTTTTTATTAAAACCAAAAGAAAAAATTAGAGCAATTACTATCAAAATAGGAAATATATATTTTGAATTTAAGTACGGTGTTTTAAATTTCCCTCTTGGAATATCGGTTCTGTTTTGCAAAGCCAAAACTCCCGCACATACCAAAACAAATGCAAACAAGGTTCCTATACTACACAAATCAGTAACCATAGTCAAATTCATAAACAAAGCGGGAACTGCTACTACGAAACCAGTAACTATTGTTGCGTACGACGGTGTTTTGTATTTCGGGTGTACTTTAGAAAAACGTTTTGGTAACAATCCGTCACGACTCATACTCATCCAGATACGCGGCTGTCCCATTTGAAAAACCAAAAGAACACTCGCCATCGCTACCACAGCACTTACCGCAATAATTCCCGACATCCATTTTAAATCCAATTGCTCAAAAACAAAGGCCAAAGGATCACCAACATTTAGATTATTATAACTCACCATTCCAGTAAGAACGAGTGCAATTGCAATATATAAAACAGTACAAATAATAATCGCCCACATCATTCCTCGCGGCAAATCACGTTGTGGATCTTTACATTCTTCGGCAGTTGTTGATATCGCATCAAAACCAATATAAGCAAAAAACACAGCTGAAACTCCTTTTAATACTCCCGAAACTCCATTTGGAGCAAAAGGATGCCAATTGGTAGTATCTACATAAAATATACCTACGGCAATTACCAATAACACCACACATAATTTCACAACTACCATGATATTACTCGCATTACGAGATTCTTTCATACCTCGATAAATAAGAGCCGTTATCAAAATAATGATTAACAGTGCTGGTAAATCTGCTACCAAATGAAAAGAACCAATCACTGGCGAAGTAGTCCATGCTGTATATGCATTTTGCAGTCCTGAATTTAAATTCCCAAAAGTTTTTCCGCCTTCCATTAATGCTGTGGCGTCGTTAAACCCAGTTGAAGCTGTTAAATAATCCATTTGAACCCATTGTGGTAAATTGATTCCGCCGCTGGACAGCAGTCCCGTAAAATAATCACTCCATGAAATTGCGACGGTTATATTCCCTACAGAATACTCCATAATCAATGCCCAACCAATGATCCAAGCAATTAATTCTCCAAAAGCTACGTACGAATACGTATAAGCGCTACCTGAAACAGGAACCATTGAAGCAAATTCAGCATAAGCGAAAGCAGCAAAACTGCAAGCAATAGCGGTAAATAAGAACAAGAATATTACTGCCGGACCACCATCAAAACTGGCTTTACCAATAGTACTAAAAATACCCGCACCGACTATAGCAGCAATGCCAAAAGCAGTCAAATCTCTAGCAGTCAAATGTTTCCCTAGCGCATCATGACCTTCTAGATTATTTATTTCAACTTGTTTTAAAATATCTTGAACCGTTTTCTTTCTGAACAAACCCTTTAATGCCATTTTGTAATTTTTATCGTTACCAACTACGTAGTTGTGTTTTTGCTATATTTTTCAAATATATAAAACTATTTTAATCTTTAAAGTCCCGAATTAATTTCTTTTATAGTATTGTGATAAAAAATGCATTTAACTTATTTATATCTAAATTAAAGTCAAATATATTTATTTAAATGTAAAATGAATTAAATTAAAATTTTTTCAGCTAAAATAATAGAATAGCAAAAGTTACTTTTTTGTTACTTCTTATGCCTACGTTTTATTTTAAAAAGCTTCTCAAAATAGATACGGGATGTTGTGCTTTTCTATTGGTACCATCAAAAATTTGATGACGACAACTCGTTCCTGCAGCAGCTATTTCGGTCTCTACTGCCGTTGTTCTTATTTTTGGGAATAAAGTATCCTCACCCATTTGCATACTCACATCATAATGCTCTTTTTCATATCCAAAAGAACCCGCCATACCGCAGCAACCCGAATTGTAAATCGTTACCGAAGCATTTTTAGGCAAATTGAGCATTGCAAAAGTAGCCTCAATACTGCTCAATGATTTTTGATGGCAATGTCCATGAATTTTTATTGTTTTTGAAACATCGGTAAATTGTTCCGAATGAATTTTACCATTCGTAATGGCATCTTTAAAAAACTCCTCGATTGTAAATACATTTTTAGACAATTGAATTGCAGCGTTTTTATCCTCTGCCAATCTCAGGTATTCATCTCTAAACGTTAAAATCGCCGAAGGTTCTATTCCAATTAGTGGTACTTCATCTGAAATCAAATCCTTAAAAATAGTAACATTTTTATTGGCAACACTTTTTGCTTGATCAAGAAATCCTTTCGATATAAATGCGCGTCCGCTTTCTTCGTGATCGACAATAAGAATTTCATAACCCAATTGTGTCAACAACTCATAAGCATCTAATCCCACAGAAACATCATAATAATTTGTAAATTCATCACAAAACAAATACACCTTGCCATTAACATAAGACTCCTTTTTTATTTTATTCTTGGCAATCCATTTTCTCAGCGTAGTTTTAGCCAACAATGGTACTTCTCTTTTGGGAGCAATTCCCATTGTTTTTTTAACCAAAGAAAGATTGACTAGAAAATTTGTAATCGATGGAAAAACACTTCCCATTTTATTGAGTTTCGAATTGTATGCAAATATTTTATTTCGAAAAGAAAAACCATTCGCCTTTTGATAGTGGTACAAAAATTCTGCTTTCAGTGACGCCACATCTACATTGCTTGGGCATTCACTAGCGCATGCCTTGCAACTTATGCACAACTCAAAAACTTCGTACAGCTCCTTATGATTGAATTTATTCTCTTTTTCTGAATGGGTTAAATATTCTCGTAAGGTATTCGCTCTTGCTCGAGTGGTATCTTTCTCGTTCCGTGTGGCTCGGTAGCTCGGACACATGCTTCCTCCTGCCGATGGTAACTTTCTACAGTCTCCAGAACCATTGCATTTTTCGGCAGCACGCAGAATTCCCATACTATCCGAAAAATCCTGAATAGTTTGAATTTCGGGTTCTACTCTACCCGATTCTACCCGAAGGTTCTCATCCATTTTATAGGCATTCACAATTTTGCCTATATTCAATATTGCGTTGGGATCGAAAGCAAATTTGATTCTTTTGAGTAATTCGTAATTTTTTTCTCCAATCATAAACGGCAGAAACTCCCCGCGCACTATTCCGTCGCCATGTTCTCCACTCAAGGAACCTCTATATTTCTTTACGAGCACTGCCACTTCGGTCGCAATGTTTCTAAATTGATGTAACCCTTCGTTTGTCTTTAAATTCAAAACAGGACGCAAATGCAATTCTCCCGCTCCAGCGTGTGCATAATAAATAGCATCTTGACCGTGGCGTTTCATCATAGCAGAAAATTCTGCAATATAATTGGGAAGATCACTCAATTCTACTGCAGTATCCTCAATCGAATCGGCTGCCTTATTGTCTCCAACAATACTTCCCAACAAACCCAATCCCGCTTTACGAAGCTCATTGGCTTTGTCGATATCCGATCCGTAAATAACAGGTAGTGCATAAGCAGCACTATGATTTTTTAAATCTTCTACCAAAGCCGCCGCTTGATTCTCGGCATCTTCCATGCTTTCGGCAGCAACCTCGAGCAGCATAATCGCTTTGGGTTCGCCTTGTAGAAAAAACCTATTTTTGGCTTGTTCTCTATTGTTCTTTGTGCAATCAAGAATAGTATCATCAATCATTTCACAAGTGTACAAATGATGTTTCATGGCAACAACAACGGCCTCTAGACTTTCCTGAATCGTATAAAAATGAGCGACCACCATCACATTATTTGTTGGTGGCAAATCATCTACTTTCAGCGTCACTTCGGTAGTAAAGGCTAATGTTCCTTCACTTCCGCACAAGAGTTTCCCTAAATTAATTGTCGTTTCTGAACCTGAAAATAAATCTGATTTTAGTAACAAATCGACTGCATAACCGGTGTTGCGTCTGTGGATTTCAGGTTTTGGAAATTCTTTAATAATTTCTTCTTGCGCAGCACTATTTGATAGTTCTTCGTAAATATTTTTATAAATAACATTCTCTAATGCATCGCCTTTTGTTTTTTTAAGAAATTCCGCTGAAGTCAATTCGTTAAAAGCAACCAAGGAGCCATCACTCAAAACGGCTTTGATCTCGACAATTTTATCGCGGGTTACGCCGTACCGAATAGAAGTTGTACCCGAGGAATTATTCCCTACCATTCCGCCAATCATACAGCGATTCGATGTTGATGTGTTTGGACCGTAAAACAATCCGTATGGTTTTAGGAATAAATTCAGTTCGTCGCGAATCACACCAGGTTGCGCTGTGACCGTTTTATTTTCGGCATCGAATGAAATAATGTTTGTGAAATGTTTAGAAACATCGACAATAATTCCTTCACCAACGGTTTGTCCTGCAAGCGAAGTCCCCGCAGTTCGAGGCGTTAATGAAATTTTATGAGCTGTCGCAAAAGCTATCAACGTTTGAATGTCTTTGATTGATTTTGGGATGGCAACGGCAACAGGCATCAACCGATAGGCGGAAGCATCTGTGGCATAAAGAGTTTTGTGAAGATCATCATAAAAGAGTGTTCCTTCTAATGATTGAGCGAGTTGATCTAAATGGTTTATGGTTAACATGGAGAATTGTATCTGTTGATAAAACTGATTCGACAGTCTGATGTGACAAATATAAAATTTCAACTTCGATAATTAGACAAATCAAATAATAAATTAAGAATGATTGTTACTCTTTTTTCTATGATCTAAAACAGTATCGTATTGGTAACTTCGAAAGCTCCTTCAATATCCTACAGCCCGCCCCAGATAGCAGCGGCAGCCCCGAAAATTGGAACACTATTTTTTACAGTTGCTACAGAGCGACCAGCGGAAGCTCCTGTAGTGGCAAGTAAAAAAAGGGTTGCAATGGAGGGCTATAGCGAATAGCTGGATGAGGCGCATGAATACTCTTTTCTATGAATAATACGAAATAGTAACATTTAACCGAATTTTAATAGCATTTAGTTTATAAGCTTGGCTAAAAAAACTACTTTTGATTCCTTTATAAAAAGAGTAAAAATGATTGCAAAGAAGTCCCTGTTTTTCACAATTATATATTTTTTATTATTTGGTGTTATTGTTCATGCCCAAATGACTGAAATGCATCCCAAAAATGAATTTAGAGCCGTCTGGATTGCGACCGTCGTTAATATAGATTGGCCAAAAAATTCAAGTGATTCTGTTGAAAAACAACAAACCGATTATATAGCGATTTTAGACACCTATAAAAAACTGAATTTTAACGCGGTAATTGTTCAAATTAGGTCAGCAGGAGATGCTTTGTATCCAACCATTTTAGCGCCATGGTCTCGTTACTTAACAGATAAAGAAGGCGTTGCTCCAAACCCAAATTATGACGTGCTTGAATGGATGATAACCGAGGCACACAAACGTGGTTTCGAATTTCATGCTTGGCTTAATCCCTATCGTGCTACTTTTGATTTGAAAACCGAAATTTTAAGTAAAAATCATGATTATTTTACCCATCCGGAATGGATGATACAATATGGCGGGAAATATTATTATAATCCTGCACTGCCCGAAGTACAGCAGCACCTTACCTCTATTGTAGAGGAAGTTGTTATAAAATACGATATTGATGCCATACACTTTGATGATTATTTTTATCCGTACGCTGTAAAAGGAGAAAGTTTTAATGATACTGCAGCCTATAAAAAAACATCAAACGGACTTTCATTATCCGATTGGAGGCGTTCAAACGTTTCTACTTTTGTAAAAACCATTTCTACAAGCATCAAAAAATTAAAACCTTGGGTACAGTTTGGCATAAGTCCTTTTGGTGTATGGCGCAACCAAACTCAAGACCCCAAAGGATCGGTTACCTATGGAACCAGTAATTATGATGATTTATTTGCCGACCCTATGGATTGGATGAACAACAATTGGATCGATTATATAGTACCACAATTGTACTGGAGTATTGACTATAAATCACCATCGGCGGTGTCGTTTTCTAAATTGGTTAAATGGTGGTCTGAAAATACTCCTGATCATACAGCTTTGTATATTGGTAATAGCACCTATAAAATAAGAGGTGATGCGGATAAGCGCTGGAATAATGTGTATGAAATTTCGAATCAAATTGATCTCTCCAGATCCTACCCAAATGTAAAAGGAAATGGTTATTTTAGTGCCAAATGGTTTATGAACAAACATCAGGATGTTGTTAAAATACTAAAAGATTTTGAATATAAATATCCTGCTTTGCCTTCGCCTGTCCCCAACCTAAAAAAAGTAATTACAGAGAGTTTATTAATCAACTCAATTACAAAAGACAGCACAACGTATTATGTAGCTTTCCAGAAACCAAAACAGTTGGCGAAAGTGAGGTATATTGTGGTATATGGAGCTAAAGATATTTCGAAAATAAATAGTAATGATGCGAGTCAGATTCTGGATAAAATTAATATTACAGAAGACAATCAAGCATTTGAAATTGAGATAGCTGCGAATAAAATGATTGACAAAACTGCCTTTGCCTTTACATTCGTAGATTATTACGCCAATGAAAGTCCAGAAGTTATAATCGATTTAAAAGTAGAGATCCAGACCAATTAAACTATTTAACCACTACAAAACCACGACCATATGACTGACAACGAATATCCTACAGTAAGAGACAACAAACCGTGGTATTGGATTCCGTTATTAAATTTCGCTTCGGGTTTTCCGTATGTTATCATAATATCGGTTTCGGTTTTAATGTACAAAAACCTTGGCATTAGCAATGAAGACATTGGTTTCTATACCAGTTGGTTATACTTACCTTGGGTTATAAAACCTTTATGGAGTCCGTTTATTGATTTACATGGAACCAAACGAAAATGGTTTTTGAGCATGCAATTATTAATTTCCATTGCTTTTTTAATTGTAGGTTTTGTTATTCCAACTAGTCAATTTTTCATGTTAAGTTTAGCCGTTTTTTGGGTAGCGGCATTTGCTTCGGCATCGAATGATGTGGCGAGCGATGGCTTTTATATGTTGGCTCTAGAAAAAGAACAGCAATCCTTTTTTTTAGGGATACGAAGCACGTTTTACAGAGCCTCAATGTTAACGGGAAATGGATTGATAATTTTATTAGCCGGTTATTTAGAACATCGCTTTGGCGATAATCAAAAAGCATGGTCGTACACCATGATTTTCGTTGGATTAATAATGGCCTTTTTAACCATTTACAACTTCTTTGCAACACCAAAAACCGAATTACCAATTGTAGTAGGAGAAACCGAAGAGAAAAATTTCGGAACCGTTTTCGCTAGTTTTTTCAAGAAAAAGCAAATTGGTTTAATACTTGCTTTCATTCTTTTATTTCGTTTAGGAGAATCACAATTGCTTAAAATGCTTACGCCTTTCTTAGTTGATAAAACAACTATAGGAGGAATGGGTTTAGAAACTGAAGATGTTGGAATAATATACGGAACCTTCGGATTAATTGCACTTACCGTTGGTGGAATTCTAGGCGGAATTGCAATATCCAAACAAGGACTGACTAAATGGATGTTGCCAATGATTTTGATTATGCATTTACCCATTTTTGGATTCGTTATATTAGCTTATTTTCAGCCAGAAAACCTTTTTCATATCATTTTGAATATAAAATACCTTTCATTAAATACTGAAAACTTGGGAATATTAATTGGAACATTTGTATTAATTGTACTTTATATCATTGGAATTTTGAGAGCAATTGTTATTTCTAAACAAAAATTGATCAAATTGATATTGATTTTAATTTTGCTGTTACCTATTACTGGATTAGTTTTATTTGCTTACTTTCAACCTGAAAATCTTCATGTTATTCATTTAAATTTAAAAACCCTACAAATAAATCATTCCCTTAATACATATACCTGCATCGTTGTTATATTAGAGCAGTTTGGATATGGTTTTGGTTTTGCCGCCTTTATGATGTATTTAATTTATGTTGCCGAAGGAGAATCAAAAACTTCTCACTATGCTATTGCAACGGGATTTATGGCTTTAGGCATGATGCTTCCCGGAATGTTGAGCGGTTACATTCAACAGTATTTAGGGTATGGAAACTTCTTTATTTGGGTATTTATAGCAACAATTCCAGGTATTATTTTATCCCGCTTTTTAATTTTTCCTAAGGATTATGGGAAGAAACTTGACTAAAATTAAAATTAACCATTACTATAAAAATCACCGCAAATTCGCTAATTATTTTATTAAAATAAATTACCTCGTGACATAATATCAGTTGGGTTAATAAAATAATAGTCACAGATTCTCTGACTTTAAAAAAATTATTTTTAATCTGTGAATCTGTGGCAAAAAGGCCGAAGCAGATCTTCGAGGAATTAACCTAAAGAAATTAAAAAAATAATTTGCGAATTTGCGGTGATAAAAATTTTAAATTTCATTTGTTACCCATAAATTTAAAAAATGACACAAGAACAAAAAATAGGACAATTCTTTTTCCCTGCCGTTTTCATAAATGATACGGAAGAAAATATTTTAAAAACTGAACGTTTAATCAAAGAATATAATATTGGTGGTTTGACTTTTTTTCATAGTCGAGCTAGCGCCGCAACCAATTATGAAAAGGAAATAGAAAAGGCATCATCAAATTTAAAGAAAGGCTTTCCTGATGACCCTAAGCAAAAAATAATTTTTCCAGAAGAATCAAAGAAAAAAGTGGAGTTTAATGATGATAGTTTTCAGAAATTAAAAGATTTAATTGTACGCTATCAAAAGTGTGCTACTACTCCCCTATTAATGAGTATTGATGCAGAATGGGGTTTGGCAATGCGTGTTGAAAATACGCCACAATATCCTTACGCCATTACACTGGGCGCTTTGCCCGAAAGAAAAATTGATTTGGTTTACGAGGTGGGAAAACAAACGGGTCTTGATCTAAAATCGGCGGGTATTCACTACAATTTAGCACCATTAGCAGATATTAATAATAACCCAAATAATCCAGTAATTGGTTATCGGTCTTTTGGCAATAACAAAGAAAAAGTCGCTACGTATGCCTTAGAATATTTACGTGGAATGAATGATGTTGGCATTCTAGGTTGCTTAAAACATTTTCCAGGACATGGAAATACAAGTGTAGATTCGCATTTGGGTTTACCAATTTTAGAAGAAACATTAGATGAATTGCTAGATAATGAATTGTATCCTTTCATCAAAGGAATTGAAAACAATGTCGATTCAATTATGATCGGACACTTAGCTGTTCCTGCTTTAAACGATGGAAAAAATACTTCCGCAACATTATCCTCTAATTTAATTCAAAAGCTGTTGCGAAAGCAATTAGGATATGATGGTTTGATTATTTCTGATGCCTTAAATATGCACAGTGTTTCCAAGTTATATGAGGTTAAAGGAAAACTAGAATGGGAAGCTTTCAACGCAGGAAATGATGTATTGTGTTTTGCTGAAAATGTAGTTGAAGGCATTCAAGAAATTCTTAAAAATGCAACTCCTGAACGTATTGAAGCCAGTTTGCAACGCATTATGAAATGCAAGCAAAAAGCAGGCCTTTTCGAAGAAAATAAAATTCCGGTTGCTCCATTTGATTTTAAAGCTACCTCCGATTTAAATCGTAAAATAGCTCAATATTGCATTACTGATATCAAGGACAATAATAGTTCTGTAGTGGTTTTCGATGCTAAAAACAGAGAACGCTTGGCAAAATTGAGTGTTTACAAATCAATTGAAAATCCTTTCTTTACAGCGTTGAAAACATGCTTACCTTCTTCGAAATTTGCAATCGAGAGCGGAAATGAGTTATTTACAACTACGATAAAGGAAGACCTATCTTCGTTTGATACGTTAATTATTTCTTTATATGTACCGAAAGCAAAACCGCAAGATAACTTTGGAATGGAAGATGATGTTTTAGCATTTTTAGGCGAGTTGTTACAAACTAAAAAATGCATTTTATACGTGTTTGGTAATCCGTATTCTTTGAATATTATTCCACATTTAAATAAAGCGGTTGGAGTTGTCGAAATGTATCAAGATTTTACTGAATTTCAAGAAAGTGCTGCCGAGCAATTATTATTAGATGGCAAAGCAAAAGGAAGTCTACCTATTTCATTTTAAGGTAATTAAAATATAATATAAACAATAACTATTGTTAAATAAATATTAATAATTAAAATTTATACTCACATCCTTTATATATGCTTTATCTTTGCAGTAATAAAAAATTAAACAACTAAAAATAAAACAATATGTCATTAGTAGGTAAAAAATTTCCAAGTATTCCTGTAGACGCTATCTCAGAAATGGGCGATAATTTGAAAATTAATATTTTTGAAGAAGCTACAAAAAATAACAAAAAAGTACTTTTATTTTGGTACCCAAAAGATTTCACTTTTGTATGTCCAACTGAATTACACGCTTTTCAAGCAGTTTTGCCTGAATTCGAAAAAAGAAATACAATTGTAATTGGAGCTTCTTGCGATACAAACGAAGTGCACTTTGCTTGGTTGAACACTCCAAAAAATAATGGTGGAATTGAAGGTGTAACGTATCCTATTCTTGCAGATACCAATAGAAACTTATCTAACATTCTTGGAATTCTTGATATTGATTCGACAGAGTATAGCGAAGAAACAGATTCAGTAATTATTGAAGGATCTAATGTAACTTTTAGAGCTACTTACTTAATTGATGAAACAGGAAAAATTTTCCACGAAAGTGTAAACGATATGCCACTAGGTCGTAATGTAAACGAATATTTACGTATGGTTGATGCCTACACTCACATACAAGAAAAAGGAGAAGTTTGTCCAGCAAACTGGGAAGCAGGAAAAGATGCAATGAGCGCTGACAGAAACAGTACAGCAGCTTATTTAGGTTCTCACTAAAAAAAATAATTGCAATGTCAATAGAGAAAGTAAAGTTTTAAACAACCAAGTAGTTCAATATTGACAGTGTTGTTTCAAATCTTACCATTTAAAATTAATTTTTGAGATTGCCATTGGCATTTAAATTCAATCAATAACAATAATTTCAACTGCAATGTCAAAAATCAATTGCAATGTCAAAATAGAATGTTAGGTTTTAAAAAATCGAATAATTCAATATTGATACTGTTATTTTAAATAGTACTATTTAAAATTGATTTTTGAAATTGCCATTGAAATTGAAATTTAATAGATATGTTAATAGAATTAAACGAAGATACGTTAGGAACTTTAATAGCTCAGAACGAAAAGGTAGTAGTCCAGTTTTCAGCATCATGGTGTGGAAATTGCAGGATTATGAAACCAAAATTCAAAAAATTGGCCTCAGAAAATGAAGCTATTACTTTTGCAATTGTGGATGCTGAAAATTTTCCTGAATCAAGAAAACTTGCCAATGTTAGTAACTTGCCTACTTTTGCCACTTTCGTGAATGGAAAATTGGTTAACGAAACACAGACCAACAAGCAAGAGGTTTTGGTGGAATTGGTTAACGAAATTCTGTAAATAGATTTAAGATTTTTAGACTCTTCGAATTTTTCGAATTTTTATCTAAAAATCAAATTATCCAATAATCTTAAAAATCAAATAAATGAAATTACCAGTAATAAAACACCTTACTCAATTTATTGAGGAAAACGATCAGGATTATGTGATTGAAACTATCGAAGTTCTTGAAGCCATGACCGAAATTACCTCATTGAAAGATGAAGAACTGGACGTTATTGGAGAATTAATTTCGAATATGTACGGTGCACTCGAGGTTCATAAATTGATAAAAGAAGGTGCTGATAAAAAAGAAGCCTTGAATGCTTTTATGAAAAGGGTTCTCGGTTCTATTGATAAATAAAATCCTTTTATAAATTAAAACGCATTCTTTTTATCGAGTGCGTTTTTTTTATACTCTATTTCATTTTGTGAGATATCGATAACTCAAAACCCGATAAGCCTTAACAAATTCTTTTAGATTCAAATATTAATCCTTACTTTTGAACCTCATTAAAAACAGAAACACAATGGCTGCAATAACATTAGGAGGAAATCCAATACATACTTCAGGAGAATTACCAAAAGTTGGCTCGAAACTAGCTGATTTTAAACTAGTTAAAAACGACTTGTCAATTGCATCATTGAGCGATTTCGCTGGTAAAAAATTAGTTTTGAATATTTTTCCAAGTATTGACACTGGAACTTGTGCTACTTCTGTTAGAAAATTTAATGAAAGCGCTAGCGCATTAAAAAACACTACAGTATTGTGTATTTCAAGAGATTTACCATTTGCTCAAAAACGTTTTTGTGGAGCTGAAGGATTAGAAAACGTTGTAAATCTATCCGATTTTCAAGCAGGAACTTTTGGGAAAAATAATGGTTTAGAGATTGTTGATGGCCCTTTGGCAGGATTGCACTCTAGAGCGATTATAGTTACAGATGAAAATGGGACTATTACTCATACGGAACAAGTAGGTGAAATTGCAAACGAACCAAATTATGAAGCTGCTATCGCGGTACTTTAATATTCTATATGGAATTTCAAAAAGACAACAGTCTACTTAAAGGAAGACTAAAAAGTGTTACTTATGCTTTTAAAGGGGCTGTAAAGTTGCTTACGACAGAGCATAGTGTTATGGTTCAGTTTGGACTTGGAATCATAATGACCATAGCAGGTTTCCTTTTTCATATTACGACTACGGAATGGCTTTTTCAAACACTAGCCATTGGTTTGGTTTTAAGCATTGAAGGGTTAAATACCTCCGTTGAGAAAATAGCCGATTTCATTCATCCCAATTACCACGAACGAATTGGTTTCATTAAAGATATTGCTGCAGGCGCGGTCTTTTTTGCTGCAATGACTGCAATAGCAATTGGTGTTATTATTTATTTACCAAAATTTATATAGGTTAAATTCAAGAATGGCAAAATCTACAAAAAAAGAGCCTTTAGATAAAAAAAAAGAGTCCGAGACTACAGGAATACGATCATTTAAATTCTCAAAACAGCATAAAATCGTTTTGGGTTTTCTATTGGTTTTATTTTCAATAGCCTTACTAGTTGCATTTGTTTCGTTTTTCATTTATGGTCAAGTCGATCAAAGCGCTATTTCGGAACTCACGAACAGACAAGAGGTGGTGCAGAACTGGCTGGGTAAATTTGGAGCCTATCTTGCCGATTTAATTGTTTATAAAGGTTTTGGCGTTGCCTCATTTGTATTTGTACGTTTATTTTTCCTTACGGGAATGTATTTAGTACTTGATCTTTCTATTCATAAACTCAAAGCAATTTGGTTTTGGGATTTATTTATTATCATAATTGTTTGTGTTTTATTTGGTTTTTTTGCCACTTCTGTGCCCGAATTGGGCGGAACAATAGGCTATGAACTAAATTCGTTAAGCCAAGATTACATAGGTAAAACAGGAACCTTTTTGGTGCTGATTTTTGGTGTCGTTATCTATTTAATTTTTAAACTGCAAGTATCGCCAGAAAGAGTGCACTCTTTTTTCGAGAGCACTAAAAAAGAAATCAAAGACGATTTAAATAAAATTCCTGCGACTAAAAATGCTGGAGGTTATAATTTGGAAGAATTTGCAGTTAATGAATTGGAGGAAGATTTAGTTGAAGAAGATGAAATTCATTTAAAAACATCTAAATCACAATTCGAACTAAACAAGGAAGCCTTAAAACCCACTATTTCAAATGCTTCCGAAATTAATTTAGAGCCTTCTATGAAGCCACTTACTATGGCAATTTTACCAACAGCAGAACCTGTAAAGGAAGAAGCTTTTGTAATTGAAAAAGCAGTAGAAGAAGATATTATAGAAGACAATTTAGCCTCACGACTGGTATCTGATTTTGGTTTATTCGATCCAACTCTGGATTTGTCCAATTACAAGTATCCAACCATCGATTTATTAAAAGAATATTCAACTGGTGGAATTACCATAAACCAAGAGGAATTAGAAGAAAATAAAAACCGAATTGTAGATACGCTTCGTAATTATAAAATAGAAATCGCGCAAATTAAAGCGACTGTTGGTCCATCCGTAACTTTATATGAAATCGTTCCCGAAGCAGGGATTCGTATTTCTAAAATTAAAAGTTTAGAGGATGATATTGCGTTATCACTTTCAGCATTAGGAATTCGTATCATTGCTCCCATTCCTGGAAAAGGAACTATTGGTATAGAAGTCCCAAATAAGAATCCAACAATGGTTTCTATGAAAAGTGTGATTGGTTCAGCCAAATTTCAAGAAGCAGAAATGGAATTGCCTATTGCCCTTGGAAAAACTATTTCGAATGAAACTTTCGTTGTCGACTTGGCAAAAATGCCCCATCTATTAATGGCAGGAGCTACAGGTCAAGGAAAATCAGTGGGATTGAATGCTGTATTAACATCTCTTTTATACAAAAAACATCCCGCAGAAGTAAAATTTGTTTTGGTAGATCCAAAAAAAGTTGAACTTACTCTTTTTAATAAAATAGAAAGACATTATCTAGCCAAACTACCCGATACCGAAGATGCCATTATCACTGATAATGCTAAAGTAGTCGCTACCTTAAACTCTCTTTGTGTAGAGATGGACAATCGTTATTCTTTATTGAAAGATGCGATGGTTCGTAACATAAAAGAATACAACGATAAATTTAAAGCCCGGAAATTAAATCCAGAAAACGGACATCGCTTTTTGCCTTATATAGTATTAGTTGTCGATGAGTTCGCCGATTTAATAATGACTGCTGGCAAAGAAGTTGAAGTTCCTATAGCACGATTAGCACAATTAGCGCGTGCCATTGGTATTCACTTAATTATTGCAACACAAAGACCATCCGTAAACGTAATTACAGGTTTAATAAAAGCCAACTTTCCTGCTAGAATAGCGTTTAGAGTTACGTCCAAAATTGACTCGAGAACCATTTTGGACACAGCTGGTGCCGATCAATTAATAGGACGTGGCGATATGCTTTATACGAATGGCAACGATGTCGTTCGTGTACAATGTGCCTTTATTGATACGCCTGAAGTGGAGAAAATTACTGATTTTATTGGTTCACAAAAAGCGTATGCTACGGCTTACTTGCTTCCCGAATTTATTGGGGAAGATGGAGGCATCAATCTAGAAATGGATATTGCAGATAGAGATACGTTGTTTAGAGAAGCAGCCGAAGTTATTGTCAATGCACAACAGGGTTCGGCATCATTATTGCAAAGAAAACTAAAACTGGGTTACAACCGAGCAGGACGATTGATAGATCAACTCGAAGCCGCAGGAATTGTAGGCCCTTTTGAAGGTAGCAAAGCCAGAAGTGTCAACATACAGGATATGACCGGCTTAGATCAATTTTTCAGCAACGAAAAGTAACTTATAGAACGTTATTTTTAAAAATTTAGCATTTTATTATAGCCTTTTGAAATAGTGACGCTTTACATTTGCAACAAACAACAGTATTACGCATCAGCAAAAACATAAAACAAATGAAATTTCAACAAATAGGAATCAAAACAATTTTGGGAATTCTAATGGTCTTTTTTATAGGATTTTCAACGCACGCACAAGACAAGAAAGCCAAAGATTTATTAGATAAAGTAACTGCCAAAGTAAAAAGCTACAACAACATTAGTATTGATTTTAAATATTCTTTGAACAATTTAAAAGAAAATATAAATCAAGATAGCAAAGGAACTGTGGTTATGAAAGGAAATCAATATGTCCTAAATTTCATGGGGATTACAAAATTGTTTGACGGAAAAAAATCATATACTATTGTACCAGAGGACGAGGAAATTACAATCTCTAAAGTCAATGAAAATGATGACACTGCACTTACACCCACAAAAATGTTAACTTTTTTTAATAAAGGTTACAAATATTCAATGGATATTGTACAGAATATTGGTGGTAAAAAAATTCAATACATCAAGCTTGTTCCTACTAATGCAAAAGATCAAAGAAAAGAGATTTTATTAGGAATTGATTCTAAAACCAATATGATTTATAATGTAATTGAAACTGGCAAAAAAGGAACAAAAACGACATTGACAGTTACTTCTTTTAAAACAAATCAGACGTTGCCACAAAGTCAATTTGTATTTGTACAAAGTAAATATCCAAACTATTACATCAATAAATTAGATTAATTATTTAGGTGAAAATTTTAGACAAATACTTACTAAAAACATTCCTGGGTACATTTGCTACGGTATTTGTTATCCTTTTTTTTATATTCATACTGCAGACCGTCTGGTTATTTATTTCTGAACTGGCAGGTAAAGACCTAGATTTTTTCATGGTTATCAAATTCTTAGCATTTTCTATGCCTCGAATTGTTCCCTTAGTTTTGCCTCTTTCTATTTTATTAGCCTCGATAATGTCATTTGGAAACTTAGCAGAACATTATGAATTCGCGGCTATGAAATCCGCAGGTATATCGTTGCAAAGAGCGCTGAAAAGCCTAACTGTTTTTATTGCGTTACTGAGTGTTTTCGCTTTTATATTTGCGAATGATGTTATTCCGTACGCTGAATTTAAGTTCATCAATTTTAGAAAAAATATTGCACAAGTTAAACCAGCTCTTGCCATTACAGAGGGTCAGTTTAGCGACGTGGGTGCTTATAATATAAAAGTAAACAAGAAGTCGGGCGAAAATGGAAATCGTTTGACTGGAATTACAATTCACGAAAAATCCTTAAACGGTGATGGTAGCAAAACAGTCATTAGAGCCAAAGACGGAGAGTTAATCAGTAATGAAAAGTCAAGCATTCTTCAATTGGTATTAAACGATGGTAACTATTATCAAGATATTGTTCCAAAAAAATACCAGGATCGTAGTAAATTACCTTTTGCGAAAAGCTCTTTTAAAAAATACATCATCAATATCGACTTGTCACAATTAAACAAAACCGATATGAAAGATGAAAGCGTATCAAACAGCAATAGTATGCTGAATGTAAATGATCTAAGCTACACGATTGACTCCTTGAAGAAAAGCAGAAATACCGATATCATTTCGTTTTCAGAGAATAGCTCGCACCGCATCGTAAATTTGACAGACAATAATGTAAAACCCAACAAAAAGAAAATAAAGAAAGTAAAAGACTTATTGTCATTGTACACTATTGATGAAAAAGCACAAATTTTACAAATGGCAAGTAGCAATTTTGAAAGTACCATGTATTCTATTGACGCCACCAAAGCCGAATTGGACAACAAGAAAAAGAATATTAATGCCTATATATTAGCGCTTTATGATAAATTTGTAATTGCGTATGCCTGTTTCCTTATGTTCTTTATTGGTGCACCGTTGGGAGCTATTATTCGAAAAGGAGGACTTGGACTTCCTATTGTATTTGCGGTGTTAATATTTATCAGCTTCCACTTTATCAATACCTTTGGAAAACGAATATCCCAAGAAGATGGATTAGATCCTTTCCTTGGTTCTTGGATGTCCTCACTAATACTAACTCCTTTGGCTATTTTGTTAACGTATCGCGCCACCAATGATATTGGCTTAATTAATATGGATGTTCTATTGACACCCATTCAAAAAGCATTTCAAAAAGCATTTCAAAAACTGTTTCAAAAAGTAAATTCAACTAAAAATAAATAAAATAGAATGTCTACCACAAGAATACAACTCAACACTATAGAAGAAGCCATTGAAGACATTCGTCAAGGTAAAATTATCATTGTAGTTGATGATGAAGATCGTGAAAATGAAGGTGATTTCTTGGCTGCTGCCGAAAAAGTAACGCCTGCCATGATCAATTTTATGGCTACCCACGGACGAGGCCTAATTTGTACACCGCTTACCGAAAGTCGTTGTAGAGAGTTGGATTTAAAACCAATGGTTACCAATAATACCGATCACATGGAAACGGCTTTTACGGTTTCTATTGATCTAAAAGGAAGAGGCGTAACTACAGGAATTTCGGCTGCCGATCGTGCTTTAACCGTTTTGGCTCTAGTCGATGCAAATACCAAACCACATGATTTGGCACGTCCTGGACACATTTTTCCTCTTGTTGCCAAACAAGGTGGCGTTTTAAGAAGAACAGGTCATACCGAAGCTGCTATTGACTTTGCACGATTAGCAGGGTTTAAATCAGCAGGTGTAATTTGCGAGATTTTAAATGAAGATGGGACAATGGCACGGTTGCCTCAATTAATAAAAGTGGCTCAAAAATTCGATTTGAAATTAGTTTCCATCGAAGATTTAGTAGCGTATCGCATGCAGCACGACAGTTTAATTGTCAAAAAAGAAGATTTTGACATTGAGACTCGTTTTGGAACCTTCCGTTTGCGTGCGTATGAACAAACCACCAACAAACAAATTCATATTGCACTAACAAAAGGTACTTGGAGCTTGGGTGATGCAATTTTGACCCGTATAAATTCCTCTCAGGTAAATAATGATTTGTTAGGAACGTTGACTAACAATGCGGACCAGCAGCTAGATGATATGTTTAAAGTAATCAATGAACACGGCAAAGGAGCGGTTATTTTTGTTAATCAAGACATGTCGGCCGTTAATTTATTAAATCGTATATCCGAACTCAAAGACTTGCAAGCCGAAGGCGTTATGAAAGCACCTAAAGTGGTAATTGATAGTAAAGATTATGGTATTGGAGCCCAAATATTACACGATATAGACATTTCTAAAATTCGTTTAGTGTCGAATACAGAGCAAACGAAACGTGTAGGAATGATAGGCTATGGTTTAGAAATCACGGAATACGTAGAATACTAATATGGGAACACTAGAAGAAAGAATTTTAAAATCGGAGACACGTATTTTTAAAGCAGTGTTTCCAAGTACCACCAACCATTACGATACATTATTTGGCGGTACGGCTTTGCAACTTATGGATGAAGTCTCTTTTATATGTGCCACACGTTTTAGCCGAAAAAAGATGGTAACGATATCTACAGGACAAATTGATTTCAAAAAAGCAATTCCTGCGGGAACTTTAATCGAATTAGTAGCAAAAGTAATTAGTGTGGGTAGAACCAGCTGCAAGATTCACGTTGATATTTTCATGGAACAAATGTATTCTGAGCTGCGCGAGAACGTCGTAGCGGGTACTTTTTCATTCGTTGCTGTTGATGAAAACAAAAAACCAGTGCCTATTTTTGATTAATTTGTTTATGAGACTTAAATCGAAGTATAAACTAAATACTGATTATTAAGCACTTGAAAATTTATTTAGAATAAAGATTAAAAAAGGACAAAAAAAGTTTTTATAATCGAAAAAGCATACTATATTTGCACTCGCAAACTCGTTGACAGAACAGCACTAACAATAAATACTTAGTGATGCAATCCGAAAATGATAGCGACATACTGGAGAAATGGCAGAGCGGTCGAATGCGGCAGTCTTGAAAACTGTTGACTGTAACAGGTCCGGGGGTTCGAATCCCTCTTTCTCCGCCACTTGAAGTTTAAGCTCAAACTTCTAAAGAACATAAACCTTTGAATACTCCAAGTATTTAAAGGTTTTTTTGTTTAATTCATAGTTACCCTATGAGTTACTCCTGTTCTTAGAAAGTGCCGAAAGCCCATTATTTACTAGGGAAATCATAAAGACTACGGAGGAAATTCCTCCGACACATTGGACTTCAGAAGAAGCTTGGTGTACAAAATAACCTTTTTAAACTTAGTATTTGAAGGCTTTTTTATTTTCTAACAGGTGTCAAAAAGCACATATATTATCAAAGGACAGTTACCCTATGAGTTACCCTAATTACTTTTGTGCACTCTGGCATGAAAAAGGGTAACTAAATCAGGGGAATTCCCTGGGAATTCCCTGAAAACACGGTCTACTTACAAAGTTTTTAAGTCAATTTAAAATTAATTTAAAAACTAGAAATCATGTTAAAAGTAATCTTCTACATCAAAACAGAAAAGGCTAATAAGAATGGGCAGTCCCCTATTATTGCTAAAATCTCGTTTAAACAGAAATCCATCACGATGGCTACTGGCAAATCCATCTCAAAAGAAAGATGGCAATTTACAAACAACTTAAGGAGCGTTCTTAAACTAGAAAAGGAAAAAGTGATCAAACAATCGTTAGATGTCTTTCACCTAAATATTGAAAAAAAGTTTAACGAACTAGCCAAAGTTGACCCAGAAGTTTCTTTATCTCTTCTCAAAAATGAATTCAAAGGAAAAGTCAAGCTTAAATCTAAATCAATTAGCATTACTGAAGTAATACAAAAACACAATGACTATTTTAAGAGAAAAGTTGATGCAGGAGAACGCGCAAAAGCCTCTCTACAGAAATACGATAGAGCTAAGGATCTCATAATCGCATTTATCAAGAAACAGTATAGTATCAATGACCTTGATGCGGTTGAAATAAACAGCGCATTTGTATATAATTTTGAAGCCTATCTAAAATATGAAAGCAATTTTAAAGGTAAAATTGGTATTAAAAACAATTCTGTTGTCAAGTACATAAGGATTTATAAAACAGCCTGTAATTATTGTATTAGAATGGGAATACTGGATAAAAATCCTTTCATGATCTATGATGGCAAACTTAACGTCAAAGATGCTGTATTTCTTACCCAGCAAGAGCTGTCAGCTATTGAAAATAAACCTATTTTTAATGACCGCTTAAAAAAGGTAAGAGACATATTCCTATTCAGCTGCTATACAGGCTACGCACCGATTGACGCCTCAAATCTTACTAAAGAGAATCTATTTGAAGATTCTAATAATGATTTATGGATCTTGACACGTAGAGCAAAGACGGCAATTAAAGCAAATGTACCTCTTCTACCCCCGGCAATTAAAATAATTGATAAATACAAGAACCAGCAGGAGGGTTTGATTCCTTCATTATCAAACCAGAAAATGAATGCATACTTGAAGGAAATTGCAGATATATGTGGAATTTACAAAAACCTTACCTGGTATGTTGCTAGACATACCTTCGCAACAACTGTCGCTCTTGGAAATGGAGTAAGAATAGAAAATCTCTCTGCAATGATGGGGCATACCAATATCAAGCAAACCCAGCACTATGCAAAGGTTTTAGATGTAAATGTTAAAGAAGATATGGAAAAGCTAAAGACACTTTTTGCCTGAATTCATTTAAAGGACACTATCCTAAAATCTGTGTAAGTTTAAAATTTCAGGGTTAAATTATTTATAGTTTAATCCTGTTTTCAAATATAGCTAAAAATTGATTGAGTATAACTCCCCAATTTCTAATTGGCATTGTCCATTTTTTAGTACTC
>JBBSSR010000036.1:0-34297 GCA_038241955.1 Flavobacteriales bacterium | reverse complement strand
TGTTGACCAAATCAAAGTGTTCTACAATTAATTCAGGAAGGATAAGTTTTAAAAGTTCTATGTAATTCTCCAAAGCTTGTTTTTTTAATCAGCTAATTTAGTAAATCTTTGATTCCTCCCCAACTTTTAGGATTGATCCTTCTTAAATTTGAAATTGTAGTTTTTCTCTAAATTTTTGTCTTAAGGTAAAATAGCATTTCTGTAGTAATGGGTTTTGGAAAAAAGTCAATAACCATTGGGTATGATTTCGATTTTTCTATGTCGTTAGGATCTATTGTAGAAGAAAGGACAACTATTTTGGTATGATTAAAATTAGAATATTCCTCATTATTAAAACAGTCCAAAAACTCCCATCCACCCATTATTGGCATATTTAAATCAAGAAAAATTAGCTGCGGTTGTTTGTTGGCTTTATCATGTGATTGTAAGTCACTTAAAGAATTGAAAAAATCAAGAGCTTCCTCGCCATTTTCGGCAGTTACTATTTCCTTGGAAAAATTTACTTTCTGAACATTTTTCTTTATCAACATCAATGTAATGGGGTCGTCATCGATGCAGAGGATTAGGTCTAACATTGTTATTGGTTTTTAAATGTTAATGTAAATGTAGTTCCTTTACTCACTTCGCTTTCTACGCTTATGGTTCCTCCCATTGTTTCTATTTGTGATTTTACTAAGTATAAACCAAGTCCTTTGCTATCTGGATAATTGTGAAACCTTTGGTACAGTCCAAATATTTTATTTTTGTTTCGCTCTAAATCTATTCCGATACCGTTATCCTTAAACGTAAGTATAATTGTATTATTGGTTTCGATTGTAGAAATATCAATGTGCAGCTTTCTGTCCTCTGATCTGTACTTAATTGAATTGGTCAGTAAGTTTAATATAATACTCTCAAAATACACTTTGTTGGTTTTTATTTTAACAACGTTTCCAAAATTTACATTTAATTCGGGTTTATGTGTTTCTAATTGAAAACTAATTTGATTGAATATATTGTTAAAAATGGTACTAATTAAGATCTCTTCATTTTGAATTGATGGGCTGTCTTTTATTGTAATAACTTTAGCAAGATCATTGATGGTTTCATTTAGAAAGTGAGTTGAAATTTTGAAACCATTCAGAATTTCTTTTAATTCCTCGTCATCAATGGTAATGTCTTCTAGAAGATTTAGTAAACCGGTTAAATTCGACAAAGGTGCTCTTAAGTTGTGAGAGGTGATATACGAAAATTGCTTTAGGTCTTTGTTGTTTTGAGTTAATTCTCGAATGAGTTGCTCTTTCTCTTTTTCGAGCTTTTTTTCTTCAGAAATATCTCTTTGAATCGAAATCCAGTGCGAAAGATGATGTTCTACATTATATACAGGTACAAAAGAAATCTGAACGCAATATTCAGAATGATCCTTTTTATAACACATGATTTCAGTTGAGCATTCCGTTTTATTAATTACAGCGCTGCGCAATTTTTCTACTTGTACAATATTTGAGTTTTCACCCATAAAGAAAGTGGGTGATTTACCAATGATTTCATCATGATCGTAACCAGACATGTTGGTGAAGGCAGGATTTGCGAAAACTATTTTTGGCATTTGATTCCCGTTTGACTCCGCTTCTGTAATAATTATAGAATCTTTAGCCTGGGTAAAAACAGTTTCTAGTAATTTCAAACGGTTTTCTTCTTCTTTTTGTTTTGTAATGTCTTGTATAGCGCCAATCATTCGAATTGCTTTCCCGTCTTTATCTTTTAATAGAAACCCTCTATCAAGTACATGTTTATAGGTGTTATCGGCACATTTAAAACGGTATTCATGTTGCCATTTCTCAATCTTTTGTTCTATAAAGGAATAGAGTTTAATAGACATTTTGATACTGTCTTCTGGATGTATATTGCTAAACCACCATTTTGAATTTTCTCCTACCTGGTCTTGCTTGTAACCATATATACTTTTAATTCCTTTGTTCCAAGTGATGTGGTCTTCGGGAATCTTCCAATCCCAAATGGTGTCGCTAGTCGCTTTTGCTACGATATCATATTTCTCGTTCGATTCCTTAAGTTTTTCATTAGTATTTTTTAAGTCTTCATAGAAAAAGGAGTTTCTCTCGTCATTCTTGGATAGAATAAATTTAAAGATTAAGCCTGTACTGATGATATATAGGATGTCTTTTATAAAACTATAAAAATAGCAATCTAAATAGGAAGTGTAGTTTTTTAAAAGTTTAAAACTAACAATAGCTATGAACAAGGAAATTAGGATGTAAACTACTATTATTTGATTGGTTTTATTTTTCATTAATCAAATATAAATAATTATTGATTAAAATTAAACTTCGAGTAAAATTATATTAAATTGTTTACTACTCGTACCTTGTTTAAGTACAGAAGAGTAAAGAAAATATCAAACTATTAAATAATCGTTTATTTTATAAAAAAAAAGTGTACTTTTGCCCCCATTAAAAAACACAGATGGAATCTATAAGAAATATTGCAATTATTGCCCACGTCGATCACGGTAAAACAACTTTGGTTGATAAAATTATGTATCACTGTCATTTATTTCGTGACAACGAAAATACAGGTGACTTAATCCTTGATAATAATGACTTAGAGCGTGAAAGAGGTATTACAATTACTTCAAAGAATGTTTCTGTTCAATATAAAGGAACAAAAATTAACATTATTGACACTCCTGGTCACGCCGATTTTGGAGGTGAGGTTGAACGTGTATTAAACATGGCGGATGGTGTGTGTCTATTAGTTGATGCCTTTGAAGGACCAATGCCACAAACTCGTTTCGTTTTACAAAAAGCCATTGACTTAGGATTAAAACCATGTGTTGTAATCAATAAAGTAGATAAAGAAAACTGCACTCCTGAAGAAGTTCATGAAAAAGTTTTTGATTTAATGTATGAATTAGGTGCTACTGAAGAGCAGTTGGATTTTCCAACAGTTTACGGTTCAGCTAAAAACAACTGGATGTCTGACCATTGGGAAAATGTAACTGATAATGTAGAAGCATTATTGGATATGGTTATCGCAAATGTACCAGCTCCTAAAGTTTCTGAAGGAACTCCACAAATGTTAATTACATCATTAGATTTTTCTGCATTTACTGGTCGTATCGCTATTGGTCGTCTTGAAAGAGGAGTTTTGAAAGAAGGAATGCCAATATCATTAGTTAAAAGAGATGGTACTGTAACAAAATCACGTATTAAGGAACTTCATACTTTTGAAGGTCTTGGCCGTAAGAAAGTACTAGAAGTAATTGCTGGAGATATTTGTGCAATTGTTGGAGTTGAAGGTTTTGAAATTGGTGATACTATCGCTGATTTTGAAAATCCAGAAGCGTTAGCATCTATCGCCATTGATGAGCCTACTATGAGTATGTTGTTTACAATTAATGATTCACCTTTCTTTGGTAAAGAGGGTAAATTTGTAACTTCTCGTCATATTAGAGATCGTTTGACAAAAGAATTAGAGAAAAACTTAGCGATGAAATTGGGTGAAACTGATTCTGCTGATAAGTTTATGGTTTTTGGTCGTGGTGTACTTCACTTGTCTGTTCTTATTGAAACAATGAGAAGAGAAGGATATGAATTGCAAATCGGTCAGCCACAAGTTATCATCAAAGAAATTGATGGTAAAAAATGTGAACCAATTGAGGAGTTAACAATCGATTTGCCAGAAACACTTTCGGGAAGAGCTGTAGAGTTTGTTACTATGCGCAAAGGAGAGATGTTGAGTATGGAAACTAAAGGGGAACGTATGATTGTAAAATTCAACATTCCATCACGTGGAATTATTGGATTGCGTAATCAATTACTTACTGCTACTGCTGGTGAAGCTATTATGGCACACCGTTTCATTGGATATGAGCCTTTCAAAGGAGAAATTTCTGGCCGTAACAAAGGTTCATTAATTTCTATGGAAAAAGGAAAAGCTATTCCTTATTCTATCGATAAATTACAGGATCGTGGTAAGTTTTTTGTTGAACCAAATGCAGAGATTTACGAAGGTCAGGTAATTGGAGAAAACTCTCGTGGCGATGATATGTGCGTAAACGTAACTAAAGAGAAAAAACAATCTAACGTTCGTTCATCTGGAAATGATGAGAAAGCAAGGATTATTCCTCCGATTATTTTCTCTCTTGAAGAAGCTTTAGAATACATTCAAAAAGATGAATATGTAGAGGTTACTCCAAAATCTATTCGTTTGAGAAAAATATATTTGACAGAAACAGACAGAAAAAGATTCAAAATCTAAGCTGTTTTATTTTATACTTAAAAAACCCAAATTTCAATTACTGAAATTTGGGTTTTTTTATATTTTAAAGCGAAATGTAGTTACTAGATATTTTATTACGTAAAAATTTATACTTTTGATTTGTAGACTTAAATTCTTGGAGACTACTTTATACTATAATTTGTCATAAAAATTATATACTATAAATCTCTATTTTTTAAAGTTCTATAGGAAAGAAAAATAAAAATAAGAGTCCAGCATAAAACAATCGCAATCGATGAGAAATGAACACTATCATCTTTTAAATTTTCTACACCCATTTGTGTTCCAATAGTTTTAATTACAGACAGTCGAGTAAACGGTTCTACTATTAAATTAGACATAGCTTCTAACGGAAAGAACTGTGTAATGTAGCTTGCAGTATTACTATCTGGAAAAATACGGAAGTTTAAAATCCCTTTTAAGATTGCTTCTATAATATTCCAAACCAAAAGAAAGCCCAAAGCAAATGCAGATCGTTTTACCAATATTCCTAGAAATAAACAGAAAGAGAAAAAACCAACAAGTTTAACAAAGAAGGCCAATATGTATGCTAAATCCGAAAAAACAATACTGAATTCGGTGTAGGAAGAAAAACTATAGCCTAGAATTAACGTCATTATAAAAACAAAAACAGTAGAACATAGAGCAAATAATACGATAGTTACAAATTTAGAAAGTATAAATTCTTTCTTGCTCATTCCGTCAATTAGGTTTTGTTTTAACGTACCATAACTGTACTCATTGGCCATCATAGAAACGATTACAATCGCTAGGAATAATTTTAAAATTGCTGCAATGTATGTGTTAAAGTGCCAAATATAAGGAAAATTGAAAATTCCCATTTCGGCAAGGTGAAATTTCATTACACCAATATCAAATTTAATAGAAGCTATTAATGCAATAAAGGAAAGTAATATAAAATAGGTAAGAGTCAAAACTCTACTTGCTTTGTTTAACCAAATTTTTTGTAATTCTATAGAAAGTAATCGTTTCATGTTTTTATATTTTAATTTTAGAATTCATATTTTAGAGTTGGCGTTGCCATTACAGTTACCAATTGCTATTGGTTCTTTGTTAATTCTAAAAACTGTTCTTCTAAGCTATTTTTACGTTTTACTAAATGACTTAAACAAATATTTTTGGAGAATAAAAAATGATTTAAATCTTTTGATTCTAAATTGCTTTTCAAATACACCAAAACTTTTCCATCAGAAAGTGTTGTTTTCTCTACTGCAGGATGCTCCTTCAAAACATTTATTAAATTGGTATTGTCTTCTGCCTGCAATTCGAAGAAACCTTCATTAGCAGTCATTGCATCCACTAATCCGGAATATAAAATTTCTCCTTTGCGTAAAACTAAAACATGTGAACAAACTTTTTCTACTTCATCAAGCAAGTGAGATGCTAATAAAATAGTAGTTCCCTCTTTTGCAATTTTTTTTATAATATCACGTATTTGATGAATTCCTTGAGGATCTAAACCATTTGTTGGTTCATCTAGAATGAGTATTTCAGGATCATTTAGTAAAGCAGAAGCAATAGCCAAGCGCTGCTTCATTCCTAAGGAAAAAGTACTAAACTTGCTATCTTTTCTATCATTCAAACCAACCAAATCTAATTTTTCTTGTATTTTAGAATAGGTGATATTTTTTATTTTGCAAACCAATTCTAGGTTTTGATATGCAGTCATGTACGGGTAAAAATTGGGTCTTTCTATAATTGCTCCAACCTTTTTTAGCGCTTGATGTGTTTCCAGATTTCCCCCAAACCAACTGTATTCTCCAGATGTTTTATTAACTACATTCAAAACGATCCCCAAAGTTGTCGATTTTCCACTTCCGTTAGGGCCAAGAATTCCATAAACATTACCTTTTATTATTTCTAGTGAAACATTTTTTAAGGCTTGTATGCTACCATAACGTTTGTTAAGGTTATGAATTGAGAGAATTGTTTCCAAATTATTTCTTATTTTGATTCTGTAGTAGGACGGAATAAATTTGCTTTTGTTACTCTTATTCTTCAAATTATTTTTTTTCTACAAAGAACTTTTGATAAAAGTAATATTTCAGTATCATTTCTTATTTAAAATGATTTTAATTGACAACGGATCTCTTGTATACTAACAGTATTGCCGTAAATTTGCTTTAAAGAGATAAAAAATGAGCGAGCCTATAATGATTTTTAAAAAACCGTCTTACAGTATAAATAGTTCGTTACAGAATTATTTAGAACGGTTTGAACGAATCTCAAAAGTTTCTATTTTTTATGATGATCTTTTAAGGTTTTCTGGAGCAATCAATGTCTTTGATAAAAATGATAAAGATACGCTATGGATTAGAGTATATTATAATGAGTTCGAAAGGCAAGAAATTGATTTAAACTTAAAAAAAGTCTATTCACTTTTATACTCTGATGGAAATTCTGATATTCTTAAATACCTAAACGTTGACGCAATAGACTATTGTACGTTTGGAAATTCTAAACCTTTTAGAATCAAAGTACGGAACATTCTCAACGACAATTACACACATTTTTATATAAAAAAAGCAGACGCTTCGCGGGTATACGGACTCGAATTAGAACATATTTTGTCACCAGATAAAATCAATTTCTTGGTCTATAAAGATACTTTGATAGAAGAGCATATAATTGGAATTCCTGGTGATGTTTTTATGCAAACTTTATTGAATAAGTGTACGGAAACCGAAAAATCGCAAATCGCAAAAGAGTTTGTAAAGTTTAATGAACGTTGTATGATTCGCTTATTAGGAGATATGAGGTCTTATAATTATGTAATTGTACCTATTCACGATTTTGATCAGGTAGTCTATAAAATTAGGCCTATTGATTTTGACCAACAAAGTTACGAGGGAAACTTCAAAGTGTATCGTCCTCAGTTTTTTAAGGAAAATTATCCAATGATTAAAATTGTAAAAGAAAAACTTCAGGATACTTCTATAGAGCAATATAAAAACGAAGAGCGCTCAGCGCTGGCTAAGAGAATTAACTCTGCTGAAAATAGAATAAAGATTCTGATGAGGATAATGACTGATGATGTGATTTCTACAGACGGTAATTTAGTACAATTGCAAATGGAGTTATACCGCTATACAAACGATCTTAATTTTAAAAACGCAACGTCAATGGGTAGTGTGCTGAGTGCTGCTTTTGCATTTGTAACCCGCAATTTTAACAATTCTACTACATTTAGACTAGAACTATAAACGTAACATTTGTATTAATTAGATCGTAAGCTGTCTTCGAATGTAATGATTTGACAACGTTTCATTGATCGCTCTAAGCTCAGGCGTAAGAAACATTTTTCTGTCCTGTAAGTCATTCGTTAATTCTACTTCACAACACATACATTTATATTCCTTAAAATGCCCAGTTACGTTTCTGAACACCACTATTTTATGTCCAAAAACACTGCAAATTGTTTTTTTGCTAACAAAAGACGGGATAATTTCTAAAAAGCTCATAGCGTGTTGTTTAAAGATTCAAACAAACGTATGTTAATAACTTATATTTAGCAAATAAAATCGATGAAATGCATTTTTTTATTTAATATAGAAATTAATTCTTACTTAATTTAATAGTTTTTTATTATTTTTAAAAAAAAATCTCCAACTGCCTAAGCAGTTGGAGATTAAAATAAAATATAAATAACGAAAGTTTGTAAAACTAGCTTTTCTCTTCTTTATTAAAATATACTAAATAGTAATACATTTGTTTTTCTTCATCCCATCCTTTTTCTACAAATTTCTCCGCACTTTCCGGATTGATGAAATCCATTTTAATCTGAATGTGCGTATCGAGATTTATGACGTTTTTTATCGATTTTCTAGCATCACTCACCGCAGCATTGGCAATAGGAAATGAAGTTACATCTTCTATACTGTATTTTTCTCCTTTGTCACTTTTATAGTTCCTAAATTCTGGAATTAAATCTGGGTTGTCAAGTACTTCATTCAAAAAATTAGTCTCTTCAAATTGATCATTTTTTGCAAAATAATTCACGGAACGGTTCATGAACATGACTTCTTCCTTTTTATCTTCGGCAGGGAAAACAACATCTTTGGCAAAGCCTTGGCAAAATTTCAGGTATTTTTTGGTAATAAAGTTTTCGTCCTCAAAAGCATCTACAGACAGGAAATGTTCTAGCCAATAGCGTGCATCATAACGGTTACTGTCTACTGACAAAATTTTATAGCCTTCTTCTTTTTTGTAATTAAAGATCAGACAACCTTTGTCCAGCTTATTTAAACTAACTCCGTGCTGCAGTATCATTTCTAGTTGCGTTCCTTTTTCTTCAAACTGTAAAAAGTCGGCTTGAATCTCACTTTTAAAAATTCCGATAGCATCCACAATATTATTATCAATACTCACATTTGTCAAGTAGGTTACATAAACCTCACCGTTTTTGATGTGTGGATGATTAGATTGCTCAAAAAGATGTTTTGTAATTTTTTTTGAAACCTCTTGTAAACTGCTAGGATTTGCAAAAATTTCTGTAGCAAATTTAAACATGTCGCTATAGTCTAGATCTACTTCGTGTGCAAACTGAAAATAGTTCTCTTCTTTTTCCTTAAAAGATTTAAAGAAAAATTCTTTCATCAAAGGCACAATTTCATCATTTAGTTTAAAAGGCTCTTCCGATAAAAAAAGAGGTTCGTTACGACTAATGTTTCCCACACGATGTATGGCTAGCGTTTCGATGTGGGTGTTGTATAAGTTGATCATTTATTTTTGTTTTTAAGAATAAAGAATATAGAGTAAAGAATAAATATTTCTCGTTTTGAGATTTATTTCTTGTATTTATATTCGGAAGTCTATTATCTATTTTCTATAGTCTTTTCTCTTTTGTTTAATTCCAATTCTCTTCAAACCCATAATCTTCAAAATTATCATCGCCTTCCAGCATATCGAGATCATCTTCGTCTAAATCGTCTTCAAATTCACCATAAATATCATCGTGCATATCGGCCTCAAAGTTTTTCTCAATGGCTTCGTCCGGCATCTCTCCATGTGAAAATATCGTTTCAGGATACATATTGCCAGCAACTTGCTCTTCAACAGCGGCAAGTTCTACTAGGAATGTCCACATGTTTATAAAATCATAAACGTAGATAATTTTGGTATTTTGCTCATCTAATAAGTCAGACAATTGGTAATCACTCATGATTTTCTGCTCTCCGGGAACATCTCCAGTATCAAACATCGAAATCTCATCTTCCTGATTCCAAGTCTCATCGCAAGTATAAAAGGAAGCTACATCCATTCCGTCAAAGCCAAATGAATTAAAAATTGCATTGTGTAAATCTTCTAAAGTATCTTCGGCAAGTATTGCTATGTCTCTAAAAATGTCTTCTTCGGCATCTAGAATTACTCTGAATTTGTAAACCATAATCGTTGTTTTTATTGAAAGAGCAAATGTAAAGTATAATTTTAGATTTCAGTTTTCTGAATTGTGATTTGTTGAAAAGATTTTTATTAGGAATGGCCTCTTAATAAGTAATCAGTCGAGAAGGTCTTTTGTAAGTTTTCTAATCTTTGCTCATGTACAATTTTCCTAGCTCACTTGTAGGCAAAGACGTAAAGGGAAAAGTTAATTATTATTTTAGATTTCAGTTTTCGATTTTACGAATTGTGATTTGTTGAAAAGATTTTTCAATTTTAGATTTTCATCGACTTTCTATCCAATTAGATTTTTATATCGTTTTGAAAACCTTTTTCTAATCTTTTGGTATTTTTTATGAGTTGGGTAATATCTGTTTGCTGTCATATTGTTAAAGATCAAAGCCGTGAAAAGTAAAATAAGTACACCAACTAGAACAGGTGATAAAACATACATATATCCTAAATTTTTTATTTTATCAGAACCAATGACAGCAATTAACGCGGTTGCTCCTCCAGGTGGATGCAAAGTTTTGGTCATTTGCATAAAAATGATGGAAAATGAAACCGCAAGTGGAGCGGCGATCCATATAATATCGGGGGCCAATTTATGAACTGTAACACCAACTAAGGCAGAGATTAAGTGACCTCCAACTAAGTTTCTAGGCTGTGAAAAGGGACTTTGAATAATACCATACACCAAGACACTCGAAGCACCAAAAGAACCAATTAAATAAACGGCATCATTGCCCGTAAAGTGGATAGATTGTATGTAAGACAGAATTCCAATACCAACAAATGAGCCTAAAAAAGACCAAAATTTTTCTTTATAATCGATTAAGGTTTCTTTATAAAGAATATACTTTGTTTTGCGATAGCCCCTTTTTAATTTCTGTAAGGACATCCGTCTACTTTGTTAGACTTGCAGAATACGTGTAGACCGTATAAGGATAAATGAATTTCGCCGTGTATTTCGAAATCAAACAAACCACTAATATTGGTAAGAATAACGTATAATCATTCGTTAAACCACACACTAAAAATATAGCAGTAAAAGGGGCATGAATACTAGCGCTTAAAACAGCAGCCATTCCTATAATCATAAAGTTTAACGGAATTACTTGTACATTAAAATAGGTATTTAAAATTGATGAAAGTAGTAATCCTAAAAATGCTCCAATAAATAGACTAGGAGCAAAAACACCGCCATCACCGCCAGAAGCTAGAGTGATTGAAGTTACTATTGGTTTTAGAAGTATAATTCCCAAGAATGTGAAAGCCAAAGTTATCGTTAAAGGAAGTTCGCGAGAATTACCAAAAATCGTTTTTATAGCGTGATATCCTTCACCATATAATTGAGGAAAAATAAACAAAGAAATACTCAAAATAATAGAACCTAATATGATTTTGTAATAGTGTGTGTCGATTTTTGAAAATTGCGATTTAAAAAACAAAACGCATCTTGTAAGATAAACAGAATTCATTCCTGCTAAGATTCCTAAAAGAATAAAATACGGAATCGCTTTTAGGTGCCAAGTTGCAATCGAAACAGCAAATAATGGTTCTTCTTTTAATATTGAAAGCAAAGCAAAAGCAATAGAAACTGAAATAATATTCGAAATAATGTAAGCACGTGTCACTTTTCTAGAGATAACTTCGACAGCAAAGAAAATTCCAGCAATCGGACTGCTAAATAAAGCGGTGATTCCAGCTGCAACTCCCGCGCATATTAATTCTGTTTTATACTGGCGAAAAACATTCTCTTTTTGATGCGCTACAGAACCAATTGTCGCTGTGGCAACAACAGTAGAAATCTCGATCCCAGTTGACCCTCCAAAAATTACGGTCAATAATCCATTGATGAAATGAGATGGAATTTTATAAGAGGGTAAATTTTTTGTGTTAGACTTGGTAATTTCAAAAACTTCTTTTATACCTTTATTTTCTTTTTTCTTAAATAGATATTGTCTTAAAAAATATATTACGGACAATCCGAAAATAGGAAAAATAACGTAATATATTGGGTTTAAATGTACTTCTCTCATGAAGATGCCTTCGTAATATTCTGTGATTCTTTTTAGCGAAAGCCCTAAAAAAGCAGAAAGGAAACCAATTAGAGTAGAAACTATTATTAATTTTCGTAATACAATGAATTGATAATTTTTTTTAATTTGTGCCGTCTTGTTCATCAGAAGATAATTTGTAAAGCTTAAAATTGTAAGTTTTGCAAAATTAAATAATCAAAGTGGTTTATTTTTAAAAAACAGGCTATAATTATGTTAAAATTAGAAAACGAGCATTTGAAATGGTAAAAAAGAGCTTGATTATTGCACAAATAGTATTCTGTAGCGGATTTACATGCTACAAAAAACGATTCATCCCTTATTTTCGGCAATTGGGTCAGAACATTTTCGAATGCTTTTTTTATCGAATGATATTTGCGGTATCAAAATCATCATTATGAAAACCATCATTATCGCATTTCTTTTTTTATTTAGTACATCACTCTTTTCTCAAACCATAATTTCGGGTAAAGTAGTTGACGAAAAAGCAGTTCCAATTGTGGGAGCAAATATTTATATAGACGGAAGTTACGATGGAGCATCAAGTTTAGAAAATGGAAACTTTTCTTTTGAAACTACTACTACTGGAAACCAAAATTTAGTAGTTAGTTTTCTTGTATATGAAACGTCGAAGACGCTTATTGACGTGGCCAACTTTAAAAACAAAACAATAAAGCTTAGAGAAAATGTCAATACACTCGATGCGGTTGTTATAACTGCGGGTTCATTAGATTCGGGAAGTAAATCGCGTATTTCGGTTTTAAAACCGTTAGATATTGTTACCACGGCAGGTTCTGCAGGTAATATTGTTGCAGCTTTACAGTCGTTGCCTGGAACGCAAACAGTAGGAGAGGATGGTAGACTGTTTGTTCGAGGAGGTGAGGCTAATGAGACTCAAACTTATGTAGATGGAATGCGCGTGCCACAACCGTACGGAGCTTCGGCTAATAACTTGCCAACGCGAAGTCGTTTTTCACCTTTTCTTTTTAGTGGTATCTCTTTTTCTACAGGCGGTTATTCGGCGGAATATGGAGACGCATTATCGAGTGTTTTGCTTTTAAATACAATAGACGAACCCGATCAAAGTAAAACAGAGATTTCATTAATGACCGTAGGTGTTGGGGTTGGCAATACTCAGAAATGGACAAAAAGTTCCTTTAGTATTAATACCTCGTACATTAATTTAAAACCCTATCAGTCGATAATTCCGCAAAGTGTTGAATGGAAAAGTCCGCCACAATCTTTGTCGGGAGAGTCTGTATATCGCTATAATTTTAAAAACGGAATTTTTAAATTGTATGCTGCTTTCGATGCTTCTAAATTTGATGTGTACCAAGATGATATCAACGCCACAGAAAAAATAAATGTTGATTTAAAAAATAATAATTTCTACTTAAATTCCTCTTATAATGGTTTTTTTGGTAACAATTGGTTCATTACAACGGGAATGAGTTACGGTTACAATCAGAACAAGACCGGAATCGCTTTAGACGAACTAGGAAATGTAGAGAATGCGGCAAATTTGAAATTGAAATTTAGAAAAAGCTTTTCGAATCGATTTAAATTATCCTTTGGAGCCGATTATTTTATTACCAAATACGATGAAAATTTCAAACAAAATCTAGGGCAAACTTTTGATTATGGGTATCAAAACACAATTGGAGCGATGTACACAGAGGCAGATATTTTCTTTTCTAAAAGGCTTGCCGCCAAAGTAGGAATACGTGCTTCGACCAATAGTTTGATGAACGAAAACTTTATTTCTCCAAGAATTTCATTCGCGTACAAAATGGCAAAATTCAGCCAGTTATCCTTTGCTTATGGTGATTTTAATCAAACTCCCGCAACAGAATATATTAAATTTTCAAAATTCAATCAGTTCGAGAGTGAGAAAGCGTCTCATTATATTTTAAATTATCAGTATTATAAAGACGGAAGAACTTTAAGAGCCGAAGCTTATTATAAAGACTATAGTAATTTGGTTCGTTTTGATGGGCTGACTGTTGGATTCAATTCCATTTTTTCTAATAATGGATCCGGATATGCCAAAGGATTGGATATTTTTTGGAGAGATGGAAAAACGATCAAGAACCTAGAATATTGGGTTTCCTATTCTTACATTGATACGGAACGTTTGTATAAAAATTTTCCCACTCAGGTTACTCCTAATTTTGTAGCGAACAATAGTTTGTCAATAGTAACAAAATATTGGATCACTGATTGGAAATCGCAAATAGGATTTACGAATTCTTTTGCTACAGGAAGACCTTACAACGATCCGAATAAAGCCGATTTCATGGATGGTAAAACAAAATCATATAACGATTTGAGTTTTAACTGGGCGTATTTATTAACAACTCAAAAGATTTTGTATTTCTCAGTCTCAAATATTTTGGGAGCTCAAAACGTATATGGATACAATTACGCAAATCAACCAGGAGCCAACGGAACTTATGCAAGGAGCAAAATAACACCTGCTGCTGATCGATTTTTCTTTGTAGGTTTCTTTTGGACGATTAGTAAAAACATAAATGACAATCAGTTGAAGAATTTATAAAAAAATCAGTTCATCCGTTAAAATCTACAGTTCGGTAGTATTAAATTTTAAAAACGGTACAACCAACCTAAATTTGTTCAAGAATTAAATCATAAAATAATCAGTAATACGAGTTTCAATCGCAATTAATCTAAATTAAAAAATTAAAAACCATGTTAAAAATCATTACCGCCATCGCTTTACTTATTTGTAGCTTGCTGTCAGCTCAAAATGTGAATCTTACCGTTACTGTTTCCGACTTAAAAACAGATATAGGAGTTGTTAAAGTAGGTCTTTACAATTCCGAAGGAACGTTTCTAAAAACTACTTACAAAAGCATAACTTCCGAAATAAAATCAGGAGCAGCTACGGTTACTTTTCTGGATATTCCAAAAGGAGAATACGCTATTTCAACGTATCAAGATGAAAACCAAAACGGAAAATTGGACAGAAATGCAATGGGAATTCCATCCGAAGATTTTGCTTGCTCTAATAATGCAAAAGGATTTATGGGACCACCAAAATATGATAATGCTAAATTTACAATCAGTACAAATTCTAAAATAGATATAAAATTTTAATACGTAATCAACAAACTTTTAATATAAAATAAAATGAAAAAGATAATCACCACAATAGCATTATTTGTAGCTGTAATAAGCTCAGCTCAAGGACAATTTGAACAAGGAATGGGTAAAGCTTTTCAGCTATGGGGCGAAGGAAAAAGTACAGAAGCTTCTGATTTATTTGAGCGAATTGCCGCCGCAGATAAAACCAGTTATTTACCTAATTACTATGTAGCGCTGGTTAACACAACTGCTTCATTTGCAACTCAGGATAAAGCAAAAGTTACAGCCTTACTAAATAAAGCGCAGAATGCATTGGATGTAGAAATGATAATCGATCAAAATAACTCGGAAATATATGTGATGCAAGCCATGATTTATACTGCTTGGGTGGTTGTTGATCCTATGACAAATGGAATGCTATATTCTGGAAAAGTGATGGAAATGTATAATAAAGCAATTGCATTGTCTCCAAATAACCCACGAGCTGTTTTTGGAAAAGCCGATTTTCAAATTCAAGGAGCAAAATGGACTGGAGCCGATACCAAACCGTTATGTAAAGAAGTGGATAGGGCTGTAGAACTTTTTGCTACTTTTAAACCTGAAACGCCTTTTTCACCAAAATGGGGATTAGACAGAGCATTAGAAGCACAGAAAAATTGTAAATAATAACATATACAGTAATGAAAGACTATAGAAATACATTTGGAAATTTGAGAAGTGGAACTGTTATGTGTTTCAAGATTTCTATGGTCTTTACAGTGATATTTTCTGCTTTTTTAGGTGCAGATTTAAGCTTCAAAAACGTTTTGCTGACATTTATCTTAAGCTGTCTTTATTCTTTCGGTCTTGGTTTTGGTAATGGATACATAAATATACTTTTAGATAAAAAATGGGATTGGTTGGACCAAACTAATCTTAGAGTTTATTATGGAATTATGGTAACAGTACTATACACTATTCCTGCCGTTTTGGGTATTAATTATATCATTTTTGTTGTGCTACAACATTTGCCTGTTGAGAATTTTTTTAACGGGAGAATGATTTGGATACATCTTTTTTACATCATATTATCATTAGGAGTTTCGGTTTTTATGCAAGCTAGAAGTTTTATGGTCAAGTGGAAACAAGCTTCTAAAACCGAAGTAACTCAGCAGCGAATTATTGCAGGAACGGCAAACGCTAAGTTTGAAACGTTGAAAAATCAAATTGATCCGCACTTTCTCTTTAATAGTTTAAATGTATTAAGTTCTTTAATTGAAGAGAATCCAGAGAATGCACAGCGGTTTACAACGTCATTGTCCAAAATTTACCGCTATGTTTTAGAGCAAAAAGACAAAGAATTGGTTCCTGTTACCGAAGAATTATCGTTTGCCAAAACGTACATGAATTTATTAAAAATGCGTTTCGAGAATAGTCTTTTTTACGAATTGCCAAGTGAAGAGGAATGGATTGCGTCGTCCTTCGCAATGACAGAGGCCAAAGTAGTGCCGCTGTCATTACAATTGTTGCTCGAAAATACGGTGAAACACAATGTGGTCAGTGAACAAAGACCATTACACATTCGCATATTTATTGAAGGTGATTATTTAATTGTTCAAAATGATTATCAAAAGAAAGAGGTTTTACAAAACCGTCAGGGAGTAGGATTACAAAATATTGTAGATCGCTACGGAATTATAACCAACAGGAAAGTTCTTGTTGAGCAAAATGAACAATCATTTACGGTTAAGATTCCTATTTTAACCAAACAAATTAGTGTTATGGAAAAAGCGATAGATTACAACGAAAATAGCTCGTATTACAGAGCAAAAAAAAGAGTGGAACAACTCAAAGGATTTTACGGAAATTTAATTTCGTATTGCTGTGTGGTTCCTTTTTTAATATTCATTAACCTAACATTCTCACCAGATTTTCATTGGTTTTGGTTTTCAGTTTGTGGTTGGGGATTCGGTCTTACTATGCATGCGTTTCAAACCTTTGGGTATGGTGTAAATTGGGAAGAGCGAAAAATTAAAGAAATATTGAATAAAGACAATTCTAATAAAAATTGGAAATAAAGTTTTAATCTTTAGAATCTAAATTAAAAGAAATCATGCAAAATCAGTATACAGAAGAAGAACGTTATTTTAAAGCGAAAAAGAGGGTTCAAGAGATAAAAGGGTTTTACGGAAATCTAGTTTCTTTTATGGTAGTGAATTGTGTTTTAATAGTAATAAATATTGTAACATCACCACAATACTTATGGTTTTTTTGGCCACTATCATGGTGGGGAATAGGAGTCCTTTTTCATGGTTTAAAAGTATTTAATTATGTACCTATGTTTACTAAAGATTGGGAACAGCGAAAAATTAAAGAATATATGGATCGAGAACAGGAAACCAAAAGCAATTGGGAATAATATAAATAACAAAAAATGGAAAGATTTAGAAGACATAGAAGAAGAAATCGTTATGAAGAGGGTTTTAATCCAGATTCACAATATGATATAGCCTATAAAAGAGTAAAGCGCATAAAAGGATTCTATATTCATGCATTAATTTTTGTGCTTGTAAATGGATTTAATATTATTTCGAATATTGATCTTAATTCAGAGCATAAAGGATATTTTTGGAATTGGGAAGCTTTTTCAATACCACTTCTTTGGGGAATAGGTTTATTAGCTCATGGCTTGTCTGTTTTTGGTCATGACATGTTGTTTGGTGCCAACTGGGAGCAAAAGAAAATTCAAGAGTTCATGGACAAAGAGAAAACTGAAAAATGGGAGTGACACGAAAGTGCTCAGTTTTCAGTGTTTCATTATTCTTAAACTTTCAAACTTTTCAAATTAAAAGATGACTACAATAATAATAGAAGACGAAAAACCAGCAGCGCGATTGTTGCAACGTAAACTCGAAAAAATTAATATCGAAGTAGGAGTGATGCTTCATTCTGTTGAGGAAGCACTAAGTTGGTTTTCGAAAAATAAGCATCCGGATTTGATCTTTTTAGACATACAATTATCCGATGGTTTATCGTTCGAAATCTTCGAAAAAGTAGATATAAAAAGTGCTGTTATTTTTACGACGGCTTATGACGAATATGCGCTTCGTGCCTTCAAATTAAACAGCATTGATTATCTCTTAAAACCAATTGATGAAGATGATTTGGAAGTGGCTGTTTTGAAATATAAAGAACGTTTTCAATTTACAAAAAAGAGTGAAAACGAATCGCTACAATTGGATTTTGAACAGATTCGAAAAATGCTTTCTAATCCTGTAGAAAAAACATTCAAAAAAAGATTTACTGTAAAAATAGGGCAGCATCTTAAGGTAGTTTTAGTAGATGAAATAGAGTGTTTTTTTAGTGAAAATAAAGGCACCTATATTCATACTTTTGACAATAGGAATTATTTAATAGAAAATACTTTAGAACAATTAGAACAAGAATTAGACAGTAAAAACTTTTACAGAATAAGCAGGAAATTTATAATTCCACTCAAAGCAATTAAGGAAATTGTAGTGTACAGCAACTCCAGATTAAAGATTATTTTACCCACTTACAAGGATGGTGAAGTAATAGTAAGCAGAGAAAAAGTAACTGATTTTAAAAATTGGATTGAATAAGAAGTTGCATAATTATTATTTAAGTAACTCGTCTTAAAATATTGGATGTTTGTTTCTTAAGTATACAATATAGATTTTACTTATAGTGCTTTTATTGCTTAAAACATGTTTTTCTAATACCTATTAGTACAAAAATAAACAAAGTATATAGAATGAAAAACGGAACTATGAATTCGATCCAACCCACAACCAACATTAGCGCAATAATTAGTAACTGAAATCCCAATCCGTAGATTGATACTAAAGTCATAAACCAATTAGGAAACGTTTTTACCTTGAAAGCTTCATTGTCTAAGGTGTGAATTATTTTATCAAAGACACCATAAACAATTGTATATATTAGAAACAAAATATCTACTGATCTTTGGGTTTCACCAGGCAAAGCACGTGGCGATTTGTACTCGAAAATTTTACTAGTTGCATCTCCACCGACCGACTTATTTCTTAATATAACATAGTAATAATTATACAAAGTTCCTTGCAACTGAATACCAATAAAAGCTAAAATGGTATACCAAAGTGTAGTTTGTGACACGTAACAAATAGCCATTAAAATTAAAAAATTCAAGATAATATCAAACACACTATCAAGGTATCTACCGGTGTAAGATGGTGTGTTTTTGATGCGTGCTAACTCTCCATCTGCAGCATCAATTATTGATTTTAAAATGATGAAAATGGCGGCAAAATAGAACTGATTTTTTAGAATAAAATAGATAGCAATCAATCCACAAATTCCGAATAGTAAGGTAACATGAATGGGTGTGAATCGTGTATTTTTTAATTGAGTGGCAATTAATTTTCCAAGTGATCTTCCATAATCAGATAAGTCTATAAATTTATCGGGAGCAACAAGTTTTGACATTATAGTAGTTGAAAAAACAAAATGTGACAATATAGTCGGGCAGCAAAAATAGTGCTATTTTACTAATTTCAATCCTAAACAGTCGTTAAAACACTACTTGCTTAATCGATGCAAAGTATAAGTCATTGCCGTTAATAAGAAGAAAGCAACAATTTGATGTGTTAATCCAAGCCAAAGTGGGACGCTATATAATAATGTAAAAACACCTAGTGTAAATTGAATAAATACGACAACTAGTAATGCGTTTGTTCCATTTTTTTGTTGTGAAGTAAGAGCATATTTTTTACTTTTAAAATATAAAAGCACAATCATACCCACTACAAAATAGGCTAATGTTCGATGTACAAACTGCACACCACTTTTTCCTTCAATAAGATTGAGAAATAACGATTTTTGTTCTATAAAAACACTGTCGTGAATGAATTGTCCATCACTCATTAGTGGCCAATGGTTATGAATTAGACCTGCATTTAAGCCTGCAACAAAGCCACCGTATATAATTTGTACTAATAATAAAACTAAAGCAATGCGAGCCATTTTTCTCAAAGGAATAATTATTTCCTTTTTGTCAGGGTAAATTAAGTCAAGTGCAACCCAAAGCGTATATGCGAAAGTGATGAAGGCAAACGTTAAATGTAAGGACAATCTAAAATGGCTTACGTCAGGATTATCGATTAAACCGCTGCGAACCATAAACCATCCCAAAAAACCTTGAAAAGCACCCATTCCTAATAAAACAATGCATTTTTTTATGGTCTCTTTTGATAAACGTTTTTTAAGAAGAAAATAGATAAAAGGAAGAAGAAAAACTAAACCGATAATTCTACCAATAAAACGGTGAAACCATTCCCAAAAATAGATAAACTTATAATCAGAAAGAGTAAAATCATTGTGAATATTGATTTTCTGATACTCAGGAAATTGTTTGTATTGTTCGAATGTCTGCTCCCATTTTGCTTCTGTAAGAGGAGGGAAGGTATCGGTAACCAAATGCCAATCGGTCATAGATAAACCTGAATTTGTTAATCGGGTGATGCCACCGACTACAACCATTATAAACAATAGAAGGCAACCTGATAAAAGCCAGATAATTGCGGGTTTATTATTTTTCATTTTTATTGAATTGGAAAGTCTTGGGGATTTTGTCTAGTGTCCCAAATGTCTAGGATTGTGATTTTGTTGTTTAAAACTTCAAAAATTATTTCAAAATGACTTACAATTTTTAGACGTATGTTTTTTAGATCTGTTGGTTTTCCTATTTCGTGTAAAAGTGAAGTTTGTTTTATGGATTCATTAAATAGGATATTTATTTTATTGCTATATGATCTTGATTTGTTTCTTTTATTCCAATATTCAAAAATGGCTCTTCTTGAAATTTGTGCATCAATACTCCAAATAATTTTTAAAGCCATTTTTGAATATCTGCTTGAGCTTTTTCATCAGTCATTGTATTTCCTTTTTTAGATTGTTCTAAAGAATTTAAAACTCTTTTTCTTTGTTCAGGAGTAAAAACGTGTACTTCTTCTAAAAAATCTTGAATTTCTTTTTGTGCTTCTTCATCAGAAATACATTCGCCATTTTCATACTGCTGAATAGCAAAATTTAATTTTCGCTCTTCTTCAGATGAAAAAACTCTAACTTGTTCGTATGAAGTTGTGTGTTCATTCAAAAATTTTGTATCATTTCCCTTTTCGATTAACAAAAGTTCTAATTCTAGTAACAATGCAATATCATTAGTTTCCATTATTTTTTCTATTAATTCTTTTTTTAATTCAGCTATATACATAATACCAAAATTTTCATAAAATTAAGAATTTTTTAAAGAGAGATGAGGAAACAAAAGTTAAACTTTTTTCAATCCTAATTTTTCTCCACGCTTTACTACAAAATCATAAGCAGCTTGATATTCATTACCAATTTCACCTTCTAAAATAGCTTCTTTTACAGCTTCTTTTAGTATTCCAATTTCACGTGATGGTTTCAAATTGAAGATTTCCATAATTTCCTCACCAGAAATAGGAGGTTGAAAATTACGAACATTATCACGTTCTTCTACTTCCACAATTTTTTTGCGAACGAGTTCAAAGTTGCTGTGGTATTTCTTGAATTTAGTAGGGTTTTTGGTGGTAATGTCGGCTTCGCATAAAATCATTAAGCTTTCTACATCTTCGCCAGCATCAAAAACCAAACGACGCACAGCCGAATCCGTAACCAAATCTTGTGAAAGTACAATGGGACGGGAACTCATCATGACCATTTTTTGCACAAACTTCATTTTGTGGTTTAGTGGCATGTGTAAGCGTTCAAATATTTTTTTAGCCATTTTTCCGCCCAGAAATTCATGTCCATGAAATGTCCAGCCTTGTTTTTTATTGAAACGTTTGGTAGGAGCTTTCCCGATATCGTGTAACAAAGCCGACCAGCGCAACCAAACATCATCCGTATTTGGACAAATATTGTCTACGACTTCTAGTGTGTGGTAAAAATTGTTTTTGTGTGTATGGCCTTCGATTTCTTCCACTTGATTCAAAGCGGTTAATTCTGGAAGAATAATATCTAGAAGTCCCGTTTTGAACAGTAATAGAAATCCAACGGAGGGTTTGTCAGTCGAAAGGATTTTATTCAACTCTTCTACAATGCGTTCGCCAGAGATAATTTTGATGCGTTCTGCATTTTTGGTAATAGAATCTAATGAATTTTGTTCTATTTCAAAACCCAATTGAGTCGCAAATCGAATTCCTCTGAGCATACGTAAAGGATCGTCAGAGAAAGTAATGTCTGGGTCAAGAGGCGTTTTTATTATTTTGCTTTCTAAATCCTTAATTCCATTAAAAGGGTCTGAAAGTGCTCCAAAATTAGTAGAGTTTAATGATATTGCCAATGCATTTATTGTAAAATCTCTTCGGTTCTGATCATCTTCAAGTGTTCCGTTTTCTACCACAGGATTTCTGCTTTCAAGATTATAAGATTCCTTTCGAGCGCCGACAAATTCAATTTCGGTATCTTCATAACGTAACATGGCAGTTCCATACGTTTTAAAAACCTGAACTTTTGGTTTATTAGGAAGTAATTCAGATACTTTTAGAGCCAATTCTATTCCGCTTCCAACGGCAACAATGTCAATATCCTTTTTGAAATCTCTATTTAAAAGTAAGTCGCGGACAAAACCACCAATCACATAACTTTCCACATTAAGTTCTTGAGAAGCTTGGGATATAACTCCGAATATTTTATTGTTTAATGCTGATTTGTAGTTCATATTTTTTTTGCCACGAATTCACGAATTATTCTTTTGAATCCTTTTTTGTGGGTTTTAATTAGCACAAATTCCTTTTGATTTTTTATAACACAATTCTTTTGTACTCAAGAGATTTACCGTTAAAGTTTGCTAAAATTGCTAACTTCTTAGGTGATACTTTTAAATAATTAATGCATTGGGCAATATGTTTGGAATCTAATTTTTCGCATGATTTCAATTCTAAAATTATGGTGTCATAGACTATGAAGTCAGCATAAAATTTGTGATTTAAAATCACATCTTTATAGTGAACAGCATATTCTTTTTCTCGTTCAAAAGATATATTTAGTTTTTTGAACTCATATTCTATAGCATCTTTATAAACAATCTCAGAAAAACCTCCACCAAGATTATTATGAACATCAAATAGAATTCCCATAATTTGAAAACTTTCGTCTTTGTATATAATTTGTGTCATTTAATTATTTTGTTCAAAAGCTATTCGTGAATTCGTGGCTAATTTTACTATTTACGAATGACCTTCACCTGCGAATCGTTCGTCAATTTAATAATTGTAGATGGTTTTTCGGCAATTTTTTCGTGGTGCAAATTTACAACATAGTCAACACCTTTTATAATTTCGGGACTAATTTCTTTGAAACTTTTTGGAGTAGGTTGTCCAGAAATATTAGCCGAAGTAGATACTAATGGTTTTTTCATTCGCTCCATCAATTTGAAGCAGAACGGTTCTTTTACCAGCCTAATTCCTAGAGTATTATCGGGTGCAATTAGATTTTTTGCCACATTTCGCGGTTTATCGAGAACTAATGTAGTTGGATTTTCGGAGAAATCCATAATCTGCCAAGCGACTTCGGGAATTTCATTAAAAACATTATAAATCATTTTTTCACCATTCATCAGGCAAATCATGCTTTGTGTTTCAGCTCGTTGCTTGAGTTTGTATATTTTAGCAACTGCTTCGGGATTCGTCGCATCACAACCAATTCCCCAAACGGTATCGGTGGGGTAGAGGATGATTCCTCCTTCTTTTATGATTTCGTAAGCGTTTTGTATTTCTTGATTGCTATCCATTTTGATGGTGTAAGTTGTCAGTACATTAGAACTTAATGATTACTATAATTGATATTGTAAACTAAGTTGAAATTGCATATTCATTTTGTTACTTTTGTTTATATATTGATAATTAGCCATTAAAGAGGTATTTATTTTTGCTTGCACCCCTAAATTTCCAAATTTTTTATAAGCGTAGGTGTTAAATGAAAAATCAACCCATTTATGGTTATAATCTGTGTATGCATCATAATAAAAATCCATATTGTGTGCATAACGCTCAAGTTGGATTCCCCATACTTTGTCTTTCTCCCAAACACTAAAGTCTAAAGTTTGTAGATTGCTTCCCGGTCTAATGCCTGCTCCTATTACTTGACCTTGATTGGTGTATACATGCAAAACAGTTCCATGCAAATACCAAGCTCCTGCGGGTCTAACAATACGATCTGCACTTTGTTCCAAATGGGTAGTTTCGAAGTTTACTTTTAGATATTTATTTTTTTCTTTATTAAACATGAATAGTTTGCTAAATCCAAAGAGATAAGCTTTAGAGTGTTCTGGAGATTCAAGTAAATCTGCTAAATCTGAGGAATGGTCTTTCATCCAGTTTCGCCATAAAATTCAAACTTTGATTCTTTCATGAACCATCTAAAAAAAAGTGAAGCCAGCTGATCTCTGTTTTTGGCATCTTCATTGGTGGTATTGTTTTTCTGAAATGGAGAGAAAATAGGCATATAGTCAGAAAAACTGCTACCCATATCGCTTCTATATACTTGTATTACTCGATTGAGTCCTACAAACAATCCCGGCACCCATTTGGGCTGGTAATTAATAGATAATCCATTAATATATCGCCAAGAAGGATTTTTCGGCATCTCATAATCAATGCCATCAATTATAAACTGTGATTTTGGGCTTGTCAACCCAGATCCTTCTAATTTACCAGCGATTATCTGTCCTTCAAAACTACCTAAAAAAGTTTCGATAGGTTGTCGCGTATTAAAAGTAAAATGTAGAAAGCCGGGAGCAGTGTTACTCATTAATAATGAATTTCTGATTCCTGGTCCCCACCACATATTTTCTGTTGACAAACCAACAGAAAATTTATTGATAGCAAGGCTAATGTTGCTCTGCCCCCAATTTAATTTATTATACGATTTATTTCCAAACGAAGCTGGCAAATCAGCATGATTAAGATAATCAACATTTATAAGTCGAACAAAGTCTGTTTCTGTTAAAGGAAAAATTTCATAATTGGGATTTGCAGCATAAGCATACTCCGGTCTCAATTGCACACTTAATAATCCATATTTTGCATAAATACCTCCACTTAACAGTGTTTGATAACCTTTTGCAGGAATCATAGAGCCGTCATTCCAACCGTACGGTGCAAAAGTATTGTATTGCAGTTTGAGATTAATTGGTAAGATCTTCAAGAAAACTTTGTTTTTTGAGCTATCAGTAGAATCTGATTGTAGATCATGCAGTAAATTTTCGGATAGTGGACGTAATGAAAAGGATACGAATGAATCACCTTTTCCTAGTAATTGCTCATTTCTTAAACGAGTCTCGATCATGTCCACAGAACCTACTGGAATGTTTTGAGCAAATAGACAATTGTTTATTAATAAAAAAACGAAAAGTTGAAATTTGATATTCATAAAAAAACTAAATTTACTAAGGTATAAAAGATGCCCTTTTTTAAAATGGCAAAGTTAGCTTATATTTTTAAATGTCCATTTGATAACATGTTCAAATGAAAAAAAATAGGAACATTTTACGTAGAATGGTAAAGACACCTTCACTTGTTTAGTTTTGTCGCTTGCCCCGCAATTTGTCACTAATCTTAAATATTTGGTATCGAGTTGGAAATTTTAATTTCATTTTATTGCGTATTTCTAAAAGCTCGCTATGGTTTTTTGCTATTGCATCGTTTATGTCAATTTTCGATGAAGGGTAATTTTGGAATTTTTTAGATTTGTGATATTTTAAATATTTATTTTTAGATAAATATCTGTATTCTTTAAAAGTGGAAGGTTTTTCTAAACCAAGAATTATTCTTTTAAGTCTGGTTTTACTTGTAATATTGTAGATGTTTCTCATTCCTATTTGTTGTTCATCATGAATTCTATAGGAAATTAAATTTTCAGTTGAATAAAAAAGCGATTTTCGCAAAGCTAATTGAATTGCAATTTGCTCGTCATGAAAATTATCATTTTCAAGAGGTAAAATTAAATCTATGATTTTATTTCTTATACACAGAGTTGCTCCAGTTACAACATTTCCATTTTTTGAAATGAGATCAAAAAAGTCAATTGGTTTAGCCAAATCTTTTTCTAGAAAAAAGATAGAATCCCAAATGGTTAAATTAGCAATTAAGTTATCACTCTTGTCTACCATATCAGCATTAGAAAAAACACCTTCAGCATCTGGATTTTTTTTAAAAACATCTAAAATCTTTTGAACTTTATCTTCTTTCCAAATGTCATCTTGATCTGCAAAAAAAATATAATCTCCTAAACAAAACTTAATTGCTTTTTCGAAATTTTTTGTGCTACCGATATTGATTTCGTTTTTGAAAACTTTAAATATATCAGGATAAGTTTGCTGGTAATAATCGAGTATTTCTAAAGTATTATCTGTAGAATTATCATCGCAAATTACAATCTCATCAATTTTGTTTATTTTTTGATTTAAAATGCTATCCAGCTGTTTATTGATAAATGCTGCACCGTTGTAGGTGCACAATGCTACAGATATTTTCATCTTTTAGATTTCTTATGTTTTGCTCAAAAACGAATTAAAATGCAAAGGTAGTTTTTTATTATCACGTAGAGGGGCTGTAAAAGCACAGTACACCAGATTTGTCATGTATTTAAAGTAAATGATTAAATAGTCAAAAATTATAATTAAATAACCAAACTATAATTAGGATTCTTGGACAAGTTCTAAAATAAATTATGGATTTAGAGAATTTTTCTATCTACTATTTATCAAACCATAAATACTAAAGTTTGAAACGTCGCGGTGGTGTTATGTAATACTTTTCTTAAAATCATGCATTTGCAATTGGTTAATGGTAAATTTATGATTTACGTTATCTAAATATTTAAAATTATTGTATTAAATCTACAATCATCTTCTTTCTTAGTGTTTCTTTTAGACTAATTAATGCTTTTCTAATTCAAAAACTTTTTTAACCCAAGTTTTTAGCGTAAATTGATTATATATTGATTGCTCTAGTGGTTCGTATTTGCTTTCAAGAAAACTTGCTGGTATTGTAGGGTTGTCTTTATCAATAACTAAAATATTATTTGGATTGTAAAAAGCGTAGTTCTTTATACTTGGGTTCGTAATTATTAATTTTTTTTGATACGCTAATGATTCGAAAACTCTAAAGCTTAATCCTGTCTGATTCTTTCTTACAATATCAATCATGATTTCTGTATTTTCAATTTTAGACAAAACTTCTTCAGAAGGAATGGTTTTATTTGTGAAAATTAAATTTTTATTTAAGCTTTTACTTTTTTTGTCAACAATAATAAATTCATACCGCCCGCGATACCCTTTTTTATCAAATTGATCGGCTATTTTACTGACTGTTTTGTTCCTTACTTTATCTTTAGATAATGTAACAAAAGCTTTAGTAGAAAATTTTTCTTTAAGAGGTTGCTTATCTTTGTATATGTAATTATTGCTTTTAATAAGATAAGGATAGTTTTTTATATCCTCAGAATCGAATGAATATATTTTATTAAATATGCTTGTGGCATTTGCAGGTAATGGAACGCGCTTTAGACTATCATAGTTGTAATTGATAAGTTTATTAGTTTTAGTTTTTAATAGATCGAATACAATAGGATCAAATTCTCCTGCATTTATGACTAAAATATAGTCTTGAAAAGTTAATTTTTCTATAGTCTCTATAGTTTTTTGCGTTCGATATCTTTTTTTAATATTTTTTCTTAAAAAAACTTTTGAGCAAAAAGCACTTAAGTTTTTTATTATATTTGCATATTCATATCTAAATTCCATGCAGTTAATGTAAGTGGATTCATGTTTGATATTTAGAAGCTCATCATGAATATGTTTACCAAAACCCCAACCGTCATGTGATAGAATTACAATCTTCATTTTTATAAATTTTAGTCCACAAATGTACGTATATAAAACAAAATAATTTGACATGAAAGTATTACACATAGCTGGAGCAACAAGTTGGGGAGGGAATGAACAACAAATAGTTGATATATTGCCTGAACTGGAAAAGTTGAATGTGGAAAATATCGTTTTTGGTGTTGGGAATTCTGTTTTTCATAGAGAATGTATCAATAATAACATTAAATTCGTTTCTTCAAAAAGTAAAAAACTCAATAAAATCGTCAATTATTATTATTTAAAAACGATTGTTGATAGAATAAAGCCCGATTTAATACACTTGCATACAAGCGATTCTTTGACTGTATTCATGATCTCAGATTTACTTTTTGGTTTGAGAACGAAAGCTGTTTTTTCAAAAAAAGGAATGGGAAGCAGTGGTAGCATTTTTAGTAAATTAAAATATAATTACTCGGGGCTCAACTCGATAATTTGTGTTTCAAGATCTGTCCAAAATGATTTTTCCAAAATGCTAAATAGGAAGAATATTGATAAATTGAAAGTGATTCACGATTGTGTATCCGAGGATATATTACATACTAAAGAATCTTTAAATATTCGTGAACGATATAACATTGAACCGAATAAGCTTATCGTAGGAAATATAGGAAATCATACTAAGGCAAAAAATTTAGAAACTTTTATAAATGTTGCTGACAAGGTGGTAAACAAAATGAATAGAAAAGATGTTTATTTTGTTCAAATTGGTGAGTTTTCTAAATTAACCGAACCACTTATTCAGAGTGTCAAACAAAAAGGGTTAGGTGATAATTTTATTTTTACTAATAAAATTAAAAATGCTAGTTCATTAAATAGACAATTCGATTTATTTTTACTGACTTCGGAACGGGAGGGTGGACCTACATCTATTCTTGAATCGATGTTACTTGGAACTCCTATTATTTCCACCGAAGTTGGTGTAATTCCTGAGATTATTGAAAATGGTATAAATGGTTTTTTTGAACCAGTCAAAAATCACGATCTTTTGGCTGAAAAAGTATCCCTTTTATTATCAAATAAAAATTTGCAAAATCAATTTTCGTTAAGAAATGTCGATTTGGTAAAAAAAGAATTTTTAGCGCCTTTTATCGCTAAAGAAACCTTTTTAGAATATTCTAATATTTTAAAAGTAGATCCTATACAAAAAGTACAATAAAATTTTGTCTATTCTATTGTTCGGCAATAAATACATACAATGTTATGGACTTTTGGTAGCCAAAAATAGATAATTATTCAATATAAATATTTCTTTTAGTCATTGTTTATTCTAATTTTCTATACTTGAGCCATAAAAATAAGTACTTTTTAAAAACAGCAAATGCATGTAAGTAAGAGACAATAAATCCTTTTTTGCCTTTTAGAATTTGTAGTTTAAAAAAATAATTTTTTATAAAATTCCCAAAAGGAATTACTATTAAATGAAAGTAGTTGGGTCTGATTTTCTTTTCATACAACATGTTAGCGAGCTCATTGGCTTGTAATGTTAATTGAGAATTGTATTCGTCAAAACCAATACCTTTGTCTAAAAAAAAAATATTTTTCTGCATAAATAAGTTTATGAATTACAAATGTAATAATTTTACATTTAAATGCAATTTAAGCAAATGACACGTTTACCTATATTAATGTACCACAATGTCTCGAATAATTCTAGTGACAGCAAAGGACTAACTATTTTTAAAGATACTTTAGAAAAACAGTTTAGTTATTTGGTTGATACGGGGTATACATCATATCATCTTGCTGAATTAGAAAATGCAACAACAATAGAGTCGAAAAGCGTGGTTATTACTTTTGATGATGTGACAGAAAACCAATTAATTTACGCAGTTCCTTTACTTCAAAAATACAATTTGAAGGCTACTTTTTTTATTCCTTTTAATTATATTGGAAATTTAGATTCATGGAATTTAGGAAAACAAAAAATTATGTCTGTCGATCAATTGAAAAATTTAGGCAGTAGAGTAGAGTTGGGGTTTCATTCTTTTGCTCATCAAAGATATGCTGTTTTATCTGAAGAGGAAATTAATGCCGATTTTTCTAAATGTGCAGCAATTATTGAGAAAAACAACTTAAAAGTTTATAATGCTTTGGCTTATCCATACGGTAACTATCCCAAAAAAGAACCTAAAAACTCACTGTTTATTACTGTTTTAAAACAAAATAATATAAAAGCAGGACTGAGAATAGGGAATAGAATTAATAAATTTCCTTTTAAAAATCCTTACGAAATCATGCGAATTGACATAAAAGGAGAAGACAATATGTTGAAGTTTAAACTTAAATTACGGTTTGGAAGATTAAAGTTATTTTAGTCCTTTTTCAATTAAAATAATTTTAGCATATCTTGAGAAAACACCATAAGCATTAATACTAGCTAATGCCAAACCGGGAATTCCGTCCATAAAACCTCTTTTTAAAATATAAGAAGAGAAAAAACGATAAAAAGGTTTGAATATTAAATGAAAATAGCCTGCTTTTTTGCCTTTCTTAAAAGATGTATTGGCCTGAAACCACGCATAAGAATCTTTCTTTTGTAAAAGATGAGAAAGCCCTTTGTAGGTATAATGAATCATAAAATTTTTTAAAACACCCGTACTTCCTTTAAACAGTAGTTTTTCATGTACATCTCCAGAAAAAGAAATAGATTCATTTTTTACTAATCGTACCACTTTATCAACTTTGTGATACAAGAAACGATTCATATAAAAATGTGGAAATTGAAGTTTATACCCTTGGTGTTTTCCATTTTTGATAACTGATAAAATTTCAATTTTCAGCTTTTGCGAAACGCGTTCATCGGCATCAATAAATAAGACCCAATCTCCAGTGGCAAAAGAAATAGCATGGTTTTTTTGGCTAGAAAAATTATCAAATTTTCGGTCAAATACTTTACAACCCAATTCAAGAGCTTTTTCTTTGGTACCATCAGAACTAAAAGAATCAATAACAATAATTTCATCTGCGAATTCAATCGATTTTATAGCATCTTCTATATAATCGATCTCGTTGTACGTTGGAATTATTACCGTTAATTTCTTCATTTTTTTTAGTTGTAAGGAAAAACAAAATTAATAATTTTAGGTTACCTTTGTGGTATTATGCAAAAGAATATTTCCGTTATAATTAGCACCTATAATTCTGTCGAATGGCTCAAAAAAGTTATTTGGGGTTATAACACACAGACGTATCGTAATTTCGAAATGGTTATTGCCGATGACGGTTCACGTCAGGAAACTTTTGATTTGATCGAGGAATTAAAAAAGGAAGTCTTTTTTCCTATCATTCACGTTTGGCATGAAGACAATGGTTTTCAAAAATCTCAAATTTTAAATAAAGCGATACTTGCCTGCACTACAGATTATATAATGATGTCAGATGGTGATTGTATTCCGCGCCCAGATTTTGTAGAGCAACATATAAAATTTAGGGAAGAAGGTTACTTTCTTTCCGGAGGTTATCATAAATTACCGCTGCAACTCTCGCAAAATATTACTAAAGAAGATATTTATTCTGGTAAAAGTTTCGATGTTTCTTGGCTAAAGAAAAACGGAATGGATTCATCCTTCAAAAATAATAAAGTCAGTGCTACAGGTTTAAAAAGTACTATTCTAAACTTTTTGACACCAACAACTCCAAGTTGGAACGGACACAACGCTTCCGGTTGGAAAAAAGATATTCTCGCAGTTAATGGTTTTGATGAACGTATGCAATACGGAGGGCAAGATAGAGAATTAGGAGAGCGATTGGTTAATTATGGTATAAAACCTAAACAAATACGATACAGTACCGTTTGTTTACATCTTGACCATCCTCGAGGTTATGCAACTCCAGAATCGATCAATAAAAATAAAAACATTCGAAAAGAAACTAAAATTCAACAGAAAAAATATACTGATTTTGGAATACTAAAAGGAAAAGCAACTTCGTAAGGTTGCTTTTTTTTATGTGTTTGAATTTTTGGGCGTGACCCTCCCGAAAAGGTCGGGTCGGGCTGTACGTTCCCGCTTTTTTTGAGGCGAAGAATAGTCGCCGCAAAAAACAGCTTCACTACCATCCCTCACGCGGACGTAATTACTAAATTTGTCGTTTTATAAATTATTCTTCAAGAAAACATCCAGCTCTGGAAGTATCATTTCAGGAGTAAGTTGCTTGTACAATTCATCTGGGTTTTTTTCTATCTTCTTGCGCTCCTCAAAAGTAAAACTATCGAATAAATTAGGCTTCATTTCTAGTAAATGAACAGAGTGATGAAATTTTCCGTCTTCAAAACTAGCCCAATGGTCTTTGTTTACATAAGGAGAAAAAATGGTGAAAGTAGGTTTGTTCAAAGCTTTAGCAATGTGTACTGTTCCTCCTTCATTAGACACTAAAACGTCACATTGATTCATCAATTTAATAAAATCACGAATAGTTTTGGCATAAATATCCAGAATTATACTTGATTTATTTTTACACATTTCATAAATTTTTAGCGCTTGCCCTTTTTGATTCGGCGCATAGTTAAATAGAATATTCACATCAAAATTAGTTGCAATATAATCAACCATTTGGGCTACATATTCATAAGGCATCGATTTTTGCGGCGTACTTCCTAAAACGCCAAGAACTATAACTTTTTTGTCTCCATATTTACCTAGCCAATCTTCCTTTTTTTCTTCTTCCGTCAAAAATATTCTAGGCTCATAATCTATAGGGTCGAAATTACCAGCTTGACTCAGTAAATGAATTCTATCTTCAATTGCTTTACCGCAAATTTTGGTTTTTTCTTTAGAAATAGTTACAGGATTTGTATAATATCCCCAATTCCCTAGCTTTTTTCGGCTTTTGTGGCCTATTGTTTGTTTTGCATTAGAGAATTTACAAATTAATTTACTCTGTGTTTTAGAATAGGGATCAAAAATAATGTCGTATTTTTCTTTTCTAATAGCACGAATCAATTTAAATAAAACAGGAAGTTTTTTTAATTCTTTATCATTAATGGAAATTATTTTATCAATATTTGGATTGTTCAAAATAACGCCATGCGTAAAATCGTAAGCCATAAAATGAACTTGGCTATTAGGATATTTTGCTTTAAAATTAGTAGCAATTACCGAACTGATTAGAACATCGCCAATTCGTTTGTTTTGTATGATTAAAACTTTCATCCTAGTTGTTGTTTTACGTGTTTGTTATTTGCGATTTATAATATTGAGTCTTTTAAACTACTCTTAAAATGGGAAGTTCAATTTCTTTGTGGTGCTATTCCTTGGTGCAAAGTACTATTTTTTATACTTTTAAACCAAATTATAATAGAAAGCTGTGTCAATAATCATCCATTCCAAATATAAAAGTAAAGAAGAAGCTATTCTTCAATTAGTTGCTAATTTTTTTAAAGAAGGAGATATGATTGTTGCTGGTGCTCGAAACACTATCAAGTCTAATTTTCTTGGTGATGAAAAAGTAAATATTAAATTTTTCCAAAAACCAGGAATATTCAAATCGATTGTTTACTCTTTTTTTAGAAGTACCAAAGCCAAGCGCTCTTTTGATTATGCAAATTATTTGCTGGAGCATCATATTTTGACACCTTTCCCCATTGCATATATCGAAAATAGAAATGCATTTGGACTGTTGAAAGACAGCTATTACGTGTCTCATCAAATAGATTATGATTTTACTATTCGAGAATTAATTCATAATCCATTATTTCCAGAACGTAATATAATTTTGGAACAATTTGCTGAATTCACTTTTAAAATGCACGAAGCGAAGATTAATTTCCTCGACCATTCTCCAGGAAATACGTTGGTTGTAAAAAAAGATATAGGAAAATATGAGTTCTATCTGATAGATTTGAATCGAATGAATTTCAAAGATTTGTCTATTGAAGAACGAATGGATAATTTCAAGAAAATGTGGTTGTCTAAAACGATGGTGAAAGTGATTGCAAAAGCCTATGCTAAATTAAGTAACGAACCAGAAGAAAAATTGCACGCTATTCTTTTACAGAAAACCACTCAATTTAAAAGAAAGATTACCAAGAAGAAATATCTAAAAAGAAAGATTGGCAGAAAATAAATTTTAATGTCACAGTTTTTTAAAAAATAAAATCCAAATTCCAATTGAATTATCAGTTGAAATTTGGATTTTTTAGGTTTAGTACTTTTTATTTTATACCGCTACATCATATTCGCGCAAAGCGTTATTCAATGAAGTTTTTAAATCAGTAGATGGTTTACGAGTACCAATGATCAAAGCACATGGCACTTGAAATTCTCCAGCGGCAAACTTTTTAGTATAACTTCCAGGAATCACTACAGAACGAGCAGGAACAAAACCTTTCATTTCTATAGGAGTGTCCCCAGTAACATCAATAATTTTTGTAGAGGCAGTCAAACAAACATTTGCTCCTAATACAGCTTCTTTACCTACATGAACACCTTCTACAACAATACAACGAGAACCAATAAACGCACCATCTTCAATGATAACTGGTGCAGCTTGTAAGGGTTCAAGAACACCACCAATTCCC